>CACDXJ010000034.1 GCA_902556855.1 uncultured Pelagibacteraceae bacterium | reverse complement strand
ATTTTTTCCATCTAAGTATCTTTTTTTTCTTAAATCTTTCCCAACCAGGACTTCTTAATTCTTCATCAAATTCTATTGAACTATCCTGATTAAAATCAAAATCATCATTATTTTTGTCAAGATCCATCTCATTTTTTTCTATAGTTTCATCTGGTATTTCGTTTACGAATCTTGAAGGCAATGCATCCATCCAATCGCCATGATAGGCTCTTTTTGTTGCGAAAGATAAAAAAGCCTCTTTTTTAGCTCTTGTAATACCAACGTAAGCAAGTCTTCTTTCTTCTTCTAAAGCAAAATCACCTTTTTCTTCCAAAGATTTTTGATGAGGAAACAATCCTTCCTCCCATCCCGGTAAAAAAACTGCATCAAATTCTAATCCTTTTGCTGCATGCATTGTCATTAAATTTACCTTTGCTCCCTCCCATTCTTGATCAATTGAAGTAGCCAATGCAACATGCTCTAAGAAACTTTGAAGATCATTATACTCTCTCATTGCCCTAATTAATTCTTTTAAGTTTTCTAATCTATTCTCATTTTCTAAATCTTTTTTATTTTTCAACATTCCAGAGTATCCTGACTCATCTAAAACACTTTTTAAAAGATCGTAATGCTTCATTTTTTTTGAGTCCTTTCTCCATTTTGAGATCGAATTGGTCAATTGAGTAAGCGCTAATTTAATTTTTGGTTTTAAATTTCCTTGTTCGATAAGTTTTACTATCGTGTCTTCCAGACATAATTTATTTGTTTTACTGAATTTGTATAACTGATTAATAGTACTTTCCCCCACTCCTCTTTTAGGAACACCAATTACTCTCTCTAATGCTAAATCATCAAATTTTTGGTTTATTATTCTTAAGTAACTCACAGCATCTTTAATCTCTGCTCTCTCATAAAATTTTATTCCTCCAAGAACTCTATAACCAATTCCAACATGCAAAAATCTCTCTTCAAACTCTCTAGTTTGATAAATAGCCCTAACTAAAATTGAAATGTTATTGAGTGAATATTTTTTTTTTAAATTATGTTCTATTATGTCGCTCACACCTATAGCTTCATCTTTACCAGTTCTGTAACAATTTAATTTGACTAAATCTCCTTGGCTTGCAGATGACCACAATGTTTTGTTAACTCTATTGGTATTATTTGAAATTAGTTTTGAAGCAGTTTCTAAAATATTTTTTGTAGAACGATAATTTTGTTCAAGTTTAAATATTTTGCAATTTTGATAAAGTTTATCAAAGGTTAAAAAATTTTTTATTTCTGCACCTCTCCAACTATAGATCGATTGGTCATCATCACCAACACAACATATATTCTGGTTTTCATTAACTAGTAGATTAAGCCATTTATTTTGAATAAAATTTGTATCTTGAAACTCATCGACTAATATATATTTAAAATTATTTTGATATATTTGTCTTATATCCATATGTTCCTCAAAAAGTTTTACGCAAAATAAAATCAAGTCTCCAAAATCAAACGCGTTTAAATCTTTGGTCTTCTCTTGATAAATTTTATAAACTTTAAGGATTGAACTTATAATAGAGTTTTTTTTTTCTATTTTGACATCACTGGGTAGTAGGCCTTTATTTTTCCATTGATCTATATGATAAATTATTAATTGTGGGGAAAATTTTTTAGCATCAAGATCCTCAGCTTTTACTATATTTCTTATTAATTTTTTTTGATCATCGGTATCTAAGATAGTAAAATTACTTTTGTATCCAAGAGCCTCAGCGTGTCTTCTCAAAAATTTAACACTGATTGAGTGAAAAGTTCCTAACCAGGGTATTGAATTGGACGAACCTTTTAAATTTTTTATAACTCTATTCTGCATTTCTTTTGCTGCCTTATTGGTAAAAGTCACACACAAAATTTGATTTGGCCAAGCTTTCTTTTGATTTAATAGATGTATTAATCTAGTTGTTAAAACTCTTGTTTTTCCAGAGCCTGCCCCAGCAACAATCAAGTTTGGTCCCTCTGTGCTAAGAACCGCACTCTTTTGCTCTTCGTTAAGGTTTTCAATTAATTTA
>CACDXJ010000033.1 GCA_902556855.1 uncultured Pelagibacteraceae bacterium | reverse complement strand
CTCAATAATAGGTTTAGCATATTTTCTTACACCTCTTCCAGCATACTCAGATAGATATATCCCACTCAGCAAACCTATGGGGATGGCAACACACATTGCAATAAAAGCAATAAAAAAAGTTCCAGCAAATAAAGGTACAGCTCCGAAAGCATCCTTCATTAATTCAGGATCTGGTTGACCATCTCTTACAAAAGTTTTAGCAGGATACCAATGAGTTCCGAATATAAAGTCAAAGATTTTTACTGCTTGAAAAAACCTAATCGCTTCGAATAAAAGTGAAAAAACTATTCCAATTGTAACTAAAACTGCACCTAATGATGCAACAAATAACACCCATTTAAGAAAAATTTCTACTGGTTCTCTCATGCGATCATTTTTCTGAACAGATCTATATGCAAAACTCAGAGAGAAAATTAAAATTGCTAAAATAATTGCTACTTTAGCGCTGTTAGCTATTCCTTTTAATTGAATGTACTTATTAGCAGACTCATCTAGAAAATTAGTAATATTTCCCGTGTAAGTTCCTGCGGCTAATGATTTAACCTTTGTGTAAATAAGCTGAAGCTCATTTTTAGTTAAGTTCTGATCAGTGTAATCTTGTAAAATAAATGTTTTAACGATTGATGGTTCAAAAACTGACCAAAGAGCAAAAATTATTAATGCTGGTGCAGCACACCAAGCAGCTAAATAATATCCATAAAATTTTGGTAATGCCGTAAGTCTTTGTGATGATTGAATAACTAGAGCTTTTTTTCTACCGAAATAATAACTTGTGAAAGCTAAGAGAATAATAAAAGTTACAAGTATTAAATTCATATTGAGCTTTTAAGATAAAAAAGGGGGTAAAATACCCCCTTTTTGTTTAATTGATACTACTACTTCTTAGCAGGCATGTTAACTAACTTCGTAGCGTTAGTTCTAGATGTTTTGTATAACTTGCCATCTAGGGGTACTAGCCCGATATCAGTTAAATAACCTTTTTTACCCATAGCTTTTTTACTTGTGAACTCTTTTACGAATTCATGTAAGCCTGGTACAACGCCCACGTGAGCTTTTTTCACGTAGAAGAATAAAGGTCTTGCAACTGCGTAACTGTAATCTTGAATCGAAGATAGACTTGGTTGACCACCTTCAATGCTTGCAGCTTGCAATTTATCTTTTGCAGCTAAGAAATAACTGAAACCAAAGAAACCGAACATTTCTTTGTCCGCAGCTAATTTTTGAATAATAAGTGAGTCGTTTTCACCAACTTCAATTACCGCACCATCTTCTCTTAACGCTTTATATTTAGCGCCAGCTTTTTTAGAAGCATCATCGATACCTTTTTTCATTACTAATGAATTCCAAGCATCTCTTGTTCCTGATGTTCCTGGAGGCACCATAACTTTGATAGGGTAGTTTGGTAATGATGAATCGATATCACTCCAATTTTTATATGGATTTGGTACTAACGCACCATCTTTAGCAACTTCTTTTGCTAATGCTGCCCATAATTGTTTTTTTGTAAAGTTTACTGGTTTAGCATCTTTAGAATAAGCTAACGTTATTCCATCGTTACCAACTGTAATTTCTACAATTTCTTCAACACCATTTTTTTGACATAGCGCATACTCTTTAGACTTCATAGCTCTAGATGCATTTGTTATGTCTGGGTGCTCTGTACCAACTCCGGCACAAAATAATTTAGCTCCACCACCTGTTCCTGTTGACTCGATTACTGGTGTTTTAAATTTACCAGACGAACCAAATCTTTCAGCAACGACTGTTGCATACGGGAATACAGTTGAAGAACCTACGATTTTAATCTGATCTCTAGCTTGAGCAGAAGTTACAACTAATATTGCAACTAATGAAGCTAAAGCGATTGATAGTTTTCTCATTGTTTATCCTTTCATTTATTAATTAATTAACAAACATTGGACTCATAGAATTAAGAGGACTCTTAATTATTACAGATATGTTACAAATTTATTAAAATGATAACTTTTTAGTTGAACTTTCTAGTTATCTCGATTTGTTGATAATCAGAGGCTAAAGACCCTCCGCAACTAAAAGGTC
>CACDXJ010000032.1 GCA_902556855.1 uncultured Pelagibacteraceae bacterium | reverse complement strand
AGATCAATTAGAAACACATGCTAAAAGACTGATTAAAAATAACAACAAAGAAATTGCAGGCCTAGACCCAGATGCAGGCAAAACAAGTATAGTCAAAACTCGAGGTTATGGAGCCCATGTAGCTTGGATACCGTTTTATTTAAACGACGAAAAAAATAATACAGAAAATATTCAAAAAGTTCATGAAATTGCAACTGGATTTAGTTTAGATGATTATTCTGGTGGAGCTTTGGCTATTCACTCAGGTTGTTTATACGGTAAAAATTATATTCGTTACTAATTTAAACTTATCATCAAACAGACTAGCTTTGATACGTTCATAACTCTTCAACTTAACCCAACTTTTATGTCCACTTATCACTGCTAAAATATGGGAAGACTAGGTGCAGACTAGAAGATAATTTTTACTTTTCATAAATATTTAATACTGATAATTTAAATTTTAACGATGAAAAGTTTGTCTATATTTTTATTATTTTTTCTCTTTTTAAATAATTCATATGCTGATCCAATAGTGTGGAAAGAATTAGCTGGAAGCAAAAGTAGTGGTAATAGTCGTTTAATTAATTTACCTGATAATGTTCTTGAAGGTAAAAAATTAAGAATGAACCATTGGGATTCATGCTGGCAAAATGGTAAAGGACCTGATCACAGATGAAATTTCAAGAGATGATAATATCTCTATTAAATTTGAAAGTCATCCAGGTGATTGTGGGATATACAAGAAATCAAATGATAGCATAAATAACTGGAACAATTGCTATGAGGGAGCACGACGAGTTTTTATAGGAACAAAGTATCGGGATTGGGGAAGTAAATGGCTTTCATTTTCCGTATTAATCCCTAAAAATTATATTCATTCAAATACGCCACTTATATTCAATCAAATACATAGAAAAGGCAAAGGTGCACATTATAGAATGGGTATTTCACCTGAAGGAATTGTAAATGTACAGTTAAGAAGTTTTCTTCACGACAATGAGTGCGTGAAAATTAGCAAAAAACTTCTGGGAAAAAATATTTGTAGAAAAATAAGCGAAAAATATCACGATCCACCTTTTTTTGATTTAAAACATTTTTCTAATCACTTAGGAAAGTGGATAGATGTAATAGTACATACACCAAATAAGAAAAGTTTATTCATATGGGTTAACGGCAAAAAAATTGTAGATATGCAAAATAAAATGCCAGGAAACTCATCACTCTCGTCAACAAATTTTGGTATTTATCAAGACAGAGCAAATCAAATAAAGGCTAAAGGAAAAAAAGTGAAAACTAAATGGAAGTATGAGGAAGCGTCAACAGTTCAAATTTTGTACATAGATGAAATAAGATTTGCAGATCAATGTAATAAATTAAACCTAATAAATTTAGGGTACAATTGTAATAAACTTTAAAATGAAAAAACTTTTAGCGATCGTGGTTCTGGATTTATAAGATATTAAATTAGCATGAATTTAATATCTTATAAATTTTCTCTTTATGATTTTGCTAATTCTGCCTTTACAACAGTTATTATAACTTTTGTTTTCTCAAATTATTTTGCGGAGTCAATTGTTCAAGATATGGTTAATGGCCAGGCATATTGGGGTTGGGCCATTTCAGTATCAGGACTATGCATTGCATTAAGCGGACCCTTTTTAGGAAATTTAGCTGATAAGAAGAATTTAAACTCAATTATCTTAAAATCAAGCACCTATTTATGTATACTTTTTACAGCAGCATTATGGTTTGCAAAACCATCTACTGAATATATTTTATTTACCTTAATCATAGTTTGTTTGGCAAACTATTTTTATGAACTAAGTTCTATTTTCTATAATTCATTATTAATTCATTCAGCGGATAAACAACATGTGGGAAAGGTGTCTGGTTTTGCTTTTGCGCTGGGGTATTTAGGTGGCATTATCACACTTATTTTGACCATTATTTTATTAATTCAATCAAATTATTTAATCGATTTAGATCAAAAAATTAATTTTAGATCCACTGCCATTTTTGTAGCCCTTTGGTTTCTCATTTTTTCCTATCCACTATTAAGTCAAACAAAATATAAAAAAGTTGAACAAAACAA
>CACDXJ010000031.1 GCA_902556855.1 uncultured Pelagibacteraceae bacterium | reverse complement strand
AACTGAAGTAACTTTTGTTTTATGATTAGGAAAAGAAAACTTTGGAGAAACAATGTTTAATTTTTTGAAACCAAAATTTTTCATTGATCTGGCACATGCACCTATGTTCTCACCTAGTTGCGGTTTTACTAGAATGAAACCAAATTTACTGTTCATTTAAATTAGCAGGAGCTTTTTCTTTATAAAGTTTATAATCCAAGCTATCAATTAATGCTTTAAATGAAGCTTCAATAATATTCGGAGATACACCAACTGTAAACCAGCTCACACCTGTTTTATCGGTACTTTCAATTAAAACTCTGGTTGTTGCTTCAGTACCAGTATTCAGAATTCTAACTTTATAATCAAGTAACTTTAAATCTGAAAAAAAATTATAGTATTTTGTTACTTTTTTAAAATTAGATCTGATCGCATTATCCAATGCATTTACAGGTCCATTCCCTTCACCATGACACTCAATTTCTTTTCCATCTATCAAGAAGACTACGCTTGCTTTTGTTTGTATTTTGTCAAATTTTGAAACATTCACATCGTAACTTTTTACTTTTAAATATTCAGGAACTTTACCTAATAATCTATTAGCTAATAATTCAAATGAAGCATCAGCTCCATCATACGAATAACCACTAAATTCTCTATCTTTTACCTCATCTAAAATTTTTTGGATTTTTGGATCTTTAGAGTCAATTTTTACTCCGTATTGTTCTAGTCTTGATAAAATATTTGATCGACCGGCTTGATTTGAAACAATAATATTTCTATGGTTCCCAATTATTTTTGGATCAATATGTTCGTAAGTTTTTGGATCTTTCTTCACTGCTGAAACATGAAGACCTCCTTTGTGAGAAAAAGCTGAGGCTCCAACATAAGCCATATTTTTATTAGGTTTTCTATTTAGTATTTCATCTAACAATCTTGAACATTCCGTTAATGAAGAAAGTTTATCTTTTTTAATGTTAATTTCATACTTATCGCTAAAAGATTTTTTTAAACATAAATTGGGAATAATTGACATCAAATTTGCATTACCACATCTCTCACCTAAACCATTAATAGTTCCTTGAATATGTCTCACGCCGCTTTCAACTGCAGCTAAAGAATTAGCCACAGCATTTTCTGTATCGTTATGCGCATGAATTCCAAGGTTATTTCCAGGTATTATTTTTGAAACTTTTGTAACGATTTCTCTAACCTCATTCGGAAGTGTGCCACCATTAGTATCGCATAACACAACCCATCTAGCACCATTATCGTAGGCTTGTTTTAAGCAGTCAACTGCATATTCTGGGTTAGCCTTATAACCATCAAAAAAATGTTCTGCATCAAACAAAAATTCTTTCTTGTTTTTAACGAAATGTTTTGCTGTTTCTTTGATGTTTTCTAAATTTTCCTCTTTTTGAATTCCTAAAGCAACTTTTACATGAAAGTCCCAAGATTTTCCTACTACACAAACTGCTGGTGTATTCGCATTCATTAAAGAAGCTAAACCGGGATCGTTATCTGCACTTCGACCAGTTTTTTTGGTCATGCCGAATGCAGTAAATAAAGTTTGTTGCATTTTGGGTGGGTTAGAAAAAAATTTTGTATCAACAGGATTTGCCCCAGGCCATCCTCCCTCTACATAATCAACACCTATGTCTGATAAAACTTTTGCTATTTTATTTTTATCTTCAATTGAGAAATCAACACCTTCCGTCTGAGCTCCGTCTCTTAAAGTGGTATCAAATATATATATTTTCTCTTTGCTCATTTAAATTTCCAAGTTGTCTGTTCTTTTTTATCCTCAATGATTACTCCTTTACTTGCTAGTTCAACTCTTATTTTATCAGCAAGCTTATAATCTCCTTTTTTTTTTGCTGCCAACCTTTCTTTAATTTTTTTTTCAATATATTCCTCTGAAATATCTTTATCTACTTTTTTAAACTCTTCCCACTCGTTTTTTGTTAAATCAAATAAACCAATTAATTTACAAGCACTATTAAAAAATTTTTTACTTTTTTCATCACCTTTATTTGCGTTTGCATAAAGTTCGTGAATTTTAGCAATGAAACCAGGAGTATTTAAATCATCTAGTAACATGTCTATCTCTTTCAAAGGTATTTCTTCATTATTTTCTTCATACAATTGATACCATTTTTCGATTGTTGCTCGTTGATTTTCTAAAAGTTTATTATTCCAATCTAGTGGTTGACTGTAGTGAGCACTTAATAATGCTAACCTAACGACCTGACCGGAATATTTTTTAGTTGCATCAGT
>CACDXJ010000030.1 GCA_902556855.1 uncultured Pelagibacteraceae bacterium | reverse complement strand
GTATCTTTATCTCTATGTAAATACGAGTTTAAAACTGCATTGACTTGTTTTGATGCTTTTAAACCAGCTATTTCGAAATTTTTAGTTATATCATTGGGTAAATCAGTTCCAATTTTAGTTAATCGTTTTGAGATATTTTTTGCTAAATCACCAATTCTCTCTAAGTCTGAAGAAACTTTTAAAGCAACAACTGTTTCTCTTAAATCTATTGCCATAGGTTGCCTTAAGGCAATCAAATTTACAACTTGCTCTTCTATATTTATTTCATACTTATCAGTCAATTCGTCGTCTTTGATAGATTTTTCTGCTAAGTTAATGTCTTTTTTAACTAAAGATTGAATAGTATTTTCAAGCTGTTTCTCAACTCCAGTTCCCATTTTCACTATTGTATCTTTTAATAAATGAAGTTGCTCTTCGTAAGATTTTACAATGTGCGGTTTTTCACTCATTAACCAAACCTTCCTGTAATATAATCCTGAGTTTGCTGGTTGTCAGGATTTTTAAATATTTTATCTGTTGGTCCAAATTCTATAAGTTTTCCCAAATGAAAGAAACCTGTTTTTTGAGATACCCTGGCTGCTTGTGACATTGAGTGGGTAACTATTACAATTGTAACCTCTTTTTTAAGATCATCTATAAGTTCTTCGATTTGAGCTGTTGCTATTGGGTCAAGCGCTGAACATGGTTCGTCCATGAGAATCACTTCTGGACTTACAGATATAGCTCTAGCAATACATAGTCGTTGCTGTTGACCGCCTGATAAACCAGTTCCGATTTCATCAAGTCTATCTTTAACTTCGTTCCACAGGGCAGCTTTTTTCAGACTTGTTTCAACTATTTGATCCATTTCTTCTTTGCTCTGTGCAATACCGTGAATAGTAGGCCCATAAGCTACATTTTCATAAATTGTTTTAGGGAACGGATTGGGTTTTTGAAAAACCATACCAACATTCTCCCTAAGTCTCACAACATCTAACTTTCTTGAGTTCAGTTCTAGGTTGTCCATTTTAATACTGCCTTCAACTCTACAAATTTCTATGACGTCGTTCATCCTGTTCAAGCATCTTAAGAAAGTAGACTTTCCACACCCAGATGGTCCAATTAGAGCTGTAACTTCTTTTTCTGCAATATCTATAGAGACATCAAATAATGCCTGTTTGGATCCGTAATATACATTTACATTTTCCGCTTTGATTTTACTCATTTAACTCCATTTCTTTTCAAATTTGTGTCTAACGATTTGAGCTGCCAAGTTCATTAAAATTAAAAAAGCTAGAAGCACCATAATACATGCAGATACTTTTTCAACGAAACCCCTCTCAGCACTTTCTGACCATATATATATCTGAACTGGTAAACTTGCAGCAGGATCAACTGGCGTTCCAGGTATTGTGTTCACAAAAGCAACCATTCCTATTAAAATTAAAGGGGCTGTTTCCCCTAAGGCTTGAGCTAAGCCAATTATCGTTCCAGATAAAGTTCCAGGCATTGATAGTGGCACAGTATGATGCATGGTCGTTTGCATATTACTTGCACCCATCGCTAATGCAGCTTCTCTTATACTTGGTGGTACAGCTTTTAAAGAGGCTCTTGCAGCAATAATTATTGTTGGTAATGTCATAAGAGACAAAGTAATTCCTCCAACAAGTGGTGTCGATCTTGGTAAATTAAAAACTGCTAATAAAACACCAAGACCTAGCAAACCAAATACTATCGATGGAACAGCTGCTAAATTATTAATGTTTACTTCTATAAAATCTGTAAATTTATTTTTTGGTGCAAATTCCTCGAGATAAATTGCAGCTAACACTGCAACAGGAAATGAAAACGCTAAACATACTAGTATACTAAAAACTGTTCCCATAAACGAGCTAGCTATACCTGCTAGTTCTGCCTCTCTTGAATCAGGGCTTGTAAAAAAACTAATGTTAAACTCTGATAAAATATCCCCTCTTTCATTAAGCATATCGTAAATCTGCAGCTGATAATCATTTACTCTTCTATTCTTTTCAGGGATATCTCTTGGATAATTTCCCTTATGAACTTGATCAACATCATCAGAAGCTGTTAATTTTATGGGTACTATTTTACCCAGAAAGTCTGGATTTTTTAAAAGTAGATCTTTAACTTCAGTCTCATATTTATATGAAACCATTTGAATTAATTGACGATCCTCTTCTTCAGGAAGTCCAGGATCTAATGAGGTCATAGCTTTGTAAGCAACATCATAATAGTCTGCATTTTCTAAATCATCTTTTGATGGACTTTCTGCATCGATTAAAAGTAATTCTTTATCATAATGAAC
>CACDXJ010000029.1 GCA_902556855.1 uncultured Pelagibacteraceae bacterium | reverse complement strand
GAATTCTCTCTTCATCAAAGAACATATGCTCTGTTCTACATAAACCAATACCTTCTGCACCAAATTCTCTAGCTGTTTTGCTGTCTACTTCTGTTTCTGCATTTGTTCTTACTTTCAATTTTCTAAATTCATCAGCCCATTTCATAATAGTAGAAAAGTATCCTGAAATTTCAGGTTGAACAGTTGGAACTAAACCTTTCATAACTTTTCCGCTCCCACCATCAATGGTTATTACATCACCCTCTTTTATAATTTCCTCCCCAGCTTTAAACTGTTTTAAATCATAATCGATTGTTATTTCACTAGAGCCAGAAACACATGGTCTCCCCATTCCCCTCGCTACTACCGCAGCATGACTCGTCATTCCTCCTCTAGCCGTAAGAATTCCTTTAGCTGCATGCATTCCATGTATGTCTTCTGGTGAAGTCTCTAATCTAACTAAAATAGTATCTTGCATCATCCCATTTAATTTTTCTGCTTCATCGGCCGTAAAAACAACTTTTCCACTTGCAGCTCCTGGTGAAGCAGGTAAGCCTGAAGCGATTACCTCTTTTTTAACTTTATCGTCCAAAGTTGGATGTAATAAAGTGTCTAAAGTATTTGGATCAATTCTTCTTATTGCTTCTTTTTTTGATATTAATTTTTCTTTAACCATGTCCACTGCAATTTTAATTGCAGCTTTAGCAGTTCTTTTTCCTGATCTGGTTTGAAGCATCCAAAGTTTGTTATTCTCAACTGTAAACTCTATATCTTGCATGTCTTTATAATATTTCTCTAATTTAAGAAATACTTTTGCTAATTCTTTATAAACTTTAGGCATAGCTTCTTCCATTGAGAGATCTTTTGAGCCTGCATTTTGTCTTGCTTTTTTTGTAATGTATTGAGGAGTCCTCGTTCCAGCTACAACATCTTCACCTTGTGCATTAATTAAAAATTCTCCAAAGAAAGAATTTTCTCCTGTTGAAGGATTTCTGGTGAACGCAACACCCGTTGAACAATCATTACCCATATTTCCAAAAACCATAGCTTGAACATTTACAGCTGTTCCCCAATGATCTGGTATTTGATTTAATTTTCTGTAAGTTTTTGCTCTATTGCTTTCCCAAGATAAAAATACAGCATTGATTGCTCCTAACAATTGTTGTTTGACATCTTGAGGAAAGTCAATTTTTTTTTCTTTCTTTACCAATTCTTTAAAATTAACAATTAATCCATCCCAATCACTCTCGTCTAAGTCTGTATCTAGCAAAACACCTTTTGTTAACTTATAATTATCAATTAACTCCTCAAACAAGTGACCTTCTATACCTAAAACCACATTGCTGTACATCTGAATAAATCTTCTATAGCTATCCTTGGCAAATCTTCCATTCGATGTTTTCTTTTTTAAAGACTCTACTGTTTTGTCATTAAGGCCGAGATTTAAAATTGTATCCATCATACCGGGCATTGAAATTCTAGCTCCTGATCTAACTGATACCAATAAAGGATTTTTAAGATCACCAAATTTTTTTTTTGTTTTCTTTTCAATATTCTTAATTTCTATCTCAATATTTTGTATTACTTTTTTGGGTAATTTTTTTTTATTTTTAAAAAAAAGATCACAAACATCTGTAATAATAGTAAATCCAGGAGGAACTGGTAAACCTAAACTGCCCATCTCACCGAGATTTGCTCCTTTTCCACCTAAAATATTTTTTTTGTTCTTCAATCTTTTTGCAGATTTATCATCGAAATTGAATATAACTTTTGCCATTACAAACCTTCTAATTTTGAAAAATCAATAAAGCTATCAAAAGTATTGCAGAACATTTTTAACAACTCTAATCGATTATTTTTTATATCTTGATTTTCATCATTTACTACTACATTGTCAAAAAAATTATCTGTAGACTCTTTAGTATCAGAAAGCTTTATTAACAAGCTCTCATAGTCTTTATTATCATCTTTGACTGTAAAAGCTTTACGAATCTCATTTATTTTGTCATGAAGTATTTTTTCTTCATCTTTCCTAAATAATACTGCATCAGGTCTGCCAACGACTCCTTTTCCAGCTTTTTCCAAAATATTTGAAGCTCTTTTGTACGAACTGATAGCATTAAGTCCGATACCCTTATTTTTATATTTATTCATTAAAATTGTTTTTGCATAAAGTGCTAAGAAATTATCTCCAGTGTGAGAGCTAATTGAAGCCTCAATAATATCAGTTTTAATATTCTTTAATTTTAATACATTTCGCATTCTTTCTTTTATAAATTCTAGAACTTGTTGTTCTGTTTCCTCATTTTTAATTTCAACGCCTTGTTCTTGGAAAAGTCTTATGGCGTAACTAATTAAATCCCTCAATTTGAATGATAATTTATTTTCAATAATTATTCTAAGCAAACCGATTGCGGCTCGTCTTAAAGCGAATGGATCTTTAGAACTCGTAGGTTTTTCGTCAATAACAAAAAAACCAACTAAAGTATCTATCTTGTCTACAATTGAAATAGAATAACTGAAAGGTTTTTTAGGCAATACGGACGTAAGACCTGTCGGTAAATAATGATCGCTTACTGAGTTGGCTACATCTTGCTCAAAACCTTGTGCTAATGCAAAATATTTTCCCATTATGCCTTGAAGTTCCGGATATTCTCCAACCAAGTCTGAACATAAATCAGATTTAGAAATTGAAGCTGCAAT
>CACDXJ010000028.1 GCA_902556855.1 uncultured Pelagibacteraceae bacterium | reverse complement strand
CAGCATTAATAATTTCTCCATTTAGCTTGTTTGCTAATAAGATTGCTAATTTTGATTTTCCTGAAGCTGTTGGTCCTGCAATAAGAATTATTTTTTTAAACAAAATTAATTTATTTTAACACCTAGGTAACGTCTCTGATTGTTTTGGTTTATCACCGTAAGTAATAATGTTTTTTCACCTTTTCTAAAAATACTATTTACAATTCTTTTTAAATCATTGATCGTTTTAATAGGTGTCTTTTGAACCTCAATAATAATATCATTAACTTTAATAAGATTTGCAAGAGGACTTCTATTTGAAATTTCAGTTATTACTGCCCCTGTTGTCTTTTTATTCAAATTTCTACTTATAATATCATTTTTATCTAACTCTCTTACAGTTATTTTTAGACTTTCAATATCCTCTTCTTTTTTAACAATAGTAGATTTCTTCTCTTTAAATTCTTCAGAAGACTCTAGTCTTCCAAGTATCAATCTTTTTGAAAGTAATTTTTTATTTCGCCAAATTTTGAGTTCAACACTTTTGCCCACTTCTGTGCTTGCAACAACTTTTGGAAGTGTTCTCATTGTATCTATTTTTTTTCCATCAAAATTTAAAATAATATCTCCTGCTTTTATTCCAGCTTTATCTGCTGGACTATTTTCGCCTACGCTGGCAACTAATGCACCTTGTGGTTTTTTAAGTTTTTCTACCTCTGCTATCTCTTTTGTTACCTCTTGAATCCTCACTCCCAACCAACCTCTTTTGGTTTCGCCAAAATTTATAAGTTGATCAATTACATTCGAAGCAGCATTTGCAGGTATAGCAAACCCTATTCCTATTGAACCCGACTGTCCCGGTGCAATAATTGCTGTGTTGATTCCAATTACCTCTCCTTTTAAATTAAACAAAGGGCCTCCAGAATTACCTTGATTTATTGAAGCATCTGTTTGAATGAAGTCGTCGTATCTTGTAAGATTAATATCTCTGTTTCTTGCTGAAATAATTCCCGCTGTTACGGTCCCCCCTAATCCGAAAGGGTTTCCTATTGCAACTGCCCAATCTCCAACCCTTGCTTTATCCGAGTCGCCAAAACTTACAGGTTTAAATTGATCTTTTGTCTCCATTTTTAATACTGCTATATCCATATAAGGATCAGCTCCTATTACTTTAGCTTTATATTCTTTATCTTCTACTCTAACTAAAATATCATCAGCTCCAGAAATTACGTGATTGTTTGTAATGACTGTGCCTTTGGTATCAATAATAAACCCAGACCCCAATGAAGATGCTTTTCTTTCAGTAGGTCTCTCAAAGTCTTTAAACATTTCACCGAAAGGTGAACCTGGTGGAAACTGAAAAGGAAATTGATTAGTAGTTGTTCTGACCGTTTGTGTAGTAGAAATATTTACTACTGAAGGCATAAGTTTATCCGCTAAATCTGCAAAAGACTCAGGAACTGCTTTAGAATTAGCAATAGAAAAACTAAAAATAATTAAAATAAAAGCTGTTTTACAAAATAATTTCATTTAACTTTTTATATACCAAATTATTAAAAAACCGATAATCAAAAAAATTATTCCTAATAATCTTAGCTTATTCTCAGGAGTATTTTTGATTACTTCTAATATGCTTTTAATTCTTGACGGGAAAATGGCTAAAAGCAGACCTTCCACAAAAAAAACTAAGCCAATTGCAATAATTATCTCACTCACGATAATAAATTATGATTATCTTTTAATATTAGGCTTAATTGACTTACCAAAAAATTTAAAGAAATCACTATCAGGTGATAATACTAATGAAGTTTCTCCACCTATTAAAGCTTTCTCATAAGCTTGCATAGCTCTGTAGAATGCAAAAAATTGAGGATCTCTTCCGAAAGCATCGGCAAATATTTTGTTTCTCTGCCCATCTCCCTCACCTTTCATAATCTCAGACTTTTTGTTAGCCTGAGCTAAAATTACAGTCACGTCTTTATCTGCAGTTGATCTAATTTTTTGTGCAATTTCCGCTCCCTGCGCTCTAAATTCTTTTGCTTCTCTTTCTCTCTCAGTTTGCATTCTTTTATAAATAGCTTCACTGTTTGCTGGAGGTAAATCAGCTCTCTTTATTCGAACATCAACAATATTTATCCCAAAGTTTTGTGCTTCTTGGTTAACTTGTGATTGTATAATTTGCATTTGTCTAGCTCTGTCAGTAGATAGCAACGTTGCTAACTCTTGTGTACCTAAAACACCTCTTATCCTTGAATTTATTATTGTTGATAATCTTGATCTAGCAACTCTTTCATTCCCAACTGAAATGTAAAACTTTAGAGGATCAACAATTTTAAATCTTGCGAAAGCATCAACAATTAATCTTTTTTGATCAGCAGCTATTACCTCTTCTGGATCATTGTCTAAATTCAAAATTCTTTTATCTAAATAAACTACGTTTTGAATGAAAGGTAATTTAAAGTTAAGTCCTGCTTTAGTTACTATTTTCTTTGGATCACCAAATTGAAGAACAATTGCTTGACTAATTTCTTGAACAATAAATAAAGATTGGAAAACCACTACACCAACTAATATTATTGCTGGAACTATAAATTTAACACCTTTCATTAATTGTTACTCCCTTTTTTTAATTCTGGTAATGGTAGATAAGGCACAACGCCTGAACCAGACTCTTTATCTATAATTACTTTATCTATATCCGCTAAAACTTTTTCCATAGTTTCAAGATACATTCTCTCTTGTGTAACTTGTTTTGCATTTTTATATTCATTATAAATTGCAAGAAATCGACTTGCTTCACCCTCCGCTTTTGCTACAACTTCTTTTTTGTAAGCTTCAGCTTGTTGTAAGACTTGCTCAGCTTCACCTCTTGCTCTTGGAATAACATCGTTAGCATAAGCTTCTGCTTCATTTTTTGATCTTTCTCTATCTGCTCTAGCCGCTTGTACATCTCTAAATGCATCTATTACTTGTTCTGGAGGATCCGCTTGTTGAGTTTGAACTTGTGTTAATTGTATCCCTGATCCATATTCGTCTAAAATTACTTG
>CACDXJ010000027.1 GCA_902556855.1 uncultured Pelagibacteraceae bacterium | reverse complement strand
TTAATTTCAACTATCATATTCACCTTCGGGGCATATTTTGCAAATACAATATTTCACAGAATTTCAAAGCAATATTTTAATATAAATTAGTTTTGGTTGCGGGGGTAGGATTTGAACCTACGACCTTCAGGTTATGAGCCTGACGAGCTACCAGACTGCTCCACCCCGCGATAAATTACTTTTTTTTAATATTAATTGCTTGGAGTTTATCTTTTTCCTCTTTGATATCGTAGCTAATTGTTTGTTCCTCTTTCAAAACTCTTAATTTTGAGCTTTCCAAAGCTGAAACATGAAGAAAAATATCTTTTTTAGTTTTGTCGTCAGTTATAAATCCATAGCCTTTTTTGGCGTTAAACCATTTTACTTTACCAGATGGCATATTAAATCCTCTCATTTTAATAATTAATATCTATTTTTTAATTTTTGAAGTTTTTTTACTCTTTTAAGATTTTCAGTCTGAACTCTCTTTTTTTTTTCAGATGGCTTTTCATAAGTGCTTTTCATTTTCATTACTTTGAAGAAACCTTCTTTTTGCAGTTTTCTTTTAAGTACTCTTATTGCTTGTTCCACATTATTATCTTTTACATCTATTTTAATAAAAACCTCCAGTTAATTTCATGCTAGTTATCATCTGTAACTTAATTTGTCTAGATAGAAGCTGCTTGCGCCTTTTTTTCCTCTCTTATCTTAGCCTTTTTTTCTCTTTCTATCCTTCGTTTAGCTTTTTCTAAACTTTTTTGGAAAGCCTCTTGAGTGCATAAAGCTAATATTACAGGATCTCTTGGCTTAAGATTTGAAAAATTCCAATAACTTCTTTTTCTTATTAATGATACAGTTCCTTTAGTACTGCCCACAAGTTTTGAAATTTGTCCATCAGTTAATTCTGAAGCATTCTTGCATAACCATAAAATTGCGTCAGGTCTATCTTGTCTTTTTGAAAGAGGCGTATATTTAGGTTTTTTCCTCTCTTTTAACTGAACTTCATCAAGTTTTTTCAATAAACTTAAATTTTTATTTGGATCTTTAGAACACAACTCAATTTCTTCTCTTGAAAGTTGACCTGCCAAAATAGGATTGTATGCTTTAATACCTTTTGCTACATCACCATCAGCAATACCTTTTATTTCTAATTCGTGTAGATTACAAAATTGCGCAATTTGTTTAAAAGTTAAATTTGTGTTTTCAACTAGCCAGACTGCTGTGGCTTTTGGCATAAATGGTGTGTCAGACATATTTTATTTTTTTGATCTAAGATTGCTAAATTTTTTATTATATTTACTTACTCTACCTTTATCTAGAATTTTTTGAGTACCTCCTGTCCATGCATAATGTGATTTAGGATCTATATCTAACTTTAGGGTATCGTTTTCTTTGCCCCAAGTTGAGCGAGTTTCAAATTCTGTTCCATCAGTCATCACAACTTTTATTTTATGATAGTCAGGGTGAATGTTTTTTTTCATTTGCCGAGTTTTATCTGAATATTAGTTTTTACTCAATATCTTTTTTTATGATTAATTCTTTTAATTCATCGTGAATATGGGAGTTTGAGGCTAAAATATTCTTTTTCAATGGATAGTTTCTTTCCTCTTCAAAAAAATCAACAAATCCTCCTGCCTCCTTCAAAATTATCAAGCCTGCCGCTATATCCCAGTAATTTAATTCTCTTTGCCAGTAACCGTCAAATCTTCCACATGCAACGTATGCAATATCTAACGCGGCGCTTCCAAATTTTCGAACATTGGATACCTGATTAGAAACATTAATGTACTCTCTAAAAATTTTTTCTTTAATTTTACTTACTTGTTTTGGGCCACCTGTAACTATTAATGCATCTTTAATTTTTTTTTTATTTGAAACTCTAATTCTAGAATTATTTAAATACGCTCCATTACCTTTTTCTGCTAAGAACATTTCATTCATTACAGGATTAAAAATTATACCACATTTAATTTCATTATTTTCCTCATAACCAATCGAAATTGCAAATTGTGGAATTCCATTTAAAAAATTCATTGTTCCGTCAATAGGATCAATAATCCATCTATTATTTACATTTGATTTATTTATAATGCCACTTTCCTCAGTAATGATGCCATACTCAGGATGAGCTTTTAGTAATTCCTCTACAATTATTTTTTCAGTTCTTTTATCTGCGGAGGAAACAAAATCTCCAGGTGCCTTGGAGGATACTTGTAAATTTTCAATCTCACCAAAATCTCTAATTAAAGATTTTGATGCCTTCATACATGCTCTTGTTAAAAGATTTATCTGCGGAGAGTTTAACCTCATTCATTTACTCTTCTTACATATTCAAGGGTTCGGGTATCAATAATTATTTTTTCCCCACTTTCAATAAAAGGAGGAACATTTATTTTGATTCCACAATCTAAAGTAGCTGGTTTGTAAGATGAGGATGCCGTTTGATTTTTTATAGCAGCATCAGTACTTTCAATTATACACTCTATATTATTTGGCAGCTCTAAGGAAATTGGCTTTTCCTCCATAAAAGAAATAGTAACTTCTAAGTTTTCTTTTAAAAGCTTGTGCTTTTCATCTGTGATGGATTTTGGTATTTCAACTTGTTCAAAAGTTTCATTATCCATAAAATGACAACTCTCACCGTTTATGTATAGGAAATTAAATTTTTTTTCATTTACCTCTGCTTTCTCCACAGTTTCGTTTGATCTAAATCTTTCATTTAGTTTAGTTCCTTTAATTACACTTTTAAGTTCAACTTGATTAAAAGCTCCACCTTTGCCAGGTTTCACATGTTGAATTTTCAGAACATTCCAATAATCATTTTTGTGCTCAATAATCATCCCTGGTTTTATTTCATTTGCTGTAATTTTCATTTGAATTTTCTTATTGCTAATCCTGGTTTTAATCTGGGGTTATCCCAAATATAACTTGATATTGCAATATATTTTGCTCCAGCACGAATTAATCTTTTATAATTCAAATTATTTATTCCGCCAATTACAACTATTGGCTTTCTAATGTTCTTTTTTGACCATTTTAATATACTGATATTTGCCTTTTGTGCATTTGGCTTTAGCTTAGATTTAAAAAATGATCCTAGAGCAATATAATTTGCTTTTGATTTGATTGCATTTATGGCTAGATTTCTTGAGTTATGACAAGTAATTCCCAAAATTTTACTTTTAAGTTTTTTTCTCGCAATTTCAAAAGAG
>CACDXJ010000026.1 GCA_902556855.1 uncultured Pelagibacteraceae bacterium | reverse complement strand
CTCCGTAAGTAAATTGGTAGGGGCTAAACCTTCTAATAAATTTAAAAAGATAAAACATTTAAAACCGATGCTATCTTTATCTAATACCTTTGATAAAAACGGAATAAAAGATTTTTTAAAAAAAATTAATAATTTTTTAATTTTAAGTGAGAAAAATATTGAATTTTACAGTGAGCCAAAAATTGATGGTATATCTGCAACTTTAATTTATGAAAAAGGAAATTTAAATAAAGGACTTTCAAGAGGTGATGGAATAATTGGCGAAGATATTCTCGAAAATTTAAAGACTATTAAAGCTATTCCGAAAGTATTAAATTTTCGGGATGTTCCTAGGATTCTTGAAGTTAGATGCGAAATTTATATAGGAAAAAAAGATTTTATTAAATTTAGTAAAAATTTTGCTAATCCTAGAAACGCAGCGGGCGGTTCTTTAAGGCAAAAAGATCCAGTTAAAACATCTAAAATTCCTTTAAAGTATTTTGCTTACGGATTTGGAGCAATTGAGCCAAATAGCTTCAAGAGTCAATCAGAATTCTTACAAAAATTAAAGACCTGGGGTTTTGTGATAAATCCTTTATCGCGCGTTGTATCTGGGATTGAAGAAATAGAAAATGAACATAAAAAAATTGATAAATTAAGATCATCATTAGATTATGATATTGATGGTTTAGTTTATAAAGTTAATGATATTAAATTACAAAATAGATTAGGCAATACAGCTAACTCTCCTAGATGGGCAACTGCCTATAAATTTTCTGCAGAAAAAGCAGTGACAAAAATTAAAGATATAGTAATCCAAGTAGGAAGAACCGGAGCTATAACACCAGTAGCAAAAGTTGAACCTGTAAATGTTGGTGGAGTTGTAGTTTCCAATGCCACTCTACATAATGAGGATGAAATTGAAAGAAAAAATGTTAGAGTAGGTGATACAGTTCTTATTCAAAGAGCTGGAGACGTAATTCCACAAATAGTCTCTGTAGATTTAGAAAAGAGAGAAAAAAAAAGTAAAAAATTTATTTTTCCAAAAAACTGTTTGTGTGGTTCCAAAACAATAAAAGAGACTAGTCAAAACACAAATAAAGAGGATGCAGTTAGAAGATGTATTAAAGGATATGAGTGTAAATTTATTGCTAAGGAAAAGCTTAAGCATATCGTTTCAAAAGATGCCCTAAATATAGATGGGCTTGGAAAAAAGGTCATTGAACAATTTTGGGAACTAGGACTTATTAAAGAGCCTGCAGATATTTTTAATTTAAATTACCAAAAAATCAGTAAACTTGAAGGCTGGGGAAATCTTTCAATTAATAATTTAAAAAAATCAATCGATAAATCCAAGAAAATTTTCTTAGATAAATTTATATTTTCAATTGGAGTGAGGCATATAGGTCAAGAAAATGCAAAAATTCTAGCTGAGTTTTTTGGTTCAATAAAAGAATTGGAAAAATTGTTTGATAAGGAAAAAATAAACACGACACTTCAAAATTTAAAAGATTTAGATGGAATCGGAGAAACACAAATTACATCAATCAGAAATTTTTTTTTAAATAAAATTAATCTAAAAATAACTCAAAACCTTATTAAAGAATTAAATATTAATGATTACTCTATTAAAATTACTGACGGAAAGTTTTCTAATAAGAAGTTAATGTTTACAGGAGGTTTTAACAAAATAAGCAGATCCGAAGCAAAAACTATAGCTGAAGCTAATGGAGGAAAAGTATTAGGCTCAATTTCAAAAAAATTAGACTATCTAGTTGTTGGTGACTCAAAACCCACTAAAAATAAGATTGATCAAGCAAAAAAACTGAACATAAAAATAATGACAGAAAAAGAATGGAATAAGTTATTAGATAGCTGAACAAGCTTTTTCAAGATCTACTAAATCTTTACTTTTCATATAAACTTTTAAATTTTTAAATACTTTAGCATGGTAAGAATTCAGCCATTTTTTTTCATTTAAATTTAAAATATTCAAATCTATTAGGTCTTTATCTATAGGAGCCATAGTTAAATCATCAAACATTATTTTTCTTTTTATTTTTTTTACATAAATGAGATTTTCAATCCTAATTCCAAATTTATTTTTCTCATAATATCCTGGTTCATTAGAAACAATCATGCCAACTTTAAAAACAACTTTATTATTTTTTGAAATTGCTTGAGGACCTTCATGAACATTTAAAAAATAACCTACTCCATGACCTGTACCATGAGCATAATCTAGTTTTATTTGACTCAGATATTTTCTAGCAACTCGATCAATGATTGATCCATTTGTTTTTTTACTTAACCTAAAATTAGAAACAGCTAAATGACCTTTAAGAACTCTAGTAAAAATATTCTTAATTCTCTTGGTTTCGCCCCCCAAAGAAATCGTTCTTGTAACATCTGTAGTTCCAAAATTATATTGTCCACCAGAGTCTATTAAATATATTTCTCCTTTTCTAAGCCTTCTACAACTTTTGTCAGATGCCCTATAATGTATTATTGCTCCATTTGGGCCAACTCCAGAAATTGTTGGAAAGCTTGAAAATTTAAATTCTTTAAATTGTTTTCTAAAATTTAATAATTTTTTTTCTCCACTAATTTCAGTTATTTTTTTTTTTTTATAATTTTTTTTTACCCAAAATAAATATTTTGTTAAGGCAACTCCATCATAAATATGTATCTTTTTTATATTTTGAATTTCCTTTTTTGATTTAATAGATTTAAGTG
This sequence comes from uncultured Pelagibacteraceae bacterium, assembly GCA_902556855.1. Classification (GTDB taxonomy): domain Bacteria; phylum Pseudomonadota; class Alphaproteobacteria; order Pelagibacterales; family Pelagibacteraceae; genus Pelagilacustribacter. Next base: position 553 of record CACDXJ010000026.1, on the reverse strand, counting down.
AGTAAATAGGATCAGTCTTTAGTAAAATTATATTCTTTTTCAAAATATTATTTTCTAAAAGTATTGAGCAAGTACTTTCATCAATTATAAATTTCTTATCCTCTATTTTTGATAATATCTTACTTATACTATCAATATTTATAAAATTAAATTTTGGAAACTTTTTTTTAAAAGATTTTGTGATTTTTTTTAAATTACAAAAAAAATAAATATTCCTTTTTCTATCCACTAATGAATAACAATTAGGCAAAGGACAATATTTAGTATCTTTTCCTCTAATATTAAAAAGCCAAGCATTATTTTCACTTGAGGTAATGAGTTGATAGTCTGCGTTATTTTTTTTTAAATTAAATAAAACCTTGTCTAACTTTGCGTCACTTGTCTCATTGAAAGCTTTTGACGGTAAAAAATAAAAATTAGACTTACTATCAATTTTTTTTCTTTTCCATACTTTATCAATTAAATTTTTATTAATAGGAATAAATGAAATTTTAGTCTTACTAAAAAAAATTTTAAAAAATTTTTTGGTAAATAAATTTGGGTCAAATCCAAC
>CACDXJ010000025.1 GCA_902556855.1 uncultured Pelagibacteraceae bacterium | reverse complement strand
CTTTTAAAACTTCTTTCATCTTTTCTTTGGTTTTGTTGTCTACAATTCTTTTGCCAGAAACGTATTCACCATACTCTGCTGTATTTGAAATGGAATAATTCATGTTTGCTATTCCACCTTCATAAATTAAGTCTACAATCAATTTAACTTCATGAAGAGTCTCAAAGTAAGCCATTTCAGGTGGGTAGCCTGCCTCTGTTAAAGTTTCGAAACCATTTTTAATTAACTCAACTAAACCACCGCATAAAACTGTTTGCTCACCAAATAAATCTGTTTCGCACTCATCTTTAAAAGTTGTTTCTATAATTCCTGCCTTACCGCCTCCCACAGCTGATGCGTATGATAACGCTAAATCTTTTGCTTTACCTGAACTATCTTTGTGAACTGCCATTAAACAAGGTACACCTCCACCCTTTTGATATTCACTTCTCACAGTATGACCTGGGCCTTTGGGTGCTACCATAAAAACATCAAGATCCTTTCTAGCATTAATTAAATCAAAATGAATATTTAACCCGTGAGCAAAAGCTAGACTTGTTCCTTCTTTCATTCTTTGTTCAATATGATTCTTGTAAATCTCTGATTGAAGTTCATCAGGTGTTAGCATCATTACCACATCAGCCCATGCGGCTGCATCTGATAGAGACATTACTTTTAATCCTGCGCTTTCTGCTTTTTTAATACTTGAAGATCCCTCTCGTAAGGCTACCACAACTTCTTTTACACCACTATCTTTAAGATTTAATGCGTGAGCATGTCCTTGGCTTCCATAACCGAAGATGGCAACTTTTTTATTTTTAATTAAATCTTTATTAGTATCTTTATCGTAATAAGTTTTCATATTTAGTTAAATATTTTTGGTCCTTTTGTCATCGCTACTGCCCCAGTTCTAGAAGTGCTTATAAGGCCTAAACTTTTTAAATCAAGAGCTAATTTATCAATTTCAGCTCTTAAAGCAGTTACTTGTATTACAACAGATTTATTTGTTTTATCAAGAATTACAGGATTAAATTTCTTACAAATTTTTTTTACTTTTTCTATTTTTTTTAAATTTCCTAAAATTTTAAATAATGCCAATTCTCTAAAAAGAATATCTTTTTCACCTCGTTTGAAATCTGCCACCTTATGAACTGGCACAAGTTTTTTAAGTTGTAAATTTATTTGTTCAATTACTTGTGGAGTTCCCTCAGTTACTATTGTAATTCTAGAAATATGTTTTTTTTTATCAACCTCTGCAACTGCCAGAGACTCAATATTATATCCTCTTCCAGAAAAAAGTCCTGCTATCCTGGCAAGTACACCAGCTTCATTATCAACCCATACAACAATTATATGTCTCTCGATTTTTCCAATTTTACCAGGAACGCTATAAGCGGATTTAGACTTTGGCATTAAACTAAAATTTTCCCTTCATCAGATATTTCTTCCTCTTCTTCGGGGCCTAAAATCATTTGGTTATGAGGCTTACCCGAAGGTATCATTGGAAAACAATTTTCTGCTTTGTCGACAACACAATCAAATATAACCGGTTTATCAATATTGATCATCTCTTCAATTTTTTCGTCTAACTCTTCAGGTGTTTTTGCTCTTATACCTACACAGCCATAAGACTCTGCTAGTTTTACGAAGTCTGGGAGTGCAGCAGTATAACTTTCAGAATAATTTTTTTCATGTAAAAGTTCTTGCCATTGTCTTACCATTCCCATGTATTCGTTATTTAAAATAAATATTTTTATTGGTAACCTATATTGAACAGCTGTAGACATTTCTTGCATTGTCATTAGTACAGATGCCTCTCCTGCGATATCAACAACAAGTTTTCCAGGATTAGCAATTTGAACACCAATTGCTGCTGGAAGTCCGTACCCCATTGTTCCAAGACCGCCGGATGTCATCCATCTATTAGGTTTATTAAATTTATAATGCTGTGCCGCCCACATTTGGTGTTGACCAACCTCTGTTGTAATAAAAGTGTCTTGATTTTTTGTGAGCTCATACAGTCTTTGTACTGCATGTTGAGGTTTTATAACTTTATTGCTATTAATAAAATTTAAAGACTTTTTTTCTCTCCATTTTCCTATTTGTTCCCACCATTTTGATGTTTTTTGTTTGTTAGAACTTACAAAGTTTTTATTTTTATCTTTAAATCTTTTATTTAAAGACTTCAAAAGCTCTGTGACATCGCTTACTATAGCAAGATCAACTTTTATATTTTTTCCGATTGAAGAAGGATCAATATCGACATGAATTTTTTTTGAACCGGGCGAAAATTCATCAACCTTACCAGTAATTCTATCATCGAACCTTGCGCCAATATTTATCATCAAGTCACAATCATGCATCGCATTATTTGCTTCATAAGTTCCATGCATACCAAGCATACCCAAAAATTGTGGCTCATCACCAGGATATGCTCCAAGTCCTTGTAAAGTTGAAGTAATCGGAAAACCAGTTAGAGAAACTAATTCTCGCAAATGTTTACTAGCATCAGGTCCTGAGTTTATAACTCCTCCGCCTGTATAAAATATAGGCTTTGAAGATTTTTTCATTAGATCGATAAATTTGTCTAGTTCTGAGTTAGATATTTTGTGAGATGCTTTGCCGTTAAGTTTTTTTTTAAGTGTGCTCTTAAAAAATTTATATTTACCTTTTTTAAATTGTATATCTTTTGGAATATCAACTAAAACTGGTCCGGGTCTCCCTGTGGTAGCTACCTCGAAAGCTAAGTGTAAAACTCTTGAGAGATCATTTACGTCTTTTACTAACCAATTATGTTTTGTGCATGGTCGTGTAATTCCAGTAGTATCACATTCTTGAAATGCGTCTGTTCCTATTAGATGTGTTGGCACCTGCCCAGAGATACAAACAAGAGGAACTGAGTCCATGTAAGCATCTGTCAAAGCAGTTACGGCATTAGTTGCACCTGGACCAGATGTAACTAATAAAACTCCTGGCTTACCACTTGATCTTGCATATCCCTCGGCTGAGTGACCAGCTCCTTGCTCATGTCTTGCTAAAATATGTTTAATAGATTTATGATTTTTTAATTCATCATAAATTGGTAGAACCGCACCTCCAGGATAACCAAAAATATATTCTACTTTTTGGTCCTCTAGTGCTTTAAAAACAATTTCTGCTCCGCTCAATAATTTTGGCATTCATACAATCTAGCCTAGAAATTGATTGCGTCAAGTTTTAGCTTACGACTTTTAATGATTTTTTTAAAAGAATTGATAAATTTTTTGAATATAGCTTGTCCCAGTTCTTCATATGCCCTCTTGCCCAAGTATTTTGTCTCTTAGCATATTGTCTTGTCTTGATATTGATGAGATCTTTACATTGATCAATAGATAAAGAA
>CACDXJ010000024.1 GCA_902556855.1 uncultured Pelagibacteraceae bacterium | reverse complement strand
TCTGCCAGTGTCACTTGCTGGTCTGAATCCAACATCAACTCTGTTCACCTTTGTAACTTTCGGAGTTAAAACTCTCTCGAAAGGTGTTGGGAAATGATAATGCAATCCTGGTTGTGTTGTATTTACGTATTTTCCAAATCTTAATACAACACCCTGTTCATCTGGTAATACTCTATAGAGCCCACTTGCCACATAAAGCAGTGATACTATCAGAAGACCTATAATTATCGGGCGTGAGCCTCCGGATTTACCTCCAGAGAATTTATTAATTGTTTTTTGAAAATTTTTAATTAAATCGTCAAGACTTGGTGGATCTTGCCTACTGCCAGATCCGTTTCCGCTTGGTCCTCGGCCTCCATCACCACCTGGAGGAGGCGTCCCCCAAGGAGACTGATTGTTTAAAATCTTGTCTTTGAAACTCATGACACTTTATATAGTGACTTTTCTCCTAAAAACAAGTTAAGAAGGAGCGCTATAATGTCTAAAACATTTGATATAATTAAAAGATGAGCCAAAAACCCCCACCAAAGCAATTTGTAAAGACGCCAATTAATGGAGTGAAGCACACAATGTTAGTATCAAGTGCTAAAGGAGGTGTAGGCAAGTCTACAGTTGCGGTTAATCTTGCTTTTTCTTTACAAAATTTAGGATTTAAAATTGGAATTTTAGACGCTGATGTTTACGGCCCATCTCTGCCAAAACTATTAAACTTAAATGAAAAACCAAAAAGTGAAAATGGAAAAGCGATTATTCCATTGGAAAAATATGGTGCTCAATGTATGTCTATGGGATTTTTAGTTGATGAACAAACTCCGATGATTTGGAGAGGTCCAATGGTGATCAGTGCCATCAAAACAATGACGCAAAAAGTTTTATGGAAAGATAGAGATATAATTATAATTGATATGCCTCCAGGAACTGGTGATACACAATTAACATTTGCTCAAGAGGTCAAAGTAGACGGAGCTATAATAGTTTCAACACCTCAAGACTTAGCTTTATTAGATGTAAAAAGAGGTATTCAAATGTTTGACAAAACTGGAGTAAAAATTTTAGGTTTAATAGATAATATGAGCTATTTCAAAGGAGATGATGACAAAGAATATAAAATTTTTGGTGAAAGCGGAGTTGAAAAAACTGCGAAAGAATTCGATAAACAATTTTTAGGACATCTACCAATTCACCAAGATTTGAGAATTTCAGCTGATAATGGTGAACCCTTAACTTATACTGAACCAGATCACGAAGTTTCTAAATTATTTAAATCAATAGCCGAAAAGATTAAACTATCTTTTGATTAAAGTTAAAAGAGGTCATTAGCTCATTCCATTCTCTTTTTGACAAACCTGAACTTTCATAAGTTACTTTCTCACCTTTAACCATTTGTTGAATTACTTTTTTCCCTTTTGCTGAAACATGCACTGCGCCTACCCTATAATCTAAAAAGGCCGCATGAGTAATGGGTACCCATTTTTTTACAGTATCTAACATTGTTTCTGCATAAACTCTAATCTCATATTGCGCATGACTATCTGCTCTTAAAAATAAAAAGTTTAATAAATTCAATAAATCGGTTTTCCAATACCACTGAGTGTAAGAGTTTAAAGTTAAATTCATTCTGGCAAGCTCTCTAGCTAAACCAGTTTTACCCTCATCTATTGTTGTTCCGTCATATCTCTCATTTAACATCTTTTCATAATTATCATAAGTTCTTGTAGCGTCATCTTTCAAAATTTTTAAAACTTCATCTGCTTGATCTCCTGTAATTAAATCACCTCTTCCTTGTCTATTAGATGTGGATTGAGCTGACAGCTGATCTTTTGTTGGTATATAAAATTCTTTATCTAAAATAGAGTACCTAGCTGAGTATTCATTTACATTCGCTGTTCTATGTCTAATCCATTGGCGTGCGATAAAAATTGGAAGTTTAACATGATATTTAATTTCGCACATTTCAAATGGTGTAGAATGCCAGTGTCTCATTAAATATTTAATTAAACCTTCATCGGTTGAAACTTTCTTAGTTCCTTTTCCATAAGAAACTCTTGCTGATTGAACAATAGAACTGTCATCTCCCATATAGTCTATCACTCTCACGAATCCATGATCTAAAACTGGTAAAGCTTCATAAAGTATTTTTTCTAATTCTGGAGAAGTGACTCTTTTTGTTTGATTTTTTTGAGCCTGTTGATCTGCAATCTCTTGCTTTTGTTCTTTAGTAAGCTTCATTTTGATTTATTTATTGAATCTCTCTAAAAGAGTTTTATATTAATAGAGTTGGTTTTCCAACTATGACGATAAACGAATTTCGTAATAAACATCACGGACGTGGGGGCAGTACCCACCACCTCCACCATTTACAACTTACGGGGGTGAATTAGGATCGACGGGTGTCTAAAGGCTGTTCTTTCGTTCGAGATGGTTCCGACGTTACGGGCTAACTTATAAATGCAAATCAAAAATTTGCACTTGCAGCTTAATTAACTTAGTTAATTAAGTTACGGGGTATGGGGCACCTGGCAACAGAACGCCCCTTCAAATCTCTGATTGTTCTTTAATACCAACAATAAAAAATTTTGTGACGCACTATGGACGCAGTGATTAAAAATTATTTGTATCTACACGCATAGCCAACGGATGCGATCACTTCTGTATTATAACCTCTCAAATTAATAAATGTGACTGACTCTTTTGGATTACCTTCATTAGCTAATTCTGCGAGATTTCTGTTAGATTTTCTAAATGGTTCTAATAAATAATCTTTGCTGATTTGTTTAACAATTTTTTTATCTTTTGTATAAACATATGCTTTGGTTATTATAATTGGTTTATCATTTTTGCTCGCATAATCTATTAATATATATGATTTTGTTTTGTCTCCATATCTCCAAACAAAATTTGTATCATCTGTGCAATCAGCTTTAGCGTTGCCGCTCCACAACAAACCCAGAACCACGATCGCTAAAAGTTTTTTCATTTAATTTTTAATATATGCATCTGGATAATTAGCAAGATGCTCATCTGAAATTGGTGTCATTACAGCAGTTTCTATAACAGCTCCAGCTTCCCTTCTTTTCTCAGTAAGTTGCTTGTCATCCTTAAAAGCTTGAAGTGCTTCCATGTTTGGAAATTGCATTACTGTATGAAGTTTTGATGGATCATCTTTTTGTGTGCCTGCAAAAATAAACTTTATACCATGTTCTTTTAATTTTTCGTCCTGAGCATAAACCATCTCTTTCCAGGTTTTAAATCCTTTAGTGATTGTAATTTCACCTTTTACTAATATTCCCATATCAACCTCCTTATTTATATTTTAAAAGTTTTTTTATACTCAATGATCCTAGCATAAGATTTCACTCGTAATCTACTCGTAATTTCCCTCAAAGTTTTAGATTTTAAACAATTGCGAATGGCGTATAATAAGGAATAATGTTAAAAGGTTCACGGCACCTGGCAACAGAACGCCTTTAAAATTTTATAAACAAATAAAGCATGTATAGAAACTGGTATAAATTTGATTGTTTTGAAGAAAACGTAGCTTTAGATAGATTCGCCTATGCAGATTATGTGTTGGCTGGATCAAAACATTTTAAAGAAAGATTTGATTGGGAAAATTTTTCAAAAAATAAAATGTGTTTAAAAATCTATAACCATTTGAAAAATAATCTTAAAAAAAAAGATACTTTATTTATTGGATCAAGTTGGGG
>CACDXJ010000023.1 GCA_902556855.1 uncultured Pelagibacteraceae bacterium | reverse complement strand
CACATTTTTCAAGAATTTCTGAAATCAAGATACATAACTCAGCGTCTGCTTGAAAACTCTTCGTTCCTACAAAATCAGCATCGAATTGTAAAAATTCTCTAAATCTACCAGGTCCAGGTTTTTCATTTCTCCAAACAGTTCCTAATTGATATCTTTTAAATGGCTTAGGAATTTCTAAATAATTTTTTGCAACGTATCTAGCTAGTGGAGCTGTGAGATCATATCTTAAAGATAACCACTTATTTTCATCCTTAAATGAAAATACTCCTTCATCAGGCCTATCTTTATCAGGCAAAAATTTGCCAATACTGTCCGAATACTCAAAACTTGGGGTTTCGAGATATTGAAAACCGTATTTGATCATAACCTCTTTAATATTAGAAATTATAAAATCACGTACGAGTAATTCTTTTTCTTGTCTGTCTACAAACCCTAATGGAAGTTCTTTAGAAGGTTTGTTCTTTTTATCTTTTACCATTTTTTGGTACAGCAGGGTGGATTCGAACCACCGACCCCTAGTTCCACAAACTAGTGCTCTAACCAACTGAGCTACTGCTGCATCCCTTTTATTTTTATCTTAATTTTGATTAAATTTATATATTTTTGATTATAAGCTAAGCAATAGCCTAGCGTGCATTCTGTGCGAATGTGATCTTAATGTTGAAATGATTCTCTTTTTTATAATCATAATCATTATTTAAAAAATAATTGTGTCTATTTCAAGATGAAATTAGCGGGACAATAAAAATAGATAAGACTAAAGTTAATGTCCCGATAATCAGTGATTTTGGAAATTTAGATTAAGATGTTTTCTGCAGTTTTACTGCTGAAGGACCTTTTTCTGTGCTCTCCACTTCAAACGTTAACTCATCACCCTCGTTTAAATACTTTAAACCAGCTTCTCTAACTGCAGAAGAATGGACGAACACGTCTTTTTCTTTGTCTTCTCTTTCAATGAAACCATATCCTTTAGTACCATTGAACCACTTTACTTTACCTTTTAGTGTACTCATATTTACTTTTTTCCTTATTATTATTAACTTTAACTAACCAATGGTTAGTCTTCAACTCCTTTAATAGATTTGCTCAATGAAAGTCAATAGTAGAATAATATTATTTGACGCAATTGTTTTTTTGCAACAATACTAAGATAATAGGGCAATTAAGCCTGAAATTACAACAAGTCCGATCCCTCCGTAAAGATATTTATTTTTTTCTAAGTGTAATTTTAGTTTCCTTAAACCCGATTCATTGTAACTTAAACCTCCATCACTTAGACTTGCTGACTTGCTAAAACCTTGATCTCTGCCAATTTGAAGAAATTTTGACTTTCTGTGGTCATAAATCTCCTCTTTAGAAAAATTTTTGAAGCTATTTAAATTTTTAATAATTGAATGTTTAATATCTGATGCTATTGTTTCTGGATCTCTATGGGCACCTCCTAATGGCTCCGATATTATTTCATCAATAATTTTTAATTTTAATAAGTCTTTTGCAGTTAGCTTCATCGCTTCTGCTGCTTGTAGTGATTTACTTGGATCTCTCCATAAAATTGATGCGCATCCTTCTGGAGAAATCACTGAGTATATTGAATTTTCAAGCATTATTACTTTGTTAGATGATGCTAAAGCTATCGCGCCTCCAGAACCTCCCTCTCCTATTATGATTGATATATTTGGTACTGTTAATGACATACAACACTCTATTGAATTTGCAATTGCTGAAGCTTGACCTCTTTGTTCAGCACCTAAACCAGGGTATGCGCCTGGTGTGTCAATAAAACTTATTACTGGAATTTGGAATCTATCAGCAAGTTTCATTAGTCTGATGCATTTCCTATATCCCTCTGGACGCATCATGCCAAAATTTCTTTCTATCCTACTATTTAAATCCTCTCCTTTTTCTTGTCCAATTATCAGGACTGATTTATTATCTATTAATCCAAAACCAGCTATCACAGATTTATCATCTCCAAAGTATCTATCTCCTGAAAGTAAAGTGAATTGAGAAAAAATTTTTTTTATATAGTAGTTTGCTTTTGGACGGTCTTCATGTCGTGCAACCTGAGTTTTTTGCCAGCTATTTAGATTGGAATAAATTTCTTCAAGTTTTTGATTTATTTCTTTTTGAGTATTTTTAATTTTATTCGTATCAACTTCAGATATTCCCTCTGAACCAAAAGGGCTTTTTAAACCGTCAACCTCTTGCTCTAAAGCTTTAATTTCTTTTTCAAAATCTAAATAATTTTTCATATAAAATGATACAATAATACTAGTATTATTATATTATAAAATAATGTAAAGGTCGGGACGTAATGAATAAAATTGACAAAAATGGGTTAAAAATTAGTTCAGCTCTCTTTGAGTTTATTAATAAAGAAGCTATTCCAGGAACAAACATAAAATCTGAAGATTTTTGGGAAAAATTTGCTAAAAATATTCATGAGCTTGCCCCATTAAATCAAAATTTGATAGAAAAAAGAGATTTAATTCAAAAAAAATTAGATACGTGGCACAAAACTAATAAAGATAAAGAATTTAATAAGTCTGAATACATCAGTTTTTTAAAATCTGAAGGATATCTAGTTGAAGAGAAAGATGATTTCAATATTGAAACATCCAACGTAGATAGTGAAATATCATCGATAGCTGGGCCTCAACTAGTTGTACCAGTGGATAATGCGAGATATGCACTAAATGCTGCAAATGCAAGATGGGGAAGTTTATATGATGCTTTGTACGGTACGGATGTTATTCAGGGTGATAAGATCACCGAATTTAACGAGGAACGTGCTACAAAAGTAATTAACTACGTAAGGAGTTTTTTAGATGAGAATTTCCCATTAACAAAAACAAGTTGGAAAGATATTTCAAAAATTGAAATCGAGGGAAATAAATTAATTTTATCGAAAGGTGGCGATAAAAGTTTACTAAAAAAAGAAGATCAATTTATTGGCTTCAAAGGTGAAAAAAATAATCCTAGTTCAATCTTGATAAAAAATAATAATCTTCATATTGATATTTTAATTGATAAAAATCACACGATTGGAAAAAAAGATAAAGCATCTATTTCAGATATAATTGTGGAGTCCGCACTCTCAACAATAGTAGATAATGAAGATTCAGTTGCTGCTGTCGATGCTGAAGATAAAGTAAAATGTTATAGAAATTGGTTAGGTTTGATGAAAGGCGATTTAATATCAAAATTTGAAAAGAATGGAAAAAAAATTGAAAGACGATTAAATCCAAATAGAATTTATACTTCAAAAAATGGTGGCGAGATAAGTCTTCACGGAAGGGCTTTACTCTTAAATAGAAACGTTGGTCATTTAATGACTAATCCGTCTATAACTTTACAAGATGGATCAGAAATTCCTGAGGGTATTATGGATGCATTTATTTCAAGTTTGTGTGCATTGCACGATTTCAAAAACAAAAATAACTCAAGAACTGGGTCTGTTTATATAGTCAAACCTAAAATGCATGGACCAGAGGAAGTCGCTTTTACAAATAAATTATTTGAGAGAGTAGAAAATACATTAAATATGAAAAAATATTCAATTAAAGTAGGTATAATGGACGAAGAAAGAAGAACTACTGTCAATTTAAAAGAGTGTATAAGACAAGTCAAAAATAGAATTGTCTTTATTAATACTGGTTTCTTAGATCGAACAGGGGACGAGATGCACACATCATTTGAAGCAGGTCCAATGATTTTTAAAGGAGATATGAAAAAATCTAGATGGTTGAACGCTTATGAAAATTGGAATGTTGACATTGGTTTAAGATGTGGTTTTTCTGGAAAAGCTCAGATTGGAAAAGGTATGTGGGCTATGCCAGATCAAATGGCAAATATGATGGAACAAAAGATTGGTCATCCAAAATCAGGAGCAAACTGTGCTTGGGTTCCGTCACCCACTGCAGCAATTTTACATTCTCTTCATTATCATAAAGTAAATGTATTCGATGAACAAAGAAAGATTAAATCCAGAAATAAAGCGAAGTTAGAAGATATCCTAGAGATACCTAAAGCTGATAGACCTAATTGGGCGGTAGAAGATATAAATCGCGAATTAGAAAATAATGCTCAAGGAATATTAGGCTATGTTGTAAGATGGATTGACCAAGGAGTTGGGTGTTCAAAGGTTCCTGATATTAATAATATTGGATTAATGGAGGACAGAGCTACACTTCGAATTTCTTCTCAACACATAGCTAATTGGCTACATCATGGAATTTGTAAAAAAGAACAAGTGATGAATACGATGAAA
>CACDXJ010000022.1 GCA_902556855.1 uncultured Pelagibacteraceae bacterium | reverse complement strand
CCTGACACACAAGACAAAAGAATTTTACAAAATCTAACAAGTTTTAGTTTAAATAGATCTTTTTAAGGATAAAGAAGTTCTTTTTCCCAAATTTCTTTATTTTTTTTATAATTTAATCTTTCATGGATTCTTCCTTCTCCATCTACCCAAAATTCTATTTCTTCTGGCAATAATCTCCAACCTGACCAGTGAGGTGGTCTTGGGATATTTTCTTGCTCCGGGTATTTTTTTTCAAATTCTTTAATCTTATTTAAAAAAGTTTCTCTTTTATCCAAAACTTCAGATTGAGATGACGCCCAAGCGCCTATTCTATTTTTATAGGGCCTTGAATTAAAATAATCATCAGCTTCTTTTTCTGAGACTTCTTCTACTCTTCCAATCGCTCTCACTTGTCTTCTTAAACTTTTCCAATGAAAACACATTGAGGCTTTTTGATTTACTTTAAGTTCATTTCCTTTTTTACTTTTAAAATTTGTATAAAAAACAAATCCTTTATTGCTTAAACCTTTAAGCAGAACCATTCTTACATTTGGCTGATTATTTTCGTTTGAAGTGGCTAAAGCAACAGCATTTGGGTCATTAATCTCAGTTTCTTCTGCCTTTGAAAACCATTTTTTGAATAAATCTATAGGATTGTCGATATCTTCAAAGCAAATATCTATGCCCAATGAATTTTTGCCATTTTTTTGATTCATAATTTCTTTAAAATAATTTATACATTATTTATCTATGTCTTTTAATACTTTTGGAAAAATATTTAGATTTACAACTTGGGGTGAGTCACATGGGCCAGCCATTGGATGTGTAATTGATGGATGCCCTCCAAATATTCCTATGTCTGAGAAGGATATTCAAATAGATATGGATAGAAGAAGACCTGGACAATCTAAATTTACTACTCAAAGAAAAGAGTCAGATAAAGTCGTAATTTTATCAGGAGTTTTTGAGGGTAAAACAACAGGAACTCCAATTTCAATTATAATTTATAATGAGGATAAGAGATCGAGAGATTACGAAACGATAAAAAATAAATTCAGACCTGGCCATGCAGATTATACGTATTTTAAAAAATATGGAATTAGAGACTACAGAGGTGGTGGAAGACAATCAGCAAGAGAGACAGCATGTAGAGTAGCAGCAGGAGCAGTGGCAAAAATTGTACTAAAAAAAATGATTGGTGCAAAATTTAATGTAATTGGTGCAGTCACTCAATTAGGTTTAATGTCTTGTGATAAATCAAATTGGAACGATAATGAAATAAGAAAAAATCCTTTTTTCTGCCCAGATAAGAAATCTGTTAAACTTTGGGAAAAATATCTTTTGGCTGTAAGAAAAGCAGGTTCCTCTTGTGGTGCAATCATTGAGCTTAGGGCTGCTGGAATTCCGGTAGGTCTTGGTGCTCCAATTTATTCTAAATTAGACACAGATATATCTGCAGCCTTAATGAGTATTAATGCGGTTAAAGGGGTTAACATTGGGGCGGGTATGAACGCTGCTTTTTTAAGTGGAGAAGAAAACTCAGATGAAATGAGTAAAGGATCTGGGAAAATAAAATTTAAATCAAATAAAGCAGGAGGAATTTTAGGTGGAATTTCCTCCGGTCAAGACATAGTTGCGTCATTTGCTGTAAAACCTACTTCGTCAATTTTAACAAGTCGAAAGACGATAGATAAAAAAGGTAAAAACACAAAAATTTCTGTTAAAGGCAGACATGATCCTTGTGTTGGTATCAGAGCCGTGCCGATTGGTGAAGCAATGATTAGTTGTGTCTTATTAGATCATTTATTGATGCACAAAGCTCAGTGTAGCTAATTAATTTTACTTTTATTTTTTGCCAAAATAATATTAGAATTAAGTGTTTCTTCAATCTTATTAACTATCGAAAGACTGTCTAAACCAGCTATTTCATACATTTTTTCTGGGGTATCCTGATCTATAAAAGTGTCAGGTAAAATCATTGATCTAAACTTTAGTCCCTTATCGAAAACACCTCTGTCAGATAACAATTGCATTACATGTGAACCGAAACCACCTATGGAGCCCTCTTCAATTGTTATTACTACTTCATGATTAGTTGCAATTTCCATAATTAATTTTTCATCCAAAGGTTTAGCAAACCTAGCGTCGACAATAGTACAATTAATTCCTTTTGAAGAAAGTTTTCTACTAGCTTTTTTGCACTCTTCAAGCCTTGCTCCAAAATTTATAATTGCTATCTTTTTTCCCTCTTCGATTATTCTGCCTCTACCGATTTCTAAAACTTCTTTAATTGAAGGCAATTCAACTCCAACACCATTCCCTCTAGGATATCTAAAAGCTGAAGGTTTATCATTAATATTAATTGAAGTATTTATCATTTTCACCAATTCAGATTCATCACTTGCTGCCATCACTACAAAATTTGGAAGCGTTGTTAAATAAGTAATATCAAACGAACCTGCATGCGTAGGTCCGTCTGCTCCAACTAATCCGGCACGATCAATTGCAAATCTTACTGGGAGAGATTGCAATGCTACATCATGAACTACTTGATCATAGGCTCTCTGAAGGAAAGTAGAGTAAATTGCAGCAAAAGGTTTATAGCCCTCAGTAGCTAATCCTGCAGCAAATGTGACTGCATGTTGCTCGGCAATTCCAACATCGAAAGTTCTATCAGGGAATTTTTTTTCAAATAAGTTTAATCCTGTGCCTGAAGGCATTGCACCTGTGATCCCTACAATTTTTGTATCTTGTTCGGCATGTTTTATTAAAGTTTCTGCAAATACTTTTGTATAAGAAGGATAATTAGACTTTGATTTAGACTGTTCTCCAGTAGATACGTTAAATTTTGATACACCATGATACTTATCTCCTGATTGCTCAGCAGGTTTGTACCCTTTACCTTTTTGACTTCTTACATGGATTAACACAGGGCCTTTATGATTTGAATTTTTAACATTTTCAAAAATTTGAACTAAATTCTCTACATCATGACCGTCAATTGGCCCAACATAATAGAATCCAAGCTCACTAAACAAGGTCCCACCAGTTACTATATTTCGAAGTAAATCCTCTGCTTTACCAGCTTTTTGGCTAAATCTTTTTGAAAAAGCAGAAATAACCATTTTAATAGTTTCTCTTAAACTGAAATACAATTTTCCAGATAATAGTTTAGCGAGATAGTTGCTCATTGCTCCCACGGGTCTCGCTATGGACATATCGTTATCATTTAAGACTACTATTAAATTTGATTTTAAGGCTCCAGCATTATTCATTGCTTCATAGGCCATTCCGGCACTCATCGCACCGTCACCTATTACAGCAATAACGTTATTTTTATTATTTGAAAGTTTTTTAGCTACAGCCATTCCTAGTGTTGAGGATATAGATGTTGAACTATGTGCAGCTCCAAAAGGATCATACTCACTTTCAGCACGTTTTGTAAATCCTGATAAACCTCCACCTTTCCTCAAAGTTTTAATTCTATCTCTTCTTCCTGTTATAATTTTGTGAGGGTAGCATTGATGACTTACATCCCATACTAATTTATCTTTTGGAGTATCAAAGACATAGTGTAAAGCAATAGTTAATTCTACAACTCCTAAACCAGCTCCCAAATGTCCTCCAGTTTCAGAAACCACATCTATAAGCTCTTCCCTGAGCTCATCTGAAATTTGTTTTAAATTTTCTTTTTTAAATTTTCTTAAATCAGAAGGAAAATTTATTTGTTTTATTAAATCTTTCATTAAAAACTTCGCCCAAGTATAAATTCAATTGTTTCAGTTAAATCCTTAGCATTTTTTCCATGTTTTTTTAATTTACGCAATATATTTTTCTTTAGTTTTCCTGCATAGTTGTAAGCTTTTTCATAGCCTAATAAATTAATTAGAGTTGATTTACCTTTTTTTCTATCTTTTTTGATAGATTTGCCAAGTAAATTTTGTGAACCTTTAACATCTAAGAAATCATCAGTTAATTGAAATAATAAACCTACTTCTTCGCCAAGTTTACCAAAAAATATTCTTTCTTTATTTTGCTTGTTGGCTACTATTGCAACAGATTGCATACAAAAATTAAATAATTTTCCAGTCTTTTTTCTTTGCATATCTATTATTTGATCAAATTTCTTTTTTTTGTTTTCGTAACTTAAATCTAGTTCTTGACCTCCAGCTATTCCGGTATGTCCTGAGAAGTTAGCTAACAATCTTATTATTTCAATTTTTTGTTTATCTCTCAGTAGGTTTTTTTTATCAGAGATTATCTCAAAGGCTAATGTCAACAAAGAATTTCCAGCTAATACTGCAGTCGCCTCACCAAATTT
>CACDXJ010000021.1 GCA_902556855.1 uncultured Pelagibacteraceae bacterium | reverse complement strand
GAGAGAGGAAATATCTCAGTATCAAAGTGAGACCGATTGTGAAAAATGTAAAGGTATGAGACTTAAAGATGAAGCTTTATGTGTAAAAATAAATAAATTAAATATAAGTGAAGTTACTGAAAAGTCAATTGATGAGGCCCAAAAGTGGTTCGCAAATTTAGAAAATGTATTTAATGAAAAAGAAAATAAAATATCTCAGCATATTCTAAAAGAGATAAATGAAAGATTAAATTTTCTTTTAAATGTAGGTTTGAATTATCTTACTTTATCTAGAGAGTCAGGGACTTTGTCAGGAGGTGAAGCTCAAAGAATTAGATTAGCTTCGCAAATAGGTTCGGGTCTAACAGGTGTACTGTATGTTCTAGATGAACCGTCTATTGGTTTACACCAAAGAGATAATAAAAAATTAATTACTGCACTAAAAAAATTAAGAGATCTTGGTAATACAGTTATTGTTGTAGAACATGATATTGAAACAATGGAAAGCTCGGATCATATTATTGATATTGGTCCGGAGGCCGGTTTAAAAGGTGGAGAAATAATTGCACAAGGAGAGGTAAAAGAGATAATTCAAAACACCAAAAGTATTACTGGTAACTATTTATCTGGAAAAAAATTTATTCCTATTCCAAAGAAAAGAAGGTCTGCTAAAAATGGAAGATTTATTGAAATTAGTGGAGCTAGTGGAAATAATTTAAAAAAAGTAAACCTAAAGATTCCTGTAGGAACTTTTACTTGTGTAACAGGAGTTTCAGGAAGTGGAAAATCAACTCTGATACTTCACACTCTTTATAACGCATTTAATTTAATGTTGAATAAAAATAAAAGTCGTAAAGTTCCAAAAGCATTTACTGGTTTTAAAGGAACAGAACTAATAGATAAAATTATTGATATTGATCAATCACCGATAGGAAGAACACCAAGATCAAATCCTGCTACGTATACTGGTGCTTTTGGTCCTATAAGGGAGTGGTTTGCTGGACTACCAGAGTCAAAAGCTAGAGGTTATAAAGTCGGCAGATACTCTTTTAATGTAAAGGGTGGAAGATGCGAAACATGTGAAGGTGATGGAGTGTTGACTTATGAAATGCACTTTTTACCTGATGTTTTTATACCTTGTGACACATGTAAAGGTGCTAGATATAATCGTGAAACTTTAGAAATTAGATTTAAAAACAAAAATATTGCAGATGTTCTTGATATGACAGTAGATGAAGGTTGTGAATTTTTTGAAAATATACAATCTATAAAATCTAAATTAATTACTTTAAAACACGTGGGTTTAGGTTATATGAAAATAGGTCAACAAGCTACTACCCTATCGGGTGGGGAAGCCCAAAGAATTAAATTGGCCAAAGAATTATCAAAAAGACCTACAGGTAGGACTTTATATATTTTGGATGAGCCAACAACTGGGTTACACTCTCACGATATAAAAAAACTGTTAGAAATTTTACAGGCTTTCGCGAGCACAGGTAATACAGTTGTTGTGATTGAGCACAATTTAGATGTCATTAAAACAGCAGACCATATAATAGATATGGGTCCAGAGGGAGGTATACATGGTGGGAGAATTATTGCAGAAGGGACTCCCGAAAAAGTGTCGAATGTAAAAGACAGCCATACTGGGAAATTTATTAGAGAAATAATTGGAAATGGATCGATGAAAAAGACTGCTTAAAAATTATTTTATGTTATAATAGAATCATGACTTCAGTATTACAATCTCTGTCAAAAACAGTTCACCTATCTTTAGGTATTGCTGTACTATTTCTTTTAGGACTACATTTTTTTGGTGATGGTTTTGCTTTTGATAGATATTTTTTTAGTTGGGTGTTTAGATACCTGCACGTTCTTACAGGAATAATGTGGATAGGTTTATTATGGTATTTTAACTTTGTTCAAATTCCTTCAATGCCAAATATACCAGATGAGCAGAAGCCGGCTATTGGAAAAGTTATAGCTCCTAAAGCATTATTTTGGTTTAGATGGGCAGCTTTAGGCACAATAGTTACAGGATTAATAGTTTCTTATCTTCAAGGATATGTTCATCAAGCAATGATTTTAGGTATAGGAAGCGGAGATCCAAAAACTACCGCTATTGGGATTGGAATGTGGCTTGGTATAATAATGGCTTATAATGTTTGGTTTGTAATTTGGCCCAATCAGAAAAAGGCTTTAGGAATGGTTGAATGCAATCCTGAGGAAAAAGCTAAGTCAGCTAAAACTGCAATGTTATTTTCAAGGGTTAATACTTTATTGTCTTTTCCAATGCTACTTTCAATGGTTGCTGCTCAAAATTTATACTAATTAAGGAACTATTTTTTCTTCTTCTTTTTCAAGTGTTTTATAACTCACTTTAAAAAATTTAAGTATTGGGGATGCAACAAATATTGAGGAATAAGTTCCAATGATAACTCCCAAAATCATTGCAAATGAAAATCCTCTTAAAATTTCACCGCCTAAAACATAAATAGAAATTAAAGCAAGGAGTGTTGTAGCAGAAGTAATAATTGTTCTAGCAAGAGTCTCATTTATAGATAAGTTTGTTACATCACTGATACTAATTTTTGTATACTTAAGCAGATTCTCTCTAATCCTATCATAAATAACAACAGTATCGTTCATTGAATAACCTACTATTGTTAAAACTGCAGCAATAATAGAAAGATTAATTTCTAATGATAATATTGAAAAAATTCCTAAGGTTATTGTTACGTCATGAATTAGAGCAACAATTGAGCCAACACTGAATTGCCATTCAAATCTAACCCATATATAAAAAAGCATTGCTGCGAGAGCCAAAGAAATAGCTATTATCGAAGACTCTAATAATTCAGAACTTACTTTAGGGCCAACATTTTCTACTCTTCTAAAATCAATTTCAGCATTCAAATTGTCAATTAATTTTTTTTTAATTTCAGGAATTAAATTATTGTTGTTAGTATTTTTTTGCTCAACCTTTATTAGGTAGTCACCTTCTTTACCAAATCTTTTTACATTTACATCTCCTAATTTCATAGAATTTAAGGTGTTCCTTATTTGTACAGCATTAATAGATTTATCCGTCCTTAATTCAATTAATGTTCCCCCTTTAAAGTCAATTCCATAATTTAAACCTTTAAAAGTAATAAATATTATACTTAAGATAAAAATTATAATTGATATTAAGTTTGCCTTTTTAAATTTCGACACAAAATTTATTTTATCAGTCATTAAATTTTAATTCCTTTATTATCATTTTTAAAAACTATTAATGAAGTTAAGTGTCTGGCTAAAAAGTATGCAGTGAACAAAGTTGTTACTATGCCAATACCCAAAGTAATTGCAAAACCTTTTACTGGTCCAGATCCAAAAGCAAATAAAATAATTGCAGCGATTAAAGTGGTTATATTCGCATCAATGACTGTAATTTTAGCTTTTGAATAACCTAAATCAAAAGCGTGTATCGTTGATTTTTCTGTCTTTAATTCCTCTTTTATTCTCTCAAAAATTAAAACGTTTGCATCAACTGCCATTCCAACAGTCAAAATAATTCCTGCAATACCTGGTAATGTTAGTGTTGCCTCAAGGATTGTTAAAACTCCTACCAACATTAACAAATTTGCTATTAATGCAGTGTTTGCGACTAGACCAAAAATTTTATATTTATAAAACATAAAAAGTATTACTAATGAGAATCCAATAATTAATGATATTATACCTGATTTAATAGAGTCCTCTCCGAGATCTGGACCAACTGTCCTCTCTTCGACCACACTTAGTGGAGTTGGTAGCGCTCCTGATCTCAACAATAAGGCAAGATCGGTTGCGTCTTGAAAAGTGAAATTTCCTGAAATCATTCCATTTCCTGATGTAATCGGTTCATTAATATTTGGGGCACTAATTATTTTTCCATCTAAAACTATAGCTAATCTTTTTCCAACATTATCAGTAGTTGCCCTTCCAAATTTTTGTGCACCAAGTCTATCTAGGGAAAAAGAGACAGTTGGTTCATTTTGCTGATTTTGGATACTTGGTTGAGCATCAATCAAGTTTTCCCCACTCATAACTATTCTTTTACTCACATTTAAAGTTTCACCTGTTTCTGATAAAAGTTCATCAACTCCAAATTCTTTATTGTCACTAACCAGTCTAAAATTGAGTTTAGCTGTTTTTCCTAAAAGCTTTTTAATTCTTTCTGGATCTTTAAGACCGGGTAATTCTACTAAAATTCTTTTCTCTCCTCTTTGTAAGATTGTTGGTTCTTTTGTACCCACATCATCGATCCTTCGTCTTACTATTTCGATAGATTGCTTAAGAGCAGAATTATT
>CACDXJ010000020.1 GCA_902556855.1 uncultured Pelagibacteraceae bacterium | reverse complement strand
GACTGCTTTTGAAATTGATCAAAGATGGATTGTTGAACTTGGAGCAGATAGAACACCTCACATATCACAAGCACAGTCAGTTAATATCTTTGTTCCAGCAGATATTCATAAAAAAGAACTTCACGATATTCATTTTCAAGCATGGAAAAAAGGTCTAAAAAGCCTTTATTACTGTAGATCCAAATCAATCCAGAGAGCTGAAAATGTAAACAATGGATCTTCAACAGATGTGACAAAAAATGTTTACTCTGGAAAACAAGAATCAAATAATGAAAACAATAACTATGAGGAGTGTTTATCATGTCAGTAGCAGAAAAAACTAAACCAACAATAATTCAGCCTAATAAAATGGGTTTATTAGTAGAAAACCCAGTTTACAAACCCTTTAGATATCCATGGTGTTATGACGCCTGGTTAACTCAACAAAGAATTCATTGGTTGCCAGAAGAGGTACCTCTAGGAGATGATGTTAGAGATTGGCAAAAAAATTTATCAGTAGAAGAAAAAAATCTTTTAACTCATATATTTAGATTCTTTACTCAAGCAGATGTTGAGGTAAATAACTGTTACTTAAGGCATTACACAACAGTTTTTAAACCAACAGAAGTTTTAATGATGATGACTGCATTTGCTGCAATGGAAACGGTACATATCGCTGCTTATTCTCATCTTTTAGATACCATTGGGATGCCAGAGACAGAATATTCGGCTTTCTTACAGTATAAAGAAATGAAAGATAAATATGATTACATGCAAGGTTTTGATGTTAAGTCAAAACACAACATAGCAATGACAATGGCTGTATTCTCTGCTTTCACAGAAGGTTTACAATTATTTGCAAGTTTCGCAATTTTATTAAATTTCCCTAGATTTAATAAAATGAAAGGGATGGGCCAAATAGTAACTTGGTCAGTGAGAGACGAAACTTTGCACTGTAATTCTATGATTAGACTTTTCAGAGATTTCATTAAAGAAGAACCACAAATTTGGAATGATAAATTAAAAAATGAAATTTATGAGGCATGCAAAACAATCGTTCACCACGAAGATGCATTCATTGATCTTGCTTTTCAAATGGGTCCAATGCAAGGTTTAACAGCAGAAGAAGTTAAACAATACATTAGGTTCATTGGCAATAGAAGATTAGAGCAACTAGGTTTAAATCCTATTTATGACGTTAAGAAAAATCCATTAACTTGGTTAGATACAATGCTTAACGGAGTAGAGCACATGAACTTTTTCGAAGGTAGAGCTACAGAGTATTCTAAAGCTTCTACTAAAGGTACATGGGGCGAGGTTTTTGCTTAAAGATTATTTTTCCCAATCAAATTTAGGGAAAGTGTCAAACACCTGAAGAACTTTATCAGACCATTGGTTACAAATTTTTTTGTAATCTTCATCAGATGTATTTAAACATTTAAGGTAAGATAATTTTGTTTGATCTTTTTTATAGACAGCAATATCAATTGGCGGACCTACTGTTAAATCACTTTTAAGTGTGGAGTCCATAGATATTAATGCACATCTAGATGCGTCTCCTATTGAAACATTAGGAGTTATAACTCTATCGAGTATGGGCTTACCATACTTTACTTCACCTATTACCAAGTAAGGTTTACTATCAGCTGGTCTTATATAATTTCCTTGAGGATAAACTAAGTAAAGCTCTAAATCTTGACCTCTTATTTGCCCTCCAATAATAAATGTAGCTCCTAAAACAAGGCTGTCTGTGTTCACCCCGTCTGGAGATGAATGCTTAATCGTAAGTTTGCCAACATATGAAGCTATTTGCTCAAAATCTTCACATTTATTGAGATTGTTCGATGAATTTTCTTTTATGTCTTTTTCTATAGACTTAAAAACTGCTTGCGATGTTGCCAAGTTTCCTGATGTAACTATAACAACTGTTCTATCACCTACGTCGTAAGTAAGCATTTTAGAATAAATGTTTACATTATCTAAACCAGCGTTTGTTCTTGAGTCAGAAGCTAACACAACGCCTTCATTAGTCTTAATACCTATACAATATGTCATGGTGAATTCTTATTTAAAAAACAGTAAATATTCAATTCTTAATTATCATATCTATTATCGAATTTGTGCATTTGATAAAGGCATCAAACTATTAAGAATTATAAAATGGTAAATTTGTGGAAAAAATACGATTCTAAAAAAACTTATGACGAGTACTTAAACTCTGACCATAAGTTGCGTAGGCAAGCTGTTATTATCTCTCACATTTTAGAGAGACATGGCATCAAGAAGTTAAATGAAATTGAAAAGAACTGCGCAAGTACAATAAATGCTAGGGGAATAAATTTTCGAGTTTATTCATCAGGAAAAAAACTCCAAGAAAAAAAGTGGCCTTTAGATATCATTCCTAGAATTATTCTAAAAAAAGATTGGGCTAAGGTTTCAAAAGGACTACTTCAAAGGGTAAAAGCGCTTAACCTTTTTATAGACGATGTTTACAACGACAGAAAAATTTTTAAAGATAATATTATTCCTGAAGATTTAGTTTTTAATTCTCCATTTTATCTAAGAGAGTGCTATGGTTTTTCACCAAAATATAAAGCTTGGTCCAACATTTCAGGAATTGATTTAATAAGAAATATCAATGGTGAGTTCATGGTTCTAGAAGATAACTTACGTGTTCCATCAGGAGTTTCTTACATGCTTGAAAACCGAATGGTAATGCGAGATGTCTTTCCTGAATTATTTACAAAATATAAAGTTTCTTCAGTTCATCAATATCCAAATAAATTATATCACTGTATGCTTGAATGTGTCCCTCGAAAAACAAGAAATCCACATATGTGTGTTTTAACTCCAGGAAGATATAACTCAGCTTATTTTGAACATAGATTTTTAGCAGAACAAATGGGTATCGCACTTGTAGAGGGAAAAGATTTATTTGTTGAAAAAGATTTTGTCTATATGAAAACTGTTACAGGCCCAATGAAAGTTGATTGTATTTATAGAAGAATAGATGACAACTTCTTAGATCCAAAAGTATTTTATAAACACTCTTTGCTGGGAGTACCCGGTTTATTCAAATGTTGGCGTAAAGGTAATGTTGGTATTATAAACGCACCTGGAACAGGAATAGCAGACGACAAAGCTATATACTCATATGTTGATAAAATGATTAAATTTTATTTAGACGAGGAACCAAAACTAAAACAAGTCCAAACTTTTTTGTGTAGAAAAAAAATCCACAAAGATCATGTTATCGAAAATATTTCTAAATTAGTCGTAAAACCTACCAATGGATCGGGCGGTAATGGAATATTGATTGGTCCTAAAGCCTCAAAGGAAGAAAGAGAAAATATGATAGATAAAATTAAAGCTAAACCTTGCGATTATATTGCACAACCTTTAGAAATTTTATCCACTAACCCTACAATTGCTGAAGAAGGTATTGAGCCAAGACATTTAGACCTAAGACCATTTGTATTAACTGGTAAAAAAACCTGGGTTACTACAGGTGGACTCACTAGAGTAGCTCTTAAAAAAGGAAGCACTATTGTAAACAGCTCTCAAGGTGGTGGCTCTAAAGATACTATGGTTATTGAAAAATAAATTATTTAACAACTCTTAAAAGAAGCGTACATATTTCTTATTAAATCAAAGTATAAATCTTTTCCTGGATCAAGTGTTGCTCCTAATGGATCTATAACTCCAGTCTTAATATTTGTATCTTTTGCAACTGCTTTTATAATATCTGGATTAAATTGAGGTTCTGAAAATACACAAGTTACTTTTTCATGTTCAATTATTTCTCTGATCTCAGACAATTGCTCAGCTCCTGGCAATACATCTGTATTAACCGTAAAAGCGCCTAAAACATTTACATTAAATCTTTTTTCAAAATACTGGTAGGCATCATGGAATACAATAGATTTAAAATCTCCTTTTAGTTCAGATTTAACTTTTTTCGTAAGATTGTCTAACGCTTTATGAGCCTTCTTTAAATTTGCTTTATAAGCAGATGCATTGTTGGGATCTTTTTCAATTAAATGTTCTGCCATTTCACTTAGAATTGCTTTTGCGTTTATTGGATCAAGCCAAATATGTGGATCGTGTTCACCGTGAGCATGCCCGTGATGATCGTCATGCTTATCTTCTTTATGACCATGTTCTTTATGCTCATCGTGCTTATGATCGTCATGCTTATCTTCTTTATGACCATGTTCTTTATGCTCATCGTGCCCATGTTCTTCAAATATATTTCTCTCTCTAAATTCTAATTTTTTTAAACCTTTTGTTTCCATTAATTCTATTTTTTCAGCTTTTTTAGCTATTGATTTTAAAGGTTTTTCTAAAAAATTTTCTAAATCTTCACCAACCCAAAATATTAGGTCAGCATTTTGTAACATTTTTGCGTGTGAAGGCTTCATAGCAAACCCATGAGGTGAAGCATATCCGTCTACTATCAAATCTGGTTTACCCA
>CACDXJ010000019.1 GCA_902556855.1 uncultured Pelagibacteraceae bacterium | reverse complement strand
TTTTGCTAAGCCTTTTTTTGTCAAATCTAAAAATATTTTTGCCCAATCAATTAATTTTTTATCTTGAAGAAATGTATTTAATCCTTGTTTAGGAGCATTTAAATAAGCTTCCATAACCTCATCCTTTTTCCAATTTTTAATTATTTCATAAGTCTCATCTAAAGAGCCATAAATTAATCCAGTAAAAAATGAGGGGCCGTTACAAATGCAGCCAAAATTACATGTATCTAGAGATCTAAATTCTAAAACTTGTTTTAATCGTATTTCAGTAAAAATTGTACCTAAGTGATTTTCAAAATCTTTTAAATTTGGTTTTTCTCCTTTTAAAAAACTTAGGTTGCCATTTAAAAAATCTTTAAAAGTTTGGCCGTTTGGCGAGAAGTATTTTTCGTTTTTTTTAAGAAATAAAATTGGATAACTTATCGCATGATCAATATATTTTTCAAAATTAATATTTTCAAAAGCAATAGGCATTATCCCACCTCTATTAGTTTCTTGCCAAACTTTTCCTCTATAAGATAAAAAACCTGAAAGTTTATTTTCATTAAAAGGAGAGTTTGCAAAAAGAGCAATAGTTAGAGGGGCTAAATAGTTTCCAATTTTGAATTTTTTTTCAAAATCTTCTTCAGAAGTGTAATCATAATTAATCTGAATGCCAGCAGTTTTGTACATCATGTCTAAACTTAATTTACCACCTTTTGGCATTTCAGATGTCATAATTTTATAGCGCTCTTTAGGACTTTTAGGGATTTCAATTAATTTATTAAAAGGATCGTACGCAATAGATGAAGTTGTAATTGAAGTAGAGCTTAAAACATCTTTTAGTTCATTGAAATGAGAACTATTTTCTGAACAAACTAAATGTATGTTTTTAAAAGGAGCACCTGATAATTCATATTGAAATCCTGGTTCAGTAGTAATCTTTTGATTTTCTTTTTTTAGACCAATTATTTTATCATTTTCATATTGGAGTTCCCAACCATTATTTTTAAGGAGTTCAAATACTTTTTTTATTTTTTCATAATCAATTCTTTTAAGATCTTTTCTATTAAAAAGAAATTTTTCATGCTCAACCCCAATTCTAAGATTAGTACCTTTTTTTTTATACCGTCGTTAAAATATTTAATTAACTGGCTTTTATTTTCAATGAATGAAGTTGATTTATTAGTCAAACGTCTTTAACTCTAATACATTTCCGTTAGGATCTTCAATAAAAAATGTATTTTGCTCAAATTCAGTACCTTCAAATCTAGTGTAAGGTTTGTCGATGTAGTTAATTTTATTAGCTTCAATATTTGCTTTAATTTTATTAAAAACATCTTTTTTAAGATGCACACCAAAATGTGGAACTGGAACTTGACCCATATCTACGTCATGTCTTTCTCTTGGAAGTTTCATGGATGTTTGATGTAAAGTAAGTTCATTGCCCCAAAAATCTATGTCGACCCATTTACCGTCTTCACGATTTCCAGTTTTACATCCTAAAATATCGGTATAAAAAGCTTCCGCTATTTTTAAATCTCCAGCTGGGATCGCTAAATGAAATGAGCTACTCATACGATTTTATATATATTCTTCTTTAAATTTATCAAGTAGTCATTATATACATCCTATGAACGATTATTTAGAATCAATAAAAAAAAGAGATCCTGCGGCAAAATCTATACTGAGTATCATTCTCACATATCCTGGTGTAAAGGCAGTTTTCTTTCATCAAATATCAAACTTTTTTTATAAAGCTGGATTTGATTTAATAGCTAGAATTATTTCACAAACGGTAAGATTTTTTACAGGAATTGAAATTCATCCTGGAGCCAATATAGGTAAAAATCTATTTATTGATCATGGCATGGGTGTTGTAATAGGTGAAACTTCTGAGATTGGAGATAACGTTACTATTTATCATGCTGTTACTTTAGGTGGAAGTTCTCCTAGTATAGATAGCGAAAGGCAACGACATGAAAAGAGACACCCCACAATTGGAAATGACGTGGTTATAGGTTCGGGTGCTCAAATAATCGGGCCAATTAAAGTTGGTAACAATGCTAGAATTGCAGCTAACGCAGTTGTTGTGAAAGATGTGTCTGAGAATGCAACAATGGTAGGTATACCAGCTAAAGCAGTTAAGCTAGAAAATAAAGGTAGCTTCAGACCTTACGGCGTTGACGATAAAGTAAAAGATGAGTAAAGACTGGGATCCAAATTTAACTCCTGAACAAAATTATGTTTTAAAACAAGAGGGAACAGAGCCTCCAGGTAGCAGTCCTTTGAATCAAGAAAAAAGAGAGGGTTCTTATCACTGTGTCGGGTGTGGAACAAAATTATTTGAGTCTACAACTAAATATGAGAGTGGTTCTGGCTGGCCATCTTTTTTCGAGTCTATTCCAGGGGTATTTGAGGAAAAAAAAGATATGCACATTGGTTATCCAAGAACTGAGTACCATTGCAAAGAATGTGGAGGTCATCACGGTCATGTTTTCGATGACGGTCCAAAACCCACTAGAAAAAGATATTGCAACAACGGTGTATGTTTGATCTTTAAACCAAAAGGCGAGTAGTTATACACAAACCAATTAAGTGTTTTAATACAACCTATCAAAAAATTATAATCTTATTTGCCATGTCCTCTAGACCAAGGCAACATAAGTTTGTTAGATTATCATTTCATCCACCATGAAGAAGCAAATTATTTCCCTACTTATAATTATATTCTCGTTAATTTCATTTCATTCTCACGCATCAGAACAAAATTGGAAACCTGCACAAGATGGATATAAAGTTATTTTTATAAGACATGCTAAAGCTCCTGGGGGTGGAGACCCAGAAGGATTTAAAATTGAAGATTGTAAAACTCAAAGAAATCTAGACATAATGGGCATTAATCAAGCAAAAAAAATTGGTAAACTTTTTAAAGAAAAAAAAGTTAAAATTGATAAAGTTTTATCAAGCCAGTGGTGTAGATGCAAAGATACTGCAAAATATGCTTTTGGCGATTTTAAAGAATTTTCCGCATTGAATTCTACTTATACTCCACCATACGATCAAAATGAAAAACAGCAGATTAAGGATTTAAAAAAATATGTAAATAATTGGAATGGAAAAGGAGGAAATCTAGTTTTAGTTACGCATTATGTAATTATTTTAGCAATAACTGGAGAAACATCACGATCCGGCGAACTAATTATAACTGATAAAAATTTTAAAGTTTTATCTACAATTAATACTTTTTAAAAAAATATAAAATATCCAACTGCTATTAGAATTAAATATTCAATAAATGTTTTAATCTTTAAAAGAGTATTTTTATTCTGAAATCTATTATTGACAAATAAAGTTAATCGAGAAAAGGCCAAATGAACTAAAATGATACTCAGAGCTATTCCCAGTAGAGCGTGATAAAAGCTAAAATTTTTAAGACCATAAAAGCAAGCCGCGATAAATGTGAGCCAGGATATATTGGTTACAAATAAAGTGATTAAAATACCTGATCCTTTTTTAAAAATACTTTGAGATTTAATGAAAGTGTATGACCACAAAAGAGTGAATAAAAAACCTGCGTATTTAATTATCATGAGCCAATATTGTAATTGCGGTAGAGTTCAAAGGCAAATATAAACTTAATATGATCATTAAACTTGCGTTCGCTTTTGGGGCTGGATTTATAAGTTTTCTCACCCCTTGCGTGCTCCCAATTATCCCGGGTTATATTTCTTATATTACTGGCAAAGATTTAGGAGAGATAGATAAAGACAAATCAATAGTTCTTAAAAAAACTATTCTTTTTTCATTAGGTTTCTCATTTGTTTTTATAACACTTGGAGCTGCAGCCTCTGCAATAGGAAACGTTCTTCTTTTTTTCTCGAATGAATTAAGAATTGTTGCAGGGCTGATAATTATTATTTTTTCTTTACAAATGTTGGGTTTTTTAAATTTTTCTTTTTTGAATACTGAGAAAAGAATTCAAACTACTTCAAGTTATAAAGATAATTATGCATTTCCTTTTATAGTTGGTGCAGCTTTTGCTTTTGGTTGGACACCTTGTATTGGCCCAGTTTTAGGTTCGATAATTGCTTTATCTGCAACCGAAGCTACAATTAGTAAAGGAATTTTATTGTTATCATTTTATTCTTTAGGATTAGCTATCCCATTTATATTGTCCGGATACTATATGAGTAGATTTTTAAATACTAAAAAAGGTTTTGGAAAATATTATGGAATAATTACAAAATCTGGCGGGGTTATTCTTTTAATTACTGGAGTCTTGATTACCACAAATTATATTCAAGTTATAAGTTATTATATTTTGACGACCTTCCCAATTCTCGCTAAGCTTGGTTAATGAGCGAAATAACAGTCTTAGGAATTTTTGTTGCAGACATAAGTTTTTCTGGGCCTAAAATCCCATCAATAGGTGAAACTATTTTGGGAAAAAAATACAATGTAGGTCCAGGAGGAAAAGGTTGTAATCAAGCTATAGCAATTGCCAGACTCGGTGGAAATACAAACTTTATAAGTAAAATTGGTATAGACGCATACGGAGAGTTAGCTTTAAAAACACTTAAAAAAAATAAAATTTCTACGGAAAATATAATTCAAGACGGTAGTCAACAAACTGGTGTAGCAGGAATTTTAGTTGACCAAAATACGGGTAAAAATGCAATTAATGTAATTGTAGGTGCCCCTAGTTCTTTTAAGATAAGTGAAATAAAAAAAAAAATTTATTTAATAAAAAGATCAAAAATTTTTTTAACTCAATTAGAGGTACCAAAAGATGTTACATTACATTGTTTGAAAACTGCTAAAGAAAATGGATGTACTACTATTTTAAATCCTGCACCAGCTTCTGAAATTCCAAAAGAGTTTTATAATAATATCGATTTTTTTACGCCTAATGAAACTGAGGCTGAATTTTATACAGGCATAAAGATTACTAACGAACAAGAGGCAAAACAGGCAGCAGATAAGCTTA
>CACDXJ010000018.1 GCA_902556855.1 uncultured Pelagibacteraceae bacterium | reverse complement strand
TCAGATGATTATAAACAAAAGCAAGCTGAAATGATGAAAGAAGCGTTAAAAAAAAATGATATAGTTATTTGTACGGCGCTAATTCCTGGTAAACCAGCACCAAGAATTTTAACTGAAGATTTAGTAAAATTAATGAAACCTGGATCAATAGTTTACGATTTGGCAGCAGAACAAGGAGGAAATTCTGCATATTCAGAAGCTGGAAAAATAAATACAGTACAAGGAATAAAAGTAATTGGCGTGAAAAGCTTAATGAATAGTTTACCGCTAACTGCTTCAAGCTTGTACGCCAAAAACTTGTTTAGTTTTATAAGAAATCTATATAGTAGAGAAAAAAAAATTTTTAATATTAATTTAGAGGATGAGATAATATTAAAATCGTTAATAAAAAAGGATTAATTATGGAAATAGACCCATTTATATTTAGATTAAGTATATTTATATTATCGATTTTTATTGGATATTATGTTGTTTGGAGTGTTACGCCGTCACTGCATACACCTCTTATGTCAGTAACAAATGCCATTTCCTCCGTTATAATAGTTGGTGCTATAATAGCTGCATTAGCTGGAACGTCAGAAAGTGTTTTTAGCATCTCAAGTATTTTTGGATTCTTAGCTATTATTTTAGCAGCAATAAATATTGGAGGATTTTTAGTTACTCAAAGAATGCTTCAAATGTATAAAAAAAAGAAAGATAAAAATAAATGATATCTGCAAATTTATCAGCAATTTTCTATTTAATTTCAGGAGTACTATTCATTCTTGCTCTAAGAGGATTGTCATCTCCAGATACGTCTAGACAAGGAAATTATTTTGGAATTGCAGGTATGATAATTGCAATAGTTGTAACTTTTTTATCGATTGGAAATCTTTCATCATCATTAGTTTATGTGATAATTTTTTTATTAATTGGTGGGGCTATTGGAGCTTTTATAGCCTTTAGAATACCAATGACAGCAATGCCAGAACTGGTAGCTGGTTTTCACAGTTTAGTTGGTTTAGCTGCAGTTTTTGTTGCTATAGCAGCATTTCTTAATCCTGAAGCTTTCAATTTAGGAATTGTTGGTAGAATTAAACTTGCGAGTTTAGTAGAGATGTCTATAGGCGCGGCAGTTGGAGCAATAACCTTTTCTGGATCTATAATAGCTTTTTTAAAATTAAGAGGGATAATGTCCGGCTCTCCAATAACTTTTAGCGGTCAACATCTTTTAAATTTACTACTAGGAATTGGAGTTTTTGTCTTAATTTTTTACTTATGTAAAACCCAGTCCGTAAATGTTTTTTGGACAGTAATAATTATTTCTTTTCTTGTGGGTGTTTTATTAATTATACCTATTGGCGGTGCCGATATGCCAGTAGTAATTTCAATGCTGAACTCTTACTCAGGCTGGGCTGCAGCTGGAATAGGTTTTACCCTAGAAAATACTGCTTTAATAATAACTGGTGCGCTTGTGGGTTCTTCAGGGGCAATTCTATCTTATATAATGTGTAAAGCTATGAATAGATCCTTTATAAGCGTAATACTTGGTGGTTTCGGAGCAGATAGTGCTTCTGATAATACTAAGGAAAAGAAAGACCAAAAACCTGTTAAAAGTGGCAATGCAGAAGATGCAGCCTTTTTAATGAAAAATGCTTCATCAGTGATTATAGTTCCAGGTTATGGAATGGCTGTAGCACAAGCACAACATGCTCTTAGAGAGATGGTAGATAAATTAAAAAAGAATGATATTAAAGTTACATATGCCATACATCCTGTTGCTGGAAGAATGCCTGGTCACATGAATGTCCTTTTGGCAGAGGCTAATGTTCCTTATGATGAAGTATTTGAATTAGAAGATATAAATAATGATTTTGCAAATTCAGATGTTGCATTTGTTATTGGAGCGAATGATGTAACAAATCCTGTAGCTAAAACAGATCCTAAAAGCCCAATATTTGGAATGCCTGTGCTTGATGTTGAAAAATGTAAATCTGTTTTATTTGTAAAGAGAAGTTTGTCCCCTGGGTATGCAGGAATAGATAATGAATTATTTTATAAAGATAACACACTGATGTTATTTGCTGATGCTAAAAAAATGACCGAGGATATAGTTAAAAATTTAGATTAATGAAAACAAAAATATTCTGTGATATAGCTGATTACGAAACAATAAAGTTTTTTAATAATAAATCTTTAGTTGATGGTTTTACTACTAATCCAAGTTTGATGAGGTTAGCAGGTGCTAAAAATTATAAAGATTACTCTTTAAAAATTTTAAAGGTTTGTAAAAAAAAACCAATTTCTTTTGAAGTATTTGCTGATAATTCTAAAGATATGCTAAGCCAAGCTTATGAAATAAACTCTTGGGGTCAAAATGTTTATGTTAAAATTCCAGTGGTTAATTCAAAAGGCAAATTTACCGGATCAGTTATTAAAGAGTTAAGTCATAAGGGGATTAAACTGAATATCACTGCGGTTTACACATTTCAGCAAACACAAATGATTTATAAAAAATTAAGTAAAAAGACTAAATCTATTATCTCCATATTTGCTGGAAGAATGGCAGACAGAGGCAAAGATCCACTCCCAATATTTAAAAAAAGTATTTCTTTAACTAAAAAAAATAAAAATATTGAAATTCTTTGGGCCAGCACTAGAGAGGCTTACAACTACATTCAAGCTAAACAAATAAATTGTAATATAATTACTATGCCACCTAAAGTTATAAATCAAATTAATGGATTTGGAAAAAGTTTCAAGTTTATGACTCTTGATACAGTAAAAGGTTTTTTAAATGATAGTAAAAAATCAAGATTTAGTCTTTAAGAGGCTTTAGCTTTAGCTCTAGAAAGCCTTTTTCTTTCGTGTGGATTTAAAATTAATTTCCTAAGCCTGCATGATTTTGGTGTAATTTCTAAAGCTTCATCTGAATTCAATAAACTAAGCTGTTCGGCAATAGCCATTTTCCTTATTGGAGTTAAAACTACATTTTCATCAGTATTCTGCGTTCTCATATTTGTTAATTTTTTTCCTTTCATAACATTTATTTCGAGATCGCCAGCCTTAGATGAGATACCTACAATCATACCTTCGTAAACAGGATCATTGTGAGTAACTAACATTTCTCCCCTTGCTTGTAAGTTAAAAATTGCAAATGCAACCGCTTTACCAGTTTCCATTGATATCAGAGCTCCGTTTCTTCTTCCTTCCATTTCACCAGTAAAATCCCCATAGGAGTGAAAAATTCTATTTATTACCCCAGTGCCTTTAGTTAAAGTTAAAAACCTACTCGTATAACCCATTAAACCTCTAGTCGGCGCATGAAAAATTAATCTTTTTTTACTTTTCCCTGTATCCTTTAAGTCAATGAGTTTACCTTTCCTTCTGTTCATTGAGTCTATAACTCTTGATGAGTATTCTTCATCTAAATCCATTGTGATTTCTTCTATAGGCTCTTGTTTTTTTCCATTTATATCTTGTTTAATTAGAACTTTTGGCGGACTTACAGTCATTTCAAATCCTTCTCGTCTCATTTGAGTTAAAAGAATTTCCAACATTAGTTCTCCTCTTCCGCTAATCACAAAAGAGTCTTTATTCTTATTTTCCTCAAAGTTTATACCAACATTATTTTCTGCTTCTAAAATTAATCGGTCACGAATTTGCGTGCTTGTTAATTTTTTGCCCTCAGTCCCAGCTAACGGAGAACTATTAACTGTTATTGTGACTGACATTGTTGGGGGGTCGATGGGGGTTGCATTTATTGGTTCATTTAATTCTAAATCGCATATTGTGTCAGCGACGTTGGCCTTTTCCAAACCTGCGATAATAACTATATCTCCCGCTTCTCCTTTAAGGATTGGTACTTTTTTTGTCCCTTCATATCTAAAAATTTTTGTGAGTCTTCCTTCATCAACTTTTTCACCGTTAAGATTAATTGCTTTTATTTGCTGGTTTGCTTTAGCTGTTCCTTGAGCTATTTTACCTACTAAACTTCTTCCTAAAAAACTATCTGCATAAAGCAAAGTAGAAAGCATGGCAAAAGGTTTTGTTTTATCTAAACTTGTTGGCTTAACATGTTTCATGATCAAGTCCAGCAATGGGTTTAAATTTTCTCTAGGACCATCGATATCTCTACAAGCCCATCCTGATCTTCCACTGGCGTATAAAACTGGGAAATCTAACTGTTCCTCGTTAGCATCTAAACTTACGAAAAGGTCAAAAGTTTCATTTAAAACTTCATTAGCTCTTTGGTCAGTTTTATCTAATTTATTAATAATTACTATTGGTTTTAGTCCTTGTTTTAATGCTTTAGCTAAAACAAACTTTGTTTGTGGCATTACACCCTCTGCTGAGTCGATCAAAAGTAAAGCACCATCAGCCATATGTAAAACTCTTTCTACTTCAGCTGCAAAATCTCTGTGTCCTGGAGTATCTATAATATTAATTCTAGAATTTTTCCAATTTATTGAGGTCGGTTTGGCTAATATTGTAATTCCTCTCTCTTTTTCTAATTCTCCAGAGTCCATAACTCTCTCCTCTATATTTTCATTTTCTCTAAAGGAGCCACTTTGTTTCATTAAATTATCAATTAAAGTTGTTTTACCATGATCGACATGTGCGATAATTGTTATATTTCGAATTGAATCTGACATTAAAACATTAAATAATTTTTAGATTTTTTACTTATCCATGAAGATCAAGAGATTTAGAAATACCCTCTTGGTTATCAAATTCTTCTCTTAATTTACTGAACATAGCATTACCTTTGTCATCAAATTTTTCAGCAATCTTAATATCATTCCATCTACTCTCAGGAAATTTTACGTAAAAACTAAATACTCTTTCAAGTCCACGAATTTCCTCTTTGGAGATTGTTGGCATAGTAAGCATACTTACATGGGCAGTATTTGAAACAGACGCTATCGCATCCTTTGTTATATATCCTTTTTTAATAGCTAATTCTCTTAAAGGAGTGCCATGATATGGTGCAAATACAAAAGCTCCTGTGGCGTCAATTGTCTTTGGAAGTTTTCTAACAAATTTAATTGTATCAAAAATTAATTCTCTGGTCTCATCAGGCATACCAATAATACTATTAGCACAAGCAGTGTATTTTTTATCTGCTACCATTTCAAAAGCCTTAATTTGAAGTTCATCCGATACATTTCTTTTTAAATATTTTTTTCTATACTCAAAATTACCGTGCTCTATACCAATGTTCATCCTAAGCATGTTCATGTCTTCTAAATCTTGAGCTCTTTTTGGTGTTATAGTTTCTGCTCTTGTATTCATCCAAAAAGGAATCTTATAATCCATATACAGTTCTTTAAATTCATCCCATTCTTTATGAGACATCGCTAAAAAGGTATCTACAACCATATAAATTAAATCTGGATCATATTTCTTAACCAAAAAATCCAACTCTTCTTTTATTCTTTTTATCGATTTTTTTCTGTGAAATATTCTTTGACCAGCATCTTTATAAATTACATTGTTTGAGGGAGAGTTACAATAAGTACAAGTATAAGGACATCCTCTTTGAGTTTCTAAACCAACAGCTCTCCATATTTTTCCTTGCATCGGTCTATATATACTTGAAGGCTCAAATAAGTCCCAATCTGGAATCGGAACTGTATTTATATCTACTGCAGGTC
>CACDXJ010000017.1 GCA_902556855.1 uncultured Pelagibacteraceae bacterium | reverse complement strand
ATTTGTTTTTTAAGCTGAGACTCTCTTATAAATATTATTAATGAGCTTGTAATAACTAATATTGCACCGAATAATGTTAAAATTTTTGGTATTTCACTCCAAATTAAAAATCCAAATATAATCGCAAACACAAGACTTAAATATTTAATTGGTGTAACTAATGATGCTTCAGCTAGTCTATAACTTTGTGTTAAAAGAAGATTTGCTATACTTCCACATAAGCCCATAACTATAAAAATAATAAAGTCAATTAATGTTGGCATTTTCCATTCCTCAAAAAATATTGAACCAAGACCAAGTAAAGTACAAAGAAAAGTAAAGTAAAATGCAATTGTGTAATTAGGCTCTGTTTTTGATAAAGCTCTTACACTAATTGCCACACAAGCAAAGAAAATACAAAACACTATTGGTGTTATGTAGAAGTAGTTTAAATCTACAAAAGCTGGCTGCACTATCAATAACATTCCAATAAAACCTAAAAATACAGCTGACCATCTCTTTATTCCAACTTTCTCAGATAAGAAAAAAATTGAGGCCACGGTAACGAATATTGGTCCTCCAAAAGTTAAAGATACAACATCGGCCAATGGTAATTCTCTTAATCCTATAAATAGCGCAATGATTGCTGCTGCACCTGAAATAGCGCGGAACGCATGAAGACCGGGTCTTGATGTTTTGTAAAAACTAAATAATTTATCTCTCGGAATGATAAAATAAATTGGAATAAATCCTATAAAGAACCTTAAAAATAAAACTTGTCCAACTGGATAATAATCAAGCCATTTCACGCAGATATCCATGATTGAAAAGCAGATAACGCTTCCTACCATGTACAATACGCCTATTTGATTTTGTGTTAGCAATTTATTATCCTTTCAACTTCAAAATATATTAAATAACTTATGCAGAAATGTACACTCGCTCTTGGCTGTTTTTGGAAACCTGAGGAAATCTTTAAAAATAAACCTGGAATATTAGAAACTGAAGTGGGTTATGCCGGTGGCAAGAGTAATCAAACAACGTATGAAGAGGTCTGTACTGGAAGCACTGGACATGCTGAAGTTGTAAGGCTTACTTTTGACGAAAATATAATTTCATTTAAAAAAATATTAGATTTATTTTTCAAAATGCACGATCCAACACAAAAAGATATGCAATACCCAGATGTTGGAACTCAATATAGAAGTGAGATTTTTTATGAGACTGAAAAACAAAAGCAAGAAGCATCTGAAATATTGAATAAATTTAATAAAAAATTAGACGGTAAAATTCAAACTAATATCTCGCCAATCAAAAACTATTGTAAAGCTGAGGAATATCATCAAAAATATATTGAAAAAAACAGATAATGAATCAATTAGTTTCAACAGAATGGTTAGATGAAAATAAAGAAAAAGTAAAAATTTTAGATGCGAGTTGGCATCTTCCAAACGCAAATAGAAACTCATTTGAAGAGTTTAAATCAAAACATATAATTAATTCTATTTTTTTTGATATAGATAAAAATTCTAATCAAAAAACTAATCTTCCACATATGCTTCCATCTAAGGAAGATTGGGAAATAATTGTATCTGACTTAGGAATATCAAATTCAGATCACATAGTTGTCTATGATAATTCAGATGTTTTCAGCTCTTGCAGAGTTTGGTATACTTTTTTGTATTTTGGTCATGATCCAAAACTTATCTCAGTATTAGATGGGGATTTTAAAAAATGGATAAATGAAGAACGTCCTATATCACAAAAAATAATAAATATTGAAAAATCAAAATATATTGCAAAAGAAAATACCTCCCTTGTTATAAATAAAGATCAGGTAAACAAAAACATTGTTAGTGAGAAATTTCAATTAATAGACGCTAGAGGAGAACAAAGATTTTTGGGTTTGCAAACAGAGCCCCGTAAAGAACTTAAAAGCGGTAATATTAAAGGATCAATAAACCTTCCTTTCCAAAAACTTTTAAAAGAAGACAGAACTTTTAAAAAAAAGGATAAATTAATTGAAATTTTTAAGACAAAAAAAGTATCTTTAGAGAAAGAAATGGTGTTTACATGCGGTTCTGGAGTTACTGCGTGTGTTTTAGGACTAGCTAATTCTATTATAAGTGGTAAAAAACCTGTTATCTATGACGGTTCATGGGCAGAATACGGATTAAAATAAATATGACAACTTCTTCAAAAATTAAAACTCTTCTTATAATTTTTTTTATAGTTATTTTTGCAATTATAACAGCTAGGCACTTTGTAGGTCTTCATTTTAAAAAAAAATTTAGCGTGAGACCAGCTCCAGGTGTAATCGTTTCTACAGTTGAAAGATCACTTTTTTATAAAAGTATTGAAACTTTTGGTACTGCAATTGCTCAAAATTCAAAAGCCTATAGAGTTCAAGCAAGTAATATCAATGGAAAGCTTAATCTAGAAAATAGATTCGTAAAAAAAGGAGAAAAAATACTTACATTAAAAGATGGAGGAAGCTTAATAGCAGATTTTGCTGGCAAAGTAGGAAAGAGGGAAATAGCCCAAGGTGTCTTGGGTTCAGAAAGTTTAATTATTACACTTGATGATCTTAAA
Source organism: uncultured Pelagibacteraceae bacterium (assembly GCA_902556855.1). GTDB lineage: Bacteria > Pseudomonadota > Alphaproteobacteria > Pelagibacterales > Pelagibacteraceae > Pelagilacustribacter. Next base: position 3,226 of record CACDXJ010000017.1, on the reverse strand, counting down.
AAAATTGTAATAGATATTAAAGTACCTGAAAATTATGTGGGTGTTCTTAAAACAGGGCTAAAAGCTGAGGTTACTAGTTCTGCTTATAAAAAAATTTTTAAGGGTAAAATAGAGACAATTAGTTCTCGTATTGACCCTTCTACTAGATCAATTCTTTCAAGAATAATAGTTGATAATTCAAATTTTGAAATTATTCCAGGTCAACTAATGACTGTAAAAATTATTTATGATGAAAAAAATCAAATTGGTGTACCAGAAAGCGCTGTAACAATTCAGGGAAATACAGCATTCGTTTATACTGTAAATGAAGATACTGCTGAAAAAAAAGATATTGAAATCGGTAAAAGAAATTTTGGTAAAGTTTCAGTTCTATCAGGATTAGATGAGGGTGATCTTGTGATCAGTGAAGGTGTTTCCAAAGTAAGAGATAAGGGTAAAATAAAGATTATTACATCAGCCAAATAAATGTTTTTAACTGACCTATCAATCAAAAGACCTGTTGTAGCCTCAGTAATGAGTTTAGTTTTAGTTATATTTGGTTTAGTTACTTTTCAAGAGATACCAACAGACGAATTACCTGATGTGCAGCCACCAGTTGTTACAATTCAAACTGAATATAGAGGTGCTTCGGCTGAAATAGTAGACACACAAATTACACAAAAAATTGAGGATTTTGTTGGAGGAACCCCAGGATTAGAGACTATTGATTCTTTCAGTGAAGATGAAAGTTCAAGAATTACCCTAACTTTTGAAACTGATTTAGATTTAGATGATGTAACTAACGATGTCAGAAGTTCTGTGTCTAGAGTTTTAGATAACTTACCAGAAGGAGCTGAACAACCAGAAATATTTAAACAAAGCGCAGGTATGCGTACAACAATGTGGTTATCTTTTAATTCTGAAACTATGTCTGACTTGGAACTAACTGACTACGCAGATAGATATTTAACAGATACATTTTCTACAGTTGATGGAGTAGGTCGAGTTAGACTTGGTGGTCAAAGAGAATTATCACTAAGGATTTGGTTGGACCCTATCGCACTTGCTGCAAGAGATTTAACCACCCAAGAAGTTGAAAACGTACTAAGAAAAGAAAATGTAGAATTTCCAGCTGGGAGAATAGAGTCAAAAGATATTGATCTTACGATTAAGTTAAATAAAGCCTACAGTAATTTAGAAAATTATAAAAATTTACCACTTAAAAGAGCAACTGACGGATCAATTATTACTCTTTCTGATGTAGCAAGAGTAGAGCTTGGTGCCGAATCAACACGTACTTTGTTTAAAGGTAATGGAAAGCAAGTGGTTGGTATAGGAATTTACCAACAATCAGACGCTAACACCATTGCTGTTGCCGATGGAATTAAAAAGAAAATTAAAGAGCTCAAACCTAGTTTGCCTCCGAATACAACTTTAGAAGTTTCATTTGATAGAAGCAATTATATTAAAGCTGCAATTAAAGAAGTTTATAAAACTCTTTTTATTGCTTTAATTTTAGTAACTATAATTATTTACCTTTTTTTGGGAAATATAAGAGCCCTGGTGGTTCCTTTGGTGGCTTTACCTGTCTCATTAATTTCAACTTTTTTAGCAATTTATATTTTTGATTTTTCAATCAATCTCTTTACTCTTATGGCTTTAGTATTAGCCATTGGAATTGTTGTAGATGATGCGATTGTAATGTTAGAAAATATTGTAAGAAGAGTAGAGTTAGGAGATACCCCTCTTGTTGCAGCATTTAAAGGAGCTAAGCAAGTTTCGTTCGCAATAATCGCTACAACAGTCGTTTTGGTTGCTGTCTTTGTCCCTTTAATTTTTGTAAAGGGGATTACAGGTGTACTATTTACACAAACTGCAATCACACTTGCAGCCGCTGTTATTATATCGAGTTTTGTTGCTTTATCCCTGAGCCCAATGTTAGCCAGTAAGTTCCTAAGGCAAAATATGAATAAGTCAAAAATAGTTTTAAAGTTTGAGAAATTTTTGAAGAATTTAACCTATTTATATAAAGTTTCTTTACTTGGTTGGATTAAAAAAAGAACAACGATAACAATATTTTTATTAGCCACATTAGCTCTAACTTTATTTTTTTTCAATTTTACAAAAAAGGAATTAATTGCCCCTGAAGATAGAGGGGCGTTCTTTGTAATCGTAAAAGCACCTGAAGGTTCCGGCTTTAATTTTACGAAAGATAGAGCTGAGGAAATTGAAGGTCTTTTATTACCAAATGTAGGTAAAGGTGAATACAGAAAATTGATTATGAGAGTGCCAGGGTTTGGTAAATCTGCAAAACAAGTAAATAGTGGTTTTATTATTGTGCTACTTGAACCTTGGAAAAAAAGAGATCGTCACGGTGTTCAAATAATGAGAGAGTCTTTTAGGAAAATTTCAAAAGTACCGGGTGTATTAGCTTTTCCAATTATGCCTCAAGGAATAAGAACAGGAGGAATTGAGAGCCCTGTACAATTTGTTATTTTAGGAAATACGTATGATCAACTTATTGAATGGAAAGAAATCATTAAAAAAGAGGCAAGAAAAAATCCAGGACTCACATCGATAGAAGATGACTTCGATCTAAACAAACCTCAATTAAATGTTAAAATTGATCAAAAGAAAGCTGCTGACCTTGGAGTTTCAACCGAAGATATAGGTAAAACCATTGAAACAATTTTTGGATCAAGAAGAGTTACAAATTTTACTAGAGATGGTAAAGAATATTCTATTATTCTCCAAGGAGATATTAAAGATAGACAAGAGCCTGATAGCATAAGTAAAGTTTTTGTTAGGTCAAAGAACAATAATAAACTTGTATCGATCTCTAATCTAGTCGCATATGATGAGGAAGGTCAGTCACCTTTCCTAGCAAGATATAATAGGCAAAAGGCTGTAACTATTTCTGCTAGATTAGTTGGTGACTATTCACTGGATGAAGCACTAAAATTTTTAGTCGGAGTAGTTGAACAAAATACTCCTCAAGCCAAAATAGCTTACAAAGGAGAAAGTGAAGAATATAAAAAAACTAATACTGAATTATATGTAATTTTTGTTCTTGCTTTAATAACTGCTTATCTTGCAATGAGCGCACAGTTTGAAAGTTGGAAACATCCATTTACAATTATGTTAACTGTTCCAATGGCTATACTTGGTGGTTTACTGGGTTTACTAGTGGTCGGTTCATCTTTAAACGTTTACAGTCAAATAGCTCTTATAATACTCATAGGATTGT
>CACDXJ010000016.1 GCA_902556855.1 uncultured Pelagibacteraceae bacterium | reverse complement strand
ATTATCTTCATTTTGAAAATTTAAAATAGAAAAAACTGATACAAAGAAAAATATTAGGTAAATGAAAAGAATATTTATTTTTGAAAAATTTAACACAAAAAAGAATTATTTTTTAACTTCTTCTTTTTTAAGCAAACTTGTAATTGTTGATCTTATGATTTGAACTTTTGTTGACTCACCTATTACTACCTCTATTCTATCATCTTCCATAACACGATCTACTACTCCGATAATGCCACCAGAAGTTATGACTTCATCGCCTCTCTTTAAAGACTCTACCATTGCTTTGTGATCTTTAACTCTTTTTTGCTGCGGGCGTATTAAAAAAAAGTAAAAAATAACAAATATAAGTATAAGAGGTATAAATTGTGCAATTCCTTGTCCGCTCATGAAGAGACAATTATAATAAATAAATTAGATAAACAAGTTAAATTTTATCAAATTTTATCCAAATTATTCATATATTTTTTTAAAACATTTGGAATACTAACTGTGCCATCTTTATTTTGATTATTTTCTAATAATGCAATTAATAATCTGCCAACAGCTAACCCGGAACCATTTAGAGTACAAACAAAATCATTTCCATTTTTAGATTTATATTTTGCGCCCATTCTTCTGGCTTGAAATGAACCACAAGATGAACAACTTGATATTTCTCTATATTTTCCTTCTGAAGGAATCCAAGCCTCAATATCAAATGTTTTTTCAGCACTAAAACCCATATCACCGCTAGATAGTAAAATTATTTGATAAGGTATTTCTAATTTATCCAGTATTTTTTTTGCGCAATTCAACATACGATCAAGTTCAGAGTTGCTATCTTTAGGCTCAACCACACTTACAAGTTCAACTTTATAAAATTGATGTTGTCTCATCATTCCTTTTGTGTCTTTTCCGTAACTTCCTGCTTCTTTACGAAAACAAGGAGTAGATGATACAAACCTTAGTGGCAGATGATCTTCATTTATTATCGACTCTCTTACTAAATTGGTTAAAACAACTTCGGCCGTTGGAATTAAAAATTTTCTTTGATTTGAATTTTCAAATTTTATTTCAAATTGGTCTTCCTCAAATTTTGGAAGCTGTCCTGTACCAAACATGACTTCTTCGTTGACTATTAATGGAGGTGAAATTTCAGTATAGCCAAATTCCGTTGTATGAACATCTAACATAAAATTTATAAGTGCTCTTTCAAGTAAAGCTATTCTATTTTTCAGTACTACAAATCGTGAACCAGATAATTTAATTGAAGTTTCGAAATCAATTTCTTTTTTATTTAAGCCTATTTCAGTGTGAGATTTTGGGTCAAAAGAAAATTTTTTTATTTTTCCAAACTTTTCAATTAACTTATTTGATTTCTCATCTTTTCCAATGGGAACGTTATCTGCTGCTAAGTTTGGAATAACATATAATAATTCATTGAGTTTTTTTTGTGCAATAATTTGTTGATCACTTAATTTTGAAATCTCTTCTGATATTTTTTTTGATTTTTCAAAATTTGCTTTATCTTTGGATTTTGATAAAATTTTCTTTTCTTGCTCTAATTTTTCTTTATTGTTTATAAGTCTTCTATTATTAGCGTCTAATGTCTCAAATAAATTTATTTTAAAATCAAAATTTCTTTCAATTAATTTTTTTTTATATTTTTCTAAATTTTTTCTTATATCTTTAATATCATGCATTTTCTAATTCTTCTTTTTCTTTTTTTTTCTCAGTGAATTTTACTGTAAATATAGATAATTCATAAAGTAATAATAAAGGTATTGCTAGTCCAACTTGTGTTATAGGATCTGGAGGAGTTAATATAGCTGCTAACGCAAAAATAATTACTATTACATATCTTCTTCTAGTTTTAAGATAATTTGAATTAACTACACCTATTCGAGCTAACAAATTTAATAATATTGGAAGCTGAAAACTTATACCAAAAGCAAAGATTAATCTCATTATCAGTGAAAGATATTCGTTTACTTTTGCCTCTAACTGTATTGGTAAATTAGCGTTTGAACCAATAGTCTCAAAAGATAAAAAAAACTTTATTGCTAGAGGCATTACTAAATAATAAACGAGTAGACCTCCTAATAAAAAAAGAATAGGGGTGGATATTAGATATGGAAGAATCGCCTTTTTTTCATTTTTATATAAACCTGGTGCAATAAATTTATAAATTTGAATTAATAAAACTGGACTGCCTAAAAAAATTGAAGAAAAGAAAGCTACTTTAATATATGTAATAAAAGTTTCATGCAAAGCTGTAAAAATAAGTCTTCTAGGAACTTGATCGTCTTTTACAGCACTAGCGTAAGGCTCGACTAAAAAATTATAGATATGTTCTGCAAATATATAGGAAATTATAAAAACTATAAAAATAAATATTAATGAGTTTAAAAGCCTTGATCGTAGTTCAACAAAATGGCTTGTAAAAGAATTGCCTTCAGCCATTTTTGTCTAAATCATTTTTAATTTTGTTTTTTTTAGAAACAATTTCTTCATTTAAATCTACTTCATTAGTAACAGATGTAACCTCTCTTTGAAAATTACTAACTGTATTCTTTAATTTTCCTATATAAGAACCGATTTTTTTTAAAGCTATTGGAAATTCTTTAGGTCCTAAAACTAATATTGCAATGATAACTACGGATAAAATCTCTAACCATCCTATTTGAGGCATTTTGACTATTTATTTTCAGAGTCAGAACCGTCTGACTTAGAGTTGTCCTCATTATTGTTTGTTGAAGTATCATCGGACATACCTTTTTTAAAACTTTTTATACCCTTTGCTACATCACCCATCAAACTTGATATCTTACCTCTTCCAAAGAGTAAAACGACAAGAACAACTACAATTGCTATCTGCCAGAAACTAATTCCCATAAGTTTAATTATATACAATAAAAAGGCTTAAATAAATATATTTATTTTTCCTCTTCAGGTGCTTTTTTTATGGCTTCGTCTATATCTTCATAAATATTCTGCTTTTCTGATATAGATTGTTCTTTAAAGAATTTCCCAGTTCCAAAAATAGATTTATCTATACTTGATGTATCAATTAATCCTGCGGAACCTAATTCTTCTACTGTTGGTAAATCAGATATCTTTTGAATATTGAAATGATTTAGAAAATTTTCAGTTGTTGCATATTGGATAGGTTTCCCAGGAACATCTTTTCTACCAGCAGGTCTAACCCAATCTAATTCCAATAAAATTTCCAAAGTATTAGTCGCAAATGAAACACCTCTTATTTCTTCTATTTCAGATCTGGTAACAGGTTGGTGGTAAACAATTATTGCTAAAGTCTCAATTGTGGCTTTTGATAGTTTTTTTTGAGTTGATTTTTGTAATGCCATTAATTTTGATAAATCATCTGCTGTTCTAAATGACCATTTATTTTTAATGCAGATCAAATTAATACCTCTTTTTTTGTATGTTTCTTGTAAATTTTCAAGAATTTTTTTTAAATTAGACGAGGTTTGGACCCTTTTTTCAATAGTTTCAAGATCTAATGGTTCAGATGCAGCAAAAAGTATTGCCTCTACCTGTCTTTCGAGTTTTGTAGCTGAAGTAGGAAAATCGATTACATTATTTTTCTTTTTATTTTTCATTTTTAAATTTTCTTAATCAATAACTTTTCAAAAATTTTTTTTTGAGAAATCGAAATTATCCCCTCTTTTGTAAGTTCAAGGCTTGCTGCAAAGATACCAGCAATACCAGTTCTTTCCATTTTATTATCTGAGTAAAACTTTGGAATTAATTCAACTATATTTTTCCATTCGACTATTTTATCAAGATTACTTCTTATTTGTTTTATTCCTTCTTCAGTTGTAAATACTGGCAATTTAGGAATACTTATATTCTGAAATGTTTTTTGCATTTGAATACTAGAGTAAGTTTTTAATAGCTCATAAAGAGAAACATCATAAACTGGAGTATTAATAGATCTGATACCCCCTTTCATACCTCTTGCAAAAATATGGACTCCTAACCTTTTTTTTTGGAGCATTTGATCGGATAGAATCCTAATCAGTTCTAATTTTTTTAATTGTAGTTTGAGCTTTTCTGCTACTTCTGTAGCTTTAAATTCATCATCATCTAATTCAGGTAATAAAAGTTTAGATTTTAAATAAGCTAACCACGTAGCCATTAATAAATATTCTGAAGCTGTTTCTAAATTCAAATTTTCATTTTTTTTGATAAAATCAAGAAATTGATCAGCTAATTTTGTAATAGAAATTTCAGCTAAATCTACTTTTTGAGTTTTAGCTAAATCAAGCAAAACCTCTAAGGGACCGCTATAATTTGGTATATCTACTGAAATTTGAGTAATATTTTTTGATTCCATATTTGATTTTACCTTAAAAATTTATAAATTTCCGATGTTTTTTTTAAAGTAAATTTGTCGATATATGGAAGAGATTTTATCAATTTAAAGTTGTCATTAATGTTCCCGCCGCAATAAAGAACAAGGTTACAACCAGCTTCTAGAGATTTTTTAGCATTTTTTAACAAACTATATTTTAAAGCTTTCATTGAAATATCATCTGAAATAAGAATTCCTTTGAAACCAATTTTTTTTCTAATAATTTCTTTAATAATTTTTTTTGAATGTGTTGCTACATTTTTTTTATCAATTTTAGAGTATAAAATGTGTGCAGTCATAGCAATTTTTGCTTTAGATTTTTTAAATGGATAGAAATCAATTTTATTTAGTTTTTTGTAATCCAGAAAAACTTTAGGTGTTACTTTATGGCTATCTGTAGCAGCTGCTCCATGTCCTGGTATATGTTTGATAATACATGCTACTTTATTGCTATGAAGGTATTTGACAGTAGCTTCCCCAAGCTTTTTTACTATTGATTTTTTTTTTGAAAAACTTCTATTGCCGATTATTTTATTAGTATTTTTTCTCAATACATCAAGGACAGGAATGGTATTAATATTTATACCTAAATTTTTCAAAGTTTTGCTTATAGAAGTTATGTAATGTTTGTAAATTTTTAGACACAAAGTTTCATCTTTTTCTAATAAATTACCAAAAAAATTTGCTGATACTTTGTGATTGATAATATCTTTTAATCGTGAAACGTTTTCACCTTCCTCATCAACAATAATTGGAAATCTTATATTTTTAGTTAGATATTTAATTCTAAATATTAAACTTTTGATTTGTTTAACAGATTTCAAATTTCTTTTAAATAGTATGACACCCCAAGGTTTTTCTTTTGCGAATAGAACTTCTTCTTTTTTTGAAAGTCTAATACCTTTGATACTTACGATTAAGGCTTTATATTTCATTTTGTTATTTTTTAATTAAGTCCCAAAAACTTCTTTTTTTTTCTTCATTCATCTCATTTTCAAAAGTGTCATTAAATTCTATCACGTTATTTGTGTCATTTTTAAGTATTGGTATGTCGATAATTTTATCTTTAAAAATTTGCTCAATATTTGAACGTATATAATCTTTGTTTTTTATATTTTTATTTGAAGCATAATATTTTAAAACTATGGAGATAAAAAAAGTTATTAATATAATCATTAAAATATTCAAAATTTTATACATTACATCTTTTTAGGAAGTGATACTCCAAGTATATTCATGCCATTTTTGATAACCGTCGCAATTAGAAAAATAAAAGCTAGTGTTTCCTCTCTTTTTAACTTACCATTTTCAATAAATTTGAACTTGCTGTCATCATTACCTTTGCTCCAATAAGAATGAAATAAAATAGAGAGCTCATACAAATAGAAAGGGATCTTATGTGGTTCAAGCTTTTTAGCAGCTGACTCTATTATTTTTGGCCATTCAAATATTTTTCTAATAATTTTTTCTTCATAGTTGTTAGGTTCAAATGACTTTACATTTAATAAAATTTCGTCATTTAAATTTTTTTTAAGTGTTCTTGCAATTGAATTAATTCTAGCAAATGCATATTGTACATAATAGACTGGGTTATCTTTTGTTTTTTCTTTAACTTTGTCAAAATCAAAATCAATTTCTACATCATTACTTCTATTTAACATCATAAATCTTATCGAGTCTTTATTTACTTCATTCAACAGATCTTGTGCAGAAATAAAATCACCAGCTCTTTTTGACATTTTGAAAGGTTTCCCATTTTTATATAATTTAACGAGTTGGCAAACTTTGCAATTAAGATTTACTTTATTTTCTGACAAAGCAGATACTGCAGCGGTAATCCTTTTTATGTAACCTGTGTGATCTGCACCAAGAACATTAATTAAATTATCAAATTTTCTGTTAACTTTATCTAAATGATATGCGATGTCATTTGCAAAATATGTCCAAGAGCCATCATTTTTTTGTAGAGCTCTATCTGTATCATCACCAAATTCAGTAGATTTAAATATAAGTCTTTTTACTTTTTTCCAATTTTGCGATGTATCGCCTTTTGGAGGATCGAGAAATCCCTCATAAACATAGTTTTTGTTTTTTAATTTTTCCATAGCATTTTTAACTAAATCCTTTTCTATTATTTCAGTTTCAGAAAAAAAATTATCATGGACTATACCAAGTTTTTTCAAATCATTTTTAATAATGTCCATAGAGGCTTTCAAAGATAACTTTTTTAAATTATCAAATGATTTTGCAAGGTTATCAAATTTTA
>CACDXJ010000015.1 GCA_902556855.1 uncultured Pelagibacteraceae bacterium | reverse complement strand
TTATTTAATCACATCGGAAAATTTATTAAATAATTTGCTTGCTCAAATTGGTCCATAGCTTTGATTTGACCCAAAATGATTTATTCTTTTGCCAAAATTTCGTTCGCTGGGGTGTATTTTAGATCAAAAGCTTCGGAAACGCTTTTATAAGTAATATGTCCTTTGTAAACATTTAACCCTGCTAGGAAATTTTTATTCTCCATAAGTGTTTTTTTATAGCCTTGATCAGCTATTTTGATAAGTAATGGTAAAGTTGCTTTGTTCAGTGCCATGGTGGATGTTCGTGGAACTCCTCCTGGCATGTTTGCTACACAATAATGTACTACATCATCAACTATATAAGTAGGATTTGCATGTGTGGTTGGTTTACTTGTTTCTACACAACCTCCCTGATCAATTGCAACGTCTACGATAACTGATCCTCTTTTCATTGATTTAATCATTTCTTTCGTTACTAGTTTTGGAGCTTCAGCGCCTGGAATTAAAACACCGCCGATTAGTAAGTCGCATTCAGATATAAGTTTTTTTAAATCTGTTTTATCACTTTCGGTAGGAATTATTTTATCACCAAACATTTCGTGTAATTCTTTTAATCTTTCCCTAGATTTATCAACCACATAAACTTTTCCTCTCATGCCCGTAGCTATGATTGCCGCATTTTCACCAACGACTCCTCCACCCAAAATTACAACGTTTGCAGGTTCTACCCCAGGTGCTCCACCTAAAAGCAAACCTCTTCCTCTTTGATTTTTTTCTAAGGAATGTGCACCTGCCTGTATTGACATTCTTCCAGCTACAGCACTCATTGGAGCTAGTAGTGGTAGTCTCCCTTTGTCATCGGTTACTGTCTCATAAGCAATACAAATTGACTTAGATTTTATTAAACCCTCAGTAAGTTCTCTGGTTGCAGCTAGATGCAGATAAGTATAAATAATTTGGCCCTCTCTAATCATTTCAACTTCACTCATTTGAGGTTCTTTTACTTTTACAATTATTTCTGCATCTTCAAAAATTTTTTTTGCACTATCGTAAATTAATGCTCCGGACTTTTCGTAATCTTGATTAGTAAATCCGGCCTCTAATCCGCCATTAGCTTCAACTAAAACTTTATGACCTTTTTCATTTAAAACTTTTACACTATCAGGAGTTAATCCAATTCTGTGCTCTTGAAGCTTTATCTCCTTAGGAACTCCAATAATCATATCTAGGATTTAGAATAATTTGTAATACCAGTTCTTAATTTTTCAATAATTTCATCAATATGTTTTTTTTCACATATGAATTGTGGTGCAATTATAAGAGAGTCACCAGTATTTTTAAAATTTACACCAGCATCATAGCAATGCTTAAAGGTCTGAAAGCCAGCTTTTCCGGGCTTTTCTTTCATTTTCATTTCAATTCCACCCATCATTCCGTATCCTCTAATGCTAACAACTTCCTTTAAATCTTTTAATGAATGTAAACCTTCTTGAAAATATGGAGACATTTCTTTTGCTCTTTTAAAAATATTCTCTTTGTCAAAAATATCTTGAACGGCTAAACCTGCAGCGACTGCAACCGGAATTCCTGAATATGTATATCCATGAAATAACTCTGGGGTTCCTTCGGGTGCTGAAGAACCGTCTAAAACCGTATCATAAATTTCCTCTTTAACTGCTACTACTCCCATTGGAACTACTCCATTAGTAGTAGCTTTAGCCATAGTAATTATATCTGGTGTAACTCCAAACTCTTGTGATGCGAATGCCGAACCTGTTCTACCCCATCCTGTAATTACTTCATCAAAAATTAAAAGAATTTTGTGTTTGTCACAAATTTCTCTTATACGTTTCAAATAACCTTTAGGTGGTACTAATGTTCCAGTTGAACCTGCTATAGGTTCTACTATACAAGCTGCAATATTCTCACCTCCAAAATTCATTGCTATTCTTTCTAGATCTTCTGCCATTTCAACTCCAGTATCTGGTTGTCCTTTTACAAATTTATGCTCCGGTAAATGAGTATGTCTCATATGTTGAACGCCAGGCATTAAAACACTAGCAAATGTTTTTACATTATTAATCATACCACCTACAGTGGTAGCTCCAATATTCATTCCATGGTAGCCTCTTTCACGTCCCACAAATCTAAATCTTTTTGAGTCTCCTCTTGCTCGATGATATGCAATTGAAATTTTTATTGCTGTTTCTACAGCAGTCGATCCGCAGATTGTATAGAATATTCTGTTTATTCCTTCTGGAGTTTTTTTTGCTATTCTCGTAGCTAATTCAAATGACCCACCATACCCTTGATTAAAAGGTTGGCAATAATCTAATTTATCAAGTTGTTTAGAGACTGCTTCAGTAATTTCTTTTCTACCGTGGCCTAAAGGATTACAGAATAGTCCTGAGCTTGCATCAATCATTTTTTTACCTTGGTGATTAGTTAAATAAACACCTTTCGCATCAGTAATTAATCTTGGATTTTTTTTAAAAGACTTATTATCTGTAAACGGCATCCAATGTTCGTTTAATGAATTTGGGATGTTTGTTCTATTCGATGTACTCATGTTTAAATTAGTAGACCTTTGTTAAATTAAATCAAGAAATATTGTATACAATTCGAAGTTGTACATTAAATTAGACACAATTTCAATTTTCTTGCTATTTACATAAGTCGAAAATTCATTTTAGATCTAAATTAATTAACAAACCATATGGGAGAACTATGAAAAAAATAATAAGCACAGTTCTTGGGATTTTATTTGCGTTTACTCTAACTGCTACAGTAGCTAATTCAGCTGCTAAAGAAGTAAGGGTAGCGTACTTTTTGGAGTGGCCATCTCCAAATCTTGAGGACATGAACAAAAAAGCATATGCAAAAGCTCTTGGTGTGCCAGTGAAGTGGACTAACTTTACTAATGGTGTAGCAATGACTGATGCTATGTTAGCGGGAGATATTGATATCTCTTACTCACAAGGTTTAATGCCTTACATCAATGCTGTTAAGGCAAAAGCGCCAATCAGTTTAGTAGACGTAGCAATGGAATACGGAATGGGAGGAACAACGTGTGTTACTTCTAAAAAGTCTGGAATTACAAAAGCAAATGCTTCTGAACTTGAAGGTAAGAAAGTTGCAGTTCCTCTAGGAACTATGGCTGAATACGTTTTCACAGAAAGTATGAAAATAGTTGGTGCTGACAGAAAAAAAATGGAAATCATTGCGATGGACCCTGAAGAAGGTGCTGCTGCATTAGTTAGTGGCGATGTTGTAATGGCATGTTTATTTGGAGGTAACTCTATTAAATCTGCTACATCTGTGGGAACAAGACTTCTTACAGTTGATGAAGCTCGTGCTGGAGGTATCATGGGGATAGATATCGTTTCTGTAACAAATAAATTTATGAAAGAAAATCCAGGTATGTTGAAAGCTTTCGTAGAATTAACTCATGAAGCTAATGAGAGATACAGAAAAGGTGGAAGTGATATGAAAGCAATGTCTAAAGAGTCAGAAATGAAAGTTGCTGACATGAAAGATACTTTAAGCGGCTTCAAATTCTTAACGCCAAAAGAAACTAAAAAATCTATGAAGAGTGGAAACCTTGCTAAATTTTTAAAAGGTTTTGACACTCCAAGAGGTACAGTAACTACTAAGTTTTTACCGTAGTTCTTGAAAGTAAAATTATAGGCACCAATGAACATTATTGGTGCCTATTTTTTTATCAAAATATCTAATATAGTTCTTTTATGAGCAATCTGATTTCTCAAAATTTAAACATGATATTTAAAACTCCTAAAGGAGAAACTGTTCATGCTCTAAAAGATTTAAATTTTACAATCAAAAAAGGAGAGTTGCTTACTGTGCTTGGACCTTCAGGTTGCGGAAAAACAACGTTATTAAATATTACAGCAGGATTTATTAGACCAACTTCAGGAAAAATCACTCTTAATAATAAAGAAATAAATGGACCAGGTGTCGATCGAGGGATGGTTTTTCAGCAAGGTGCTTTATTTGAATGGTTGACCGTTGCTGAAAATGTAAATTTCGGTTTGAGAATGAAAGAAGAAGATGCTGTTCAAACTCAAAAAAAAGTTGATGAATGGTTAGATATAGTTGGATTAAAAGGTTTTGGTAACACTCCCACTTATCAATTGTCAGGAGGAATGCAACAAAGAGTAGCTTTAGCAAGATGTTTAATTAATGATCCAGAGTTAATATTGATGGATGAACCTTTAGGGGCTTTAGATGCTTTAACAAGAGAAAAAATGCAATCTTTAGTTCTTAAAATTTGGAAAGAAACTGGAAAGACAATTATTCTTATAACTCACTCTGTTGAAGAAGCTTTGTTACTTGGAGAAAAAGTTTATGTTATGGCACCAAGACCAGGAAGAATACACAAAGAATACAAGTTACCTTTTGCATCAATGGGTCTTAAAGAAGACTTAAGAGATATTAAAAACAATAAAGAGTTCGTGTCTAAAAGAGAAGAAATTCTTTCAATGATATGGGATATGGAAGAAGAAATAATGGGAAAAGAAGTTTAAATGATAACAGGTTTTTTAACATTTTTATTTTTCTTTGCGATTATAGGGTGTGTTTTATATGGAAGAAAATTAATTAGAACTGAAAAAGTCGATGCAGTTTTTGGAAATCCTGAAAGAGCACAAGGAGGTATTCATTGGGTCATTGTAGGAAGTAGTTTTCTTTTATTGGTTTGGCTTTATTATTCATGGGACATAGCTAAGTCTTTTTTTCCAAAGTCAGCAAATGAACTTTGCCAAGTTGGAAAAGTAAATGAGTCTCTTCTCTCACTTAAATATTTATTTCCAATAGATGAACGTCAACTTAAGAGTACATCGGTAATAGAAACTGAGTCAGAAAATTTAAACAAAATCACTATTGAAATAGAAAAAGCAGGCATCAAAAATCAAGATAAAAGTAAGTTATTAGATTTTATCTCACAAACTAAAAATACAATACCATTACTTACAAATGAAAAGCTTTTAAATAACGATACTAGGGAACAGATTAAAATTATAAATGAGAAAATTATAAATTTAACCGAGAACTTTAAAAGAAGTGATTATCCCAATGAGAGCGCTGAACAAGAATTAGAGAGAATTGAAGCTGCTAAGGAAGAAGGTTCTTGGAAAGCATCAAGTACCTCAATTGAAAATACAATCGAAATTCCTTTTATTCCAAAAACAAAGAGAGGTTTAAAATTCCAGGCAGCAGCTACAGAATTAAATTTAATAAGTGATGAATTCTTTGAACTTAAAAATCATAATGAGCAATATGCTTCCGCCTTAGAAAAACTAAAAAAAGAAATAAAAGATTACAGAGACAGTTTAAACGCCTCTGAAGAAATTTCCTCTTCATTAGCAAAAGATATTCTTAAAATTGCAAGAAGAATTGAATATGCGAGTATATTCCCACCTAATACTCTTAAAGACATGCAAGCATCAATAGTCAATTTTGATAATGTACAAAAAAAAGAACAAGGTAGTCTTAGATGGGTTGATATTCTTTTGTTTCCATCAGGTACGATCATTTCTAGTGGTCCAAGTTGCTCGGAACAAGGATCTGGTAGATGGTTGCCGAAACCATCAGATACATTAAATAAATTTACATTAATGTTGAACCCTAATGTGGGTTACAAACAAATTCCATTAATCTGGTACGAAATGATGGACGTCAGTAAGATCATTGGTTTCTTAATACCTGATTGGTTCGCTGATATATTGCCTGGGGAATATCCAGTTCATAATGAAAAAGGTGAAGTAAAGCCCAACTTTAAAAGTAAGGTTTTAAGTTTTGTAACTGGAGACTTTAATTTATTTAAGATTCCAATTCCAACTGGCCACATATGGGATTCATTTTTGAGAGTATTTCTTGGATTAGTAGCCGGGATAATAGTTGGTGTTCCATTAGGATTATTTATGGGTTTAAATAGATTTGCAAAAGGATTTTTTGATCCATTAATTGAACTATACAGACCAGTTCCACCTTTAGCATGGGCGCCATTAGTGATTTCAGTTCTTGGAATAGACAATCTTGGAAAAGTATTTTTATTATTTATGGTGTCGTTATCAATTATGATAATTTCAGCACGAGCTGGCGCCTCAGGAACTCAATTATCAAAAATTCATGCAGCGCATTCTCTCGGAGCATCTAAATGGCAAATATTAAGACATGTTATTTTTCCTAATTCCTTACCAGAAATACTTACTGGAATAAGAGTGGCGACAGGAATGTGTTGGGGAACATTGGTGGCTGCAGAATTTTTAGCGGGAACTACGGGAGTTGGCTTCGTAGAAAATGTCGCTAAAAAATATTTTCAATATGAAGTAATATGGATCACTATATTTATTATGGGAATGCTGGGTTTAATTTTTGATATCACGATAAGAAAGATAATAGACAAAACTATTCCTTGGCGAGGAAAAGGTTAATTTATTTAATAATTTATGATTGGAATTCTTGGTGGCATGGGCACACAAGCAGGTTTAGACTTTTGTTCAAAGCTTGCAAAATTAAATAGAGGAAAAGCAGACCAAAAATATCCTCTATTTGTTTTATATAATAAAGCTAACATTCCTGATCGAAAACAAAATCTTAAAAAATATAACAAGGTTTTAAAAAGCCTTATTCACGGATGTAAGTTTTTGCAAAAAAATAAATGTAAGTTTATTTCAATCCCATGTAACACTGCACATTACTGGTACAAAGATCTTAAAAAAAAAATAAAGATTCCAATTTTAAATATGCCAGAGATTGTATATTTGAATGCGAAAAAAAATTGTAAAAAAAATTCTAAAATTGGCCTTTTAGCAACAGACGCTACAATTAAAACAGGGATTTACAGTTATTACTTCAACAAAAATTATAAATTAGTATCTCCTGACAGAA
>CACDXJ010000014.1 GCA_902556855.1 uncultured Pelagibacteraceae bacterium | reverse complement strand
TCTTAAGATCTTTAATTTCATATTCATAAAGTAAGTTAAATGTAGGACTCAACACTTCTGTTTCTTTAAGTCCTTTTTGATTTTGTAAGTTATTAATTAAAAATCTTGTGAATGTAGTCTTTCCTACACCGATTTCACCAATTAAGAAAATACAATCTCCATTTTCTAACTTTTTTGAAATTGATTTAGATATTAGATTTAAATGGTCTAAAGATTTAACAATCATTAGCTACTTTTAGTAGCGATAAGTATCCGGCTTAAATGGTCCTGATGGTTTAACGCTAATATAATCGGCTTGCTCTTTTGACATTTTTGTTAATTTAGCTCCTACTTTTTCTAAATGAAGCATTGCTACCTTTTCATCAAGATGTTTGGGAAGTACATAAACTTTTTTCTCATATTTATTTGAATTATTCCATAATTCAATTTGAGCAATAACTTGATTTGTGAATGAAGCGCTCATCACAAAACTAGGATGCCCTGTAGCACATCCTAAATTTACTAATCTTCCTTCAGCTAAAAGTATAATCCTTTTTTTACTAGGCAATTCAATTTCATGAACTTGTGGTTTAATTTCGTCCCACTTATAATTTTTCAATGCTTCAACTTGAATTTCGTTGTCAAAGTGACCAATGTTACAAAGTATTGCTCTGTCTTTCATATTTCTCATGTGATCTGCTGTGACTATATCTTTATTTCCTGTAGCGGTTACAACTATATCAGCGTCTTTAATAGCTTCATCCATAACAACAACTTCGTAGCCTTCCATAGCAGCTTGTAACGCACATATAGGGTCTGTCTCGGTAACCATAACTCTTGCGCCTGCTTGACGTAATGAGGCTGCGCTGCCTTTTCCAACATCTCCGAAACCAGCTACAATTGCAACTTTACCTGACATCATAACATCAGTAGCTCTTTTTATACCGTCTACTAAACTTTCTCTACAACCATAGAGGTTGTCGAATTTAGATTTTGTAACTGAGTCATTTACATTTATAGCAGGGATTAATAATTCTTTATTAGACTCCATTTTTTTAAGTGCTAAAACTCCAGTGGTTGTCTCTTCTGAAACTCCCTTTACATCTTTTAATAAATTTTTATATTCTTTGTGCATTAAGGCAGTAAGATCACCACCATCATCTAAAATCATATTTGGTTTCCAATCTTTCTTTCCTACAATAGTTTGTTTAACACACCACCAGTACTCTTCTTCGGTCTCACCTTTCCAAGCAAAAACAGGAATACCAGCCTTAGCTATTGCAGCAGCAGCATGGTCTTGTGTTGAAAAAATGTTACATGAAGACCACCTAACTTCAGCTCCTAACTCTACTAGAGTTTCAATTAA
Organism: uncultured Pelagibacteraceae bacterium; assembly: GCA_902556855.1. Classification (GTDB taxonomy): domain Bacteria; phylum Pseudomonadota; class Alphaproteobacteria; order Pelagibacterales; family Pelagibacteraceae; genus Pelagilacustribacter. The sequence continues at coordinate 5,865 of CACDXJ010000014.1, read as the reverse complement.
AACTGCGGTTTGAATTGTCATATGAAGACAACCTAGGATTTTTGCACCCTTTAAAGGTTTTTTACCTTTATATTCTTTTCTTAAAGCCATAAGTCCTGGCATTTCTGTTTCCGCTAAAGAAATTTCTTTTCTACCAAAATCAGCCTGACTAATATCTTTTACTTTATAATCCTGTGCCATATCGAAGATGTTATTATCAACATAAATAAACCATAGCAAGAAATAATGTTAGGATAATTTAGGAAGTAAAACCTCAACTTGAGCTCCCCTTGTGTTCAGTCTATTTGAAGCAGCTATTGTGCCTTTATGCAGCAGAACAATATTTTTTACTATATTTAAACCTAAACCAGAGTGCTTACCAAAACTTTTAGGTCTATTGCTATAAAAACGTTTGAAGATTTTCTGAGGCGAAGTTTCAGCAAAACCTGGCCCTTCATCTTTTACAGTTATTAATAAATTACTTGAGGTCTCATCCAAAACGATTTCGATTGTTTGATTGTCTTGACTAAAGGAAATTGAATTATCTAATAGGTTGGCTATCACTTGTTCTAATCGATTACTTATACCAAATATAAAATGATCATTTTTACTTTTAATTTGATTCCTAATAAATATTTTGATTTTTTTATTTTGATTGATCAAATCAAGATTAAAATCATCTACAACACTATTTATAATTTCAACTAAGTTAATTTTGCTCATTTTTTCCCGTGATAAGGATGCTTCATCTTTTAGCATCTGAGTATAGTCAGTTATTAATCTTTCTATCCTTTCAACGTCGTGATTGATTATTTTTAGTAATTTTTCACCCTCATTCTTCTCTGTGGTTTTATCTAGAAGCTCTGAAGCACTTTTTAGTGAGGCTAATGGATTTCTTATTTCATGAGCTAAATCATTAGAAAATGTTTCTGCTCTGTTTGTTCTTTGTTGTAGTTCTTTTGTCATTTCATCAATTGACTGTGTTAGTTTTCCAATTTCATCATCTCTGATAAATACTTTATTAATATCAATAGTTTGATTAGATTTTTTTTTAATTCCATCACTAAATTTAACTAATAGGCCAATTGGCTTTAAAATATATTTATTCAAGAACAATGAGAAAATTAGTATCACAATTACAACAGCGATCATGGTTCTAATGATAAACGCTTTCCTCTCCTTAACGGCAGTAGCAATATCATTTGCCTGTTCTGAAACTACAATGAATCCTATATCATTATTTTGAAACCTAATTTTACTGAGTGTACTTACAAAAAAATTGTTTTTTTCATTGTTTATAAATGTCATAATTTCATCATTGAAAGTATTTGAAATTATTTCCTTAATTTCATCTTTTTGTTCTTCCTCTAGTCTTTCCTCAATCTCCGGTGCAATTGTTTCACTGCCTAGAGCTTCTTCAAAAATTATATCTGAACCAGTAAATACACTTTGATCTAAATCTAAAATATTTGTGTCACCAATAAGATTACCGGATAAATCATAAAATTGAACACGGTCTAAACTTTGAAACAAAAATCTAGTTGAAAGTAAAAAATCTCTGATTCCTTCTTTAGTATACTCCACGTTTAATCTTTCGAGATTATCTTTTGTATTCTTGATTACTATTTTATGATTATCAGTTCTTTCCTTAACTAATGCAGGTTGAATTGCTTCAAGATATATAATTGTGAAAAGTCCTAAGACAGAGAAAACTGTGAGGTTAAATATTAAAAACTTCTTTAAGATAGAAGCTGATTTTTTTTGTTTCATTAGCTAACATTCCATCTATACCCACTTCCATATCTAGTTTCAATTGCAGAAAACTTCTCGTCAACCTTTTTAAACTTTTTCCTTATTCTTTTAACGTGACTATCAATAGTTCTATCTTCAATTTCTGTATTTTCCTTATAAGCAATATCCATTAAATGGGCTCTTTCTTTTATAACGCCTGGTCTTTTAGCTAATTCCTTAACGATTAAAAATTCTGTAGTTGTAAGTTTGTCTGGCAAAGCTTTGCCATTCCATTCACACTCCAATTGTGCAGGATCAAGTTTCAATTTTCCGTGACTAATTATATTTTTTGTATCATCGACAGTAGAAGTTTTTTTTCTTAATTGAACTCTAATTCTTTCTATTAAAACCTTAGTAGAAAAACCACCGGACTTTTTAACAAAGTCATCTGCTCCCAGTTTTAAACCAAGTAATTCATCAACTTCATCATCTTTTGAAGTTAAAAAAATAATTGGAATTGACATTTTTTTTTTTAGTTTTTTAAGCAGTTCTTCTCCATCCATCCTTGGCATTTTTATATCTAGAATTGCTAAATCAGGTGGATTTCTAGTTAAGCCAATTAAAGCGGAGTCTCCATCAATATAAGTTTGAACTTTAAATCCCTCTCTTTCCAAAGCCATACTTATACTAGTTAAAATATTTCTATCATCATCTACTAGAGCAATTGTTTGAGTCATATTTTTATTCTCTTAATTATGTTGTCAAAATTTAGGCGTTTAATGGACCTCTCCCCAATTGTTGCCAGAGTTAATACTCACCTCTAAAGGTATAGAAAACATATGATGATCTGAATTTGAAACTGAAATCATTGCTTCTTTTACAATTTTTTTTACATCATTTTCATCTTTTTTTAAACATTCAAAGATAAGTTCGTCATGAATTTGTAAAAGCATCTTTGCTTTATTATTTTTTCCAAGAATTTTGTCAATTTTTATCATTGCCAATCTTATTATGTCTGCAGCAGTTCCTTGTATTGGAGCATTAATTGCTGCTCTCTCTTGAAATGATCTCACACTAAAATTTTTATCATTTATTCCTCTAAGATGAATTCTTCTTCCAAAAATATTATTCACGAATCCCTGTTTTCTACATATTTTAATTGTTGTATTCATGTAATCCTTTATTTCAGGAAATTTTTTAAAGTATGAATTAATAAAACTTAAAGCTTCCTCATTTGATACTGATATTTGTTTTGCTAATCCATATTGTGTAATTCCATAAATTATTCCAAAGTTTATAGCTTTTGCTTTTCTTCTATAATCATCTGTGACTTTTTTAATCGGTACATCAAAGACTTGGCTTGCTGTTAAAGAATGAATATCCAGGTTATTTTTAAAAGCTTTCTTCAGCTCTTTTACATCAGCCACATCAGCGAGAATTCTCATTTCTATTTGATTATAATCTGCTGAAATTAGTAAATTATTTTTATCAGCTATAAAAGCTTTTCTTATTTCTTTTCCATCTGAAGTTTTTATTGGAATATTTTGTAAATTAGGATCACTTGAAGCTAACCTGCCAGTATTAGTTGCTGCTAGTAAGAAAGAAGTATGCACTCTTTTTGTTTTTTTACTTATATGGTCTTGCAAAGCATCTGTGTAAGTACTTTTCAATTTTGAAACTTGACGCCACTCCAAAACCAAATTAGGAAATTTATGTCCGGTTAATGCTAAGTCTTCTAAAATTTTAGCACTCGTAGCTAAACTTCCTTTCTTAGTTTTTTTCAATTTTGCTATCTTTAAGTCATTATAGATAATTTCTCCTAATTGTTTTGGCGATCCGATATTAAATTTTTTGCCCGATATTTTATAAATTTCTTTTTCAATAGTTATTAATCTTTCCTCAAATTTTTTTGAAAGTTTTTTAAGATAAGCATCATCAACTTTAACACCACTCGACTCTAGTTTTGAGAGAATTTTTATCATTGGTTTTTCAAATTCCTCATAAATTTTTTCTAACTTTTCCTTAGATACTCTCTCAGATAAAACTTCATATAATCTTAACGTTATATCTGCATCCTCAGCAGCATATTCAGTGGCTGATTTAAGATCTACTTCTGAAAAATTTAACTGCTTTTTTCCAGTTCCTACCAAATCTTTATAAGATATGGTTTTATGACCAAGATGTAATTCAGATAACGTATCCATATTATGTCTATTATTTCCCGCGTCTAGTGTGTACGAAAGTAACATCGTGTCTTCCACCGAGCTTAGTTCGATGCCGTGGTTTTTCAATATTATAAAATCATATTTTATATTTTGGCCAACTTTTTTTATGCTTGGGTCTTCTAAAAGTGGTTTAAGTTTCTTCAAAACAATATCCTTTTTTAATTCCGTTTTTTCTGTATGACCTACCGGGATATAGAAAGCTTCGTTAGCCTCATAACATAACGATATGCCAACAAGATCTGCTTCTTGGGGATTTAAGGATGAGGTTTCAGTATCAACTGCTATAACTGATTTTTCATTTAATTTTTTTATTAATTCATTCAGTTGTTTCTCTTTGAAAATAGTTTTGTAGGTCTTAGTATTTATCTTATTGCTTTTTTTTACAGAATTTTTCTCATTAAAATCTTTGCTTCCAGGTTCTCCATAAAAGCTAATTGCCTGACTCAACAATCTATTAAATTCCATGTCTCTCAAAAAATCGTATAGTTTATCTTTATTAATATCTTTAATAATAAAGTCAGCAGCATCATTTCTAAGTGGAACATCATTTTTTAAAGTTACTAATTGCTTACTAATCATAGCTTTATCTTTGTTAGACAGTAGGGTTTCCCGTCTTTTGTTCTGAGGTATTTCTGATGCCTTCTTTAATAAATTTTCTAAGGTTTTATATTTATTTATAAGTTCTGCTGCTGTTTTAACTCCAATACCAGGAACTCCAGGCACATTATCTGAACTATCTCCAGCAAGTGATTGGACGTCGATTACTTGACTTGGTTTAACTCCAAATTTTTCAATTACATCTTTTTCGCCTATAACTTTACTTTTCATAGGATCAAATAGTCTGACTTTATTTGATACTAACTGCATTAAATCTTTATCCGACGATATCACGGTAACCTTTGCACCAGCTTCAGTAATTTTTTTTGCATAAGTGGCTATGAGATCATCTGCTTCGTAATTTAAAAGTTCAATAGACGGTAAGTTAAAAGCTTCAACAGATTTTCTGATGTACTCAAATTGAGGCGCTAAATCGTCAGGTGCTTCTTCCCTGTTTGCTTTATATTCACTGTAAATTTCATTTCTAAAATTTTTTCTTGCAGAGTCGAATATTACTGCAAAATGTGTTGGTTTATTTTTAGAGTCGTCTGATCTTGCATCCTCTAATAATTTAAAAAGCATAGAACAGAAACCACTAACCGCACCAGTTGGAAGACCGTCACTTTTTCTTGAAAGGGGAGGAAGAGCATAATAAGCGCGAAAAATATATCCAGATCCATCTACCAAATAAAAATGATCTGTTTTTTTTATTGAACTCATATATACATATTACATTGAAATCTTGATGAATTATAAAAAAGTATGAATAAATTTGCCCTAACTGTTGAAAATTTAACAAAGGTTTATTCTAGTTCTAAAACCAAAAAACATAATAAAGCTTTAAATGATTTAAGTTTTGAAGTCAGACAAGGTGAGGTATTTGGATTATTAGGACCGAACGGAGCGGGTAAGACAACGTTTTTAAGTATTCTAGGAGGCACAGTTATTAAAACTAGTGGAAAAGTAAATGTATGGGGTTTTGATTTGGATCAAAATCCTCGTCAAGTTAGAGCGTCTGTGGGAATAGTCCCCCAGGAAGTAAACTTAGATGCTTTTTTTAGTCCAAAAAAACTTCTTGAACTTCAGGCCGGACTTTATGGTATTTCTAAAGAGAACCGTATAACTGATTTAATATTAAAGATGGTTTCTCTTCAAGATAAAGCTAATGCATACTCCAGAAGCTTATCGGGTGGAATGAAGAGAAGATTACTTATAGCAAAGGCTATGGTTCATCAACCTCCAATTTTAATTTTGGATGAGCCTACAGCCGGTGTTGATGTGGAACTTAGAAATAATCTTTGGGAAAATGTAAAAGCTCTTAACAAAGAAGGTG
>CACDXJ010000013.1 GCA_902556855.1 uncultured Pelagibacteraceae bacterium | reverse complement strand
TGCCTGATAATTAATTCAATTGAGTAATTTTTAATTTTTTTAATATGTTTTTTTAAAATTTGTTTAAGAATTGGAATATTTTCAAGATCATTGATCTTAAATAAATTTGATTTTAATCCATCTTCAAGATCATGACTATTATAAGCTATATCATCAGATATTGAGGCAATTTGTGCCTCGAGTGAGGGGCTTAAAGAAAATTTAATCTTATTTTTAAAATAGTTTTTACCTAAAATTTTTTCATACTTTTCTAAATTTTTAATTGGACCATTATGTTTTAGTAAACCATCTAATGTTTCAAAAGTAAGGTTAAGACCTTTAAATTTATAATATCTATTCTCTAAAAATAAAATAATTCTAATTGTTTGAATATTATGATCAAACCCACCAAATTTATGCATGCATTTATTAAGAGCCTCTTCCCCTGCATGACCAAAAGGCGTATGGCCTAAATCGTGTGCTAAACTTAACGTCTCACATAAATCCTCATTTAAATTAAAAAATTTTGATAACGTCCTGGCTATTTGAGCTACCTCTAATGAATGTGTAATTCTGGTTCTGAAGTGATCTCCAGTTGTGTTAACAAAAACTTGGGTTTTGTGTTTAAGTCTTCTAAAAGCTGTTGAATGGATTATTCTATCCCTATCTCTTTGGAAATCAGTCCTTAAATAAGTTTTTTTTTCTACAAAAAACCTACCTTTTGATTTCAATGAGACAGCTAATTTTGATAATGAATTTATTGAATTTTTTTGCATGCTTACTATATAGATTATATACTAGATAATTATGGAAAAAAAATTAGAATTTACTGATAGTGCAAAAAACCAAATAGAAAAAATCACTAAAAGCGAAGAAAAAAAATATTTTAGAATTGCTGTTCAAGGGGGTGGGTGTTCTGGATTTAAATATAATTTTAGCTTTGATGATAAGATAGAGAAAGATGATATCTTGTTTAACAAAGCTGTAATAGATAAGCAGTCGCTTGATATTATAGCGGGCTCAACAGTAGATTTTAAAAAAGAAATGATTGGTGAGTCTTTTACTATTAATAATCCTAAAGCTTCAGCTTCATGTGGTTGTGGTCTTTCTTTTTCAGTTTAATGAAAATAATTTCATGGAATGTGAATTCAGTAAGAGCAAGAATTACAAATATTTTAGATTATATCAAACAATCGAATCCTGATATTTTATTCCTCCAAGAAATTAAAACTCAAGATATTAGTTTTCCACATGAAGATTTTAAGAATATTGGATATAATTCTTATGTTTTCGGACAAAAAAGTTACAATGGTGTTGCTATTATATCTAAACAAGAATTAGATAAAATTAATAATAGCTTTATTAAAGATGATTTAAAACAATCTAGAATAATTACTGCTGAGTTAAAATTAAAAAAAAAAAAAATAGAACTTATTAATATTTATGTTCCAAATGGAAACCCTGTAGATACAGAAAAATATGAATATAAAAAAGATTGGTTAAAAAAATTTATATCAAGTATTAAAAAGAGAATCCAAAAAAACTCAAATATCCTTATCGCTGGAGATTTTAATATTATTCCTGAAGAAATAGATGTTTATGATTTTAAAAGATATGAAAACGATGCTTTAGGTAGATTAGAAATAAGAAAAAAATATAGAGAGTTAATTAATTTAGGTTTTAAAGATGTTTATAGATTTAAAAATAAAACAAAACAAGAATATACCTTTTGGGACTACTTTGCAGGATCCTGGCAAAAGAATTATGGTATGAGAATAGATCATTTTTTACTTTCAAACAGTTTAATTGAAAATATCAAAACAATTAATATAAATAAAAAACCAAGATCTAAAGAAAAACCATCTGATCATACACCAATCGAACTTGAAATTATTTAACTCTACCGTATATATCTTGATATCTAACTATATCAGTTTCTTTTAAAATTGATCCTAATTGAGCTTCAATTATTTTTACTGGTTTCTTATACGGGTTTTCTATTCTGTGAATAGACTTAACTGGTATAAAAATAGTTTCATTAGTTTTTAAAAAAAATTTTTTTCTGTTGAGAGTTATTTTTGGAGTTCCTTGTGTTACAACCCAATGTTCGGAACGATGAAAATGCTTTTGAAGACTTAAAACTCCTTTAGGTTTTACATAAAGTTCCTTAATTAAAAAATTTTTTCCATTGTACAAATTTGTATACCTACCCCAAGGTCTGTAAAAAATATTTTTCTTTTTTTGATATTTAGTCTTTAATTTATTATAGATTTTGCAAATTTCTTTCCAGCTACCTAGATCAGACCAAGGTATATTTAAATTTATAGCATTTATATCTTTTGATTTTTCCAATATTGCATTATCAAAAGAAATTGTTTTACATTTTAAAAATTTATTTTTATTTAGATAATAAACATTTTTTTTAAGTTTTGATTTATTTACAGAATTTAAACAACAATTAAAGTTTTTGTTTTGATACTTTTTGAAGTTATTAATTATTGATCTTTTTGTAAGGAAAAACATTCCTGAATTCCAATAAGCATTTTTTTTAATTATTTTTTTTGCTTTTTTTAAATTTGGTTTTTCAATAAACTTTGAAACCTTGTATTTATTGCTAACTCGTTTTGATAAAAAATAACCAAACTCAGATGAAGGGTAAGAGGGTTTAATGCCAAATATAAAGATATTTTTATCAGTCAGGTATTTTTGGTGTTTTTTAATAGATTTATTAAAAAGGTTTGTTTTCTCAATTAAGTGATCTGATGTTAAAAAAATTAAGGGCTGGTTCTCTGGTATTTCTTTTATTAATGCTGAACTGAGTATAGCAGGAGCAGTGTTTCTTTTTGCTGGTTCAAGAATAATTTTATATTTCTTAAATCCTTTAAATCTTAAATGTTTTTTAATTTCACTTATATATTTTTTGTTAGTACTTATTATTGGATAATCAAATATAGAATTTTTTACTCTCTCTAGCGTTTTTCCGAATAAAGTCCAATTTCCAAAATCAATAAACTGCTTTGGTTGATGATGTTTTTTATCTGACCAGAGTCTTGTACCAGAACCGCCGCATAAAATTACTGGACGTATTTTCATTAAATTTTCGAATATTCTTTAACTTCTTTTTTCTTACCTGGGTGAGTTGGTGCTCCAAGATAAGCAGGTCCTACTGTTTGAGCATATTTCCAAATTGTTCCCGATCCAAAACTTGATTTTTTTTCTTTCCATTTTTTTTTTCTAGCTTTTAATTGTGCGCTAGTAAGCCTTACATTAATTGATCCTTTTTTTGCGTCTATATCTATTACATCTCCATTTTTAAGAAGTGCAATTGGTCCTCCAATTGCAGCTTCTGGGCCAACGTGACCAACACAGAATCCTCTAGTAGCTCCTGAAAACCTTCCATCTGTTATAAGTGCAACTTTTTCACCTTTGCCTTGTCCGTAAAGAGCTCCAGTTGTTGAGAGCATTTCCCTCATTCCTGGTCCGCCTTTTGGACCTTCATATCTTATTATAATTACATCTCCGTCCTTATATTTTTTTGTCTGTACTGCTTTCATTGCATCCTCTTCATTATCAAAACATCTAGCTTTACCTGTAAATTGTAATTTTTTTAATCCTGCGATTTTTACGATTGCTCCGTCTGGAGCTAAATTACCTTTTAATCCAACAACTCCACCATCTGGAGAAAGGGGCTTATTGTATTCTCTTAAAACTTTTTGATTAGTATTAAACTTAATATTGGCTAAATTTTCTTTCATAGTTTTACCTGTAACTGTCATACACTCACCATGAATATATCCTCCTTCATACAAAGTTTTTAATAGCATAGGAACACCGCCAGCTTCCCACATGTCTTTTGCCACGTATTTCCCTCCAGGTTTTAAATCAGCAAGATAAGGAGTTTTTTTAAATATTTTTGCAACGTCCATTAAATCAAATTTTACTCCTATCTCATTAGCTAGTGCAGGTAGATGAAGTGCTGCATTAGTGGAGCCTCCGGTTGCAGCCACAATTGTTGCTGCGTTTTCTAAAGATTTCTTAGTAACTATTTCTCTTGGTTTAATTTTTTTTTCTAATAAATTCATAACCGCTTGACCGCTTTCATAAGCATATTTATCTCTTTCCTCATAAGGTGCTGGCGTACCAGCGGAATAAGGTAAAGCCAATCCTATCGCTTCTGATACACACGCCATTGTGTTAGCTGTAAATTGACCTCCACAAGCCCCAGCACTTGGACAAGCTACTAATTCTAATTCTCTTAATTCTTCAGAAGACATTTTACCCGAGGAATGTTTGCCTACTGCTTCAAACACATCTACAACTGTAACATCTTTTCCTTTAAATTTTCCTGGCAAAATTGATCCGCCATAAATGAAAACACTTGGTACATTCAATCTCAACATAGACATCATCAAGCCTGGAAGGGATTTATCACATCCAGCGATACCAACTAGTGCATCATAACAATGTCCTCTCACTGTCAGTTCTGCTGAGTCAGCTATTACTTCTCTGGAAATTAAAGATGATTTCATTCCTTCATGACCCATTGCAATACCATCTGTTACAGTTATCGTACAAAATTCTCTAGGCGTTCCACCAGATTGTTTTACTCCTTTTTTAACTGACTGTGCCTGTCGCATTAAAGCTGTATTGCAAGGTGCAGCTTCGTTCCAAGTGGATACTACTCCTACAAAAGGCTTCGCCACATCCTGTTCAGTTTCTCCCATTGCATAGTAAAAAGATCTATGTGGAGCTCTATCTGGGCCTAAAGAAGTATGACGACTGGGTAGTTTTTTTTTATCAATTTTAGACATTTAATTAATACTAGACACAATACTTCTTAATTTTCTATCTTCAATAGTTAATTCTTTAACTAAATTTTTATCATTTTGAACTATTTCTTTGGGTGCATTTGTCACATAAGCCTTATTTTTGAGCTTTTTATTTAAACTAGTTATTTGTTTATTAATTGTCTCAATTTTTTGTAAAATTCTCTCTTTTTGAAATCCTAAATTTATATCTTCATTGAAATTTAATGAAAGTTTTTCCTTAAGAACCAAGATGTCTATTGAATTTTTATCTCTAATCTTTGTTTTAAGAACATTATTTACTCTACCTACCTGTTTTATCAAATTTATATTTTTATTGACCAATTTCTCTAATTTTCCTGATTTATCATCAAAAAATATGTTGCAATATAATTTTGGCGTAATTTTTAACTCAGCTTTAGTAGATCTAATGCTGGAAATTATTTCAATTAAATCATTTATATTATTTTGATTTTTGCTAAATTTATTAATTATCTTAAAATCTGGCCAACTGGAGCAGATTAAAAAATTATTAAAAATCTTTTTATAAGCATTTAAAGACCACAATTTCTCAGTAAAAAAAGGGATAAACGGATGGAGAATTCTAAGAATATTTGCCATCATAAATGATGAGAAAGTCCTGGCCTCTTTAATTTCAATTTTATTTTTTGAATTTAGAATAGGTTTTAAAAACTCTAAATACCAATCGCAATAAGAATGCCAAACAAATTGATATGCATACCTAGCAGCCTCATCAAACCTAAATATTTCAATATTTTTTGTGATTAAATTTTGTGTTTTTATAAATTCGTTGTAAATCCAATGGTTTATTGGAAGTTTAATTGAGTTTAAATTAATCTTTTTATCTAATTTACAATTATTAAGTTTTAAAAAATTATTTGCACTCCAAATTTTTGTTATAAAGTTTCTATTACCAGTAACTCTATTTTTTGATAATTTTACATCTCGTCCTGGAGAGGCCATTGAAATTAAAGTAAATCTTAAACTATCTGCTCCATATTCATTTATTAAATCTAATGGATCAATCACATTACCTTTAGACTTTGACATTTTCTGTCCCTTTTCGTCTCTTACTAAGGCATGAACATATACTTTATGAAAAGGAGTATTTTTTCTGAAATAATTTCCCATCATCAACATCCTTGCTACCCAGAAGAAAATTATATCAAAACCAGTAACAAGAACTGAAGTTGGATAAAATTTATCAAGTTCTTTAGTTTTGTTTGGCCATCCAAGAGTTGCGAAAGGCCATAGAGCAGATGAAAACCATGTATCTAAAACATCTGTTTCCTGTCTTAGCTTAAATTGTGTATTTCTATTTTTTTTCTTTGCTAGTTTTTCTGCATCTTTTTCATTTTCAGCTACAAAAATATTTCCATTTTCATCATACCAAGCAGGTATTCTATGACCCCACCAAATCTGTCGAGATATACACCAGGGCTCAATTTGATTCATCCATTGAAAAAATGTTTTGGACCAGTTGTTTGGAAAAAAAGAAGTTTTACCCTCTTTAACAATTTTTATAGGTTTTTTTGATAATTTTTTTGCATCTACAAACCATTGTTCTGTCAAAAGAGGTTCGATAATAGTATTTGATCTATCTCCATATGGAACTTTATTTTTAATATTTTCAATTTTTACTAGGGAACCTATTTCCTTCAATTTTTTAATTAAAAGCTTTCTTGCTTCAAATCTGTCTAAACCACGAAATTCTTTGATCCCATTTTTATTTATTTTGCCGTTTTTTTCAAAAATATTCAATATATCTAAATTGTTTCTCTTACCAACTTCGTAATCATTAAAATCATGAGCTGGTGTAATTTTAACAGCTCCTGAGCCTTGTTCAGGATCAGCGTAATGATCAGAAATAATTTTTACCGTTCTATTAACAATCGGAATAAGAACATTTTTTCCAATTAAATTAATATACCTCTCGTCCTTGGGGTTTACAGCTACTGCTGTATCTCCCATCATAGTTTCTGGCCTAGTAGTCGCGATTGTAATTTTTTGATCAGAGTTTTCGATTGAATAATCAATATAAAATAATTGGGATTGAACATCTTTTTGAATTACTTCCAAATCAGAGATAGCAGTTTGAAGTTTAGTATCCCAATTAACTAATTTTTTATCCTTGTAAATTAGCTTATTTCTATAAAGATCTACAAAAACTTTTATTACAGCTTTGGATAAATCTTTATCCATAGTAAACCTAGTTCTTGACCAATCGCAAGAACAACCCAATTTTTTTAGTTGATCTAAAATAATTCCACCGGACTCTTCTTTCCAATTCCAAATTTTTTGAACAAATTTTTCTCTTCCTAAATCATTTTTTTTAATTCCTTCTTTTAAAAGATTATTTTCTACAACTGCTTGGGTTGCAATACCAGCATGATCAGTTCCTGGCTGCCATAGAGTTTCGAGGCCTCTCATCCTATTAAATCTAACTAAAACATCTTGAAGGCTATTATTTAAAGCATGTCCCATATGTAATCGTCCAGTTACATTAGGTGGAGGTATCACTATGGAAAATCTTTTTTTTGATTTACTTTTTTTTGGTTTAAATAAACCTTTTTTAATCCAAAAATCTGAGATTTTTTTTTCTTCTACAATATGATTATATTTTTTAAATATCATTATTATTCAAGACCATTTTGTTTTAAATCTTCAAAAATTTTTTTACTCCACATTTCAGCATTTTGTGTTGTTACTTTAAAATTAAATTTAGATGGAGGTTGAAACAGTTTGTTTGTATCGTCGAATCTTCCTTTTTCTATAGTATCAACCCATATTAAATAATCTGCACTATAATCCCTTCGTGTTGTATCTGTAGGACAAACAAAATCAGCTATAACGTTGTTTCCATCATTGATTAATTTATCAGAAAGCTCTCTCATTCTCTTTGATTGCCTTTCTCTGCCTTCAGGGCTGAAATCCCAATCATTATATTTTTTTCTAATCTCATCATTATTTAACCATTTTGCGTTAATATATTTAAGCAAGTATCTAGCTAAAAAAGTTTTGCCTGAGCCTGGTAGACCCATAATTAATATTTTTTTTTTCATA
>CACDXJ010000012.1 GCA_902556855.1 uncultured Pelagibacteraceae bacterium | reverse complement strand
GAAGATTTCACTAGTAAAAGAATATAATGACTTTTTGATTCTTGGAGTTCCAACAAGGTTTTTTAGAGATTGGATAGTTTCCAGATATCTTGATAAAATTTTAGAGCAAGTCAAAAGTTTTAAAATGAGCCTTAATAGAATTGAATTTAAAATCATTGAGGAAAACAAGTCTAGTCAAGAATTTATTAAGATTAATGAGCTAAATAAGGTCACAGAAATTAAGGATTCGATATTAAATTACAACCGATTAAATCCTTCTTTGAATTTCGAGGGATTTATTCAAGGAAAAAGTAATGATATTGCACTTTCTTACTCCAAAAAAGTTTGTGAACATTTATCTAGATATAATCCTTTATATATCTGTGGAGGAGTTGGTTTAGGAAAGACTCATTTGTTAAATGCAATAGGCCTTGAATTGCAGAACGATAATAATGTGATGTATATATCCGCTGAGAGATTCATGTATCACTTTATAAAATCAATAAAAAAAAACGATATGGTGAATTTCAAAGATTTCTTTAGAAAATCGTCAGTTTTTATAATAGATGATATTCAATTTATTAGCGGAAAAGATAGCTTACAAGAGGAATTTTTTCATACATTTAATAGTCTAATGGACAAAGGTTCGCAAATAATAATCTCTTCAGATAGACCTCCTATGAAACTGGATAGAGTTCAAGAAAGAATAAAATCTAGACTAGCCGGGGGCTTAGTAGTTGATATAGATATTCCAGATTTTGAATTAAAAACAAAAATAATTAAAAAGAAGATTCTTGAGATACAGGAACAATTTAAAGAAAACATTAATTTAAGTGATGAAGTTATCAATTACATTGCGAGCGAAAGCAAGACCAACATAAGGGAACTAATTGGAGTCTTAAATAGAGTGATAGCTTTTAGCAGAGTGCATAATCGAGCTCTGACTTTAGTTGACTGTAAAAACATTTTAAAAGATGTTTTTAATCAAATTAGAGTTATTACAGTTGATAAAATTCAAAATACAGTTTCAAATTATTTTAATATTGCTTTAAGTGAAATGTTATCACAAAGACGCTCTAGACCTTTAGCAAGACCAAGGCAGATAGCCATGTATCTCGCAAAAAAGATGACGAGCAGGTCTCTACCGGAAATTGGAAGAAGATTTGCTAATAGAGATCATACTACTGTAATACATGCTGTAAAAACAATAACTAGACTTTCAGAACAGGATGATGAAATGAAAAAAAATATTAGTCAGATAAAAAGTCTTTTGTTGGAGCAGTGATGAAATGCAATTCATAATTAAAAGAGATATTTTATTAAAATCACTTAATTTTGTTCAAGGTATTGTTGAAAAAAAAAATACACTTCCAATACTATCTAATGTTCTTCTGCATCTAAAAGATAAAAAACTTTTTATTGTAGCTACAGATTTAGATATTATTTTTTATGACGAACTTTTAGATGTCAAGACTATAACCGAGGGAAGCACGACTACATCTGCAGCGATACTATACGATATACTCAGGAAGATATCATCTAATTCAGAATTAAACTTCGAACTTAAAAATGAGAATAAACTTAGTTTAAAGAGTGAAAATTTAGATTTTAATTTATTGTGTTTGCCTACAGACAACTTCCCTACATTTGAAGATCAATTTGATAATAATGAAATTTCAATTAATAATAATAAGTTTTTGAAGCTTTTAAACAAGACAAGAATTTCAATTTCTAATGATGATACAAGACATTATTTGAATGGAGTTTTTTTACATTTAACAGAATCTAACAGTAGGAGGTTTTTAACTGGGGTTGCTACAGATAGTCATAGATTATCTTCAAGTAGCCTTGAAATTGAAAATATTGATGATTTTACATCTTTAATTTTGCCTAGAAAAACAGTTTTTCAACTTTGCACATTGTTGACCGAATCATCTGAAAAATTAACAATCCAGACAAGTGAAAACAAAATCAAATTTAACATTGGAAACATGAAGCTCATCTCAAAAGTAATAGACGGTAAATTTCCTGATTATAAGAAAGTTATCCCAGTATCCAATGACAAAACTCTTATTGTCTCCTCTAAAGAGTTTATAAGTTCTATTGAAAGAGTTGCAAGCGTTTCATTGGATAGAAAAGAAGGTGTTAAACTTGCTGTGAACAAGGATAATGTGCAACTTTCTGTCAATAGTGCGAATTCAGGAGAAGGAAACGAAAAAATAAAAGCTGAATTTAATTCTGGTAATCTAAATATAAGCTTTAATTCAAAATATCTCACTGACATTGCTTCAGAAATTGAAGACAAAAATTTAAAAATTAATTTAAAGGACTCAACTTCACCAGTTTTAATAGAAGATTTATCTGATAAAGATAGTTTTTATGTCCTGATGCCCATGAAAATCTAATTTACAATATTTTAGAATTTTTTTTTATTTTTGGCTTAAAAGCATTGATATTGAATACTTTTAGCTTATATGTACCGCCAAACGTTTTATATTAATATAAAAAAATGATATATTTAATCATCTTAAATAAACATCATGTCAAAGAATTCTGAATTAAATATGAACCAAAATTATGGTGCGGACTCGATTAAAGTCCTGAAAGGTCTTGATGCAGTTAGAAAAAGACCAGGAATGTATATTGGAGATACCGATGATGGATCAGGTCTACATCATATGGTTTTCGAAGTTATCGATAACTCTATAGATGAGGCATTAGCTGGATATTGTAAAAATATAATAGTTTCAATAAATTCAGACAACACAGTAACCGTGGAAGATGACGGCCGAGGCATCCCTGTAGATATTCATAAGGGAGAAAAAATTTCTGCTGCTGAGGTCATAATGACACAATTACATGCAGGTGGAAAATTTGACCATGATTCTTATAAGGTTTCAGGTGGTCTACACGGTGTTGGTGTGTCTGTTGTAAATGCACTCTCAGAAAAACTTGAATTAAAAATCTTTAGAGATGGAAAAGAATATGAAATTAATTTTAAAAATGGTAATTCTCTAAAACCCTTAAAAGTAAAAGGTAAAACAAAAAAAAAAGGAACTCAAATTACTTTTTTACCATCTAAAGAAATATTTTCTTCTATAAAGTTTAGTTCATCTATTCTTGAAAAACGAATACAAGAACTCGCATTTTTAAATAAAGGTATTTCAATACGTTTATTAGACAACTCTGCAAAGAAAACTAAAGAATATAGTCATAAATACGATGGAGGTATTGTTGAGTTTGTTAAACATATTAATAAGAAAAAGCCAATCTTAGTTAATAAAAATGAAAAAGAAGTATTTAAAAAACCTATTTATGTTACTGCTACAAAAAATAATGTAGTTGTCGAGTGTTCATTTGAATGGAATGCTGGTTATTCCGAGGATGTTTTGCCTTTTACTAATAACATTCCTCAAAAAGATGGAGGAACCCACTTATTAGGGTTTAGAAGCGCGCTTACTAGAGTTATTAATAAATACTCAAACGATAGGAATAGTAAAAAAAATAAAATTACTCTATCGGGCGAGGATATAAAGGAGGGCTTGACTTCTGTTTTATCGATTAAAATGCCTGATCCAAAATTTTCATCTCAAACAAAAGATAAACTCGTCTCGTCTGAAATAAGAAATATTGTAGAACATATTATTAGTGAAAAAGTATCAACCTGGTTTGATCAAAACCCTTCAGTAGCTAAAATTGTTTTAGAAAAAATTACTCAAGCCGCTATGGCAAGAGATGTTGCGAGAAAAGCAAGAGATAGCGTAAGACGTAAAGGCACATTTGAATTATCAGGTTTGCCGGGAAAACTTGCAGACTGCCAAATACAAAAAAGGGAGGGTACTGAACTATTTATAGTTGAAGGTGATTCTGCCGGTGGTTCAGCAAAACAAGGAAGAGTTAGAGAGTATCAAGCAGTGTTACCATTAAGAGGTAAAATTTTAAATACTTTTGTTAATGGGAAAAAAAATGGAGAAGATGAGTCAACAAAAGCCCTATCTAAGATGATGTCGTCAAGTGAAATTGTTACATTAATAAATGCACTTGGTACCGGCTCAAAAGATTTTAACATAGAAAATTTAAGATATGATAAAATAGTAATAATGACTGATGCTGATGTTGATGGTTCACATATAAGAACGCTTCTATTAACTTTTTTCAACAACCACCCATTTAATCAATTAATAGAAAATGGTCATATTTATTTAGCTCAGCCACCTTTATTCAAAGTTACTAAAGCAAACAAGAGCGTTTACATTAAAGATGAAAATGCTTTAGAAAATTATATTCTAAATTCATCAAAAGTTGAAAAAAAAGTGAAAAAAGGTTCGTCGGAATATAAAAAATTCTTGAAAGAGCAAAAGGAAAAATTATCTATTCAGAGATTTAAGGGTTTAGGAGAAATGAATCCAGAAGAACTTTGGGAAACAACATTAAATCCAGATAATAGAACAATGTTAAGAGTACAATATTCTAAGGGTACAAAAAGCAAGTCAAAAGAAGATCAAAAAATGATAGAAATATTAATGGGGGATGAAGTCGCTCCAAGAAAAGACTTTATTACCAATAATGCCTTAGAAGTTGTAAACTTAGATATTTAAAGAAAGATGAACTTTTCCACTCTTTTTCGAACGAAAGAGAACTTACACCTTGATAAAAATACATTAACAATTTTAAGATATATAGCAATTATCGGTCAAATTTTAGCAATTAGCATAGTTTTTTATTACTTAAATTTACCGTTCCCAATTATAGAGAGTTATTTGATTATTTCGTTGGGTTTATTTACAAATTTGTATCTTCAATTTGGTATCAAAATCAATCAACTAAAAGATTTTTATGCAGCTCCATTTCTATTGATAGATTTGCTGCAATTAAGTGCTCTTCTTTATTTGACAGGAGGAATTTTTAATCCTTTTTCATTTCTATTAGTTATACCAGCTATCGTTTCATCAACATTTTTAAGTATGGGCACCACAATCATTTTAGGTTTAATAACAACATTACTATTATTAACCATATCATTTTTTCATTTACCTTTACCAGGTGAGGATATGAATTTGTTACATTTTCCAAATTTTTATAAAATTGGAATTATAATCTCTGTGTTGATTGGTTTAATATTTTTAAGTTATTTTGGTATTCGTTTTTCTGGTGAAAAAAAGAAAACAGAGGAAGCCTTTAAAAAACTTCAAGAGGTGATTTATAAAGAGTATGAATTAGAATCTTTAGGGGGGCAAGCAGCAGCAGCAGCACATTCTTTAGGTACGCCTCTAGCAACAATAAGTGTAGTTGCTAAAGAGTTAAAGAAAGAAATAGGAGACAACAACGAGCTATCTAAAGATATCGATCTGTTAATAAGCCAATCTAAAAGATGTAGTGAAATTTTAAAAAGAATTTCAAAAAAACAGATTGAGGAAGATAAATTTTTTAGTTCGACAAAATTAGAGAACTTACTCGAGGAAATTATTAATTCTTTCAAAGAAACTTCTTCTAAAAAAATTATTTTCGTATCAGATAATGATAAAAATAAAATTGACATCGAAAGGTCAGCAGAAATGATCTATGGGTTGAGAAATTTTATTGGAAACGCAATAAAATTTTCAAAAAGTAAAGTAAATATTTTTTTAGTTAGCGATGACAAAGAAATTAAGATCATTGTAAATGATGATGGGCCAGGATTTCCTAGAGACATTATTAATAAACTGGGAGAACCTTATATAAAATCTAAATCATTAGAATTAAATTCAAACTCAGGCTTAGGTCTTGGAACCTTTTTGGGTAAAACTTTATTAGAGAGAAATAATGCTAAATTATTTTTTAAAAGTGATAAAAATTTAGGTGGCGCATCAGTAGTTATCACTTGGTCACCAAAAAATATTTTAGTTAACGCTTAAATTCAAAAGAATATGCTAGGATCTTATAAGCTAGTTTCGCAACTAAAAAATTATAAGAGTCAAATTTTTTTATTGGTGCGAGTTCGTTAATATCTGCACCAACTATATTTGATATTTGGCAGACCTTCTTTATTATTGGCAAAACTTCATCCCAAAATAACCCACCTGGTTCTGGAGTTCCAGTTGCTGGCATTATACTTGCATCAAAACCATCTACGTCAAAAGTTATATACACCTGCTTATTCTTAAATAGTTTGTTTAATTTTTCCAGATCCCAATTTTTTTTATCTTTAGCCCAAAAGATTTCTATTCTATCTTTATTCTTACTATAAAAATCCATTTCGGATTTTGAGAGATTTCTTATTCCAAAAGACACAACTTTTAGATTTTTAAAATCAAGACATCTTTTTATAGCAGATGCATGGGAAAACTTTTCACCTTGATAGCTTTCTCTTAAATCAGCATGAGCATCAAAATGAAGAAGAATTAATTCTCTATGTCTTCTAACGAATGGTTTGACAGATCCCGGGGTAATAGAGTGTTCACCCCCTAAGACTAATGGAAATTTTTTCTCAGAAAGTATCTTTTCAATAATGTTTGATAATTGATCTAAAGCTTCATTTAATTTTTTTTTTATTTTGAAAGGTTTTAGTGTTTTTATACCAATTTCTTTGTATGGTTCTTTATTCAGTTCTTCGTCAAATAACTCAACTTGATGTGAAGCTTTAATTATCTCTTTCGGTCCATTCTTGGTTCCACTACCATAACTGACAGTTTTTTCTAAACCAAAAGGTACTATAACTACTTTCGACTTTGACTCTTGATTTGCATCAAATCCTAAAAAACCCTTTTTCTGGTTTAAGTAATTCATTTAAGATTTAAAAATTTGTGAAAAATTCCTTTTTGATCTCTTTTTCCAATTTGCTCTGTGATATGCATCACTTGCAATTAATGGCAATACACTGGTAGCCTCAGCAAATACCATTTGCTCTTTTGTAATATCAACTTTACCCCATGAGCTAGCTTCTTTTAACGTAGAGCTACTGCAAGCACCATCTCTAGTATCAGCAACGGTGATTTGTATAGCATATTTATGCATGTCAACTTTTTTGCCTAATAATTCAGCACAAACAACTGTATCTTGAATGAAGTTTTTAGGCACTCCTCCCCCTATCATCAGCAGCCCTGATTGTTTTGATTGAAGTTTAATTTCGGTTAACTCTCTGAATTCCCTTATAGAATCAATTGTAATATGTTTATCAGGATTTTTTTCTTGGTGCATCACGAGCCCAAAACCAGCTGAGCTATCAGTAAAAGCTGGGCAAAATATTGGAACATTGTTATCGTATGCAGTCTCTATTAAAGATCCTTTTTTTTTTGCGTTAGACTTAAGGTATCTTCCTAACTCTAGGATGAATTCTCTAGATGTAAAAGTTTTAGGCTTCAATGTATCGGCAATATCACATATAGTTTGATCACAGGCCTGTAGTTCTTCCTCATCTATATAGGTATCGTAGATTCTATCAATGTAGTTATTTCTTAGCTCAGTGTCGTCCTGAAACTGGGATCCTTGGTAATGCTTAAAGCCGAGAGCTTCAAAAAAATCCATATCAATAATTGATGCCCCAGTAGCTACAATTGCATCGACCATATTATGTTTTACTAAATCAGTGTATAGATCCATACATCCACCTGCCGAGGTTGAACCTGCTAAAGTTAAAAAAATTGAACAATTCTTGTCTGCAAGCATTTCATTATAAATAGCTGCCGCTCTAGCTGTATCTCTTGAAGTGAAAGACATTTTACTCATTCCATCAATAATCTTACGAGCATCAAAAGATTTGATATCGATATGTTCAACTGGGGAATTAAGTAGAGATTTTTTATTATGTCCAATGTTTGGACTATTTTTTTTATTCATTAAGCTACTAAAGAACCAACTTTATCATTTGTATTATCGTACATAGATATAATTGGTTTGTCACTTAATTCATGAATTTCATTTGAGTAAAAACCATTAAAGTTTGTTCTAAAAGTAAGACTGTATGCACCTAGCTGACCTAATTCTATATAGTCACCCTCTTTAATATTATTTGGTAATAAAAAAGGACCTTTCATATAATCTAATCCATCACAAGTAGGTCCAAAAAAACTAAAAGCAGTCAGTTTTTTAGACTGAACTCTTCCATCTGTAATCATTTTTGATGGTAAAACAAAATTTGGCGCACCCGCATCAAATAAAGATCCATAAGTTCCATCATTGATATATAGACTATTTTTTTTTCTTAAAATAACTTTAACAATTGTAGACCCACTTTCTGCCACAAGAGATCTACCTGGCTCACAGATTATTTCAGGCAACTTATCGAGTTTTAAATTATTAAGTTCTTTTCTAATTTCATCCATATAATTTTTTAATGGTTCAGGATTAAGGTCTGGATAAACAGAAGGGAAACCACCACCAACATTGATTGTGTCTGGGACTATCTTTGTCTTTTTTATTATATTCCCTATTTCACGTATGCCCTTAGAGTAAGAAATTTTATGCATACATTGAGAGCCAACATGAAAACTTATTCCAAGTTTTTTTGAATGATCTTTACATAATCTCACTAATCCTAACGCTTCAGATGGAAGAGCGCCAAATTTTCTAGACAAATCTATTTCTGCATGTTCATTTGAAATAGCAATTCTTACAAATAATTCTAAATCTTTTGCCTGTTTAGTCGCATCCAAAATTTTTCTTAATTCATCTTTACTATCTAAAGAAAAACTTTTGACATCGTAATCAAAATAAGCTGACGAAATACTTTTTTTACTTTTAATCGTATGCATGAAGTGTAACTTAGAATCTGATTTAATTTTTTTGATGAGCTTAATTTCATTTAAAGATGCAACATCAAATTCATTGATACCGTTATGAATTATTTGCTTAATAACTTTTTCGTTTGGATTTGTTTTTACGGCGTATAGAATCTTTCCAGGAAAATTTTCTTTAAAAAACTTTACGGATTTTTTAATCTCATTGAGCCGTATACAATATACGGGGTAATCTGGTTGTAATGAGTTAACTAATTCGTTAACTGTTTTAAATTTTCCCATTTCATGTGTCCCTCGTTAATTTACACAAAGATTTTTTAAAAAATTTAATAAAAAAAACCTTATTTATTTCGCGTTTAAGGTTTTTTTGACTTTATGTAAAGAAAAAAAGGACATTTTTGTCGTTGAAATTTGGTCAACAGCACCTATATGGATATATATGAGAGCACAAAAAAACGTTTCAGAGCAGCTAAAATTGGCAGACTTTGCTGATAAATCGCTTCTAATCCTCGATGATGATGACCCACTTAGAGGAAGGCTAGCAAGAGCCATGGAGAAGAAAGGATTTCAAGTAAAAGAGGCCAAATCAGTGGCTGAAGGCCTGAATATAGCTAAGACAGCCCCTACAGCATTTGCGGTAATTGATCTAAGGCTTGAAGATGGTAATGGATTAGATGTTGTAAAAGAACTTTCAAAGAATAAAAAAGATAGCAGAATTGTAATGCTAACGGGATACGGGAATCTACCTACGGCTGTAGCAGCAGTTAAAGAGGGAGCAATCGATTATATTGCTAAACCAGTTGATGCTGATGACGTTGAGTCGGCTTTATTGGCTTCTCCAGAGTCAAAGGCAAAACCACCTGAAAATCCCATGTCTGCAGATAGAGTAAAGTGGGAACATATCCATCGAGTTTTTGAATTGTGCAATAGAAATGTTTCTGAGACAGCTCGTAGACTTAAAATGCATAGAAGAACATTACAAAGAATTCTTTCTAAAAGATCTCCAAGATAACTTAAATAAATTTTCTAAATTTTCTAATTTGATTTATTGCAAGTGTTGCAATTAGAATTTTAAATAACTCTGCTAACAAGAAAGGTTGTGCTCCTAATTTGAATATTGGTTTATCCCAACCTATTAAAGTACCTAGCCATAACATCCCTAATACATAAATAAAACTAGTTGCAAAAACTAATTTAAAAAAATTCTTAAAATAATTATTATCATAATTAAATTTTCCTGCTAAAAATCCAGCGACCACAAAACCTATCAAATAACCCATTGTTGGTCCTGTGAAGTATACTATTCCCATACCTTTTTCTGGAGTTCCTGAAAACACTGGCAAACCAATTATACCTTCGAATAAATATAAAGAAATAGTTGCTACACCAAGCTTCCATCCAAAACATATTCCTATTAACAAGACAACTAAAGTTTGCATTGTCATAGGGACTGGGTAAAACGGTATTTTAACTTTCGACGATATGGCTAAAAGAATAGAGCCCAATAAGGCGATAAATATATATTTAATTATTTTTGTTTGTTTAAAATTTTTTACAAATTCCATTTAACTAATTTAACTTTTTTTTTATTAAAATCTAGTGTTTTGTTAATTGAACAAAAACATCTTCTAAATCACCA
>CACDXJ010000011.1 GCA_902556855.1 uncultured Pelagibacteraceae bacterium | reverse complement strand
ACGGATTGCATTACTTAATGGGTCAATGCACAAGCCTTTTCCATAAAAATTTTGTAAACCTAAAAGATAAAGAGAGAAGTATCCTCTTGAACAACCAATATCAACGAAGTTAAATTTTTTGGGAAGGATTTTATGTCCTATAAAAAAAAATTTATCATAATATTCTCTTAGTATAAATTGACCCCTACCCCCAAGTCCTCTTTCAGAATAAGGTTTATAATTAAATATAAATCTTGAATTAAAAAAATTATTTCTGTAGTTAAATTTAAATTTAAAAAAATCAGAAAAGATTATTATTAGAATGTAGAAAAAAGATCTTATCGGTTTTTCTGTTAGACAGCCTGTAGAATAAGGATATTTAAACTTCTCAAACATCTTGAATGAAGGATTTAACTTAAATATTTCTAAATTGCCTCTTTTTGAGGCCTCATGTCTTTCTTGCTAATTCCAGCAACTTTTACCGGCTTTTTCATTGCATCCCGTCTAAATGGTTCACCTAATTCTTGGTTTAAAATAACTTCAATAAAGGTTGTGATACCTTTTTTTTGGTCTTCACAAGACTGTTTTATTGCTTTTGTTGTTTCCTCCATGGTATTAACTGTAACACCTTTCAAACCACAAGCATCTGCAACTTTAGCAAAGCTTAGTTTTGGGTCTAATTCTGTACCAACAAAATTATTATCAAACCAAAGCGTTGTGTTCCTTTTCTCCGCACCCCATTGATAATTTCTAAATATTACCATAGTGATTGAAGGCCATTCCTCTCTGGCGCATGAACTCATCTCATTCATGCTAATTCCAAAAGCACCGTCACCTGCGAAACCTATCACTGGCACATCAGGACAACCAATTTTTGCTCCAAGTATTGATGGAAATCCATAGCCACATGGACCGAATAATCCTGGAGCCAAATATTTTCTTCCTTTTTCAAAGGTTGGGTAAGCATTTCCTATTGCACAATTGTTTCCGATATCGCTCGATATAATAACATCTTCTGGCATACCTGCTTGAATAGCTCTCCATGCTTGTCTTGGTGACATTCTATCTTTATCTCTTTGTCTTGCTTCTTTATTCCAAACAGTGCCTGGATCATCATCTTCATGGTCTAAACCTGATAATTTTTGTAGCCAAGCTGATTTAGTTTGATGGATTAAGTCTTTTCTTTTCTGTCTATCTAAATCCCCTGCTTTAGAAGAAAGTTTGCTTAGAATTTGTTGTGCAACAAGTTTTGCATCTCCACAAATTCCTACTGTAACTTTTTTAGTCAAACCAATTCTATCTGGATTCATGTCGACCTGAATAATTTTTGCATTTTTAGGCCAATAATCTATTCCATAACCTGGTAAAGTAGAAAAAGGGTTTAATCTTGTTCCTAAAGCTAAAACAACGTCTGCTTTTGAAATTAATTCCATAGCTGCTTTAGACCCGTTATAACCTAAAGGTCCAACTGCCAAAGGATGACTGCCAGGAAAACTGTCGTTATGCTGGTAACCCGAACAAACTGGCGAGTCGAGCTTTTCTGCTAGTTTTACACAATCATTTATAGCTCCACCAATTACAACACCTGCTCCAGATAGAATTACTGGAAACTTTGCATTAGATAATAATTTTGCAGCTTGATCAATAGCTTCAGCTCCCCCTGCTTGTCTTTCTAATCTTACAATCGGTGGAAGCTCGATATCAACAACTTGTGTCCAGAAATCCCTAGGAACATTAATTTGCGCTGGCGCTGAACCTCTTATTGCCTTTTCAATTACTCTATTTAAAACCTCTGCTATTCTGGATGGGTCCCTGACTTCTTCTTGATAACAAACCATATCTTTAAATAAGTTCATTTGTTCAACTTCTTGAAATCCACCTTGGCCCATTGTTTTATTTGCAGCTTGCGGTGTAACTAAAAGTAATGGTGTATGATTCCAATATGCAGTTTTTATTGGTGTTACTAAGCCTGTAATGCCTGGGCCATTTTGTGCAATAACCATTGACATCTTTCCGGTAGCTCTTGTATAACCATCAGCTATTAAGCCTCCGTTAGTTTCATGAGCAACGTCCCAAAAAGTAATACCCGCATCTGGAAAGATATCTGAGATAGGCATAAATGCTGAACCTATTATTCCGAAAGCATGTTCAATACCATGCATTTGCAAAACTTTTACAAAAGCTTCTTCAGTTGTCATTTTAGCCATAAAGAATTCCTTAATTTATACTTGAAAAACTATCTTTCTTTATACCAATTTTTAGTCTATATCCATTACATAATTTTATGTCTAAACCTGATCTTATCATACATGATGAAAAAGATAACGTAGGAGTTGTTGTAATTGAAACAACTAAAAAAGGTCAAAAATGCAGCGCCTGGATAATGGAGAATGATAAAACTGTGAATGTAACCTCATCTAATGATGTTCCTTTAGGTCATAAAATCGCACTCGAAGATTTGAAAGCCGGTGACACTATTTTTAAATATGGTCACGATATTGGTAAAGTTATTAAAGAAATTAAAAAAGGTGAACACGTACATGTTCACAATGTAAAAACGAAAAAGTGGTAATATATGGGAATTCCAAAAAGTTTTTTAGGTTACAAAAGAGAGAACGGTAGAGCTGGCACTAGAAATCACGTTATTATTTTACCAGTCGATGATATTTCGAACGCTTGTGCTGAAGCTGTAGCAAACAATATAAAAGGAACGATAGCCTTGCCGCATTCTTATGGAAGGTTACAATTTGGAGCAGATTTAGAGTTACATTTTAGAACAATGATTGGCACAGGAAGAAATCCAAATGTTGCTGCAGTAATTGTTATTGGAATTGAACCCAAATGGACAAAAAAAATAGTGGATGGGATAGCTGAGACAGGTAAACCAGTTGAGGGTTTTCATATTGAGAGAAGTGGCGATATACAAACAATAATGAAGGCATCAAAAAAAGCCCAAGAATTTTCTATGTGGGCCTCAGAAAAACAAAGAGAGGAATGTCCCTTAAGCGACTTATGGATTTCAGTTAAATGTGGTGAGTCAGATACAACATCAGGTTTAGCATCAAACCCTACAGTTGGAAACTTGATGGATAAATTGGAGCCTTTAGGCGTTCATTTATGTTTTGGGGAGACATCTGAACTTACTGGGGCAGAACAAGTTTGTGCAAAAAGAGGAGCAACTCCTGAAGCTCAGAAGAAATTTATGAATACTTGGAGTGCATATAATGATTTTATTTTAAAAGAAGCGACTGACGATTTATCTGAAAGTCAGCCAACTGCTGGTAATATAGCTGGTGGTTTAACTACAATAGAGGAAAAAGCTTTCGGTAATTTTCAAAAAATTGGAACAAGGAAATTTATAGATGTTCTTGAACCTGCAGAAGAACCAAAAAAAGGAAAAGGGCTATATTTTATGGATACCTCATCTGCTGCTGCAGAGTGTGTTACACTTCAAGCTGCTGGAGGATTTAACATACATCTCTTCCCAACAGGACAAGGGAATATAATTGGGAATCCGATAGAACCTGTGGTAAAACTTACTGCTAATCCTTTAACTGCAAAGTTAATGAGTGAACACGTTGATTGTGACGTTTCAAAAATATTATCTAGAGAAATGAACCTAGATCAAGCTGGGGACAAACTAATTGAAACCACTTTAAAAGTTGCAAATGGTAGATTAACATGTGCAGAAGCTTTGGGACATAGAGAATTTGTAATGACAAAGCTTTATCGAAGTGCTTAATGTCTTCTTCAGAAGATTGTATATTTTGTTCAAAAAAAAACTGCAAAGTAATAAAATCTACAAAATTTTTTTTTATTATAAGAGATACTGCTTATCCTGTTACAAAGCATCATACTTTAATTGTTACTAATAGACATGTGAGTAATTATTTTGATTTAGAGAAAGATGAAATTGTAGAATTGGATGAAATACTAAAACAACAAAAAAAAGATTTAATGAATTTAGATAATAGTATTACTGGTTTTAATATTGGAACTAATGTAGGTCAAGATGCAGGACAATCCATTATGCATTGTCACATCCATCTTATACCTAGAAGAAAAGGCGATGTAGAGGATCCGAGAGGTGGGGTAAGAGGAGTAATTCCCTCAAAACAGAAATATAAAAGAAAATAATTATTTTACAGGGAATTTAACTTCTTCTTGCTTAGGTTTTTTATGTCTAAAATCATGTATAATTTTTCTAAACCAAGCCATAAGAGCCCCAAGCACCACTGCAAGTATAATTGCAAAAGCTCCGTATAAGAATGGAGCTTCATTAGAAATTCTTACAATAAATTCTGCTAAACTATTTAATTCTGGAGCTGCTACTTTACTTCCATTAAATTCTGTTTTCTCTCTAAAGAAAGAGTCATAAGCTATTGCTATTGCTACGGTGATTAAAAGCATTGCAAACAAAGATTTAAGTTCAGTACTATCTAAAAACTGACCAATTTTTTGACCAACTTGCACTCCAACAATTGAACCAAGTATCAAAGGAACTACTAGAAATAAATCTATTGTACCATAATTAAATGAATGCAAAATCGTAACTACAGCACTTATGAAAACAGTTACAAATAATGAAGTCCCTGGTATCAATTTAACTGGCATTCCTATTATATAAATCATTGCAGGCACCATTAAGAATGCGCCTCCTATACCCATCATTGAGGCAACAAATCCAACGACAAAGCCTAATAATATTGGTGTAAATGCACTTTCATATAATCTAGATTTATTAAATCTCATTCTTAAAGGTAATCCTTGAAGCCAGTTATGGTCATGTAGTTTTCTTTTTATATTTGTTTTAGATTTTAATCTATTTCTCTCTCTTATTCCTTCAATTAACATTAAAGTTCCAACCATTGCTAAAAGATACATATACAATAATGAAATAATTAAACTTATCTTCCCTATTTCAGAAAAAAAGGTAAAAGTCATTATCCCTATAATTGTTCCGATTACTCCACCAGAAACAATCATTAAACCCATTTTATAGTCTAACGTTTTTTTATACCAATGAGTTAAAGAACCTGAAACTGAAGTTGCAAGAATGTTATTTACTTCATTAGGTACTGCATAAACTGGAGGGATGCCCATAAAAATAAGAAATGGCGTCATTAAAAATCCTCCTCCTACTCCAAACAAACCAGATAAAACGCCTACAGCTAAACTTAAAAATAGTAAAAGAAAAATATCAATATTTACTTGGGCTATTGGAAGGTAAATTTCGAGCATTTATATTAGCAGTATGCCTGAAATATTAAGTTGTCAATCTTAATAAATTGTTGCTCCAAAGACTTTGATCATATCACCCTCTAATCCAAGAACCAATCTACCCAGAAATTCACCGGATACAGTATTACTTCTTTGTTTATAAAGCACAGTTATAAATTTATCTCTTCTAATACATCCTAAAAACTCTTGCTTTTCAGATAAACTGGTAAGTAACTTATTATTGGCCCATTGTTTTCCAAGTTCTACTTCGTTAGCCCCGTAAAGCATTTGTGATGAGAAGTCTTTAGTAAAACTTCCGTAATCTTTATTATTGGATGATCTGACTAGATTTTCCCAAATAGGATTAGCTATTTTGATGATCTCGTCATCACTTTGATCTAACAAATTCATGAGATTAGTTTATGATGCTTTCTTCTCTTTTTCGTCGCCTACAATATGATAAACCGGCATTTTTTCTAATGTAAATTTTCCAGTACTAGGATCTCTTCTTGAAACTGTTAAGCAATGCCAATTTTCATCGTCTAGTTTTAATTTATCTCCTCTGTAATAATACCCTGGCCATCTAGTCTCTTCTCTGAAAAGAGTATGTTCTGTTACGCATTGGGAGGTAAGTGTTCTATGTTTTAGCTCCCAAGCTCTCATCAGCTGATGATAATCTTCTGCACCAACATTTTCTAAATCTTCTTGAAGCCAGTCTAAAAGTTCTAAACCTTTTTTGAGTAAATTATCATTTGTCATATAATTTGCAGTAATTCCACCAACATACTCATCCATGATTTTTTGCAATCTTTGAAGACCTTGAATCGGTGAAATATAACTAGGGGAGACTGTTCCACCAGTAATTTCATTTCTATTTACTGTATAATTATCTAAAGGCTTGTAAATAATTTCTCTAAATTCATCACACTGTTTATCAGAAACTTTTAAGTCGTTTGCTTTCTGATCTTCGATATATTTTACAGCTGCTTTAGCAGCTAATCTACCTTCAGTAAAAGAACCTGAAGAAAATTTGTGAGCACTTCCACCAACTGTATCACCTGCTCCGAACAATCCATCAACTGTTGTCATTCTATTATAACCCCAGAAATATTCTTTTGGAGCTATATCTTCTGGTCCGCTTACCCATGCCCCAGAACAAGTTGCATGTGATCCCATAACATAAGGTTCAGAAGTAGTGAGTTCTGGATTTGTATATTTCGGATCAATATTTTGAGATGCCCAAACAACTGCTTGACCAACTGTCATTCCTAAAAAGTTTTCCCAACCTACTGTTTCTAAGTGAGGATCTTGAAAAGCCTCTTTAGTCACCATATGTATTGGTCCTCCACCAGCCATCACCTCTTGTATAAATGCATGATTTCTCAAACAAGTAGGAACTGGATGATGATCTATATACTCACCAACAAGTTTCTTGGTTTGATCGTACCATTTTTTTTCGTAATTTTCTCCGTTAGCATTTTGAGTATAAGTTTTTAAATGTAAAAAATATGCTCCGACCGGACCATACCCATCTTTAAATCTACACAATACAATTCTATTTTCCATTTGAGTCATCTTTGCACCAGCGGCAATAGGTAACGCATAAGCTGATCCATTACTCCAAGGTGCATACCAAGTTCTGCCCATACCTTCACCGACTGCTCTTGGTTTAAAAATATGCGACGCTCCACCTGCAGCGACTATAACTGTTTTTGCTCTAAACACGTGATAATCACCTGTTCTCATGTTAAAGCCCACAGCTCCACCTACTCTATTTTCTTTATTCTCATCCATTAATAAATGTGTAACCATTATTCTATTATATATTTTATCAGCAGATTTTTTTGCGGCTTCAGCTACAATTGGTTTATAACTTTCACCGTGAATCATTATTTGCCACTTTCCTTCTCTTTGATATCTTCCAGTTTTTTTATCTTTCATCATAGGAAGACCCCATTCATCAAACATGTGGACTGTCGAGTCTACGTGACGAGCCATGTCGTACCCTAAGTCTTCTCTAACTAACCCCATTAAATCATTTCTTGCGTATCTTACGTGGTCTTCAGGTTGATTTTCGTTCCATCGCATTCCCATATAACAATTGATTGCATAAAGTCCTTGAGCTACTGCACCACTTCTATCTATGTTAGCTTTTTCCACGCAAATTATTTTTAAATCTCTACCCCAATGTCGAGCTTCAAACGTTGCGCCAGTACCGGCCATTCCACCGCCTACAACTAGAATATCGCAATCTTCGTAAACTGTTTTATTTTTAGGCATTAATAGTAAACACCTTTTTTAAATGAATCTTTGCTAATAGTTGGTAAATCTTTTTTTGTGTCCAAGCCCTCTGGTTCAGAGTATAAAACTTGAGAGTTCATTTCTCCTTGTCTTGGTTTATCTCCATCAGCTAGTTTTGGAATAAATTTTCCCCAAGGCTTTGTGGTTATTGGTGAAACGAAATTTTTTTCAGTTCCATTTCTAAATTTTATCTTCCACGAGATAGTTCCTTTTTCTTCTTCTCTTCTAACTCTAACACTATGACCCATTGGTGCAAAATCTGCATAACCTCTTACATCGATTGCGTGATTAGGGCAGGCTTTAACACATGAATAACATTCCCAACAAAAATTTGGTTCAATGTTTTTTGCTCTTCTAATAGTCTCATCAATATGCATTATATCTGACGGACAGATATCTACGCAATGACCGCAACCATCACATCTAGTCATGTAAACAAATGTTGACATTAAATTTTTACCTCAATTTTTCTTATAATAATATATGGCTTTAATCTAGTTATAAATTTCATGTCTCTTAATAATGTTTTGGTTCTTCTCTTTTAATCCCTAACCCAAACTGCTTAGGTGCATCAGCGGGTGGGGGCAAATTGTCTCTGGATCCGTCGGCTTCTGCTAAATTTTTTTGAATGGCTGCTCCAGGTTTGTAAAACATGTGTGCGAATTTAGACCAATAAACTCCTCCAAATAAAACTAAGTTAGAAACGATAAAAAGAATCAAAAATAAATTACTTAGTAAACTCATACCAGCAGTTTGCGTAAAAGACCAAGCTAATCCAAATGTAGCGCAAGCTAGTAATGCTAAAACAAACAAATCTGCAGTTATAATTCTATACCAAGGATGAGCCTCCGCTGATACATCAACTCTTAAGAAAAACCAAAACCAATAACCTCCAAGACACGTCATGATTGCCCCTGCGTGCCAAATAATTGGAATATAAGACGGAGCAACAGTTCCATCAGAGTATTTAAAAATTAAAACAACTGAACCTATCCAGAAAATTATTGTTCCATACATTCCTAATACGTGCGCGAGTCTTCTTTTTCCCCAGCCTAATTCTGAGGTAGTAGCAATATCGTGGGCAACTGTTTTTAAAATTACTGCTGTTTTTTTTCCTGCGGTTAACTCATTTGAAGCAGATTTTTTTGCTTTTTGTGCATTTCTAAAAAAATAAATAACATTTTTTTTATGCAACATATCTAAACCAGTTCCAACAATTATTAACAACACCATTGCAACAACGAAATATTGCATTAAAAAAGCGGGAATTACTGTAGCTAGATCTGCAAATGGATTAATTGATAACATAGATGACTCTTAAAGGTTTGATTTAAGGAGGTCAAGTGAGAACGTTTCTCATCTATTTAAGTTTCCCATCTTTTCTCATTTGTTCTCTGATTTTAGTAGCTGAAATTTGTTGGGTCTTTTCGTCTAATATGATCTCCTCTATTTTATAACCTACTCCCCTTCCATAACAAATGTTTGTTATATTTGGTACCAATGTAACTTGAATTCGGTTTTTATAATCTTTCAAAGCATCTAGAATATTTTTTTTTACTGTAGCAAAATCGAATGGATTATCATCAACACCTTTAACGTCCCTAACCATAATATTCACTTGTCCTGTTTTTTTCAGAGTTTCCTCGAAAAGTTTTTGGTGTCCTGCGTGCCAAGGCTGCCAACGACCTAGCATTTGAGCAGTAGGAAGTTTGCTATCCCATACGTGATTATCGTTTTTCATTTATTAGTTAAGATATCTAAATTCTAAGCAGCTATATTTTGAAGCTTATGCTTTGAGGTCATACCACTCAAAAAGTTCCAAAGATATCTTGCTGTTAATAGCGATGCTGTCTCAGCTTTTTCTTGTTCCTCTTTTGATAAACCATCTAAAAGCTTTTCGCACTCAGCTCTATGAATTACATCTGCAGATTTGTGTGCTTCAAAAAATTCAAGGCCTTCTTTAGAACTTACTCCATAAAACTTTTTCAATCCTTGTATTTTGGTTTCAGCTATCTCAGGAATTTGTCTTTCATAAGTATATAAAGATGCAAGTCCCTCTGCGTAAGATTTTCTAGCTTGTGAAAAAAAATTTTCAATCATGTCTTTTGTAAACCAATCTAGTTTTACTTTTTCAATTTCCTTTTCGTCTGCACCTAAAGATTTTGCAAAATTTTTCCATAATTTTGGATGATCTGCATCTTTGTTTTCTTCATCTTGTAAATTTTCTAAAAGAATTCTTCTTTTTTCTATGTCTTCACATATAGAGTGAGTGGCACTTATATATCTTGGAAATGCTTTTACGTGCTGATAATATTGTTCTGCGTAATCTTTAATTATTTCTCGAGTTAATTTACCTTCATTCCAGTAAACTTCATAAAAAGGGTGTTTTAACAAATGATACTTATCTAATTTTGCTCCTAATTTTTTTGAAAACATTATTTCTCCTATTGTTAATTATAAATTAAATCTTGATTATAAACTTTTAAATAAAAATTTATCCACAATTTTTAGTTGTGCAGTTTCAATGTTCTCGTTTTGATTCACTTTTGATTCACTTAGGGACTCAATTTACAACCCTAGAGGGTGTTATCCACACGAACTAAGCGAGTTTCATCGATAGGATAATGCACAAATGTTGCGAATATTGAAAGGCCAATTGCCATGTACCAAGCATAATCATAGCTACCAAAAGTATCGAAAAAATATCCTCCTAGAAAAGCCCCTGCAAATGCTCCGAATTGATGACACAAAAAAACAATTCCGAATAAAGTGCTTAAATATTTTGTGCCAAAAATTTGAGCAACGATTCCATTTGTTGGAGGAACAGTAGATAACCACAGTAGACCAAATGTTACACCAAATATAATTGAATTTAACATTGAAGGAGGAGAAAAAATAAAAAAGCAGATACTTAAAGCTCTTAAGCTGTAAAGAATACTTAAAAGATTTTTCTTTTTGTATTTGGTGCCAAGATATCCCATCCCTAAAGTGCCAAAAATATTAAAAAATCCTATTAAAGCCAAGATTATTGTTGCTGACCAGCCAGCCATACCTCTATCTTGCATATATCCTGGTATATGGGTCCCAACTAGCGTTATCTGAAAACCGCACACAAAAAAACCTAAAACTAATAAAACATAACCTTTATGGGAAAAAGCTTCTTTCATTGCAGATAAAAAAGTTTGTTCTCTATCAGCTTGAGATGAGTTAATCATTGTTTTTGCGGGAAATAAAAAAAGAGACGCTATAAGACCAAAAATAATAAAAATAATAAAATATTTTAAGGTCTGCTCCCATTGAAATTCTATTAGACTATATTTTGTGAGAAGAGGAGAAAGAAAATATCCAATTGATGCCGCAG
This sequence comes from uncultured Pelagibacteraceae bacterium, assembly GCA_902556855.1. GTDB lineage: Bacteria > Pseudomonadota > Alphaproteobacteria > Pelagibacterales > Pelagibacteraceae > Pelagilacustribacter. Next base: position 1,044 of record CACDXJ010000011.1, on the reverse strand, counting down.
CAGTAACAATTCCAGTAGCTATAGTTCTAGTTTCATTAGGAAAATGTTTTCCAACTTCTGAAACTGGCACACCTATTGCAGTAGCACCAAGAGCAATACCAACTAAAACTCCTAATGCTAGCTGAAAATAAATTCCAGTATTAGGTCCTGAGAAAAGCATATAAATACCTAAAGCAAAAATTAAAAATCCTAACGAGACAGCTTTATTACCACCAAATTTATCTGCCATTAATCCGAACAAAGGCGCAAACATTCCCCAAAATAACATTTGAATTCCTATCGCAAGACCAAATTCAGTTCTAGAAACTCCTAGACTTTTTTCAAAAGAGTCGAAAAATAACCCAAATGTTTGTCTTAAACCCATCGAAATCAAAATTACGCTACATGCTGAAATTAAAACAATTAAAGATAATTTATTAGGGAATATATTTTTCATCATTTAATATACCTTAAACAAGACTTGAGATCGGAAATTAAGTCTTTTGGTTCTTCTAAACCTATGTGTAATCTAACAATATGCTCATCATCTTTAAATCTGTAATATTGTCTCCCCTGGATGTATTCATCTTTCTTTTTTGATCTAAGTTCTTGTAATATAGCAAGGCTTTCGAAGCCACCCCAACTATATCCTATCCCAAACAACTCTAATGAATTTACAAATTTAATAACAGATGATTTTTTTCTACTCTTTATTACTATTGAAAATAACCCAGTTGCACCTGAATAATATTTTTTCCAAAGTTTATAATTTTTACTGGACGGATTATGAGGATACAAAATTTCCTTTATCTTTTTTTGTTTTTTTAAAAAACGAATAACTTCTAAAGTATTTTCATAATGCTGCTTTAGCCTCGTATCTAAAGTTCTAAGTCCTCTGATAATTAGATAAGCCTCGTCTGCAGACATTCTGTATCCTGAAAGTTTATAAAAAAACATAATTTTTTTAAAAACCTTCTTATTTACTGCTAGTGATCCACCCATTGCATCTGAGTGACCTGAAAAATATTTAGTTGCAGATGAAAAAGACATATCAAATCCTAATTT
>CACDXJ010000010.1 GCA_902556855.1 uncultured Pelagibacteraceae bacterium | reverse complement strand
TGATACAACTATGCGTGATGGAGAACAGTCTCCTGGCGCTTCAATGAGCTTAGAAGAGAAATTACAAATCTCAAGAGTCTTTGATGAATTAGGTGTAGATGTAATTGAAGCAGGTTTTCCAATTGCATCACCTGGCGATTTTGAAGCTGTAACAGAAATTAGTAAAACTTTAAAAAGATCTATTCCTGCAGGTCTTGCAAGAGCAACTAGAAAAGATATCGATGCATGTCATCAAGCATTAAAGCATGCAAAAAACTTTAGAATTCACACATTTATATCTACTAGCCCTCTCCACATGAAGCATAAATTAAATAAATCTCCTGAAGAAGTTTTAAATTCAATAAAGGAAAGCGTTACTTATGCTAGAAAATTTACTGATGATGTAGAGTGGTCTTGTGAGGATGGAACACGAACTGATATGGACTATATGTGTAAAACGGTTGAGCTAGCAATTAATTGTGGAGCGAAGACAATAAATATTCCAGACACAGTCGGCTACACTGTACCATCAGAATTTAAAAAAATTATTGAAACATTAATCAATAAAGTTCCAAATATTGACAAAGCAATTCTCTCAACTCATTGTCACAACGATTTAGGGTTAGCGGTAGCTAACTCTTTAGCAGGTGTTATGGCAGGAGCAAGACAAATAGAATGTACTATAAACGGCATTGGAGAAAGAGCGGGAAACGCTGCTCTTGAGGAAGTTGTAATGGCAATGAGAACTAGACATGATTTAATGCCATACACAACAAATATTAATACTAAACTTTTAAGCAAAGCTTCTAAAGTAGTTTCAAATGCTACTGGTTTTCCTGTTCAATTCAATAAAGCAGTTGTTGGAAAAAATGCTTTCGCCCATGAATCTGGAATTCATCAAGATGGGATGTTAAAAAATAGAAATACGTATGAAATTATGACACCAGAAAGTGTCGGAGTTAAAAAGACATCTTTAGTAATGGGTAAACATTCAGGAAGACATGCTTTCAGAGATAAATTATCTGACATGGGTTATGTTGATGTGACAGATGACATTATTAATACTGCATTCGGAAAATTTAAAATTTTAGCTGATAAAAAAAAACATATTTATGACGAAGACATTGCAGCTTTGGTGGATGATAGTCTAGTAACAGAAGACAATGTGATTAAATTAAAATCCTTAAAAGTTTACGCTGGCACAGGTGAGCCTCAAAAAGCAGAGATGACCCTCGAAGTATTTGGAGAGATAAAAAGCGCATCAGAAACAGGTGATGGGCCAGTCGACGCGATATTTAAGTGTATAAAAAAACTTTATGCGCATGAAGTTAAACTTCTTTTATACAACGTTCACGCAGTTACAGAGGGTACCGACGCCCAAGCGACAGTCAGTGTGAGAATAGAGGAAAAAGGAAAAACAACTGTAGGTCAAGCAGCAGATACAGATACATTAGTCGCATCTGCAAATGCATACCTCAGTGCTTTAAATAAATTAATTATTAAAAGAAACAAAACAGCACCTGATGATGAAAATCTTAGTGCTCAAATATAGAAAGGAAATATAGAAAAATGTTTAAAGGATTATCAGGATTATCTTCTTTTTGGTCACAAGATATGGCTATAGATCTTGGTACAGCTAATACATTAGTGGTTTTAAAAGACCAAGGGGTTGTACTAAATGAACCTTCAGTTGTAGCAGTAATAGAAGATGCAGGTAAAAAATCTGTGCTTGCAGTTGGCGATGAGGCAAAAACCATGTTGGGAAGAACACCTGGTAATATTTCAGCGATTAGACCGTTAAAAGATGGGGTTATTGCAGACTTTGTGGTTACTGAAGAAATGATCAAGCACTTTATTAAAAAGGTGCACAAAAAAAATGCTTTTGCAAATCCAAGAATTCTTATTTGTGTTCCCACAGGATCTACTCCAGTAGAGAGAAAGGCAATTCAAGACTCAGCATTAGCCGCTGGTGCACGAAAAGTTCAATTGATTGAAGAACCTATCGCTGCAGCCATTGGTGCTGGCCTACCAATTTCAGAGGCTACAGGCTCTATGGTGGTAGATATTGGAGGTGGAACTACTGAGATTGCTGTAATGTCACTAGGTGGAGTAGTATATTCAAAATCCTTAAGAGTAGCAGGTGATGCTCTCGATCAATCCATTATTGCCTATATGAGAAAAAAAATGAATTTAATGATCGGTGACTCAACAGCAGAAAAGATTAAAAAAGAAATTGGAACTGCCATTCCATCATCAAACAACACTTTTTTAATGAAAGGTAGAGATATAAGATCTGGAACTCCAAAAGAAATTGAACTTACAGAAAAAGACGCTTGCGAAGCTCTAATGCCTATACTAAATCAAATTTTGGGAGGTATAAAAGAAGCTTTAGAAAATACTCCACCAGAACTATCTGCAGATTTAATTGATATGGGGTTAGTTCTTACAGGCGGTGGTGCTTTATTAAAAAATATTGATAAATTAATTTCTCAAGATACTGGCTTACCAGTAACGATAGCTGATGATCCTTTATCATGTGTAGCTATTGGAACTGGAAGAGCTTTAGAAAATGAGGAACTGTTTTCTACAATGTTATCTGAATATTAATTTGTCTTTACCGAAACAATGTCAGTTAGCAGAGATGATTTTAGCATAGCTTTTCGTTCAGCCCTTCTACAAAGAGGAGCAACGCAAAAATTTTCAATTTTCTCCCTTATAATTGTAGCTTTAGTAGTATTCTTTTTAGACGTTTATGGATTTACTGTTGTAAAAACAGCAAGAAGCTTCATAAACGATGTAGTTTATAGAGTAACTTATTTAGCTTCTACCCCAACCAGATTATTCCCAGGTATTAATCAAGGAATAGCAAGTCACTTTAATTTAAAAAAGGAAAATGAAGAATTAAGACAAGTTATAGAACGTTATAAATCTCTTGATCTTAATCTAGAATATATATCAAACGAAAATAAAAATTTAAAAAAAGTTCTAGATACAGAAGATGTGAAAAGCGTTTCAAATATAGTTCTAGCTAAAGTTTTAGTAGATCGGAATAGTCCATTTTTAAAATCAATAATTATCAACAAAGGAAGTAAAGAAGGTATTATAAAAGGAATGCCCGTCACACAAAATAAATATTTAGTTGGACGTATAGTTGAGACTAATTATCTATCATCAAGAGTGTTATTGCTTAATGATTTAAATAGTAGAATTCCAGTTACATTTGATGAAAAAAGTACCCAAGCAATATTAACTGGAGGCGGAACACGTAAACCAACGCTATCATATTTACCAGAAGATTATGAATTTGAAGATGGTATAACTGTATTTGCATCTGGAAAAGACGGAATATTTAGCGCAGGAACTCCTATAGGTAAAACAAAATACACCGGTGAAGTCGAACTATTTGTAGATCCAAATCAACTGTCCTTTGTAACAGTAAATTTAATCAAACCAAGTAAGGAAATATTCTAATGGCTAAAGTAAATATAATAAATAAATTATTTGCAGCCGGTCCTTTAATTCTACTATATTATTTGTCAATTAGCGAAATAGATACAAATCTTGAAAAATTAATTGAGGTATTTTCTATAAATTTGCAAATTATAATAATTTATTTTTGGATTATAAAGCGTCCAAATTTAATGGGCACAGGTCATATATTTTTAGCAGGATTAATTAATGATGTCGTGATGGGATTTCCACTAGGCATAAGTTCACTCTCATATCTTGTAGTTTGTTTCGTAGGTAATTATGTAAGAAACAAAAGTGTTAATACTACAATAGCATCTGATTGGTTTACATTTTTAATAGCTTTATTATTTGCTAATTTACTTTTTTTTACATTATTAAATAATTTTTCGGAAGTTGCCATCTCTTACGCAAAAATTGGTTACAATACTTTCTTTACTTTATTTTTATTTCCAGTTTTTTGGCTTATGTTTAATCTTTATCAAATAAGCTTCATAGGAGCTCAAGATGCTTAGCCCTGGTTCAGGAAATACAGTTATTAAATCAAAACTTATAAGCAGAAGAATGTTTTTAATAACTGCTGCAAAAGCTGTAGTAATGGTCGGATTAGTAGGCAGGCTTATATCTCTTCAAATTAATCAAGCTACAAAGTACAAATCTTTGTCAGATAAAAATAGGTTTAGAGAGTGGAAATTAGCACCCGAAAGAGGAGCAATTAAAGATTTCTTTGATACTAAAATTGCATCAAGCGAACCTCTTTACCAATTACATTTAGTTCCAGAAAATGCTAAAGACCTAGATAATTTATTTGTAAGATTAAAAGCAATTTTAAACATTACTGATCGAAAAGTTTCTTATTTAAAAAGACTTATAAAAAAACAAAAACCATGGGAACCAGTCATTGTTTCTGAAAATCTAGATTGGTCTGATTTTTCAAGAATAAATTTATTTTTACATGAATTGGAAGGAGTAGAACCTATTGTCTCTGTTGCGAGAACTTACCCTGACAATTCATCAGCTCATATTTTAGGTTATGTTTCTCAAATAAGCACTAAAGATTTACAGACAAAAGAATATCTTCAAGAATTAGCCGTACCAGGTATGGCAATAGGAAAAACTGGCTTAGAAAGAAAACTAGACGAGCAGATAATTGGTAAAGTTGGTTATCAACGTTATGAAGTTAATGCTTTTGGAAAAAGAATAAGAGAAATTAAAATTGATGAAGGCCAAGCAGGTAAAAGTTTCAAAACAACTTTAGATTACGAAGTTCAAAAATATACAAATGAACTTTTAAAAGATAAAGCAGCCGCAGTTTGTGTGATGGATGTTTACAATGGCGATATAGTTTCTTTAGTCTCGTCTCCAACGTTTGAGCCAAACGAATTTGTCCATGGATTAGATAAGGCTTATTGGAATAGTTTAATAAAAAATGAAAAGAAACCTCTAGCAAATAAAGCGCTATCAGGATTATATCCTCCTGGATCTACAATTAAAACTTTGGTGGCTTTAAGTGCTTTAGAAAATAAAATTATTAGACCTTTAGATACTTTTAGATGTAAAGGAAAAATAGAGCTATATGGTGAGAAATTTCACTGCTGGGAGAAAGACGGACACGGTATTGTAAATCTGAGAAAAGGAATTCAAAGATCTTGTGATGTTTATTTTTATGAAGTTGCAAGAAAACTCGGTGTAGACAGATTATCAGAAACTGCAAAAAGATTTGGTTTAGGAAAAAAAGTTTTAAGCGATTTCGTTGAAGAAAGGTCTGGAGTAGTACCTAATACAAAATGGAAAAAAAAATTTATCGGTCAAAATTGGTATTTAGGTGAAACTCTTCACTCAGGAATAGGTCAAGGATATTTCCAAAGCACCCCTTTGCAATTATGTTTAATGACTGCGCAAATAGCAAATGGAGGTTTTGAAATAAAGCCTAGAATAATAGTTGATGGAAAAAATGACAATTTAAGAAATTATATAAAACATAAAAACGAAAATCCTAATGAACCTCTCCCTACTGACCTACTAATATCAAATTTTGATTTAAAGCCCTTATTTAAAAATCAAGAGCACATAAACCTTATTAAAGATGCCATGTTTTCTTCATCTAATGAGCCTGGAGGAACCTCTTATAGGCATAGGTTTGAAAATCCAAAATATACTTTTGCAGGAAAAACTGGTTCATCACAGATCAAAAGATTTACAGAGGCTCAACGAGAGGCAGAAGTTAAACAAGAAAGTTTACCCTACAAAGATAGAGACCATGCATTGTTCGTGGCGTTTGCCCCTTATAAAGACCCACAATATGCAATAAGTGTTTTAGTTGAGCATGGAGGTTCAGGTGGTAAAGCTGCTGCACCAATAGCGAAGAAAGTAATTAAAAAAGTTCTTGAAAGACATGAATTAAGAAGAAGCGTAAATGAGCAAATAGGGGAGTCTGTTTAATGTTACAACCAAGATCTATTCATTCATCATTAAATTTTAGAGATAAACTTTTTTCAATTGATTATGTTCTGGTTATTACAATTTTTATTCTAGGATTGGTTAGTATACTTGCAATGTATTCTACCGATGGTGGCGAGTTCAAGTATCATACTAAAAGTCATATTATTCGTTTTTTTGTTTTCTTTTTTATGTTTTTAACTATTTCTTTTATACAAATTAGATTTTGGCATTCTCAGAGTTATTTAATTTATTTTATATTTTTTATTCTACTGCTTGGAGTAAAATATTTTGGTTTAACTTCCTCAGGTTCTAAGCGTTGGCTAGACCTTTATTTCATGAATTTACAACCATCAGAGCTAATGAAAATTGGTTTAATATTATTTTTAGCCAAATACTATCATCGAACTTCTATAGAAAACATTAATAGTATTCGATATTTGTTTCTGCCCATAGTAGTTTTAATTGCTCCTGTATTGCTAGTAGCTACACAACCTGACCTAGGAACGTCGATTTTAATTGCGGCTGGAGGTATAACAGTTGCATGGCTTGCTGGAGTAAAGGTAAAATTTTTTACTATATCTGGGTTATCTTTTCTCGCATTGCTTCCGATCGCAATTTCTTTTTTAAAGCCATATCAAAAATCAAGAATTTTAACTTTTTTAAATCCTGAAAGAGATCCATTAGGTGCAGGGTATCAAATAATTCAATCAAAAATTGCAATAGGTTCTGGAGGACTTTTTGGAAAAGGGTTTTTGCAAGGTTCTCAAAGTTATTTAGATTATTTACCTGAAAAACATACGGATTTTATTTTCACTCTTTTTTCAGAGGAATTTGGTTTTTTTGGATCAGTATTTATTTTAATACTGTATGCACTCATTGTTTGGAGACTGGTAAAAATTGGAAATATTACACGAAGTAACTTTGGAAAATTATATTGTTATAGTTTTGCTACCGCTTTCTTTATTTACGTGGTTGTTAATATGATGATGGTTCTTGGATTATTACCTATAGTAGGCTCTCCTTTGCCAATCATGTCATATGGTGGATCATCAATGATGGCAATAATGCTTGGTCTTGGCATTGCGATGTCATGCAAAGTCCATAAAGATACGCCAGTAAATTAAACCTATTTTGGTCAAATTTGATTTTAATAAATACTTGTATATTATGGAAATAGGTGGTTAGTTTATGAAAAATTATATGTTTGGAGATAAAAAAAATAAGCTTACAGATTCAGAAAGATCTTTAATAAGTGAAACAGTTAGCATTGAAGGAACTATAAATAGTTCTGGAGCTATCGACGTTGCTGGCTTAGTTAAAGGCCCAGTTTACTCTAAAGAAATTATTATAAGAGAAACTGGTTCAATCACTGGTTCTATAGAAGGTGATCATATTGAAATTCATGGACATCTTGATGGAAAAGTTGCTGGTCAAGACATCGTGATTGGTTCAACAGGAACCGTTAAAGGAGATGTAGAATTTGGTAATAATTTAAAAACTGAGAATGGAGCTGACATTGATGGCTACATTAAAAAAACTAACAAATCAAAATCTACTCTAACTGGTGACTTTTTATTTAAGAAAAAAGATAAGAAAGAGACTTCAGAGTCAGAAGAGAGACCTGAAGTTGTAAATAAAGAGGCTCTAGCCTAATCTACCGCACTTCTATTTTATTAAGATTTTAATATAATTTCCTTATGGAAAATTATAAATGTAAGTCAGTTGGTATTATTGGATCTGGCATTCAGGGTGTTTGTACTGGTCTACAACTTATAAAAAAAGGAATACCCGTCACATTATTTGATCGACAGGATCCTCTATCAAAAGAGTATAAACCAGCCTCGTATGGTAATGCAGGTCACTTTTCACCTTATGCAGTATTGCAGTTTAATCGTCCGGATGTTTTGTACGATGTTCCAAAAATGCTTTTAAGTTCTTATGGTCCTCTTGCACTTAAGTGGAACTATATTCCTAAAATGTTTAAATGGTTTTTACATTATTTTAAAAATTGTAACGAAAAATCAATGCTCCATACCGCTAAATACATGCATCAAATTTTAAGTATCTCAAATGATGCTTATGAAGAAATTTTTCAAGAGATAGATACTAATGGACTTGTAGAGAGAAAGGGTATTATTTATGTTTGGACAAACAAAAACCTTAAAAGTAGAAAATTAGAAATCAAAGTTCGAAACGAATTAGGAATAGAACAAAAATTGCTAACACAAAAAGAAGTGCTTGATTTGGAACCAAATTTAAGTCCTGTATTTGATGCAGGTGTGATTTACGAAAATGCAATGCATGCAAGAGATCCACACGGAATACTTAAGGAAATATTTAAGCTATTTTTAAAAAAGGGAGGAAGATTTATTCAAACAAATATTAAAAGTATAGAACAGTCTTCGATAGACCAAACAATAATTAGATCTGAAAATGATGTATATAAATTTGAAAAATCAGTAATTGCATCAGGGGCATTCTCAAAAAAACTAACAGACCAACTAGGAGAAAATATACCTTTGGACACTGAAAGGGGTTATCATGTACATTTTAAAAACAGAGACAACCTAATTTCAAGGCCAGTGATATTCTTAGACCGTGGTTTTGGAATGACTCCAATGAACCAAGGTTTAAGAGCAGTTGGGACTGTAGAATTAGGGGGGCTAGATAACCCTTTAAATAAAAAAAGAATAAAATACATAACTGATTGTGCAAAAGAACTTTTACCACAACTTGATAAACATGATGATGAATGGTTAGGATTTAGACCAACTTTACCTGACTTTTTGCCAATTTTAGGTCCTTCACTTAAAAACAAAAATATTATTTATGCTTTTGGCCACCAACATTTAGGCTGGACTCTTGGCGCTATTACAGGCAAGATTATTTCTGGAATTGTAGCAGGAGAAAAAACAAATTTAAATTTAGATCCATACAGTTCGAAAAGATTTAATTAGGAACTTTTTGTCAAAAAATTATACAGCTTATACTTTTTTAGTGCTCGCGACCCTGTTTTGGTCTGGAAACTTTATTGTTGGAAAATTTGCTACTTTATTTGAAATACCACCGCTTTCATTAAATTTTTATAGATGGGTAATGGTTTGGTTTATTCTAATCCCATTCACTTTTAAAGAAATTTTCCATAAAAAAAATTATATTAAAGAAAATTGGTTGTTGATTAGTTTTATGGGTATCATAACAATAAGCACTTTCAATTCTGTTGTTTACTTTGCCCTTAATTATACCCAAGTTATAAATGCAGTATTAATGTTAGCCGGCATTCCGGCTGCTGTAATGATTTTGTCCTCAATTATGAAAATAGAAAGGGCAAATATCTTTCAATTAGTAGGTTTGATTTTATCGATAATAGGTGTTGGAACAATTATTTCTAATGCAGATATACAAAAAATCTTATCTTTGAATTTTAATAAAGGAGATTTATGGATGTTAGTTTGTGTACTAAGCTGGTCGCTTTATTCAACTTTATTAAAGAAGAAAAAATTTGAACTATCTCAATTTACTTTTATTCAACTCATGGTCACAGTTGGTATTATATTTCTTATCCCACAATATTTCTATGAGCAATCTGTTGGGCTAGAAATTCCAATAAATAAATTTTTTATTGCTATTTTGCTTTATGTAGTTATTTTTCCAGCTATAGCTGCATACTATTGTTGGCAGAAAGCTATAGAAATAATAGGACCAAATAGATCAGCAATTTTTGTACAATTGATGCCTTTGTTTAGTGCATTAATGGCAATTTTAATATTTAAAGAGAAATTCCAATTATACCATTTCATTGGCGGCTCTTTCATAGTGAAAGGTATTTATTTATCTAATAGAAAAACTCAATGATTAAAGTTGCAGTGCTAGATGATTATCAAGATATTTTTAGACAAATTGTCGAAATAGAAAAATATAAAGATAAGTATAAATTTAAAATTTTTAATGAACCATTTTTAAATGAAAACGAGACTATTGCAGCATTAGAAGAGTTTGAAGCATTATTTATTATGAGAGAGAGAACTCCAATGACAAAATCGCTAATAGAAAATCTTCCTAAATTAAAATATATTATGACATCAGGCATGCGAAATAATTCTATAAATTTAGAAGCGGCAAAGAAAAAAGGAATAAAACTATGTGGCACAGATATCAATTCAAACCCTGCAGCAGAAATTACCTGGGCTTTAATATTAGGCTTATGTAGAAATATAAAGCAAGAAGTTGACAATATGTTTCAAGGATACTGGCAAACAACAATAGGATATGAACTAAAAGGTAAAATGCTAGGCTTAATTGGATTAGGAAATATAGGTTCACAAGTTGCAAAAGTTGCTAAAGCTTTTGGTATGCAGGTATGTGCATGGAGTGAAAATCTAAATTTATCTCATGCTAATGAACTTGAAGTATTACCAATGAGTAAGGAAGATTTACTTAAGAACTCAGATATAATTTCTATTCATTTAGTTTTAGGCGAAAGATATAAAAACTTAATCACTAAAAAAGAATTTGAACTGATGAAAAAAACAAGTTTTCTAATTAATACCTCTAGAGGACTAATTATAAATGAAAATGATTTAGTAGAAGCTTTAAAGGAAGAAAAAATAGCTGGAGCTGGTTTAGACGTTTATGAAAAAGAACCTCTTCCACAAGATCATAAATTAAGATTTCTTCCTAATGCTTTGTTATTTCCTCACATCGGTTACGTAACGGCAGAAAATTACTCAAAATTTTATTTACAAATGATAGAAAATCTTGAAAGTTGCTTAAATAACAAGCCTTTAAGATTAATCTCATAATTATTTCTTCTATCTCAGGTTGTATTTGATATAAACTCAATATGAGTGATTCGTTTGTTTTATAACAAACAAATCTCTGCTTAAATTGGGAGAAATATAAAAGGGAGTATGAAAAAAATTTTTAGCTTATTGCTAGGACTTATTTTACTAACTGGTTGTGCAGAGTCTTTAGCTTTACTAGGACCTTCCTCTACCGCAGTAACAGGTGGAAATATTGCTCAATCAGCTTTTTCTTCAGCAGTTAATTACGGAGTAAAAAAACAAACTGGGAAAAGCCCCATGGAACATGCAATAGCTTATGCTGAGGAGATTAATCCTCAGAAAAAGAAGGAACCTTGCTTTGCATTTACTGAAAAAACTAACTCAGAAATTTGCGCTATTGTAAAAAGGCAATTAAAAATAACTAAATCGAAGATTTTAAATAGATCAAACGAAAAATCTATAAAAGACCTCACTTCATCACTTCAGCCTAATATAAATAAAAAATCTAAAATTAAGTATTTAGATTAATAAATTCTAGAACAAAATCTACATCTCAAATTTAATATCTTAACTACTATGGGTTGTGTGAATAAACATTATTACACTAACAATTAACTTTTATTTAAAGATGAAGCAGATATATGGGATAAATTAAACTTAACTTTAATCATGAAAAAGATATTACTTTTATTATCAACTATCTTACTATTAAACGGTTGCGCAGAGTCTTTAGCATTATTTGGACCAGGTGCTTCTAACGGAAGACTTGTTCAATCTAGTTTAAATTCAGCGATAAGTTATGGAGTTAAAAAACAAACAGGAAAAACCCCTTTAGAACATGCTATAGCTTATGCGGAAGAAAAAAATCCTGAGAGAAAAAAAGAAACCTGCATTTCCTCTTTTGAAATAACAAGGTCTGAATTTTGTACAATTGTTAAAAAACAAATTAAATTAAAAAGTACTGCATTAATGGATAAAACTGTAAAGATTGCCGAGGAATTTCCAAAAAAAATTAAAGAAGAGTCTAAGATTGAAAAGATAGCTAAAAAATCAATAATCTATAACAGAAGATAACTTTTTTCTGAAGGGATGGCCCCAATAAAATTGGGACCACCTAATTTTTTTAAGCAGCTAAAGCTTGCTTGATATCAGCAATAATATCGTCTGGATGTTCAATACCAATAGATAATCTTACATAACCTGGTGTTACACCTGCCGCCGCTAGCGCCGCATCATCTAATTGACTGTGCGTAGTAGTAGCCGGGTGAATTGCTAAACTTCTAGCATCACCAATATTTGCAACGTGATATAGCATTTTTAAGTTATCAATGAATTTAGCACCAGCTTCTTTAGTACCTAGATCCATTCCAACTAAAGATCCGTATCCACCTTGCATGTATTTTTTAGCTCTTTCTTTAATCTCCCCTTGATGATTAGTAGGGTAGATTACATTCTTAACCTTTTTTTGTGTTTCTAAGAAAGTAACAACTTTTTCTGCATTACTACAATGTTGTTTCATCCTAAGAGCAACTGTTTCCAAACCTTGAATAATTTGAAAAGCATTAAATGGACTTAATGGAGCACCTAAGTCTCTCAATAAAACCACTCTAGCTCTGATTACAAATGGTATGTTAGCTCCTGTTAATTGAGGAACTGCATCTGCCCAAACGGCACCACCATAACTTTGATCAGGTTCATTTATCAATGGTTGTCTTTTTCTGTCTTTAATCCAGTCAAAGTTTCCGCCATCAACAATTATTCCACCAATAGAAGTTCCGTGACCACCAATATACTTTGTCAAAGAGTGCATAACGATTGCAGCCCCATGAGCTAAAGGTTTACAAATAACTGGTGAAGCTGTGTTATCGATTATTAAAGGAATACCCTTTTTTCTACCGATATCTGAAACTTCCTTGATTGGGAACACACGAAGATAAGGATTTGGACAAGACTCACCGTAGTAAGCTCTTGTTTTATCATCAGTAACTTTTTCAAAGTTTTTAGGATCAGCAGGATCTGCAAATCTAACTTCAATACCTTGTTGTCTTAAAGTATTTTTGAATAAGTTTACTGTACCTCCGTACAAGTCAGTTGAAGCAACTATATTATCTCCAGCTTGCGCTAAATTTTGTATACACATTGCCGATGCCGCCTGACCTGAACCAACCGCTAGTGCCGCTACACCACCCTCTAGTGCTGCAACTCTTTTTTCTAACACATCACATGTTGGGTTCATTATTCTTGTGTAAATATTACCGAACTCTTTCAAACCAAATAAATTTGCAGCGGTTTCTGCATTTTTAAATTGGTAAGAAGTTGTTTGGTAAATTGGAACTGCTACTGCTGTAGTTGCAGGATCACTTCTGTAATCACTACCATGTAAGCCAATAGTTTCCGGATGTTTAAAATCAGCCATTGATTTTCCCCCTTACTGTTTCTCTTATTGTCTCGTTCATTTTTTCTCCATTCTTGGAGAAGAATGAACGAATTTTAATTCTGTTCATCTTCTCCTTTTTAGTACTTCGGCGAATGCCGGGTGTACAATATGGTTCAAATACCCGGTTTAATTTTAGATTTTTCCAAAAAAAAACCACCGACTAAAGCGGTGGTCTGAAAGACTTAGGCGCTTTAGCAGGATTTGTTAAGCGCCCGCAAGTTGCTTTAACTCAGCGCTGGATTAAATATAGCAAGAAAATTAGGATACTGTCAACTATCAATTAAATATTATTCCAGAATAATTTTGCAAGGTTTATTCCAGACAAATCTTTATATGCAGCTAGTCCTGTAGGGCTAGTAACATTGATATCGCCAATTAATTTCTCTTGTACAAAATCAACACCTGCAAAATATATATTATTTTTTACTAACAATTTACCAATTGCTCTGCTTGCATTAACTTCCTTATTTGAGAGCTTTGTTAATTTTGCTTTAGCTCCTTTACTCATATTTGATAAAATACTACCTTTTTTAGGTACTCTAGAAATAGCACCTACAATCTTTCCTTTAATTATAAAAACTCTTTTATCGCCTTTAGAAATCCCAGGTAAAAACTTTTGAAAAAATAAATGATTATGAGTTTTCAATAATTTTCTAATTTTGCTTGCGTTAAAGGTTTTTAGTAAAATTACGTTATTACCACTGAAACCATTGATAGGTTTAACCACAACAGCTTTGTATCTTTTACAAAAACTTCTTATTTCTGAAAGGTTTTCACTAATTAAAGTTGGAGGCATATATCTCATTAAATTAATAGAAAATAACTTTTCAGATATGTTTCTTACAGCAAAAGGGTGGTTTATAATCTTAACCTTCTTAGAGATATGGTTAAGTAAGAATGTTGTATATAGATAACGATTATCAAAAGGTGGATCATTTCTGATTAAAATAACTTTAGATCTTTCTAAATTAAAAGTAACAATTTTTAGTAGTGAGTAGAATTTCTTTTTATTTTCATTAATTTTTATATGCTTACAAGAAGCTAACACTTTTCCATTTAAAAAACTCAAATTTTCAGGTTCAAAATAATATATCTTATAACCTCTTTTTTGTGCTTCAGCTGCTAGCAGTAAAGTTGTAT
>CACDXJ010000009.1 GCA_902556855.1 uncultured Pelagibacteraceae bacterium | reverse complement strand
ATTAGGTCCTTAGCCACTATTAATATGGTTGCTTACCAAGGTTCAGCGGCAGCTGATAGAATTTTTACTGTTATAGATAAACCAATTAAAATTAAGAATGAAAGCCATCTTCCTGATTTAATAATAAAAGACTCAAGTATTGAGTTTAAAGACGTAAATTTTCAATATGAGACAACAATTGAAAAAGCCATAAATGATATAAATTTTAAGATTGATGGAGGAAAAATAACTGCACTTGTTGGTCAAAGCGGAGCTGGTAAAAGTACAATCATCAATCTAGTTCCGAGATTTTATGATCCGCAAAATGGAAAAATTTTAATTGATGATCAAGATGTTAAGCAAGTAAATCTTAAATCTTTAAGAGAAAAAATTTCATTGGTAAGTCAGGATATAATTTTATTTGATGACACTGTGAAAAATAATATTGCGTATGCTGATACTACTGCAAATGAGTCTGAAATTATAAAAGCCTGTGAATATGCTGCAGCCAGTGAATTCATTGAAAAACTTCCAAATAAATACAATACAATAGTAGGAGAAAATGGAGTTAAACTATCTGGAGGTCAAAAACAAAGAATTTCTATTGCAAGGGCTATTTTAAAAAAATCACCAATTATTTTATTAGACGAGGCTACTTCATCTTTAGACAATGAGTCAGAAAGAATTGTTCAAAATGCAATTAATAATCTTATTAAAGGAAGAACTACAATTATTATTGCTCATAGGCTTTCAACTATTCATAGTGCTGAAAAAATATTAGTGATGAAAAGTGGAAAAATAATTGCATCAGGCAAACATGAAGAATTAATTTCAAAAAATGATGAGTATAAATCGTTATATCAAAATCAATTAAAGTAAATATAAAATGTTTTTTTTATACAAGATTTTGACTAATTTTTTTTATCCTTTTTTTGTTATAATTATCTTGTTGAGAAAGTTTTTAAAAAAAGAACATTCCTCACGATATAAAGAAAAAATTTTTGCTTCTTATTTTAATGTTAAAAGAAATAAGGACTCAAAACTTATCTGGTTTCATGCTGCCAGTGTTGGTGAGGTAAAAAGTATACTTCCAATAATAGATAAACTTAATCAAACACAACTAAAAATAAATTTTTTATTAACCACTGTTACTTTAAGTTCCGCAAATTTAGCAGGTGAAGAATTGAAAGGAATTAAAAATATTCAACATCGATTCTTTCCATTAGATATTAGTTTTTTAATTAAAAAATTTTTAAAATCTTGGTCACCAGATGCAATTTTTTTAGTCGACTCAGAAATTTGGCCAAATCTCATTATGTCTTCTCGAGAGAATAAAATTCCAATTTCAATAATAAATGCAAGAATTACAAGCAAGACATTTAAAAGATGGAAGTTATTTCCAAAAACTGCTGAAAAAATATTTAATTCATTTGACCTTTGTCTAAGTTCCAATCAGGAAACAATGGAATTTTTATCCCATTTTAAGATGAAAAATATTTTTTACACTGGCAATATAAAATTAGTAAGTAAAACTAGTCAATTTAAGATTAAGAATGTAAATCAAAAGTTTTTAAGTGAAAATAAATTTTGGCTTGCTGCGAGCACCCATAAGGGAGAAGAAATTTTTTGTTTGAAAACTCATTTAAAAATTAAAGAAAATCATAAAAATATTATCACCATAATAGCACCGAGACATATAAATAGAATTTTAGAGATTAAAAAAAAATGTGATAACTTTAATTTAACTTCTCAAATTCTTAATAAAGATGATCTTATACTTGAAAATAAAGAAATAATTTTGATCAATTCTTTTGGTGTTTTACCTAGCTTTTTTAATTATGCTAAAAGTGTTTTTATAGGAAAATCTTTAATAGAAAGCTTGAAACAAGAAGGAGGACAAAGTCCGATAGAAGCAGCTAAGCTAGGATGCTTTATATATCATGGTGAATATGTGTATAATTTTCAAGAAATATATAAAATTCTACATCAAAATAATATTTCTAAAGAGATACGTAGCTATGATGAGTTAGCCAATTTAATTATAAAAGACTTCATGAAGACTAAGGAAAAAGAAAAATCTTTGAAATTATTTAATGATTTAGGAGAAAAGATTTTTTCTGAAACTATGAAACAAATCAATAATTTTTTATCTAATGGCGTTAAATAAACCAAAGTTTTGGAACATTAAAAATCATTTTTTATCTATAATTTTAATTCCTTTAAGCCTTGTTTATAAGTTATTGTTATATTTAAAAAAGAATTTTTCTGGATCCCATAAATTTAAAATTCCAATAATTTGTGTTGGAAATATATATGTAGGTGGTACTGGAAAAACGCCTTTTGCAATTTTTATAGCAAATAAACTTACAAAAAAAAATAAAAACCCAGCAATTTTAAAAAAAGAATATAAAGATCAATATGATGAGCAAAATCTTATAAAAAAATATTTTAAAAATTTAGTTGTAAAAAAAGATAGAATTGATGGAATTATTGAAGTTGAAAAATTGCAATACGATTCGGTAATTTTAGATGATGGGCTTCAAGATTACAAAATAAAAAAAGATTTAAAAATAGTATGTTTTAATGAAAGGCAGCAAATTGGAAATGGATTAGTTTTTCCTTCAGGACCTTTAAGAGAAGACTTGAGTTCTCTAAGTACAGCGAACATAATTATTATTAACGGTGAAAAGAACTCAAATTTTGAAAAACAACTATTAAAATTTAATGACCAATTAGAAATATTTTATTCTAGATATATTCCAAAAAATATTGATATTTTTTTAAATAAAAAATTATTAGCCTTTGCTGGAATAGGTAATCCAGAAAATTTTTTTGAGTTATTAGATAAGAACAAATTATTTGTTGAAAAAAAATTAATTTTCCCTGATCATTATGAATTTAATAAAAATGAAATTATTGATATAATTAAAGAAGCTAAAGAGGCAAATCTAAAAATCATAACGACGGAGAAAGATTATTGTAGAATTAAAAAGTTTGAATTAAGTGAAATTGATTTCTTGAGAAATGAATTACAAATTCACGAAGATGAAAAATTAATTGAAAGAGTTTTAGAAGTCTATGATAAAAAAAATTAATTATTTTATACAAGCAATAATTATCTACTTTCTTTTCTTTTTGAGTAAATTAATTGGATTAAGGTTAAGCCGAAAAGTTTTTTCAAAATTGTTTTTAATTTTTGGAAAATTTTTTAAGTCTGAAAAAATAATTCAGAGTAATTTGGAAATTTATTCTAAAAATTTAACTCAAGAAGAAAAAAAAAGAATTATTTCTAATATGTGGAAAAATTATGGTATGACTTTTGCAGAATATGTATATTTAAACTACTTCAAAAAAAGTAATGTCGAAGTTGAAATTGAAGGTGAGGAAATTTTAAAACTTATTAAAAAAAATAAAAAATCTTCCATTTTCGTTTCAGGTCATTTTGCAAATTTTGAATTAATGGCTATGGAAATTACAAAAAAAGAAATAGAATTAGCAGCAATTTATAGACCTCTAAACAATATATTTTTGAACCCTTATATGGAATATTTAAGAAAAAAATATATTTGTAAAAATCAAATCAAAAAAGGAATAAACGGTGTAAGAGAAGCAATAGAGTATATTAAAAAAGATCACAGTATTGCTTTGATGATTGATCAAAGAGTTAGCGAAGGAGAAAAAATTAATTTTTTTGGTAAACCAGCATATACAACAACTTTACCAGCACAACTTGCTATTAAATATAATCTAAAAATAATTCCAGTTTTTATTCGGCGAATTAACAAAAAATTCAAAATTTATTTTGGAAAAGAAATAAACTCATCTGATTTTAAAAATAAAATTGATTTAACCGTTATTCTCAATAAAAAGTTAGAAGAGATGGTTCAAAAAAATCCTGACCAGTGGATTTGGACGCATAATAGATGGAAGTAAAAACTATTTTTTTTGATTTTTAAATCTTTCTTTTACTTCTTTTGGAGAAAAGTAAGCCTCCTGAAAATCTACATTCCAGTAATTTAAATCTTTTAATAATATTTCTTTTCCAGAGACTGCACACAAAACATAATTTCCATCCTCAAGAATATCAAATGAGTTGTGTTTAAAAATAAGTTTAGCTTTTTTTTTATTCATCAATAAATTATACATTATAACATTATTATTATGAATATTGCTATAATTGGCAGCGGTGGAAGAGAACATGCAATTTGTCAAAAAATATATGAATCTCCGTTATCAAAAAAAATTTACTGTATTCCTGGAAATGCAGGCACCGCTAAGATTGCAGTAAATTTAAGTATTAATTTAAATAATTTTAAAAAGGTACTCCAAGTAATCAAGTTTTATAAAATTAAACTTGTTATAATCGGACCAGAAGAACCTTTAGTAAATGGATTATCGGATTTTCTAAGAAAACATAGAATTAAAGTATTTGGACCAAATAAATATGCAGCAAAACTTGAAGGTTCTAAATCATTTGTAAAATACATTTGCAGGAAAAAAAATATACCCACAGCCAAATTTAAAATATGTAAAAATAAAAATGATGTAATTCAATTTTTAAAAAAAAATAAGCTACCTTTAGTAGTCAAAGCAGATGGCTTAGCTGCAGGAAAAGGAGTAGCTATCTGTAACACAAAAAATCAAGTTTTAGATTTTTCAAATACAATTTTCAAAGGAAAATATAAATCTTCAAAAAAACTAGTTCTAGAGGAGTATCTTGATGGTGAAGAGGCGAGTTATTTTCTTGTGGTTGATAAAGAAACTTTTAAATTTTTTGGAACTGCACAGGATCATAAACGTGTTTATGTTAATGATAAAGGGCCAAATACTGGTGGGATGGGCGCGTATTCTCCTGCTCCATTGATCACAAAAAAAATAGAAAATAAAATTATTAATAAAATTGTTAAACCGACTTTAGATTATCTTAAAAGTAAAAAAAAATTTTATAATGGATTTTTATATGTAGGTCTAATGATTAAGAATAATGAACCCTACCTCATTGAATATAATGTCAGAATGGGAGATCCAGAGTGTCAAGTAATTTTACCTCGGCTTAAAACAGATTTTGTAAAAATTATTCTAAAAACTGCAGAAAATAAATTAAAAAGAATTAAAATCAATTGGAATAAGTTTAAAAGTATGACAATAGTAATTTGCTCTAAAGGGTATCCAGGTAAATATCAAAATCAAATAAAAATTAAAAATCTCGAAAAATTGAATTTAAAAAGAAATGAATTTATTTTTCACGCTGGTACAATTTTATTAAATAAAATCCTTTTTTCGAATGGCGGTAGAGTATTAAATATTACAACTTTAGGAAATAATTTCTTATTAATTCGGAAAAATATAATTAGATTGATAAAAAAAATAAATTGGAAAAATGGATTTTTTAGAAAAGATATAGGTTGGAGAGTAATAAAAAAACAATGAGAATTATAAGCGGAATACATAAAGGGAAATTGGTTAAGTTTCTGAAAACTTCAATTACAAGACCACTAAAAGACTCTGTCAGGGAAAGTGTTTTTAATATTTTAGAGCACTCTAATAAAATTCCAATCAGGATCAATAATTCAAATATTCTAGATTTATACTCAGGTATTGGATCATTTGGTCTCGAAGCTTTATCACGAGGTGCTAGAGAAGTTACTTTTGTGGAACAGAATAATGAAGCTATAAAAATATTAAATTCTAATTTAATAGATTTATCCCTAATTAATAAAGCTTTAGTAATAAATAATAAAATAGAGAATGCCTTTAAGTCATTGGGGAAAAAAAAATTTAATATTATTTTTTTTGATCCTCCATTTTCAGATAGTAATTTTATTGAAAATTTAAAATTGTTAAAAAAATTTAAACTATACAGTGATAATCATATCATAATTATACATAGAGAAAAAAATGCAGAAGATAATCTTGATAAAATAATTAACTTTAATGAGATAAAGCAATACGGAAGATCAAAAATTATTTTTGCAGAAATTATTTAATTAATTTTATTGTAGCTAATTTTACTTGCTCAACAGCAGGTTGATTAAAAGGATCTATGTTTGTTAATTTTCCTAGGAAGACAGTTTCTAAAATAAAGTATGAAAATAGTTCACTTAGTGTCTCCTCGTTATGGTTTTTAAATTTAAATTCTCTAAAAGGTATTTTATTTTTTTTTAAAGTATTTATCATCGCATTTTTTTGTGCATTTTTTATTTGAGATAAAGTTTTATTATTTAAATAATTTATTTTTTTAGAATATTTTTTTACATTCATTCTTTTTTTCTCAGTTTCATGGCTATTAAAAATGTAAAATATCTTATCTCTCGGACCATCTAAATATAATTGGAGTAAACTATGGTGGTCTTTTGGAACATTAGAAATAATTGGCAAAAAACCTTTTCTTTTTTTTCCCAAACTTTCAGCAATCAGTTGCTGACACCACTCTAAAAATTTTTCAAATTTTGGACAGTAATTTAGAAATATTAAATTGGTATATTGTTTTTTTTCCATTATTTGTGACAACTTAACCACACTATCTTTTAAGAAAGATTTATTATCTTTTGTTAAATGTCTTTTTAAATTTTTTCTTAAATTTAAAATATTTAGACCCATTAAGTATGATGGAATAATTCCAACTTCAGATAAAACAGAATATCTACCTCCAATATGGTTTTTATGTTCTACAAAATTTAAATTAAACTTTTTGACTAAAGAATATAAAGCGCTATCTTTTTTCTCAGATATAACAATAAGGTTTCTAGAATTACTTTTAATTAAACTCAATGAGAAAAGATTAGACAAGGTTTCAATAGTATTGCCAGATTTTGAAATTACAAGAAATAATGTTTTTTTCTTATTAATAATTTTATCTAAATTTTTGACTTGATCAATATCAATGTTATTTAAAAAATATAATTTTTTTTTTACTTTGTTTCTCATAAATTGATAGATCGCTTCAACTCCTAAGATTGATCCACCCATACCAATAATCACTAAATTTTTAAATTTCTTAAATTTTTTTAATTCTTTAATATTAAAGTTAAATTTATAATTTTCTTTTAATACACTTAATCCGTTTTTATTTTTATATATTTCTTCCGTTATTTCAGAAAAAATATTTTTAAAATTTTTTTTAAATTTTTTACTACTCCTTTTATTTAGAAGATTGTTTGGAATTGAGTTTTTTGAAATTAAATTTTTATTAATCACTTACGAATTTTTTTTAAAATTGCATCTTCAACTGATAAAGCTCCGTTGCTCTTATTATTTTTTTCTTTTGGAACTTTTAATATCTTTTTAATATTATCCTCTTCTTTAGATTTATCTTCTGTGGACGAACCTGGCTCTGGAATTTCTTTATATTCAGGTGGAAAAACTAGAGGCTCTCTTTTTTTTACAAGAAATTCATCCGTCGTACGTATTTTTTCATTTCTCAGTACTTTGCCAGCATCTTTAAAGCCTGAACAGGAAAACAAAAATAACATGGAAACAAGTATATATATAACCTTAAACATTTTTTTCTGTAAATCCTTTACAAATGTAAATTATTATACCGACTGTAATAAATATATCAGCTAGATTGAATGTAAACCAGTGTAAGTTTTCAAAATGTAAGTCTATAAAGTCAGGTACTGCTTGAAAATAAATTCTATCATAAAAATTGCCTATCGCACCGCCTGTTATTAAAGAAAAGACAAACTTATCAAAGTTATTTGCAGATATAATTAGAAATAATAGAAATAAAATTATAACTCCAATAAGCAAACTTATACTATTGTAAAATATTGTTGAATTAGAGCTTAAAAGCCCGAAACCTATCCCCGTATTCCATACTAAATCCAAATTTAAAAAGTCATTTAAATAAACGCTCCCATCGCTAAAATTTTTTATAATTTCTATTTTTGATAATCTGTCTATACCAAAAATAAAAAGAATAATTGCGAGAAAATAAAAATTTTCTTTTTTAATTATTTTGTTTTTTATTTCTTTAAGATCAATCAAAATATTGACTTTCTATTTTATAGGACAACTTTCTCTTTCACATTTTTTCTCTAAAATTTTCCAACATCTCTCACATTTTTGTCCTTTAGCTTTTTTTACCTCAATCTTAATATCATCATTATTTGATAATTTTTTTTCTGCTTTTGAAACAATGAAATAATCTGCTAAATCTAATTTATCGAGAAGTTCAAATTCATCTTTTTTTAAAATTAATTTTATTTCTGCCTCTAAGCTTGAACCAATTTCTTTGTTAGCCCTTTTCTCTTCAATTGCAATATTAGCCTCTTGTTTAATTTTAAATAAATTTGACCATTTTTCATTTAACTTTTCATTATTCCAGTTGGCTGGAATCTTTACAAAATTATTTTCATGAACACTCTCAGAATTATCTTTATTCACTAAACTATAGATTTCCTCAGTAGTAAAAACTAATATTGGAGCGAACCACTTTAGTAAGCTTTCTAAGATTATGTTTAAAACAATTACACAATTTTTTCTTTTTTTTGAATTTATGCTGTCGCAATAAAGAACATCTTTTCTTATATCGAAATAAAAGGAAGAAAGATCCAGTGTGCAGAAATTCAATAGATCTTTATATAATTTATGAAAATTATAATTTTTCAAATTTTCACTTATAGATGAATTAATTGAATATAATTTATGTAAAATGAATTGCTCTAGCTCATCAAATTCATTTATTTTGATTTTTTCAAAATTTTGTTTTTCGAAATTATCTTTTAAGTTTCCAAGCATAAATCTAAAAGTATTTCTAATTTTTCTATAAGATTCTGCATGCTGTATTAAAATATTTTTATCTATTCTTAAATCTTCAGCGTAATCAGATGCTGAAGCCCAAACTCTGAGTATGTCTGCGCCATAGTTCTTCAAAATATCTTCTGGAGAAATAACGTTACCCATAGATTTGGACATTTTCATACCTTTACCGTCCACAACGAATCCATGTGAAAGAATACTCTTAAATGGTGCTTTGCCTCTAGTCCCACACGACTCCAGTAAAGAGGAATGAAACCATCCCCTATGTTGGTCAGATCCTTCTAAATACATGTCTGCAGGCCATTTTAAGTCTTTTCTTTTTTCTAAAACAAAACTGTGTGTTGAACCACTGTCGAACCATACTTCAACGATATCGTTAAGTTTTTCATAATCTTTGACATCATAGTCATCGCCTAAAAAAATCTTTGCATCATCTGTAAACCAACAATCAGAGCCTTGCTTTTCATAAATTGAGGCAATTCTATCTATAATTTTTTGATCTCTTAATGGCTCCTTTGTTTTTTTATTGATAAAAATTGGTAATGGCACCCCCCAAACTCGTTGTCTTGAAACACACCAATCTGGTCTTCCTTCAATCATTGATAAAAGCCTGTCTTTACCTTTATTTGGATAGAAGATGGTTTCATTTATCGCTTTAACAGCTTTATCTCTCAGTTTATTTTTTTGCATGGAGATAAACCATTGAGGTGTCGCTCTGTAAATCAATGGAGCCTTAGATCTCCATGAATGAGGATAGCTATGATTAAGTTTGTCGTTTTTAAGCAATTGTTTTTGTTCTTTTAGTTTGTCTATAACAATTGGGTCTGCCTTAAATATGTGTGTATTTGTAAAATAAGGTACCTCTTTAGTATAAACACCTGAGTTATCAACTGTATAAAGTGATGGTATATTATTTTTCAAACACAGGTTAAAATCATCTGGACCGTGGCTTGGAGCGCAATGAACGATCCCCGTTCCCTGCTCTAAATTGACAAATTGAGCATCCAACATTGGAACGTCATAGTCAAAATCCATTTTAACAAATGGATGATGACATATTGTTCCTTGAAATTCAGAACCTTTAAAAGCTTTTAATTCTTTATAGTTTTTAATTTCACACTCTTTAGTTATTGACTCAATAAGATTTTTTGCAACTACAATTTTTTTATTTTTTAAATGCTCAAGCTGTTCAATTTCCAAAACTGCATATTCAATATTGCTGTTAAAGGCTAATGCTTTATTTGCTGGAATAGTCCAGGGTGTAGTAGTCCATATAATTATGCTTGAGTCTTTCAGAAAATCTTTGTCGGTCTTCTTAACATCAAATGCAACGTAAATTGTATTTGAAGTATGATCCAAATATTCTACTTCTGCATCAGCTAAAGCAGTTTTTTCAACAGTAGACCAAAGAACTGGCTTAAAACCTTGATATAAACTTCCATCTAAAAGGAATTTACCCAACTCTCTCACAATTTGAGCCTCTGCTTCGTAGCTCATTGTGGAATAATAATTTTCAAAATCTCCGACAACACCTAATCGTTTAAATTCTTTTATATGAACATTAATCCAGCTTTTTGCGAATTCCCTACATTCTTGTCTAAAATCTTTAATAGGTACCTCGTCTTTATTTTTTTTCTTTTTTTTATACTGTTCTTCTATCTTCCATTCTATTGGGAGACCGTGACAGTCCCAGCCAGGGACATAAACAGAATCTTTGCCATTCATCTGATGAAAACGAGTAATCATATCTTTTAAGATTTTATTCAAAGCAGTGCCCATATGTATATGGCCATTCGCATAAGGGGGGCCATCATGAAGTACAAATTTTTCTTTTCCCTTAGACTTTTTTCTTAACTTTTCAAAAATTTTATTTTTTTCCCATTTTTTTAAAATTTCAGGTTCTTTGAGTGGTAAACTAGCCTTCATCGAAAAAGCTGTCTTGGGAAGTTGCAAGGTATCTTTTGACATTATTTTTTTGCCTGTTTTATATCTAGTTTAATTTGTTTTTTTAAATGTTCCAAATTTCTAAATTTCTTTTCTGGTCTTAAAAATTTTTTAAAGTTTACACTAATTACTTTATTATATAAATTTTTATTAATTCCAAAGATATTTGTTTCTAATAATAAGTTTTGTCCATTAAATGTAGGTCTATAACCTACATTTGCTATACCATTTTTGTTAAAGTCATTACTTTTAACTTTAACAGCGTAGACTCCTTTCTTAGGGACGACATAATCATTTAATTTTAAATTACATGTTGGAAAACCAATTTTACGTCCTCTTCTCTGCCCTTTTATTACTTTACCGATTACACACCAATTACGACCTAATAATCTATTTGCTTCACTAATTTTGCCCAATCTTATTTTTTTTCTTATTAAAGTAGATGAAATCATTTTGCTATTTTTTTTAAATGGATGAGTAACTATATTTTTAAAGCCATATTTTTTTTCATATTTTTTTAGAGTTGTAATATTTCCATGTCTTTTAAAGCCAAACTTAAAGTTTTTACTGACATATAAATATTTACACATAGTTTTTTTAAAAATTATTTTTTTTATAAACATTTCTGCAGATTGAGTTGAAAACTTTCTATTAAATTTTATTATGATTAAGAAATCTAATTTAAATTTTTTAAGATAGATCTTTTTCTGCTCAAAAGAATTAATCCTATGATTTTTAATATTTTTATTAAAAAACATAACAGGTACCGGCTCGAAAGTCATAACACCAAAAGGTAATTTATTTTTTTTAGCTTTTCGCTTAGCTTCACTTAAAACTTTTTGATGACCTAAATGTAATCCATCAAAATTACCTATTGCAATTACGCCATTACAATGTTTTCGATTTAAATTTAGGTTTTTGTAAATTTTCATTTTACCACTTTAATTCTTTTTGAAAAAAATTTGCTTTTACTTCATATTTTTCTAAAAGCTTATTAAGCTCAGAAAAATTGTTAAATTCTTTTCGATGAACACCCTCAGATATAAATATACAATCTATTTTCAAATTGTTAGCACCCTTAATATCTGTTCTTAAATTATCGCCAATTGCTAAAACTTTTTCGTTAGAATTAAAACACATTTTATAAACTTCCTTATGTGGTTTACCAAAATAAACAACTTCACCTCCAAGATCTTCAAAAACTTTTGCCACTGAACCTGCGCATAATTCTTCAATACTTCCTCTATGAACTATTAAATCAGGATTGGTGCAAATTAATTTTTTTGAAATATGTTTAAATAAAAATTTTTTATAATAATCTAGGTCATTATCATAATCATCAAATAACCCAGTGCACAAAATAAAGTCACAACTTTGTAGGTCAGTTCTATTATCTTTTACTTTTTCAAATACTGAAATATCTCTTTCAGGCCCAAGATGGTAAAAAGTCTTTCCAAATTTTTTTTGATTTATTGCATGCATTGCTGCCTCGCCTGAGGTCATTACATGTTCAAGATATTTTTTATCCATTTTCATTTTAAGTAAAAAATTAATAACTTTCGAACTAGGCCTAGGCGCATTAGATAGAAATACAATTTTTTTTGAATTTTTTTTCAATTGGTCCACTGCTTTAATGGCATTTGGATTTAGAACGACACCATTATGCATTACACCCCACAAATCTATTACAAACGTGTCATAGTTTTTATATATGTCTTCTAAGTGTTTAAGTTCTTTCAAAGTGATATATCTCTCCTTTTATCGTCCATAAATACAGTATTTAATGGTTTTTTTAATGATTTTTGCCTCTTGAAAAATAGTTAAAACATACCATATCAACACTAAATAAAAAATTATAGGAGAAAATATATATGAAATTTAGACCTTTGCACGATCGCGTACTCATTAAAGTGCTAGACAGTGAGGAAAAAACTGCTGGCGGAATTATTATACCAGACACCGCTAAGGAAAAACCACAGGAAGGTGAAGTTGTAGCTGTTGGTCCAGGTGCTAAAAATGAAAGTGGAAAAGTTTCTGCAATGGATGTTAAAGTCGGAGATGTAGTTCTTTTTGGAAAATGGTCTGGGACTGAAGTGAAAATTGACGGTAAAGAATACAGCATTATGAAAGAGTCTGACATAATGGGAATTACAAAAAGTAAAAAATAATCTTAATAGGAGAAAAAAATGGCAAAAATAATTAAATTTGATACAGAAGCGAGATCAAAAATGCTAACTGGAGTCAACACTCTAGCTAATGCTGTAAAAGTAACATTAGGTCCAAAAGGACGTAATGTTGTAATGGATAAGTCATATGGCGCACCAAGGACAACAAAAGATGGTGTTTCTGTTGCAAAAGAAATTGAACTTGAAGATAAATTTGAAAATATGGGTGCCCAAATGGTAAAAGAAGTTGCTAGCAAAACTAATGATAATGCTGGTGATGGAACAACTACTGCAACTATTCTAACACAAGCGATTGTTAATGAAGGACTTAAATACGTCACAGCTGGAATGAATCCTATGGATATCAAAAGAGGAATCGATAAAGCAGTTGAGCAAGTAATCGATAAATTAAAAACATCATCAAAAAAAGTTAAAGCTAATGAGGAAGTTGCTCAAGTTGGAACAATTTCAGCAAATGGTGAAAAATCGATTGGTGATATGATTTCTAAAGCAATGCAGAAAGTGGGTAATGAAGGTGTGATTACTGTAGAAGAAGCAAAAGGAGTTGAAACAGAATTAGATGTTGTTGAAGGTATGCAGTTCGATAGAGGATACCTCTCTCCTTACTTTGTGACTAATACTGAAAAAATGACCACTGAACTTGAGAGTCCTCTAGTTCTTTTAGTTGAGAAAAAATTAACAAACTTACAACCTATGGTGCCTTTACTAGAATCAGTGGTTCAGGCTAATAGACCATTAATGATTATTTCTGAAGATGTTGAAGGTGAAGCGCTTGCAACTTTAGTTGTAAACAAATTAAGAGGTGGTTTAAAAGTAGTAGCTGTTAAAGCACCTGGTTTTGGTGATAGAAGAAAAGCGATGTTAGAGGATATTGCTATTCTGACCGGAGGACAAGTCATTTCAGAAGATCTTGGTGTTAAATTAGAGAATGTCAAAATTGGAGACCTTGGTTCTTGCAAAAAAGTAAAAATTGATAAAGAGAACAGTACAATTGTAGCTGGCGAAGGTAAAAAATCTGATATAGAAGCTAGATGTAACCAAATTAGATCTGAGATCAACGAAACAACATCCGATTATGACAAAGAGAAACTTCAAGAAAGGTTAGCTAAACTTGCTGGTGGTGTTGCTGTTATAAAAGTTGGTGGAGCTACAGAGGTTGAAGTAAAAGAGAGAAAAGATAGAGTTGAAGATGCTCTTAATGCAACAAGAGCTGCTGTTGAAGAAGGAGTGGTAATCGGTGGTGGTTGTGCATTACTTTATGCTGCACAAGATTTAGATGGAGTTAAAGTAAAAGGTGATGACCAGAAAGCTGGTGTCGAAATAGTTAAAAAGGCTCTTCAAGCTCCAATTAGACAAATTACTGCCAATGCAGGTGTTGACGGTTCTGTAGTTGTAGGTAAACTTTTAGAAGGTAAAAAAGCTTCTCAAGGTTATGATGCTCAGAATGAAGATTACGTAGATATGTTTGCTAAAGGAATTATTGATCCAACTAAAGTTGTAAGATCGGCATTACAAGATGCTGCTTCAATAGCTGGACTGTTAATTACAACAGAAGCAATGATTGCAGACAAACCTGAAGAAAAAGATGCTGGTCCTGCAATGCCTCCAATGGGCGGTGGCATGGGTGGAATGGGCGGCATGGGTGGAATGGGAATGTAGTTTTACCTAGTCAAAAGATTTTAAAAAAGGCTGCAGTTTTGCAGCCTTTTTTTTTGCAATAAATAAACATGCATTTGAGCTTAATATCAATCCATCTTTGAGGACTCTTAAATTATTATCAGACAAAGTTTTACCTGTAGAAGTTATATCCGTAATGACTTCAGAGGAACCAATAAATGGATAAGTTTCGGTAGCACCAAGACTGGGGATCAATTTATATTGAGTAACTCCTTTAGAAATTAAAAAGTCATTAGTTAAGTTTGGATATTTAGTTGCTACTCTCAATCTATAATTTCTTTTAGATCTTATATCAAATGACACCTCTTCAAGATCAGCAATCGTTTGCACATCTATCCAATCATCTGGTACTGCAATAACTAGATTAGCATTACCGAAATCAAGTTTTTTCTGAATATTTATTTTATTCTGTAAGACTTTACTAGACTCTTTTAAAAGATCTAACCCAGATACACCTATATCTAAAGTTCCATCTCCTAATCTTTGAATAATTTCTTTAGCGTGGAGAAAAATAATCTTGATATTAGGTTTATTTTCAATAGTCCCAAAATAATTCCTTTCTTTTTCACTTTGTAAAATCTTATGTCCTCTATCATTAAAAAATGATATCGCTTTATCTTTTAATCGTCCTTTGCTTGGTAAACCTATAGTAACAAGATCTTTCATATATTTTTCAAATTAATTGCTGCACCAACGGCTGGGGTACTCTTTTTAGCTCCCAGGCTTTTAAGTAAATCATCATAACGGCCTCCCCTAGCAATTTCCTTTTTACCTGAGAATACTTCAAAAACAATTCCAGTATAATATTCTAAGTCTCTACCAAAATTTGCGATGAAATTGATATCTTGATTAAGTTTTTTTAAATTAAGAATGGATTTAAAGTCTTTAAATATATTTTTTTTGAGCTTATTTTTTTTAGTAAAATTTGACAACCTTTTGTCAAGATCTGAGAGCTTACAACTAATCTTTAAAAAGGATTTAATAATTTTTACAATTTTTTTTCCATCAACAAAAGATCTTGGATCTTTAATCTTTTTGTCAAATCTTTTTAATATTTCTGATACTGATCTCCCTGCAACCACTTTATCCTGATCTCTTTTTTTCATTTCGTAAAATCTTTTTTTATCTGCATCAAAAGTAACTGCGTCAATATCAGTATTTTTTTCCAATCTTTTCAAAAGCTCGTCGAAATAGCTTGGTCTCCAAAAATGTCTTATAAGTCTTAGCTTCCATCTTTCAGGCATGTCCAAAGCATTAATTAAACTTTTAAATAAACTGATGTCTCCAACTTTAATTAGAATTTTTTTTCTTTTTATCTTTTTTGCAGAGCTTAAAATTGTACTTATTATTTTTAAATCATCCTGAACTTGATTTTTTGAACCTAAAATTTCGATTCCTAATTGGTCATTTATGAATTCTGTACCTTTATTGCCTAATCTTCTATATGCTTGACCAGAATAGTAAATTTTTGAAGGTGATTTTTTTTGTAAAAAGCCAATACAAGATGCTACTGTTAAATCTGGTCTTAGACACATTGTTTTTCCGTCTTCTCTCTCAAAAGAAAGCATTGAACTTCTAAACTTTTCCCCAGATCTCTCAATAATGAAATCTGAGTCTAGAAGAACATCAGGATCTGACAAAACAAAACCATTTTTTTTAAAATTTTTAATTATAGTTTCAGATAATTTTTTTGATTTCATTTGCTAATTCATTAATTTTAATCGATTTTTCTTTACCGCTACTTAAATTTCTTAAGGTCGGTTTGCCTGATTTTATCTCGTCTTCGCCATATAAAATAACAGCTGGAGATTTTATTTTATTTGCATATTCCATTTGCTTTTTTAATTTACTTTGTCCAGGATAAATTTCTGTACTGATACCGGCTTCTCTTAATATTGTTTGTACGTTTATGTATTCTCTCATTGAGTTTTTATCAAAAACACAAATTACAACAGGTCTTAATTGTTTTATTTTTAATTCCTTTTTCTGCATAAATGCGTAAACCAATCGATCTAATCCTATAGATATACCTGTTGCAGGTGCATCGAAGCTTCCAAAATTATTTACTAAGTTATCGTATCTACCTCCGCCACCAATGGAGCCAAATTGAATGACTTGTCCTTTATTGTTTTTTACATCAAATTTTAAATTCACCTCAAATATTACACCAGTATAATATTCGAGACCTCTAATTATCGAGGGATCAAATTCAAAATTATTAAAATTATAATCTTTAAATATTTTTAATATCTCAATAAGATCTTCGGTCTCAGGAATTTTTTTCTTCAGCGTTTCCTTTATTGTCTCAATGTCTTTAGTTTTTAAATTTGC
>CACDXJ010000008.1 GCA_902556855.1 uncultured Pelagibacteraceae bacterium | reverse complement strand
TTCCTACACCTTCGGTTGGTGGATTGTCCGTTTATTTAGCTCAAATTAAAAAATTTCCTATGTTAGACGCAGAGGAAGAATATATGCTTGCTAAAAATTGGAGAGAAAATGGGAATTTACAGTCTGCACACAAATTAGTAACAAGCCACTTAAGATTGGTTGCAAAAATTGCAATGGGATATAGAGGTTATGGTTTGCCTGTGAATGAGTTAATTTCTGAGGGAAATCTGGGCTTAATGCAAGCAGTGAAAAAATTTGATCCTGACAAAGGATTTAGATTGGCTACTTATGCTATGTGGTGGATAAAGGCAGCAATTCAAGAATACGTTCTTAGATCATGGAGTTTAGTTAAAATGGGCACAACAACAGCGCAGAAGAAACTTTTTTTTAATTTAAAAAAACTTAAAAGCCAAATAGCTCCTGGACAAGATGGTGATTTAAAAGATGAGCACGTGAGTGAAATTTCAAAAAGATTAGATGTAGACTCAAAAGAAGTCATAAACATGAATAGAAGGCTAATGGGGCAAGAAAAATCGTTAAATGATCCAATTAAAGATGGTGAACAAGATGAATGGCAAGATTGGCTTGTAGATGATAGTTTAGATCAAGAATTAAAAATATCTCAACAGCAAGAATATAATGATAAAAAGGAATTGTTAAATTCCGCTATGGAAATTTTAAATGAAAGAGAGAAAGAAATTATACAAGCTAGAAGATTATCGGAGGAACCTCTTACTCTTGAGGAATTAAGCAAAAAATACAAGATAAGTAGAGAGCGAATTCGACAAATTGAAACTAAGGCATTTGAAAAACTTCAAAAATCAATGATTAACGCAAGTAAGTCTAAAAATCTTTTGCCTGCAAATTAACTTTAAAAGGATCCTCAATTAATATCGTATCATCTCTTTCTGGACTAGTTGATATACTAGATATTTTTGCACCAATAAAATCTTCTAAAGAATTAATATATTTTTTTGCATTTTCAGGTAAGTCATCCATATTTCGAATACCTTGAGTTTTTGATTTCCACCCTGAAAATGTTTTATACACAGGCTTAATTTCAAATTGATCTTCGGTAGCAGCAGGAAAGTAATCTATTTTTTTTCCTTTAAGCTCGTACTGAACACACATTTTAATTTCGTCTAGATCATCCAAAACATCTAATTTTGTCAAAGCAATACCAGTAATACCTGAAATTTTAATTGTTTGTCTTACTAAAACAGCATCAAACCAACCACATCTTCTTTTTCTTGCAGTAACGGTACCAAATTCTTTGCCTCTTTTACCTAAAGACTCACCCACTTTATTTTTCAATTCTGTTGGAAAAGGTCCACTTCCTACTCTTGTGGTATAAGCTTTTGTAATGCCTAATATATACCCAATCTTATCTGGGCCTGTGCCTGATCCTGTAGCAGCCATAGCCGGGACCGTATTTGAGGAAGTTACAAAAGGATAAGTACCATGATCAACATCTAATAGGATTCCTTGAGCACCCTCAAAAAGAATTTTTTTTCTCTCTTTTTTAAATTCATCTAGTTTAAGCCAAACTGGTTTCGCGAATTTAAGAATTGAAGGAGCAATCTTTAATAATTTTTTTTTAAGTTCTTCTTTTTTAAAAATCTTTTTTTTTAATCCTTTTCTAATAGCGTTATGATGAAGTAAAACATTTTCTAGTCTGCTTTCTAGATTGCTCTCTGATCTTAAGTCCATAACTCTTATTGATCGTCTTCCAACCTTATCCTCATAACAAGGTCCTATTCCTCTTCTTGTTGTTCCAATTTTTCCTTTTCCAGCTGCGTCCTCTCTTATTTCGTCCATTTCTTGATGAAATGGGAGAATTAGTGAGGAGGTCTCCGAAATCATAAAGTTGTCAGGATTTACATCTACTCCTTGTTTCTTTATTTCTTCAATTTCATTCAAAAGAGCCCAAGGATCAATAACAACTCCATTACCCAGTATAGAAACTTTGCCTTTTCTAACTATTCCAGAGGGTAGCAGTCGTAGCTTAAATACTTTTTTATCTATAACTAAAGTATGACCTGCATTATGTCCTCCTTGAAATCGAACTACAATATCAGCTTGACTTGAAAGCCAATCAACAATTTTTCCCTTACCTTCATCTCCCCACTGTGAACCTACTACAACTACATTTTTCATTTTATAAATTTTCTATTTATTTTGAATGAGTTAAGATGATTAATTGGACCATGACCTTTACCATATTTGAGATTAGATTTTATAGCTTGGTTTACATATTTAATACCCAACTCACAAGATTTCTTTAAAGGTTTTCCACATGATAAAAATGTAGCTATTGCGCTAGAAAGTGTACAACCCGTGCCATGAGTGTTTTTAGTTACAATTTTTTTATTTTTAAAAATTTTAACTTCATTTCCGCTTATTAAAATATCCTCAACAAATTTAGATTTTCTATGTCCACCTTTAATTAAAATGTTTTTTACCCCGTAATTTAAAAGTTTATGCCCTGCTAAAATCATATCCTTTGAATTTTTAATCTT
The DNA here is from genome assembly GCA_902556855.1 of uncultured Pelagibacteraceae bacterium. Taxonomy (GTDB): domain Bacteria; phylum Pseudomonadota; class Alphaproteobacteria; order Pelagibacterales; family Pelagibacteraceae; genus Pelagilacustribacter. The sequence goes on along the minus strand of CACDXJ010000008.1, from coordinate 18,315 downwards.
TATTTTAGTTAAAATTTCAGCTTCTGGTATATTTGGGGTAATAAGAAAAGCTTTGTTGATAAGTTCTTTTTTTAAAAAGTTGATTGCAGTATCATCAATCAGTTTAGCTCCACCCTTTGCTATCATAACTGGGTCTAAAATTATTTTTTTTGTTCTAATTCTATTTAAAGCTTTCGATATTGAAAAAATTACACCCTTTGAATGGAGCATCCCGATTTTAATCGCATCCGGTTTTATATCCTTTGAAGTAAATAAAATTTGCTTTTCAATCTCTTTTGGAGATATAGACACTATTGAGCTAACTCCTGTAGTATTTTGAGATGTAAGCGCTGTGACAGCTGTCATAGCATAACCTCCAAGAGCAGTAACAGTTTTTATATCTGCTTGAATGCCAGCTCCACCTGAGGAGTCAGACCCAGCAATAATCAAAATTTTTGATTTTGGTTTCAATTTATTTAATTGATTTTTTTATTCTTTTTAAACATTTTAAAATTAGTTTTTTATTATTTGATTCTATCATAATTCTTATTTTTGGCTCTGTACCAGATTTTCTTACCAAAACTCTTCCGTTTGAACCCATATCTGAGGTAGCTATCTTAATTGCCTTTTTGCATCTTGGAGTATCAACTATATTTTTATTTCTAACAGTTATATTTTCCAATATTTGTGGTAAAGGAGTAAAAATATTAAGCAATTTACTGGCTTTTTTATTTTTCCTTAGAGAAAATAAGACTTCTAAGGCTACAAGAAGACCATCCCCTGTGGTAGCAAATTTCCCTAAAATAATATGACCAGATTGTTCCCCCCCTAAATTAAAATTTAATTTTTTCATTTTTTCCTTCACATATCTATCTCCAACATTTGATCTAACAAATTTGATTTTTTCATTTTTTAAAAATTTTTCTAAACCATAATTTGACATTAAAGTGCCAACCACTCCGCCCTTTAAAATTTTTTTTAGCTTCCATCTTTTAGCAAGCATTGCGATTATTTGATCTCCATTAATTATCTTTCCTTTTTCATCACACATAATAATTCTATCGGCGTCCCCATCAAAAGCTATACCAACATGAGCTTTGTATTTTTTAACTGCTTGCTTTATTCTTGAGGGGAAAGTAGATCCACATTTATCATTGATATTTAATCCATTTGGCTTAATCCCAATTGAAGTGACTTTAGCACCTAATTCTTTTAGTAACTTTGGTGCAGCCTTATAGCTTGCACCATTAGCGCAATCTAAAACAATTTTTAAACCATTTAACCTAAAATTTTTTGGGAAGTTACTCTTAAGAATTTTAATATACCTTTCGTTTCCATCTTCCAATCTTTTAACTCTACCAAGTAGTTTTGGATTTGTAAGCTGTTTTTTATTTTTAGCATCAATCAAAATTTCAATTTTTTTCTCTATGTTGTCAGATAATTTCATTCCATCAGGTCCAAATAGTTTTAATCCATTATCAAAATAGGGATTATGTGAAGCAGTTATCATTATGCCCATATTTGCTTTCATAGCTTTAGTTAACATCGCAAGTCCATTAGTTGGAAGTGGTCCAAGAGTAAAAACATTCATCCCACCCGAGACTAGTCCTGATACTAAAGCTGGCTCTAAAGTATAACCTGACAATCTTGTATCTTTTGCAATAATTGCTATTTGTTTATTTTTTTTTTGATTTTTAAAGTAAGTCCCCGATGCTAAACCAAATTTAAAAAATTTCTCACCATTTATATTTCCTTGATTTACAGTTCCTCTAATACCATCCGTGCCAAAATACTTGTTTTTCATTTATTTATTAAAATTTTTTTATAAACTAAAATTCCTTGTTTTATCTCGTTTACATTATGAACTCTAAAAATTTGCACACCCTGTGACATCAAATAAAGCACTGATGCAATTGTTCCACCTGTTCTATCATCACTATCGTTTTTTCCAGATATTTGATTTATAAATCTTTTTCTAGAAGTTCCAACTAAAATGGGAAACCCTAAACTATGAAACAAAGATATATTAGAAATTAAAGTCAAATTATGTTTCAAAGTTTTACCAAACCCTATACCGGGATCTATGATAATTTTTTTATCTTTGATTTCATTATCTATTTTTTTTTCAAAAAAATCGTAAATATCCAGTAAGACGTTGCTATATTTTGGGTTATTTTGCATATTGCTTGGAATCCCTTGCATATGATGTAAAACTTTTGGAATATTAAATTTTTTTATCTTATTTAAAGAATTTTTATCATACTCGAAACCAGAGACGTCATTAATTAAATCTACACCGTATTTAATTCCTTTAGCCATTAATTCAGATTTTCTTGTATCAAAAGAAAGGCAAGTCTTCTTGTGTTTTTTTTTAAAATTTTTAATGATATCTTTAACTCTTTTCCATTCTATATTTGGATCAATAATTTTTGAACCTGGCCTAGTTGACTCTCCCCCTATATCAATAACTTTTGCCCCATTATTAATCATTTTCAAAATTTGTTTAAGAGACTTAGCTTTTTTGTTAAATTTTCCACCATCTGAGAAACTATCGGGCGTAAGATTTAAAATCCCCATTATAGTTGGTTCAGAAAAATTTATATTTTTTAAAAAATTTTTTCTTTTAGACGATATTTTTTTTAAATCTTTTTTAATCTTTAATTTCTGTTTTTGAGCCAAGTTTTTTACTTTTTTAATATCTATAATCTTGCTTTGTACTTTTTTATCTTTTCTTTTAAAAATTTCTATTTTGTCAAAAGCAATATTTATATTTCCACAAAGAGGGAGTGCGATTTTTTTTTTTATTAAGTATTTAGCTTGCTTTCCATAATAAAAATTACACGCTCTAGTGTAATATTTAATCATGTAATACTAAACTGCTGGTTTTGGCTTTAAACCGAGAGATCCTAGTGCTGAAGAAGACTTGCCGTCTTCTTGTTCCTCTTCTTTAAAAGATCTAGTTGGTTTGATATTTTTTAGAATTAAGTCTCTTATCTCATCTCCAGATAAAGTTTCATAAACTAATAAAGCTTTAGCTATTTTGTGTAAATCATCAATTTTTTCAGTTAGAATTTTTCTAGCTCTTTCGTATCCTTTATCTACAACCTTTTTTACTTCTGCATCAATTTTTTTTGCAGTTTCTTCTGACATATTTTGTTGTTTTGTGACAGATCTTCCAAGGAATACCTCTTCTTCATTTTCGCCATATGCTATTGTTCCAAGTTCTGAGCTCATACCATATTTTGTCACCATATTTTTTGCCATTTTTGTTACCATCTCAATATCTGAAGATGCTCCAGAGGTAACTTTATCGTGACCAAAAATTATTTCTTCAGCAATTCGTCCACCCATTGCAACTGCAATATCTGCGTGCATTTTTTCTCTTGTAACCGATAGCTGATCACGTTCTGGTAGTCTCATTACCATACCTAATGCTCTTCCTCTAGGTATGATTGTTGCTTTATGAATTGGATCAGAAGCTATTTCGTTTAATGCTACAATAGCGTGTCCACCTTCATGGTAAGCAGTGAGTTTTTTTTCATCTTCAGACATTACCATTGATCTTCTTTCAGCTCCCATCATTACTTTATCTTTCGCTTCTTCGACATCTGACATTGTAACTACTCTTTTGTTTTTTCTAGCAGCTAGTAGTGCGGACTCATTTATTAAGTTTGCCAAATCAGCACCAGAAAATCCTGGAGTACCTCTTGCAATAGTTCTTAATTTAACATCAGGTCCAATATTTATTTTCTTTACATGAACTTTTAAAATCGCTTCTCTTCCAATAATATCTGGGTTTCCAACTACAACTTGTCTATCAAATCTACCTGGTCTTAATAAAGCAGGATCTAAAACGTCTGGTCTATTCGTCGCTGCAATTAATATAATGCCTTCATTTGTATCAAAACCATCCATTTCAACGAGAAGTTGGTTTAAAGTTTGTTCCCTTTCATCATTACCGCCGCCTAATCCAGCTCCTCTACTTCTTCCGACAGCATCAATTTCGTCAATAAAAATTATACATGGAGAATGTTTTTTTCCCTGCTCAAACATATCTCGCACTCTAGAGGCTCCAACTCCTACAAACATTTCAACAAAGTCTGATCCAGATATAGAAAAGAAAGGAACATTTGCTTCTCCAGCGATTGCTTTTGCCAATAAAGTTTTCCCTGTTCCAGGAGGGCCAATTAAAAGAGCACCTTTTGGAATTTTGCCGCCTAATCTACTGAATTTTTTCGGATCTTTTAAAAATTCAACTATCTCTTCAACTTCTTCTTTCGCCTCTTCGACTCCAGCAACATCATTAAACGTTACTTTTCCCTGAGCCTCATTAAGTAATTTAGCTTTTGATCTGCCAAAACCCATTGCTCCACCTTTACCTCCTTGCATTTGGCGCATAAAAAATATCCAAACACCTATTAGTAAAAGCATAGGAAACCATGAAAGAAGAATACCTAACAATGAAGGCATCTTATCTTCTTGTGGGGATGCCAATATACTTACTCCATTTGATGAAAGCTTATCAACTAATTCTGGATAATTTGGTGAATACGTCTTAAATGTATTCCCATCCGCTAAAACTCCAGAAATATTATTTCCTTGAATTTGAACTTCGACCACTCTTCCAGCTTCAACTTCATTTAGAAAATTTGAGAAAGCCAAGGAATTTGTTTCTGAATTAATCCTATTAGGGTCTTGAAACATATTAAATAGCCCTACTGAAAGTAGCACTATTATTACCCACATAATTAAATTTTTAGCATTCATAATACTTAAATAATCATTAATAATATTTTAACAAGTATATTTTATTGCGAATTAAGTTGTAAATAAGACAAATATATCCAATTTCATAAAAAATTATCGATTTTCTTCTTTTTTGAGGCACAAAAGATCTTTTTTTATTAAAAATATACATCCTCCAAGTGTAGCTTTTTTAAATTTTTTGTCCTCTAAGCTTTTAATTAAGTTAAGTACTTTATTGGACCTTGGGTTATAATAGTTTTTTTTAAGCTTTTTAATAGACTCATTAATTAATCTTATTTTAAGTTCATTATTTAAATCATAGAATCTACTTAAATCAATCCTTACTTCGTTCATGTTCTTTTTTTTTAATAGGTCTTTTTTTAAATTGTCAAAATATTCATCAAGAGTAGCTTTGCTAGAGGCAAGATTATTAATAGATTTAAAAATTTGTTCATATCTTATTCCGCTTTTTTTAAGGGGTATTTTTAGATTTCTAATTTTTGTTCTTAAATATTTGTTATTTTTATTTGATGGATCATTAAAATAAATTCCAAATGTAATTTTTGAAATCTTTTTTAAATATTTTTTTTGTGTGTCTAATAATGGTCTCATCAATGTAACTTTTTTATCTATTTTTGAGCTTATTTTCATAGCAGATAACCCAGTTAAACCGCTACCCCTTGATAATCTTATAAAAAAAGTCTCTACCTGATCTTCTAAATTATGAGCAGTTAAAATAATTTTTATGTTTTTCTTCTTGCAAAATTGTTTTAGAAAATCATATCTTACTTTTCTCGCTTGCCCTTGAACATTTCTATTTATAGCTTTTTTATTTGTAATTATATGAAGATTAATTTTATGTTTTTTTAAAAGACTTTTAACTTTTTTAGCCTCTTTCGATGAGCTTGCTCTTATATTATGATTGATAAGCACGTAGAAAAATTTAATTTTTTTTTCAAAGCTAAAAGCTTGGCTTAAAGCTACTAAAGCTAAACTATCTGGACCACCAGAAACTGCAACTAAACAAGATCTGTTTTTTAAATTTTTTAATTTATCTTTAAAATTTAGATAAACCTCAGAAAGATCTTTAAATTTTCTGAAACCATTACTAAGAATTACATTTGAATTTTTCTTGCTCATATTGAGCTTTTTGTAACACAGACTTGTTTGCTTTTGGGTATTCTTTTTTTAATCCTGCAATCATTTTGCATCCTTGGTCTTTTTCTCCAAGTTGTACCATTGTAATTCCAAGTTTGAGAAGGTTATCGGGAGCTTTTTTGCTCTTTGGATAATTTTGATAGCCATCTAAATAGGCAGTTGCGGCATCTGAATATAGCTGTCTTATTCTAAATGTCTCCCCATACCAATATTGAGCGCTCCCTGCCAACTCATGGTCCTTATTCTTTTCAATAAATTCTTTCAAAGCAAATTCAGCAGTTTCATAATCTCCAATTTTCATGAAGCTTACTGCAAATTCGTATTGATCTACTGCAGGTTTATTTGGCAGTAAAGACTCTTTTTTTTCAGGCTCTTCTGTGATTACCGTTTTAGCACTCTCAACTGAATTTAATGATTGTTGCGTTGGAAGATTTGAAGTTTCATATGCAGGATTTTCTCCAAAATCACTTGGTTTACTCGATCCAGGTAAGATTGCATTTTTTTTCTTAGATAAAGTTTTCTCCCCACTTTCAAGATCTGTAAACCTTAGTTGTGTATCAGATTGAATTTTCGTTACTCTAGTTGACAACTTATCCAACTTAAAATTTACTTCTTCAAACTTATTAGTAAGCTCACGGAACTGATCTTCAATTTCATTTAACTTTAATAAATGTTTAGTTAGAATATCTTCATTTAAATTGTCAGAACTTATTTTATTTGCAGGAGTCGACTGGGTTATATCAGATTTTTGATATACAGCTTTTTCTAATGTTTTAATATCTTTAGTAATGACTTGAATTTGATCAGCAATAGATTTTAAGTAAATTTCCTCTTCTTCGGCATTTAAGATATTTAAATTAAACACTGCAAAAAAAAGAACAAAAAAATTAATATATTTTTGTTTTGGCATTTTTTCTTTTTTATTTAGACAAGATGGCAAAAAAAAGACCCTTTAATTTATTCAACTAAAGGGTCTTTAAATTTTAGATTATTAATTAACTTTAACTGTTACTGATCGTCTGTTTTGAGACCAAGCTAAAGGCGATGAAGCTGGATTTACAGGTTTTTCTTTTCCATAACTAATTACAGAAATTCTTTTACCCGAAATACCATACGTCATTAAATAATCTCTTGCAGCATTAGCTCTTCTTTCACCTAACGCCAAGTTATATTCTCTTGTTCCTCTTTCGTCGGCGTGACCTTCAATTGTAACATTTAAGTTTTTATTTTTTCTTAAAAATGTAGCTTGTTTTCTAAGTGTAGCTCTTGAAGCAGTAGTTAAAGATGATTTGTTTGTAGCAAAAAATACTCTATCAGGCACTCCAGCAGCTAAATATTCAACTGTCTCCTTACCAGTGTATACATCTCCTTCTAAATCTCCTGATTTCTTAGCCGTTGAACATGCGCTAAGTATTAAAGTAGCGAAAACTACAAGTAGTATATTTTTTAAATTCGTTTTTAATGTCATTTTATCCCCTAGGTTCATTGTGGTTATTTCAAATTATTGGAAATTATTCAAGTATATTTTACATAAAATTCAACCTCACTTAGATAATAATGAGGACCAAGATGGGTCCGAAGCGTCTGTTTTCGTTGAAAGCCTTCTTTCATTATATCCTGTAATATCTATAGACCATAGTTTTGCTGAAAATCCTTCTCCTTTTGAGCCAGCTTTGGTTTCTCTATAAAATACTAAGACTCTTCCGTTAGGTGACCAGGAAGGAGCTTCTTGATAATAATTTTCTGTGAGCAATCTTTCGCCAGTACCGTCGACTCTCATAACACCTATATAAAATCTTCCTTTATGCATTTTTGTGAAAGCAATCAAATCTCCTCTGGGAGACCAAACAGGAGTTCCGTAAATCCCTTTTCCAAATGTAATTCTTTTCACATTTGAACCATCGCTTCTCATTACATAAATTTGCTGAAGACCGCTTCTATCTGAATTAAATGCAATAAATTTTCCATCAGGAGAAAATGATGGTGAAGTGTCAATTGATGAATGATCAGTAATTCTTTCAACAACTCTTGTTTCTAAATCCATTGTGTAGATATCAGAATTTCCATCTTTAGCAAAACTCATGATGATTTTTTTACCATCAGGTGAAAATCTTGGTGCAAAAGTCATACCAGGAAAATTTCCAACAACTTCTTGTGTACCAGTTTCAATATCAAGAAGATATACTCTTGGCATATTTCTAAAATAAGACATGTAAGTTACCATTTGGCTTGTTGGATTAAATCTTGGTGTTAAAACTAGTTCGTTGCCTAGAGTAAGATACTTAGTATTAAAACCATCTTGATCCATAATTGCTAATTTTTTTATTCTCTGATTTTTTGGACCGCTCTCTGCAACATAAATTATTCTAGTATCAAAATACCCGTTTTCACCGGTAAGTCTCTCATATATTTTATCGGAAATAATATGTGCTACTCTTCTCCAATTTGAAGGAGTGGTTGTAAATGCTAGAGCAGTCATCTCTTGAGCCGCAGTTAAATCCCAAAGTCTAAATTCGACCTTTAATTTTCCATCTTTAATTAATAATTTTCCTGTAATCAAAGCTTGAGCTTTTATTAATCTCCAATCTTCAAATCTTGGTTTCAAATGTGCAATATCAGGTTTTTGTACAAAAGCGTCTTTTTTTAAAGGATTAAAAAGTCCAGTTCCTTTAAAATTATTTTCTATTATTTGCGCGATATTACCTCCTAGATCTTTTACTTCTAAATCTTTATATTTTTCTGACTTTGGATCAACGTGAAGCGGAGAAACTGCTATAGGCAATGGATCTAAATTACCCCTGGTGATATCAACCTCTATTAACGCATTAGCATTAGTAGTTGATAAAATAATAAATAAATAAAATATAATTTTTTTTAACATTTTAACCTTTAAGCATTTCTGTTGGATTAAAGTTTAATTGAATATTTTTCCATTTATCATAACCTGTTGGCGGTACTTTTAAAGGTTGGCATAATCTTACTGCTCTTAAAGCGCTCTCAGCTAAAACTTTATAGAATTTTTGCCCTGGTTTATTCATTCTTTCATGATCAAGTATTTCTGACTTCATTATTGTACCATCCTTTTTTAATTCAAGTTTAATTCTTACAAGTAAATTTTCGTCATATGGTAATCCTAATGGTATACTCCAACAACCAAAAATTTGAGCTCTAAGCGCATCCTCCTCTGATAAAGTCAATCCAGTAGCAAATGAATTTTTTTTACTACTTTGGGTAATTCTATTATCATCTTTTTGTTTTATGGCCTCAACTTCTTTTGCCTTATCAATTAAAGCTGCAATTTGATTTGTGTCAATTATTTCTTTTTTTTCAAATTCTGAAGACTGTCTGATTTGTGGTTTTACCTCCTCAGGATTCTGTTTTTTTTTTAATATTTTTTTTTCCTCTTTTTTTTCATTAGGAAGTGGAATTCTATCTGGTTTTTCTTTTGCCTTAGCAGCTGGAGGTGCTTGCTCAGATACCACCCTTTCATCTTCTTTTTTTTTTGTTTCCTCAATAATTTTTCTAGCTTTTGGAGCAAAAGGAATATTAGTCTTATCTGAAATTTGAATAAGTTCTACAGAAACTATTGGGGGTAAATCAACTGGTTCTCTTAACATAAAAGGTAAGCTTAAAATGGTTAAAAGTATCATTAATGAATGAAAAGTAATTGAATAAATTAAACTTCTGATCATGCTTCATCCTAATTTTTGTATGGCTCTGATATCAAAGCTACTTTGGAAAAGCCAGCCCCAGATAGCGTTCCCATGACCTCTAGGACTCTTCCATAATTTATGTTTTTATCACCTCTTACATAAATTCGGGTGTCTGTTCGATTTTTAGCTATCGCCAAAAGTTTTGGAACCATTTTTTGATAAGTTACTTGATGCTCTTGAATATAAATTTCTCCTTTTGAATTAATGCTAATTGTTAGAGGCTCTTGATCATCCGGTAAAGAGTCTGCGGCTGACTCGGGTAAATCAACTTGAACTCCTACAGTTAATAAAGGTGCAGTAACCATAAAAATAATCAATAAAACTAACATTACATCAACAAATGGTGTAACATTTATTTCACTCATTGGTTCGTTTCTTGAGCGATTAAATTTAAATGCCATTATTAAATTATTGATAAAAATCTTTTAGAGAAGTTATCTATTTTCGAAAAGTATCTTCTAGAGTCACTATTAAATTTATTGTAAGCGACAACTGCGGGAATAGCTGCTAACAAACCTAATGCGGTTGCAAAAAGTGCCTCCGCAATACCAGGAGCAACTATTGCTAAACTTGTGTTTCTAGAAATTGCTATTGACTGGAAAGAATTCATAATACCCCAAACAGTTCCGAATAATCCAATAAAAGGTGCTGTCGAACCAATTGTGGCCAAAAATGTAAAGTTTTTTTCTACTTTTTTCAGTTCATTATCTGTTGCTATTTCTAGAACTCTTTCTACTCTGGCAGACTGAATTGCGGAAGATTGTCTTTTGGTTTTTAAAAGTTCTGCCATCGCTGCTTTAAAAATTAAAGTTGCTGGGTCGCTTGAATTATTTGGTAGATTGTTATTGAAGCTTTCTGCAGATTTGGCCTTCCAAAATTTCTTTTCAAAATCTTCTGTAGATTTATTAATTGATTTAAATAGCTTGAACTTATCAAAAATCAATGCCCAAGAGAATATCGAGCTTGCAATCAATAAAATTATAACAAATTTCACGACAAAATCTGCTCTCAAGAAAAGACTCCATAAAGTAAAGTCTGAAGCTCCTCCTAAACCAACAACTTGTGCTGCTATATCTTGTTCCATTGAAATTGATTACTTTTAGAATGTGTCATGAATTTGGCGTTTTTTTATAAAATTGATATTAATTTTTACCTTTTGATCTTGTCTCGTAGTAAAATCTTGCTATTAAGACAGCATCAGATTTGTTTACGTCTTTCTTTTTACTGAGTTGACTAGACAAAGCTGGGTACATTTCAATAACTTTAGTCCTACTAGAGTCTTTTGAGGAATTTATAAGTTCAAAATGCTTTTTCCATTTTGAAGGTCTGACAAAAAATATTGGTAAATTTAAAGCAGCGCTAACACCTTTAATTGCTCCAAAAGTCTGTCCAAAATTAAACATACTGGTCACTCCTTGGCCAGGCATTGCATTAACTTGTTCGACTACTACTGCAATATCTTCAGAGTTTAAAATGTTTTCTCTTAAAATATTCACTAGTTGAGCACTATTAAGCTGCTTTTTATTTTTCTTTCCCTCTGACATTACCGGCATGTCAAATAAACTCAAAACTTTATTATCCTCCAAAATCGCTATAGCTCCACTCAATCCAGGATCTATTCCAACTATTTTCATATTAATTTTTTAAGTTTGTATTAGTAAAAATATTTTGAACATCATCTAATTCTTCAAGAGCACTCAAAATATCTATCATTTTTTTGGATTGCTCCTCATCTAAATTTAAACTATTAAGAGCCCTCCACTCTATAGCTGAGTAGACAAAACTATCGATTTGTCTCTCAAGGGCTGTCTTTATCTTATAAAAATCTTCTTTAGCCGTAACAATTTCAAGAAAATCATCAATTTTTGTACAATCTTTGGCGCCTGAATTAATTGCTATTTCAAAAGCTTCTTCTTCACTAATTTTATTTTTATCAATATGAATAACTCCACAACTAGTAAACATATGAGTGGTAGAACCAGACTCCCCTAATCTTCCACCATTTTTCTGTAAAACTGTTCTTATGCTCGATGCTGACCTATTTTTATTATCAGTCAAAGTCTCAATAATTAATGCTGAATTAAATGGTCCAAAACCTTCATATCTCAAGTTTTCATAATTTTTATTATCCGAAGACTCTGATTTGTTAATTGCTCTTGCAATATTGTCTTTAGGCATATTGGCTTGCTTTGCTGCTTGAATAGCAGTTCTCAGTCTTGGATTCATTTCTGGATTTTTATCACCTAGCTTAGCGGCAACAGTTATTTCTCTAGATAGTTTAGAAAATATTTTTGATCTTTCCTTATCTACTCTACCTTTTTTATGCTTAATACCTGCCCAATGAGAATGTCCTGCCATAACTAATATTTTAAATTTCCTCCTACAATCACTCTAGAGACTTTTTTTGCTAATCCTGATTTCTCGTCAGCTTCAACTATAATGCCTGATAATGTACCCTCTCCTTGTGCTGGAAAGTGCGATACAGCATCTTTATCCTTTAAAAATCTTTTGAGTGAATTTTCTTTGTTCATACCTATTACTGAGTTGTAATCTCCGCACATTCCAATATCCGTTTGATAAGCAGTACCTTTTTCTAAAATTCTTGTGTCAGCGGTAGGAACGTGTGTATGAGTTCCAACAACACAAGTTGATTTTCCGTCAAAAAAATGTCCGATAGCCATTTTCTCACTTGTAATCTCGCCATGAAAATCTATAACAGAAAAGTTCACATTTTTTTTTAAAATTATTTTTTTACTTATGCTTTCAGCAATTTTAAAAACATCTTCTGTTTTTCTCATAAATACGTTTCCCATAAGATTTATTACTCCAATTTTATATTTTTTGTTTTTTGATAGATAAATTGAATAACCTTTTCCAGGAGATCCCTCTGCTAAATTTGCTGGTCTTAAAAGTCTTGTCTCTTTTTCTATATATGACGTTGTCTCATCTTTATCCCAAATATGATTACCTGAAGTAATAACATCTATTCCTAGTGAAAAGAAGTCTTCAGCTATTTCTTTGGTAATACCTTTTCCATCATCAGCAGCATTTTCACCGTTGATAATTGAAAAACCAATATCATTTTCTGATATAATTTTTGAAAGGTTTTTTTTAAGAGCTTTCCTGCCAGACAAACCCATCACGTCTCCTAGTATTAAGATTTTCATTATATTATTCCTTTTTCTGTCATTACGTAATCCAATTTATAGTCTTTAGTATTCACTGGCAGGTTATTATATTTTTGAAAAGAAAAAGCAACACCAACTGTTAAAATCTTATTTCCAACTTTATTATATCTATTTAGAAATTTATCATAAAAGCCTTTACCATATCCTAGTCTATTTTTTTTTTTATCGAAAGCTAGTAATGGTACCAAGATAAGATTTGGTATTGAAATTTTTGATTTAAATGGTTCAAGAATCCCGAGCCTATTTACATATAAGATATCATTTTTTTTCCATTTATAAAAATTCATCGAGTTATGTTCTCCTATCACTGGTAACAAAAAAGTAAATTTTTTAAAGTATTCAATATTTAGGATTTTTAGAACATCTACCTCAAATGAACCGGGAATATAAATAGCAATTTTTATCTTTTTATTTTTTTTTGTTTTTTTTATTAAATGTATAAGTGGTGAAAAAAAAGCATCACTAATTTTAAAATATTTTTTTTTTCTTTTATTTAATAAATACTTTCTGATTAGCCTTTTTTCGCGCATCTACTGTATTTTAGACAGAGACTCAGTATTAGATATTATTTTTTCAAGCGATTGTGTTGTTTTATCTAACATTGTTTCGTACAAGCTATTGTTTTTTTCGATTGTTTTTTTGAATTTATCTAGTTCTTCATTAAGTTTTTTTATTTCTTCGTCCTTATCTTTTTTATATTCAATTGCTAACGATCTAATCTCTCTAAATTTTTCAGAAATTTCATCAAGCCTAGCCTGTTGTTTGGCAACTTTTTGTTTTAGATCAAAATATTCATCTATTAATTTTATCGTTGTAATTAGCAGAAGTTTATTTTCACCTATATTTCCAAGTTTATCCTTAAGTTCTGAATATTTTTTGTCTAAAAATTTCGTTAATTTTTTTAGCGACTCTTCTTGCCCATCATCACAAGAAAGAAGGTAATCTTTATTATTAAATTTTATATTTACATTTGCCATTTTTCAATTTCTGATACTAAATTTTCAGTTTCCTGACTTAACTCTTCTATTTCTTGATTAAAATTTTCCTCTAATTGAGATCTTTTTTTAACCTCAGATTGAAGGCTGATAATTTTATCTTTTAAATATTTGTGCTCTCTCATTAACTCTAAGTTTTTTTTTTCAATTTCTATTTTTTGTCTTAGTATTTCATTTTTTTCGGTTTTAATTTTTTCAATCTCGAATTCAGGTTGTGAATAAGTTAAAGTTAATGAATTAAGTTTGTTTATTAATTGATCTAAATTTTTTTCTTTCTTTTCAATTATACTCATAAAATATTATATCATAATATTGATATACTTAGTTTAAGTCTATATAGGTTATAAAAAGTGACTGTAAATTTAAATCAATTATCCAATGCAGTAAGATTTCTAGCGGTCGATGCTGTACAAAAAGCAAATTCTGGACACCCTGGAATGCCAATGGGCATGGCAGACGTGGCTACAGTTTTATTTAAATACCACCTCAGGTTTAATCCAAAAAATCCTAATTGGATTAATAGGGACAGATTTATTTTATCCGCAGGACACGGATCCATGCTACTTTATTCCCTGCTTCACCTAACTGGATACGCAAGTGTATCTATGGAAGATATAAAAAATTTTAGGCAACTAAACTCTATTTGTGCGGGTCACCCAGAATATAAAAAAGGTACTGGAATCGAAACAACTACTGGACCATTAGGTCAAGGTTTGGGTAATGCAGTGGGTATGGCAATAGCTGAGGAAATTTATAGAAAAAAATTTGGATCTTCTTTTATTAATAATAAAACTTACGTAATTGCAAGTGATGGGGATCTTATGGAGGGTATTAGTCATGAGGCAATGAGTTTGGCCGGACATCTAAAATTAAAAAATTTAATAGTTCTTTTTGACAATAATAAAATATCAATAGATGGTTCTACTTCTCTAAGTGTATCAGATAACTATAAGAAGAGATTTGAGTCATACGGCTGGAATTTTTTAGATATAAATGGACATAACGAAAAACAAATTTCAAAAGCAATTTCAAAAGCTTCTAAATCTAACAAGCCTACCCTTATTTCATGTAAAACTATAATTGGCTTTGGATCTCCAAATAAATCAGGAAAGGCCTCTTCCCATGGTTCTCCTCTAGGAGATGAAGAAATTGCCCTAGTTAGAAAAAAACTTAAGTGGAATTATAAGCCCTTCGAAATTCCCCAAGAAATATTAGACGCATGGAAAGAGATTGGAAGGAAAGGTGAAGAGTTGGAAAAAAAATGGCACGAAGTAATTGATAAAAAAAATTCTAAAATGAAAAATGATTTGAATAAAAATTTTTTAAATTTTGATTTAGAAGATTTAAAAATCTTAATAGAGAAAGAAAAAACTAAATATTTCGATACTAAACCAAGTCTTGCTACTCGTCAGTGTTCAATGGCTGCAATAGAAAGCATTTCTGCGATGCTTCCCAATTTAATTGGTGGTTCAGCAGACTTAAGTGGTTCAAATAATACAAAGACTAATAACTCTAAAATTATTAATTCCAAAAATTTTGACGGAAACTATATACATTACGGAGTTAGAGAACATGGTATGTCTGCAATAATGAACGGTCTAGCCCTTTATGGAGGTTTGATACCTTACGGTGGAACATTTTTAATTTTTTCTGATTATTGTAAGCCTTCTATAAGATTATCTGCGCTAATGGGTTTAAGAGTAATATATATATTTTCTCATGACTCAATAGGTTTAGGGGAAGATGGCCCTACTCACCAGCCCATTGAGCAACTTGCCGGGCTAAGAGCTATTCCAAACTTGAATGTTTTTAGGCCTGCAGATATTAATGAAACATTGGAGTGTTGGGATATTGCCTTAAGAAGCGATAAAACACCTAGTATAATCGCTTTATCAAGACAAAAAGTTCCTTACATAAATCAAAAAAATTCAAAAGAGAACAGATGTGAGAAAGGTGCATATGTAGTAAATATTACTTCTCATGAAAGTAATGTTACTATAATTGCGTCAGGGACAGAAGTTGAGCTAGCCTTAAAAGTCCAAGAGAAACTAAAAGAAAGCAATGTTCATTCAAAAGTAGTGTCAATGCCATGTATTGAATTATTCGATAAACAGCCAGAGGATTTTCGCAACGATATTATAGAACAAAATTCATTAATTGTAACAATAGAGGCTGGTAGCATTATGTCTTGGCAAAAATTCATAAAAAATAAAGGATTAAATTTAGGCATAGATAAATTTGGTGAAAGCGCACCTTATAAAGAAGTATATAATCATTTTGGTTTATCTGAAGAGAAGATAGTAGATTTTATTCAAAAAAAATTAAGAGAGTAATTTTAATTAATGGATAAAATAAATTTTTTTCCTGATAATTTAGATGTTCAAAATCAGAAAATAATCTTAAGATTAGACTTAAATGTCCCAATAATAGAAAAAAGAATAACAGATGATACAAGAATTAGATTATGTTTGCCATTCATAAAAAGATTAGTAGAAAAAAAAGCTAAAATTATAATAGTAAGTCATTTAGGTCGGCCAAAAGGAGATAAAGATCCCAATCTATCTTTAATACCAATTTATAAATATCTTAAGAGAAAACTAGAAACAAACGTTTATTTTTTTACTGGCAATTTTGACAATGAGTTAAAAAATAAATTTTTCCATTTTCGAAGTGGTGAAGTAATATTGGTCGAGAATATAAGATACTTTAAGGAGGAAATGGAAAACGATGAAAACTTCTCAAAAAAATTAGCTTCTATTGGTGATATTTATATTAATGATGCTTTTTCTTGCTCCCACAGAAAACAGTCATCAGTTCATAAAATTACAAAATTTATAGATAAAAGATATGCTGGGCCTCTTTTAAAGAAAGAAATCGAAGCAATAAATCTTGTTATTAAAGAAAAGAAAAGTCCTGTCACGTGCATAATTGGTGGCTCAAAAATTTCAACAAAAATTAATGTGATAAGTAGTTTGATAGAGAAAATTAATAATTTAATTATTGTAGGAGCTATGGCTAATAATTTTTTTGTTTATAAAAATTTAATGGTGGGAAAATCTTTGATTGAAAGTAATACCAAAGAAATTATTAGAAAAATTTATGACAAAGCTAGAAAATATAATTGTAATATTTTAATTCCAGAAGACTGTGTTGTTGGAACTGGATTTGAAGGAAAGGGAAAAAATAAAAATTTGGATCAAATTCAACATAATGAAATTATTTTAGATATTGGATCAAATACAGTGAAAAAAATTAAAAAAATAATTAATCAATCTAATACTGTATTATGGAACGGTCCAGCAGGCTATTTTGAAAATAAAAATTTTATTAAGGGTACTTTGTCAATTGCAGAATGTATTTCAAAAAATACTAATGAAAAATCATTAATTTCGGTTCTTGGTGGTGGAGATACTTTGGCGGCAATCAAAAACTGCAAAAATAAACTTTATTTTACTCACTTATCAACAGCAGGTGGGGCATTTTTAGAATACTTGGAGGGAAAAGACTTGCCTGGTCTAAGTGTTTTAAAATAAATAATCTTTTATGAAATTAAATGAAATAGCAAAAAAAATGTGTGCAAAAGGCAAGGGCATTTTAGCTGCTGATGAAAGCACTGGAACTATAGCCAAAAGATTTAAAAGTATAAACGTAGAAAATTTAGAAAAAAATAGATTAAATTTTCGTCAAACGTTATTTAATTCGAGTGCTATGAAAGATTTTATAGGTGGTGTTATTTTATTTGATGAAACAATTAGACAAAAAACAACTTTAGGGCCAACTATTCCTGAATTAATTTCAAAGCATGGAGCGATCCCTGGTATTAAAGTTGATAAAGGGGCTAAATCATTAGCAGGCTCTTCTGATGAAACTATTACTGAAGGTTTAGATGGTTTAAGAGAAAGACTTAAAGAGTATTATGGTTTAGGAGCAAGATTTACTAAATGGAGAGCTGTATATAAAATTTCAGAAAAATTTCCATCATCTCAAGCAATAAAATCTAATGCACATGCTTTAGCAAGATATGCGGCATTAGTACAAGAGGCAAATATGGTTCCAATAGTTGAGCCCGAAGTTCTTATGGATGGCTCACATGATATTGATAAATGTTATTCAGTCACCACTGATGTATTAAATGAGTGCTACAATGAACTAGAAATTCATAAAGTTAATTTAAAAGGGACTGTTTTAAAACCTAATATGGTTATACCTGGATCTGAGTGTAAGAATAGATCCAATTCAGAAGAAATAGCTAAAAAAACTTTAGATTGCTTAAAAAAAAACGTACCTAATGATGTACCTGGAATAGCTTTTTTATCAGGCGGTCAATCTGAAATTGATTCCACTAAAAATTTAAATGAAATAAATAAAATAAATGATAGTAATTTTTTAATAACTTTTTCTTATGGTAGAGGATTACAAGCTAGCGCATTAAAAGAATTTGGAAAAAATCAAACAAATATTGAAAATATTCAAAAGGCTTTTAATCATAGAGCTAAAATGAATGGTTTATCTTCAAAAGGAGAATGGTCTGAAGAC
>CACDXJ010000007.1 GCA_902556855.1 uncultured Pelagibacteraceae bacterium | reverse complement strand
TTGGATCAGATAATATTGATTTAGAATTTTTAAAATTAGCAGATATTACTCTTGTTCTGACTGATTTATTTATATTTAAATTTACACTCTTAATGGCGAAATTTTTAGATCCATCAAGCTTGTTAATATAGGTAATAAACTCTAAATCATCTTTTTTTCTATTCTTTATTAATTTTGAATAGAGTCTTGAAATCAATTTTTCATTTCTTAACCTATAAGCAATTAAATCTTCTATTGAAGCTATCTTAATCTTATGTTTTGCAGAAAATTTTTGAAGATCTTTCAATCTAGCCATTCTACCATCTTCATTCATTACCTCACAAATTACTGCACTAGGATTTATATTAGATAATTTAGAGATATCTACTGAAGCTTCTGTATGACCAGCTCGCTCTAAAACTCCACCAGATCTGGCCACTAGTGGAAAAACATGACCGGGTGATACGATGTCATTCTTTTTAGATTTTTTATTTATTGCTACTTTGATTGTTTTTGCTCTATCATAGGCTGATATTCCTGTTGAAATACCTTTCCTTGCTTCAATAGAAATAGTAAATGCAGTTTGCATTCTTGATTTATTTGTCCGAGACATAAGTGGTAATTTTAATTTTTCGATTTGATTTGATGTTAAAGCTAAACATATTAGACCCCTACCATGTTTAGCCATGAAATTTATACTTTTTGAATTACACTTTGAGGCAGGTACCACTAGATCTCCTTCATTTTCTCTGTCTTTATCATCTACTAAAATAAACATTTTACCTTTTTTAGCATCTTGAATAATTGAAGTAATTGATGAAAATTTTTTTTTCGACATTAGATACTATATTTATATATATACTTTCCAAATATATCTAATTCAACATTGACCAAATCATTTACTCTTAGATCTTTTAAATTAGTTAATTTTAAAGTGTGAGGAATAATATTAAGATCGAAATAGTTTTTTGAAACATTTGAGATTGTTAAAGATACTCCGTTTATAGATATTGAGGCCTTATCAATTAAAAATTTTTGAAGTTTTTTATTATTAATTTCAAGCCTTAAAAACCAACTATCTTTTATAATAATTTTTTTCTTAATTTTTGCAGTAGTATCAACATGACCTTGTGTAAAATTACCCGATATCTTTTGACCAAACGTTAAAGATTTTTCTAAATTTATTTTGTCACCAATTTTTAAATCTTTAAAATTTGATCTTTTAATAGTCTCATTTGAAATGTAGAAAAAAATTAATTTTTTTTGAATTTTGTAAACGGTAAGACATACCCCGTTACAACTTATTGATGAACCAATCTCATTATTTTTTAAATTTAAATTACTTTTTATACATATTAAAATTCTATTTTTATCTTTTTTAATGCTTTTAACTTCACCTATGTTGTAAATTATTCCATTAAACATTGAATGCTTTTACCTTAAAAAGTTTATCTTCATTTAAATTTACTTTTATAGAATTAATTAATCTATATTTTTTCAAATATTGGGACTTAGTATTATTATAACCTTTTTTTCCTAATTTTTTTTTTGTTTTGAAAATAAATAAATCATTAACAAGTTTGTAATTTAATAACTTATTTAAAAAAATTAAACCAGATTCAACAAGTATTCTTCTTTTACCTAACCTATAAATAATTTTCAAAAAATTTTGAAAATCATTTTTAGTTTTGAGTTCATTTATCTTTATAATTTTACATTTTTTATTTTTAAAAAAATTAATTTTTTTCTTATTCAAAGATGAAGTAAAAATATAGGTTTTTCTATGTTTTGATAATTTAAGTAATTTAAGATTTTTCTTTAATTTTAAATTTCTATCAACAACTAAAAGATCTGGTTTTAAATTATCCATACCTTCGATTCGACAATTTAAAAGTGCATTATCACAATTAATTGTCTTTGACGTTGAGAGAATACAATCATATTTAGATCTAAGTAAATGACTTACATTTCTAGATCGATTATTTGTGATTCTTTTGCAGGTTTTATTTATAGTATTAAAATCATTTGAAATAGCAATTTTAGCATCAATAAGTGGTAAATTTTTATATTTATTAATAAAATAACTTTTATAAAAATTTTTTTTTATATTCTTAATCCTTTTTAATTTAATATTGTTTTTAAGTAATTCTTTTTTGGCCTTCCCAAAAGTTCTTTCATCTGGGTCTTTGTAATTATAAAAAACGTTCTTAATTTTTTTATATTTAATTATATCAGTACATGGTGGAGTTAAGCCGTAATGTGTACAAGGTTCTAAAGTCACATACATACTAGCTCCATTAAAGTTTATCTTTTTATTTAATGCGTTGAATTCTGCGTGTGGTCTACCCGTAATCGAGGTTACTCCTGTACTTATTACAGTATTATTTTTAACTATTACACAACCAACTGATGGATTAGTGCTTGTCTTGCCCAAATGATTTTCTGCTAAATTAAAGGCAAGATTAGAAAAATATTTATGATTTGCTTTCATCCAAATTGCCTACAAATTCTTCGAAGTCCCTAGCCTCCTTAAAATTCTTATATACAGAGGCAAATCGAACATAGGCAACTTTATCTAATCCAGAAAGTCCTTCCATAATAAACTTACCAATGGTTGGTGTTGGTATTTCACTTTCTCCAAGACCTTCTAAATTTCTAACAATTTTAGATATAAATTTTTCTATTGTTTCTGAATCGATGGGCCTTTTTCTTGTTGCTATTCTTATAGACTTTGAAATTTTATCTCTATCAAAAGGCTCTCTTTTGCCATTACCTTTAATTACAGTTAATTCCTGAAACTGAACTCTTTCAAAAGTTGTAAATCTCTCTTTTCTTTCACAACCACACAGTCTTCTTCTTCTGATTGCAGTTCCATCCTCAGTTGGTCTTGAGTCTACTACAGATGTATCTTTTTCTCTACAAAACGGGCAAAGCATGATTTAAAGTTTTACTGTCCATATATTGGAAAAGATGAACATAGATTAATTATTTCTTTTTGAACTTCTTTCTCTATTTTTGAATTATTATCTTTATTTTTACTTAAACCATCTATTACTTTGAAAATTAAATCTCCGACAAGCTTGAATTCATTAGGTCCAAAACCTCTAGTAGTACACGCTGGTGTACCAAGTCTAATACCAGATGTTATCATTGGACTTTCAGTATCGAAAGGAATTCCGTTTTTATTACAAGTAATATTTGATCTTCCCAACGAAGCCTGCGCATCTTTACCTGTTACACCAAATGATCTTAAATCTAATAACATTAAATGTGTATCAGTTCCTCCTGAAAATATTTTAAAACCTTTCTCGGTCAATCTGTCAGAAAGCACTTTTGCGTTGTTAACTACATTTTTGGTGTATTCTTTGAAATCTTTTGACAAAGCTTCTTTAAAACAAACTGCTTTTGCAGCAATAACATGCATCAATGGTCCACCTTGTAATCCTGGAAAGATTGCACTATTAAATTTTTTACTTAAATCTTCTCTATTTGTTAATATTATTCCTCCCCGAGGACCTCTTAAAACTTTATGAGTTGTTGAAGTTACAACATCAGCATATTTAGTAGGATTTGGATAAGCACCCCCAGCAACTAGTCCTGAGAAGTGAGCCATATCAACATGTAGATAGGCTCCGACCTTATCACATATTTCTCTAAATTTTTTAAAATCAATTATTCTTGAATACGCACTTCCACCAGCGATAATAAGTTTTGGTTTATTTTCAACTGCAAGTTTTTCAACACTTTCGTAATCAATAAGACCATTTTCTTTATCAACTTCATAATGTAATGCATTAAACCATTTTCCTGATTGTGCTGGCTTAGCTCCATGTGTCAAGTGTCCACCAGAATTTAAACTCATAGCAAGTGTTGTTTCGCCAGGTTTTAACAAAGCTAAATAAACAGCACCATTTGCTTGAGCACCTGAGTGAGGTTGCACATTTGCAAATTTACAATCAAATAATTTTTTCGCTCTTTCTATAGCTAAGTTTTCTGAAACATCAACGTGCTCACATCCACCATAATATCTTTTACCAGGATAACCTTCTGCATATTTATTTGTTAAAATTGAGCCTTGAGCTTCTAGTACAGCTTTAGATACAATATTTTCAGATGCAATAAGTTCAATATGATTTTGTTGTCTAATGAATTCTTCTTCAACTGATTTATAAAGTTCCCTGTCAGCACTTTTTAAATCTAATTTAAAAAAACTATTCAAATATTTATTAAGTTTTATAGCTATTGACATTTTATATTTTCTTAACTCTTCTTAAGTGCCTTCCACCCTCAAATTTAGTTTTTAAAAAAACTTCAACTAATTTTAAAGATAATTTTTTTTTTGTTAACCTAGATCCTAAAGCAATTATATTAGCATTATTATGTTGTCTAGACAATCTTGTAGACTTTAAATTATAGCATACGGCAGCTCTTATTTTTTGGACTTTATTGGCGCTTATTGCCATCCCTGTGCCGGAACCGCACACAAGTATCCCTACATCGCTTTTTTTTAATTTGATTCTATTTGCTAATTTTTTAGCATAGTCAGGGTAGTCCACTGAATGATCATTAAAAGGACCTAAATCAAATATTGATACACTTTTATCAACTAAATGATTTTTAATAACCTCTTTTAAATCAAATCCTGCATGATCTGAGGCAATGCATACAGTTTTAAAAATTTTACTTAATTTTATATTGCTCATAATAACTAATTAAATTACACTAATTTAAATTATAATAATATATTTGTCGCATTAAATTATAAATATTCAGGTCTAATCATGAAAATTATCGGTTCATATCCAAAAACAAGGCTTAGAAGGTTAAGAAAGTATAAGTGGCTAAGAGACATTATCTCAGAAAGCAATATATCAAGCAATGATTTGATTATGCCGATTTTTATCAGAGACGGAAAAAATAAAATTGAACCAATTAAATCAATGCCTGGAGTTTTTAGATATTCTATTGATAAATTACCGATTATTTTGAATCAGGTAAAAAAATATAAAATCCCTATGGTAGCTTTATTTCCATACATTCAAGATAATAAGAAAGATAATAATGGTTCTGAAGCTCTTAACAAAAATAATATAATTTGTAAAAGTTTAAAATTTATTAAAAAAAAATATAAAAATATTGGAACAATGTGTGATGTAGCTTTAGATCCATATACTTCACATGGTCACGATGGTATTGTAATAAATAATGAAGTGGATAATGACGAAACTGTAAAAATATTAATTAAACAAGCTTTACTCCAAGCTGAAATGGGTTGTGATGTAATTGCTCCTTCTGACATGATGGATGGAAGAGTTGGTCTTATAAGAAAAGAGTTAGATAAAAATAATTTTTCAAATGTATCTATTTTGTCCTATGCAGTAAAATATGCATCTAACTTTTATGGACCGTTTAGAGATGCTGTAGGAAGTAAATCAAAACTCAAAAAAGATAAGAAAACATATCAGATGGACTTTAGAAACTCTTTTGAAGCTTATAGAGAAGTTGGTCTAGATATTAAAGAGGGAGCAGACATGATTATTGTAAAACCTGGAATGATATACCTGGATATAATTAGAAATATTAAAAAAAACTTTAATATACCTATAATAGCATATCAAGTATCAGGTGAGTATAGTTTAATCAAAGATGGAATTAAAAAAAAACTTTTTAATGAAGATATAATATTTGAAAGTTTAATTTCTTTTAAAAGAGCAGGTGCTTGTGCAATTATTTCGTATTTTGCAATTGAGGTAGCAAAAAAATTAAAGAAAATTAATTAAAATAATTTTCTAAAATAATTCTTGATTTTGGAAACGGTAAGTTGTTTGGAATAAAAAACCTATTTTGAATTATATTTCTTGTAAAATATAAAGATTTTTTAATAAGTTGATTAGAATATTTTTCAGGAGGTTTTTTAGAAATTAAAAAAATTGGTACCTCATATGTAAATGAATCAATCTTAATTTTTTTAAAATCATTTTCATTTATCTGATTTTCCTTAAATTGAGATAGATTGGGATCATAACCTAAATCTTTAATTAAACTGAGTTCGAAAAAAATATATAAAATAATCCAATTTTCTAAACTAATTGATTCAAGGAACCTTTCAAATGATTTATAGATTTTTTGGTTAGGTTGAGATTCTGGTAATAAGGTATTTAATATTGAACATAGCGAAATTAAAGCAGCTGTTCTCTCTTTGTCATTAAAATAAAGAGGAGATATAGGTTTGATTAATTCAGTTTTAAAGTAACCTAGTTTATTTTCATTTTTTGAATTATGTACTATAAAAAGCTTATTTGACAATTGTAAATAATTTCTTATTTTTCGAGAATTACCACCATATACAACACCAGATATTTTTCCTTTTGATTTTGAAAAAACATTTATGATATTAGCATTTTCTCTAAATTTTCTTTTAAACAACAGGTAACATTCATCTTCCCAGTTCATATTTTAAGTATTTTTATTAATTTAGAAGCTGCATTTTGCTGAGCATTTTTTTTTGATGATCCAATCCCAATTATTTTTTTTGACTCTGGTATTTCAACTTCGGTTTTAAAAATTGGTTTATGTTGCGGTCCAGTTTTTTTAAAAAAAATATATTTTGGTAGTTGTTTAAATTTTTTTAAACTATATTCTTGAAGTTTAGTTTTAGGATCAATTAAAGTAATAACAGATTTATCAATATATTTTTCCCAAAAATTAAGAATAAATTTTTCTGAAATTTTCAACCCACCATCAAGGTATATTGCACCTACTATAGCTTCTAAACAATCACTTATTATTTTATCAGCAGATCTTTCCAGAAACTTATGAGAGGAGCCCAAATAAATAAATTTTTTAATTTCAATTTTTTTTGCGATTTCAGCACAAGTTTTTTTATTTACTAGATTAGCAAATTTTTTATCTATTATACCCTCTTTTTCATTAGGATATTTCTCTAAAAGTTTTTTTGATATAATCAAACCTAATACTCTGTCTCCCAGAAATTCCAATTTTTCATTATTTTCTTGATTATTAAAACTTTTATGGGTGAGAGCTTTATGCAACAAACTTTTATCTTTAAAATTATATCTTAAAATTTCCTCAAGCTCTTTTAATATTTTTTTCATTTTAATTTCATAAAAGTTCTCTCTAATCTCATAGAATTTTGCAAATTCCAAAATTTTAATAAACTTCCTTTTATTGTATCATTTGAAAAAAATATAATTTGGGCTTTACCAACTAAATTTAATTGATTTACATATCCAACTTCGTCAAGAAATCTACTATCCTTTGAGCAGTCTCTGTTATCACCCATTAAAAAATAATGTTCATCTGGAACTTTAAATTTTTTGGTATTTTTTAAAGTTCCTAATTTATTGTATGTTGCTTTATGTTCAACACCATTAGGTAACGTTTCTATAAAAGTATTTGTTTCTAATTTTAGTTTCCCACATCTAATTGGAACTATTTGATTTATCATTTTTCTCTTGATAGCTTCGCCATTTATATAAATGTCTCCATTGATAAATTGAATTTCATCACCAGGAAGTCCGATTAACCTTTTAATGTAATCTGTCCTATTATCTGCAGGTGTTTTAAAAACAACTAAATCTCCTAGTTTTGGGTTTTTAAAAAAAAATCTTTGATTTGTAAAATTTGGGCTAAAAGGAAATGAGTGCTTGCTATAACCATAAGAATATTTTGAAACAAATATTCTGTCTCCGATTAATAAAGTTGGCTCCATTGATGATGAAGGAATGTAAAAAGGTTGAACTAACAATGACCTTATTAAAATAGCAATTAATAAAGCAAATATAAGAGTTTTTATATTATCTATTAAGCTGATAATTAATTTATTTTTTTTCATATTGAGATTGTAACAAAAGCGACAGCATATTTTTTTTCATCAGTTAAAGATAAGGAGATTTTAAATTTTTTTTTAATTTTTTTTTCAACATTTTTTTTTGTTTTGTTAAGTAATTTAATAAATGGTTTCCCATTTTTTTCATTTAATATAATAATCTCATTAAAGTTTATACCTTTAGAAATACCAGTTCCCAAAGCTTTAGAAAAAGCCTCTTTTGCTGCAAATCTTTTAGCAAAACAATTTGATGGATTCTTAATTTTTTTACATTTTAGAATTTCTTCTTTGCTAAATATTTTTTGTATAAATAATTTTTTTTTAATAGATTTTTCAATCCTATTTACTTCAACTATATCTGTACCAATTCCATAAATTTTCATTATTTAATTATTTTCTTAAATTTATTTATAGAGTTTTTTAAACCGATAAATATGGAGTCTCCAATCAGGAAGTGTCCAATATTAAATTCTTTAATACCTTTAACACTGGATAAAATTTTTGCAGATTTATATGTCAATCCATGACCTGCATGCACTTCTAAACCAAGGGAATTTCCTAAATTTACAGCTGTTTTAATTCTTTTAATCTCTTTTTTAAAATTTTTATTTTGATTAACTAAATTACAAAATTTACCAGTATGAATTTCAATACAATCAACTTGTAAATATTTTGATTCTTTAATATCTTTCTTGCTAGGTTCTATAAACAAACTAATTCTTGATCCATTCTTTTTCAATTTTTTTATCATTTTTAATAAAAATGCTTTTTTATATGATAAATTTAAACCACCTTCTGTTGTAATTTCTTTCCTTTTTTCTGGCACAATACAAATAAATGGTGGTTTGCTTTTAAGAGCAATTTTTAACATTTCTTTAGTTGCAGCTATTTCTAAGTTTAAAGGTATTTTGAGTTTTGTATTTATCTGTTTTAAATCTTTATCATTAATATGACGTCTATCTTCTCTAAGGTGAATTGTAACAGAATCTGCTCCACTTTTTTGGGCAAGTAGTGCTGCTTTTAAGGGGCTAGGATAAGCCTCACCTCTTGCATTTCTTACAGTTGCTACATGGTCAATATTTACACCAAGTCTTATTTTATTCATTAAAGATTTCTACTTCCTGGTTTGATTGCTTTTATAGACAATAGAGATTTTGGTAAATTTTGCTTTGAATAAGTTGGGATATCTAATTTAACCTGTGAAATTATTTTTTTTTTTATTTTAGATTTTCCATCGGATCTATCAATAATACAAGCATATCCTAAAATTTTAGCACCATTTTTTAAAACTAATTTTGAACATTCAATACTAGATTTTCCAGTTGTTATGACATCCTCAACTATAAGAACTTTTTGATTTTTTTTTATTAAAAAATCTCTTCTTAACTGAAATTTACCGTTAACTCTCTCAGAAAATATTGTTTCTTTTTTAAGTAGCTTTCCAATTTCATAACCAATTATTATACCTCCCATTGCAGGGGATAAAATCAAATCAATTTCTTTAAACTCTTTGCTTATTTTTTGTGAAAGTGATTTGCAGATTTTGCTAGCTTTATCAGGCTTGCTTAATAGTTGAGCACATTGAACATATTGAGGGCTATGAAGACCTGATGATAAAATGAAATGCCCCTCTAATAGTGCGTTAGTTTCTTTTAAAATTTTCAAAGATTCTTTTAATGAAAGCATTTGTTTTTCGTTTATGTCGAATAATTTTAAATTTTAAATTACTTTGCTTTATCTGACTTATCAAGTTTGTAAAGTTTTTCAAATCTTTAATCTGTAGATCAAAAGAAAATGTCAAATGTTCCTTTTTTCTTTTAATTATTTCTAGGTTCACTATATTTCCTTTATTGAGGCCTATTAGAGAGGTTATATGGCCTAAAACACCTGGTTTATGTGGTAAGTCAACTTCTATCGTACTTGAGTAATTTTTATCAACCGATTTCAAATTTTCGGTTGATTTATCTTGCCAATATCTTCTTATTGCTGAACGAGCTTTACCAGTAGTTGAGGAAGACAACCAGTGCAACGAGGGTGATGCATTTTTCGAGGTTTCAATATTAATCAAATCACCATTTTTTAAAATAGTCTGAAGTGTAGCTTGATTACCGTTTATAGTACAACCTATAGCATTGTTTCCTACTTTTGTATGTACCGCATAAGCAAAATCTATAGGTGTAGCCTTTTGAGGTAATTTTATAACAGCGCCTTTTGGTGTAAAACAAAATACATTTTCTTGAAACATCTGTAATTTGGTAAATTCATAGTAATGTTCAGGACTAGTACCTGCTTCTATAATTTCAACTAGATCTCTTAACCAATCATATTCTTTCCAAGAAAGTTCAGAAAATTTTTCTGAAGATTTATATTTCCAATGTGAAGCAATACCTCTTTGAGCAAATTCATGCATATCGTGTGTTCTTATCTGTATCTCAATACGGTTTTTTTTTGGACCTATAACTGCTGTATGAATAGATTTATAATTATTAATTTTTGGTGTTGAAATGTAATCTTTAAACTTACCTGGTATCGTTGAAAACTTACTATGAAATATTCCTAATGTTTTATAGCAATCCTCAACTGAATTTACTATTATTCTGAATCCAATAATATCCGTTAGCTGCTCCAGAGAAATCTTTTTATTTTGAATTTTTCTCCATATTGAAAAAGGAGTTTTTTCTCTACCTGTGATAGTAGCTGTAATCCCATTATTTTTTAATAAATCAATTAAATCAACGGAAATAGATTTAAATGTATCTTCTTTATTATTTTTAATAAAATTTAATCTTTCAAGAATTAAATCTCTAGCTGGTTTATTTAATACTGAAAAAGAAAGATCTTCTAATTCATCCCTTATTCTGTTCATTCCCATTCGATCAGCCAATGGTGCATATATTTCCATTGTCTCTTTAGCTTTCCTAATAATTTTTTCTTCATTTTTAACGAATTGTATAGTTCTCATATTGTGTAATCTATCTGCCAACTTAACTAAGAGAACTCTAATATCTTTCGATGTAGCTAAGATTAATTTTCTAAAATTTTCAGCTTTAGAATTTTCGGAAGCCTTATCTTCTAAAGCAGAAATTTTTGTTACTCCCTCAACTAGATTGGCAACCTCTTCACCAAATTCTTTTTTTACTGTTTCATAAGTTACATTTGTATCTTCAATAGTGTCATGTAATAATCCAGTTGTAATTGTAGCGCTATCTAACTTAAGTTCAGTAAGAATTTTTGCTACTGCAACTGGATGAATAATATAAGGAACTCCTTCATCTCTCTTTTGATTTTGATGAGCTTCTAGAGCAAAATTATATGCTTTATTTAATGACTCTGAATTTAAAAACTTATTGTACGATTTAATTTGATCAATTAATTCATTATTATTAATCATAATTTGATATTAACATTTTTCTCTAATCTTGTAATCTCTATCCTAGATTTTTGACTAAGTTTATTTATCAAATATTGGGCATTTTTCTTAAATATTGGATGTGACCATTTAGGATCAATTTGAAAAATTGGAAATAAAACAAAATTTCTTAAGTGACATTTAGGATGAGGTAATTTCAATTTAGTGCTATTTAGCACTAATCCTTTAAAGTCTATTATATCTATATCAATTACTCTTGGATTATTTTTAATTGTTTTAATTCTACCTATTTTTTTTTCTATTAATTTTGTTATTTGCATTAAATTATTATGATCGCCTTTGAATTCTGCTATAACCCCAACATTTAAAAACCTAGGATGTTTTGAATTTGGATAAGATGGTGTTTCAAAAAAATTTGAAATCTTTTTAATTTTAACTTTCGAATTAATTAAAAGATTAATAGCAATTGTTATATTATCAAATTTTGAATATGAGTTTGTTTCTAAATTTGAACCTATATTAAAATGTATCATTTATTATTTTTGCTTAATAATCGAGCTTTCTCTCTATTCCAATCTCTAGTTTTTTTTACCTGTCTTTTATCATAAAGTTTCTTTCCTTTAGCGACTGCAATTTCAACTTTGACCTTACCTTTAACAAAGTACATTCTTGTTGGAATGATTGTTAATCCTTCTTGGTTAATCCTGCCAATTAATTTATTCAATTCTTTTCTTTTTAGAAGAAGTTTTCTTTCACCTTTTGGATTATGATTATTGTAAGAAGATTGTCTGTATAGTGGTATATGAGAGTTAATCAGAAAAAGTTCACCTTTATTATCAACAGCATAGGAGTCTGCAATGCTCCCTTTTCCATCTCTTAAAGATTTTACCTCAGATCCTTTTAATGATATTCCAGCTTCTAGAATTTCTAAAAAAAAATAATTAAAGCTAGCTTTTCTATTAAGACAAATTATTTTTTTTCCGGGGACTTCTTTTGATTTCATTAAAGTAATTTTGCTACTTTAAGTGCTTCTAAAATTTTTTTTTTGGTTTCATCTTTGACTTCAACTAAAGGTAACCTGACAGCAGGGCTACACATATTTAAAAGTGAAGCAGCATATTTAACTGGTGATGGATTGCTTTCTATAAATAGTGAGAAGTGCAACGGTTGTAGTATATTATCTAATTCCTCTGCTTTCTTTATGTTTTCTACACATGCTTTTTGAAAATCAGATGAAATTTTTGCAGCAATGTTGGCTGTAACTCCTATTGCTCCAACTCCACCACGTCTATTAAATTCTAAAGCATTATCATCATTTCCTGTTAGTTGAATAAAATCTTTACCCATTGCTTTTAATTGTTGATCAACCCTATTTAAATCTCCAGTAGCATCTTTAACACCAGCTATATTTTTGAGTTCATAGAGTTTAGACATTGTTTCAACTGACATGTCTATAACTGACCTAGAAGGAATATTATAAATTATGATCGGAATACCAACGCTATCATTAATTTTTTTATAATGTTGATACAAGCCTTCTTGAGTTGGTTTGTTGTAATAAGGAGTGACTACTAATAAAGCGTCTGACCCAGCTTTTTCCGCAAATCTAGATAAGTCAACTGCCTCATCTGTTGAATTTGAGCCAGTTCCTGCAATTACAGGAATCTTGCCTTTACATTCTTTAACTGAAATTTCTATAATTTTTTTATGTTCACTATGAGATAAAGTTGGGGATTCACCTGTTGTTCCTCCAGGCACTAATCCATTTGATCCATTTTTTAGGTGATAATCAATAAGTTTTCTATACGTATCCTCATCAAGATTATCATCTTTGAATGGTGTAATTAATGCAACAATTGATCCTTTAAGCATAAAACAATATAAGGTAGATATCCTTGAACTTATGCTTAATAGATTAATTAGTCTAGTATTTTTATTAACAATATCAAATATTGGGGTTGTTTATTCGGAAAATGGTTTCCTTCTTCCACAAAAAAAACCTTCAATTTTTAAAAAAACCGAAAAAGAAATAAAAAAAAGTGTAAACCAAAACTTACCAGTACCTAAACCAACGCTAAAACAAAAAGTTGAAGTTAAACCTGAAAAGATAGAGAAAAAAGAGGAAAAAATTAAAGATAATTTAGAAAAAAAACCAAAAGAGTCAGAACAAAAAATTTTCTCTTTTACTTTTCCAAAAAAAAAACCAATCACTTATAAAGTTTCATCAAAGGAAATTCAGACATCAAAAGTATTAAACAAAAAAGATTTTGAAAAAGCAAAAGAAACAATTAAATTTATAAAACAGAAAAAATGGAATAGCGCATTAAAAGCCTCCCAAAAAGTAAAAGATAGCGAATTTAGAAAATTGATAACTTGGATGCATCTAAAAACAACAAGAAATGGAGCTTCATTCAGTGAGTATAAAAAATTTATAGAACAAAACGATTATTATCCTAGAATTAATAGGATTAGATATCTTGCAGAAGAAAAAATTTATTTAAGAAACAATTCTCCAACATCAATAATAAATTGGTTTGAAAAGTATCCACCTTTAGGAGGCCTAGGTAAGATAAAGTTAGCAGAAGCTCTTTTAGAACAAGGAAGGTTAAGTGAAGTTAAAAATTTAATAAAAGATGGATGGGTTACGGCTGAAATAAGAAAAAACGATTTAGGATACTATAGAGCTAAGTTTAAAAAATTTTTGACCTCAGATGATCATGTAAAAAGAGCTGACTATCTTGCTTGGGAAAGAAAATATTGGGATCTAAAAAGAATGCTGAAATATTTACCTACTGATCAAAGAGCTTTATATAACGCTAGGCAAATTCTAATGAGTAATTCATATGGTGTAGACAATGCAATCTCTAAAGTTCCTCAATATCTTAAAAAAGATCCTGGATTAGAATTTGATAGATTAAGATGGAGAAATAGAAGAGGAAGACTTGAGGGCTCTTTAGAAATATTATACCAAAATGCAAATAGAACTGAGACTCAGATGGTAAGACCAGATAAGTGGTGGGAACAAAGAGAAAGTGTAACAAGAAGTTTAATTTATAAAAAAAGATATAAAACAGCATATAAAGTAGCCAGTGAACATTCTTTATCTTCTGGACCTTCATTTGCAGAAGCTGAGTGGCTTTCCGGTTGGATAGCATTAACTTTCTTAAAATCGCCAGAATATGCAATCAATCATTTTCAAAACTTTTATAATAATGTGGGTTACCCAATAAGCTTAGCTAGGGGAGCTTATTGGTTAGGTGAGTCATATGAAAAATTAAACGAAAAAGAAGCTGCAAAAAATTATTTTATAGAAGCCTCTAAATTTCCAATGACATACTATGGTCAGCTTGCTTTTAACAAAATCAATCCAGGAGGAAATTTTGAATTAAGAGATGAAAGCTACTTTGATAAGGATTATGAGAAAGAATTTAAAAAGAATAAGTTAATAAAGCATGTTATTTTATTGCATGAACTTGATGCAAGCCAATATGCAAAAGATATTCTTAAACACCTCGCTGAATTAAATATTGAAAAAGGAAGTGAAGTTTTAGCAGCCGAATTATCTACATCTATTGAGCGATATGATTTTGCTATTCAAATTTCTAAAAGAGCCTCTTACGAAAAAAGATTTATAAATAAATATAATTATCCAGTCATTGCAACACCTAAAATTGTAAATAATAAACAAATGCCAAAACAAGAAATTGTTTTAGCCATTATAAGACAAGAGAGTGAATTTGATCGAAAAGCTAATAGTTGGGCTGGAGCTAGAGGAATGATGCAATTAATGAAATACACTGCAAAAATAGTTGCTAAACAAGCCAAGCTTCCTTACAGTATAAGTCGATTAACACAAGACCCTGAGTATAATATTAAATTAGGATCATATTATTTTAATGGGTTATTGGAAGACTATAATGGTATTTTCCCTTTTGCTATAGCTGCTTACAACGCAGGACCAAATAGAGTAAAAACTTGGCGTAGAGTGAATGGAGATCCTTCAAAAGGACAAATTTCATATATTAATTGGATTGAACAAATAAGATTTGAAGAGACAAGAAATTATGTTCAAAGAGTTTTAGAAAATATCAACGTTTATAAGTACATATTACGCAAAGAGCCTGTTCAGATAGATAGTTATTTTAATTAATTGGCGGTGAGAGAGGGATTCGAACCCTCGGTAGCATAGTTAAATACTACGGAAGTTTAGCAAACTCCTGGTTTAAACCAACTCACCCATCTCACCATAAGCTTTACGTATCTTTATAAATAAAATTAACTTATATTGCATCAACTTTGTAATGCAACAAAAACAATTATCAGGAATTTTTTACGCTGCTTTTGCTTCTCTTTGGTGGGGGGTTATAGGTACTATTTTTTTTAAATTCGTATCTTTTGCGTCATTTATTGAATTGACTGTTCATAGAACTATTTGGACTGCTGTATTATTAATTATAACAACTAGTACATATAAAAAATGGCCTGAATTTATAAAAATTTTTAAAAATAAAAAAAATCAATTACTTCTTTTTTTGTCAGGTTTATTAGTAAGCATTAATTGGGGCACATGGCTTTATGCTGTAAGTGTTAATAGACTCTTAGACTCCAGTTTGGGTTATTATATTTATCCAATAATAAGTGTTTTTTTAGGAAGGATATTTTTAAAAGAAAAACTAAATAAAAATCAATTTATAGCAGTGATATTAGTCATTGTATCTTTATTTTACTTTTTAATAAAATTAGGAGAGTTACCTTGGATTGGTCTTACTGTTGCTATAACCTTTAGTATTTATGGGCTGATAAGGAAAAAAATTAAAGTTTCATCCGATATTGGTCTATTAATAGAAACTTTACTTATATCTCCAATAGCAATTGGGTTATTTGTATATTTAGTAAATATAAACATGAATGTATTTTCATACGAAGAACCACTTTTATCTTTTTATTTATTTTGGTCTGGCTTCATGACTTTAGTACCTCTTTTTTTATACACTTTAGGTTTTAAAATTATTGGTATCGGTCCAGCAAGTATGATTTTATTTTTAACTCCAACATCACAATTTCTTTTAGGTATAACTTACTTTGATGAAATTTTAACACTAGAAAAATTTTTTGGATTTGTAATAATCTGGCTTGCTGTATCTATTTATCTTAATGAATTACGTAAAGAGTAGGACACAATTATAACTAGTGGCACAATTATAGCCACAATAAATGAAATAAATAGTAAGTTTGATGAGATAATCGGACTAAAATTTTCTAAAGATATAATATTACCTACTAAAAGACTTGATTGAAAATTCTGACTTGGGAAAAAAAGTAAACCTGAGCTTAAACCAAAAATAATTGATACTATGGATAATTTTGTATTAATTTTTTTCTTAAAAAAACCATAGAATATAGTTACGACTGCTGCACAACATAGAAGGTCTGCAAATAAGAATAAATATAAAATGCTGTAACCCTTAGAAGCAAAAATAAAAACGATTACACATAATAATAAAATTAATTTATTACATTTGTTTTTTATTTCTCTTCCACTTAAAAATTTATTTAGTTCTTTTCCATCAATAATTATTAAGCTTGAAATAGCGTTTATTAATGTATCAATTGTACTTAGTGTTAAAGCTAGGGCTAAAATTAAAATAGAAACAATTATTAAAACATTATCATTAGATAAGATTATTTTAAAAAAAGCTAGATCAGGTTCTATTTTAGGATTAAGTGAAAATGATATAAGACCTGTGTAGCCCATCCATAAAACAATCAAAAAAGAAATAATTGATGAATAAATTAAACTTTTTTTTAAGATAAAGTTATTTTTTGCTGCAAATACACGTTGCCAATTACCCTGGTGAAATAGATTCGTTGCTACTACAGCAATAAAAAAAGTCAATCCAGCAGTATAATTTGGTATATAATTTTTACTTACAAGTTTCGGAGAATTTTGCTTGATTAACTCAAAGCTATTTGTATCTAAATTTCCTAAAATTAAAATTATAGAAAATAATATTACAGATAATATAATAATGAATTGATATTTATCTGTAATAATTGAAAGTTTAAATCCACCTCTTAATATATATAAGAGACATATTATTAATGTAAGCCCTGCTGTTACCCAAAGTGGTGTTTTTGAAATTAAATTTAGTAAGGAAGCTATAGCTGTAATCTCAGCTATTAAAAAAATTGTTAAATAAAATAAAATTAAAATTAGTATTATTTTTAAAATTCCAGTCCCAAATCTTCTTTTTACAAACTCAGTTAAAGACATCCCATAAGGAAATTCTCTTCTTATTTTTGGTCCAAAATTTAATAAAAATAACATAGGCGCAGCTGTACCTAACGCATATCCAATTACTGCCCCTATACCTCCCCATGTAGCTGCTGAAGATGGTCCAAATAATATCCAAGCTCCCAAAGCAGATGCTGATAAACTAGCTGTTAATGAAAAAATACTCTCATTTCTATTCCCAACTATATGGCTTTTATTATCTGAGATTTTTTTTGAATTTACATAGCCTAATGTAATAAATAAAAATCCTATTATTAGAGTTATAATTAATGTTGTTTCTTTAGATAAGTATATATTTTCCATTTTCCCTTACTGAATTACCGGTCAGGTTCTTTGGGTATGATCTCAGTCTTTTAGACACCCCATATTAAAATTATATATTTATTTTAGGTAGAAAGTCAAATGAGGCGGTATCAATTTTAGATGAATGTTCCCTTCTCATTTTCCAATCGTTAGTTATACCAGCTTGAGCTATACTAATTGCGTTTCGACCGTATTTTGCATTAGTAAAATCAATCGCTCTCATTAATGGTTTTGATTTATTCTCTAAAATTGGTGCTAATAAACTTAGTTCTTTTTCAGAAGCGTCTCTAAGTTTCGATAAAATTATTCCAGCTTTTTGATAGAAATAACCATATTTATAAATCTTTTTAAGTCCACCAATAGCTGTTTTTACAAGTTCTATGCTGTTATTAGTTGCTACTGGCAATTCAAGAGTAATAGAATTTGAATAATATTTTCTATTTTTATCAAAAGGGCTTGTTCTTATAAATATTGTTACAGATCTTGTGGTTTGTTTATCTGTTCTTATTTTTTCTGCTGCGTTTAAGCAATGAGTAGTTATAGACTCTTTTAATTTATCTAAACTTTCAACTTTTTTTCCAAACGATCTTGATACACAACAACTTTTTCGCCTAGTTTCTTCAGTTTCTAAATCTATACAAGAAATGCCCCTTAATTCCATTACTGTTTTTGCGCCCAAAACATTTGTACTTTTCTTAACCCATGTATTTGAAATGTTTTTCAGTTTGTAAGCATTGTCTATTCCATTTTTAATATATAACTTTGACAATTGTCTTCCTACTCCCCATACATCTGCAATATCAAAATCTTTTAGTATATTATCAATATTTTCTTTTAAAAATATTACTCCTGCTTTATTCTTTTTAGCTATATGATTTGCAACTTTGCTTAAAGTTTTTGTATTTGAAATTCCTACACTCGTTGGTATGCCTGTCCATTTTAAAACTCTTTCTCTTATTTGTTTTCCATATTCTTCAACTTGTTCATCCTTAATATGTGATAAATCTAAAAATGCTTCATCTATAGAATATATTTCAATCTTATCAGTGAAACCTTTTAAAACTTTCATCACTCTTCTAGAGAGATCTCCATATAATGCATAGTTCGAAGAAAATATCTGAACATTATTCTTTTTAACTAAATCTTTAACTTTGAAATATGGTTCGCCCATCCTTATTCCAATTTTTTTTGCCTCAGTAGATCTTGATATCACACATCCGTCATTATTAGATAGCACTACGACTGGTATTTTTTGTATTTTAGGATTAAACAATCTTTCGCAAGAAACGTAAAATGAATTACAGTCAATTAATGCAACTTTTTTTTTACTGCTGTTTGTGTATGACATATGTTACTACTCCCCAAATTATTATTTCTGGATTGTCTCTTAAATTAATTTGATCTGATGTGTTTTTTGAACCTGATGTTAAGTAATTGTTGCCCTTACTTTTAACCAGAGTTTTGACTACTAGTTCCTCGTTGATATTTGCTATAACAGTAGAAAAATTTTTTGGATTTAAACTTTTATCTACTATTAATAGATCGCCATCATATATGCCCACATTAGTCATGGATTTACCCTGTACTCTGATGATGAAAGTAGCTGGTGCGTTTGTTATTAGATGAGAGTTTAGGTCTATATCGTCCTCGATATAATCTGTTGCTGGAGAAGGAAAACCAGCTCCCACTTTATGTAGATAATAAGGTATTGTTAACTTCATAAATGTTCTTGTTTTGTTCTTTATAGCTGATAAACTACCTTTCAGTCAACCCTTTTTCAAAAGATTGATTAAGTGGGTCAAATTGCAAATCGAAAAAAAGATAGAGATTGGCTATTAACATAAAATGATTAAAAAAATTTTTTCAGTATTATTAGTATTACTTGTAACAACAAGCGCTCAAGCAGCTTCAAAATTAGATTCAATCAAAAAAAGTGGTGAGTTAAGAGTTGGTACGACAGGAGACTGGGATCCAATGTCAATGAAAGACCCAAAAACAAACAAGTATAAAGGATTTGATATTGATGTGATGAATGAATTAGCTAAAGATTTGGGCGTAAAAGTGAAATTTGTGCCTGCAGAGTGGAAAACTATTGTTGCAGGAATTACAGCTGATAGATACGATATATCAACAAGTGTAACTAAAACACCAAAAAGAGCAGAAGTAGCTGGGTTTACCGCTACGTATTACAAGTATGCGACTGTCCCGCTTGTTTTAAAAAAGAATTTAAGCAAGTTTTCAACTTGGGATTCTTTAAACAATAGTAGTGTTACGATAGCTACAACTTTAGGTACATCTCAAGAAGAAAAAGCAAAAGAATTTTTTCCAAAATCAAAACTTCAATCAGTTGAAGCTCCTGCAAGAGATTTCCAAGAAGTTTTAGCAGGTAGAGCTGATGGAAATATTACAAGTTCAACAGAAGCAAACAAACTAGTTATTAAATATCCCCAATTAGCAATAGTTCCTGATGGAGGAAAAAATCCAGCATTTTTAGCCATGATGGTTCCAAAGGGTGATAAAGTATGGAATGATTACGTCAGCAATTGGATTAAGAAAAAACAATCATCTGGATTTTTTAAAACTTTACTGGCAAAGTACGATCTTAAAAGCTTATAATTTAAGTTTCAATACCTCCCATTTACAATTATAGTCGATTAGTGAAATTTTTAAAAATAATTTCTATTCTATTTTTGCTTCAAGGATGTAGTTCTAACTATGAATGGGGTTGGTATATATTAAGTCCAGATAATATAGATGGTTTAACTAATCTAAAATTTTTAATTAGCGGAATTACAACTACGATTTATATTTCAGTAGTTTCAATAATTCTTGCAATGATTATCGGTTTGATAGTTGCTCTACCTTCATTGTCTAATAATAAATTCTTAACTTATTTTAACATAACATACGTAGAAATTATTAGAGCCATCCCTTTATTAGTTTTAATTCTTTGGATTTATTATGGCCTTCCAATCATGATCGGTGTAAGTTTCTCACCATTTGTTTCTGGAATAATAGCTTTGACTATTAGTGAGAGTGCGTTTCAAGCAGAAATTTTTAGAGCAGGAATTAATTCAATTTCAAAAGGTCAACATGAAGTATCAGAGTCTTTAGGAATGGATTTTTGGAGAAAAATGAGATTAGTAATTCTTCCGCAAGCGATTAAAGTTGTATTACCAGCCATGGGAAATCAATTTGTTTATGTTTTAAAAATGTCCTCTCTAGTATCAATTATAGGTATAGGAGATTTAACAAGAAAAGCTAATGAGCTGGTCACCACCACTTACAGGCCCTTAGAAATTTATACTTTTTTAATTCTAGAATACCTGGTGCTAATCCTAGTAGTATCCTATTTTGTAAGAAAATTAGAGAATAAACTAGAATACAAGTAATTTTTTTAAAGAAATCCTAAATACTCTCTTTAAAAAAAATGGTACGAAAGTTAATACAACTAATCCCATCATCCAATTTGTTACTAAAATCGTATAAAAAATATCTTGATACTCGCCATTTCTAATATTTATTACATACCATAACGACATAAATGGTATTAACGTTAGTCTTAAGATTGTCATGTACAAACTGAAAATTGGTCTTTTCAGTGCTTGAAATAAAGCAGAGGTAATAAAGAAAACTGGATACACTGGCCCAATTAAAGCTGCTACCTGTAAGTAAAGTGCACCTCTTCGGATTACTTCTAAATCATTAGTAAAAAAAGATATTATAATTTCTGAAGTTAAATAAACAAATATACCTGCTAATACCATAAATCCTGAACCGAACAACAGAGCTTTTCCATATACTTCTTTTACTCTGAAATACATTTTTGCTCCAAAATTTTGACCTGCAATTGATAAAACAGCAGTATTTAAACCTATGACTGGTAACAATAAAACTTGTTCTATTCTTACAGCAGTACCATAACCCGCTGTAGCTAGTTCTCCAAACTGACCAACAAAATAGAAAATATTGAATACTCCAAACATTATCATCAACATAGTAAACATTATTGGCACTGATTGTTTGAAGAGAGAGCTTAAGTACTCAATTTTTGGTTTGAAGCATTCTAGATAAAGGAATTTTTTTAATTTACAGCAATAAACTTTATTAGCTAAATATATTAAGCCGATACACTGAGAAACAAGCGTAGCGATAGCTAAACCAGCAATTCCAAATGCTGGTATAAATCCATAACCAAAAATAAATAATGGATTTAAAAAAATATTTAAGAAAAAGGTAACAATCAAAACATTTCTATAACTTTTCGTATCACCTTGGGCATTTAAAGTTCCGTTCAAAGATAATTGAACTAATACAATGATAGCTCCAAAAAAAATAATATCTAAATATTCGCGTGTTAAGATTATACTTTCTTCAGTAGAGCCCATAATTCTCAAGAGTTCATCAGAAAAATTTAAGCCAAATAAAGTTACGAAAATTGAAATTACGATTG
The DNA here is from genome assembly GCA_902556855.1 of uncultured Pelagibacteraceae bacterium. Taxonomy (GTDB): domain Bacteria; phylum Pseudomonadota; class Alphaproteobacteria; order Pelagibacterales; family Pelagibacteraceae; genus Pelagilacustribacter. The sequence goes on along the minus strand of CACDXJ010000007.1, from coordinate 1,648 downwards.
CTAATACTATTGACTGAGCAACGTACATTGAGGCCTTTCTATCTTCCTTGGCTCCAATTGAATTACTGATTAGAGCTGTAGTTCCGGCTCCAATACCGACCGCAACAGCTATTGCTATGAAGTATATTGGCCATGATTTTGCAATAGCTGCTAACGCTTCTGGTGAAATTCTACCTGCAAAATAAGTATCGACTAGATTATAAAAAGTTTGAAATAGGGATCCTGTGCTTGCAGGTATGGTCACTTTTCTTAAGAGTTGCCATATTGAACCTTTAGTCAAATCCATAATTAATATTCCTTTTGAAATTTATGCTTTCTTCCATCTTTTTTAGCAAGATTAATTTGATTTTGCCTCATACGAAATCTTGTTTTTTGTGAATTTGAGAGTGTGTCATAACACCTTGGGCACGAAACACCCTCTTCATATTTATAAGATTTTTTATCTTTTATTGAAAAAGTCATTCGACATCCACTGCATACAGAGTAAGTTCCTTGTTTTAATTTGTGTTTAAGAGATACTCTATTATCAAAAACAAAACATTCTCCTTTCCATAGACTGTCTTTCCTCTCTGTTTTTTTCAAATAATTAAGTATTCCACCTTTTAATTGAAAAACATTTTTAAAACCTTTTCTTTTTAAAAATATGGAAGCCTTTTCACATCTAATTCCTCCTGTACAGAACATTGCTACAGCTTTAGCTTTATCGACTTTTTTTAGATATTTTGGAAAATCTCTAAAATTTTGAATATTTGGATTTATAGAATTTTTAAATGTGCCCACTTCATATTCAAATGGTTTTCTAGCGTCTATAACTAAAGTTTCTTTATTTGAAATAAGTTTATTCCATGACTTTCCAGAAACATATCTATTAAGTTTTTTATTCTTTGGGTTTATTTTTAAACCCAATGGAACAACTTCATTTTTGATTTTTATTTTACCTTTGTGGAATGGTTGAAAAAGACTCTCAGAAATATTCTTACTATCAAAATCCTTCAACCGATATTGTCTTTTTATAATCTTTATTATTTTACTAATATCATCTTTTTTGCCTGCAATTGTTCCATTTATACCCTCTGCTGATAAAATTATTGTGCCTCTCACATTATTTTTAAATATTTCTTTTTGAAATAAAGCTTTATATTTTTTCAAAAATTTAATCTTTTTAAACTTATAAAAACCAAAAATTGTATACATTATTTTTTAATACAAATTGTAAGTCCATCACCTATTGGAATTATATTTTTTGCAACTCTGCTATCTTTCTTAATGTGTGTATTAAATTCCCTTATAATATTTGTAAATTTATCGTTTTTCGTATCATCTACTACTTCTCCGTGCCATAAAACATTATCTATAACAATAAGTCCATTTTTATTAATAAGGTCCATAGATGCTTCATAGTATTTAAGGTAATTTTCTTTATCAGCATCAATAAAAATTAAATCAAATCTTTGACCTGAATCTTTCAATTCATTAAGGCTTTCAGTAGCAGGTTTTACAATTTGCTTAATTTTTTTTTCATTTGCTTTTTTATAAAATGATTGTGCTTTCATACTGAATTCAGGACTTTTATCTAAGCTAATTAGAAGACCATCAGATGGAAGGGCTAAGGCCATTGATAAAGCGCTAAAACCTGTAAAACTTCCTA
>CACDXJ010000006.1 GCA_902556855.1 uncultured Pelagibacteraceae bacterium | reverse complement strand
AGCATTAGCCGGTTTTGAAAAAAGTGGGCATTTTTTTTTCAATAAACCATTGGGATATGGGTATGATGATGGAATTAACTCTGCAATACAAGTTTGTCACTTATTGAACGATCAAAATAAAAAAATGAGTGAATTGATGGATGAGTTACCAAATACGTTTCAAACTCCTACCATGGCTCCATTCTGTAAAGATGAAGAAAAGTACAAAGTTGTTGACGATATGGTAAAAGAGGTGCAAAAACTTCAAAAAGAAAATACTAAGATTGATGGTCAATTAATTTCTGAAGTTTTAACAGTAAATGGTGTAAGATTTTCCTTGAAAGATGGCTCTTGGGGTTTAATTAGAGCTTCATCGAATAAACCTTCCTTAGTTGTGGTAACAGAAAGTCCATCGTCAGATATACGAAAAAAGAAAATTTTTGAATTTATTGATAATTTATTGCAAAAAACTGGAAAGGTTGGAGAATACGATCAAAAAATTTAAAGATTAAAATACTCGTAAAGAAATCTAGTTCCTATAACAACTAAAAATAAACCAAAATATTTTGTCATTTTCTTTTTATTAATACGATGACTAGCTTTAGCTCCTAGCCTGGCCATAAAGGCTGTTATCGGGAAAAATATAAGAAAAGCTGGAATATTTAAGAACCCAAAGCTCAAAGGTAATTGAGCATTTAGATATGAACCAGATATTAAAAAGCCTACAGCGCCAAATAAGGCAATTATAAATCCTATTGCAGCTGCACTTCCTATTGCTTTATTTATTGGGTAACCAAAGAACTTTAATATTGGAACATTCATAACTGCTCCACCTATACCCATTGGTGCAGATATAAAACCGCTCACTATTCCAGCGATTACTCTTGCTGGAAAACTCATTTTTACATCTAGGGTTTCCTCTTTTTCTTTAAGAAAAAGTAAATAAAAGGCTAAGAAATATACAACGATTGTGAAGAATAAAATTAAAGGTTTTGTTTTTAAACTTGCTGCTAAAATCGTTCCTAAAATTACTCCTGTAGCAACAAATATTCCGTAACCTTTTACAATATTGAAATCTACAGCTTTATGCTGATGATGAGTCATTACAGAAACAATAGATGTTGGAATTATAATTCCAAATGAGGTTCCAACTGCTAAATGCATTAAATAATTAGGTTCTATTCCTGAAGTACTAAAAATGTAAAATAAAATTGGAACTGTTATTAGGCCACCACCAATTCCAAACAGCCCTGCTGCAAAACCAGCTGGAACTGCTGTAATTATCATAATTATGATTAGATAAAAAATTTCTGACTGTGAAAGAATATCCAAAATTATCTTTCTAGCGATACAGGGCTTGTCTTTTTAACTTGATCCATAATGTGATTTACTTTTTGAAGATCTGCATCTCTTATGCACATATTTTTAGAAAGATATTGTTTCCAAACTTTTGATCCATTTTGTCCGTGAAATAAGCCAACAGTATGTCTCATGATATGATTTAATTGAGTTCCTTTTGATGTTTCATCTTGAATATAAGGGATTAAATTTTGCATCACTTCAGATCTTGTTGGTACATTTTCGTTTCCGAATATCTCTTTTTCTATATCTGCTAAAAAATAAGGGGAATGATAGATAGCTCTTCCAATCATAACGCCGTCTACTCTTTGTAAATGACTTTTAATTTCATTGGTTGTTTTAACACCTCCATTTATAATAATTTCATCATTTTTAAAATGATCTTTAAGTTTATAAACAAAATCATATTTTAATGGTGGAATATTTAAATTTTCTTTCGGACTTAATTTTTTTAATAAAGCTTTCCTAGCGTGAATAATAAATTTTTGGGAGCCTGCGTCTTTAGTTGTTTGAATAAATGATTTTAAAAAATCAAAATTTTCAACATCATTGTAACCAATTCTTGTTTTAATTGTTATTGGTAATTTAGTTGCTTTAGTCATTGCTTCAATACATCTGGCAACTAGATCAGGTTCTTGCATTAAACATGCGCCGAATTTATTTTTTTGAACTTTTTTACTGGGGCAACCCAAATTTAAATTAATTTCTTTATAACCATAATCCTCAGAAATTTTGCATGCTTCAGCTAATTCTTTAGGATTTGAACCACCAACTTGAAGTGTCACTGGATTCTGTATCTTTTTGAATGATAACAGTTTGTTTCTATCCCCTCTGATAATTGCATTAGCTACAATCATCTCAGTATATAGATGGATATTTTTGCTAATAAGACTTAAAAAATATATTTCGTGCTTATCAGTGCAATCCATCATAGGGGCAACTGAAACAGATTTTTTCATGATTTACTCTGTTTTATTTTCTTCTTCTATTGGAGCTTCATCACTCAATTCGAGTGGGGCTTCTTCTGTATCTAAATTTTCTTCTTTGATTTCTGGTTGTTCTGCTTTTAATTCGGATAAAGCTTCGTCAGCCAAGCTTGGTTTTTTTACTTCTGGAATTCTTCTTGTTCTTTTTGATGGTAATATAGCAACTCCACTTTTTGAAACTTGACCTTTATATAAATTTTCAAAATCATCGTTAGTATCTTCTTCAATCTCTTCTTGTTCTTCTGTTTCGTCTGGCTCTTTTCTTAGTCTTTTTATTGCACTAGCCTCAACGTCTTTAACATTTATTTTTCCATCTCCGATTTCTCTTAAGGATATAATTGTTCGCTTATCATTATCTTCTTCAACTAGCATAGGCGAACCTGCGTTTAATTGAACAGTTCTTTCTTTAGCTAATAAAACTAAATCGTATTGGTTATCTACTTTTTCTAAGCAATCTTCTACGGTAATTCTTGCCATGGTGATTGTTATTTATTCAATTAAGTTTAATAAATCAAGCTTAATTTGATAGCTTTACAGGTTCTACTGTTTTCCTGATTAAAATTAATAGAGCTAAGGAAATAACAACGTAAGCAGCTCCTACAAAAGCAATATTTTCTATAGTAAATCCTTTATCAATCAACAGGCCGAAAACCGCTGTTCCGAAAGCAGTTGAAAAAACCATAAATGCAGTAGTCAAAGCTTTTATACTTCCAATATATTTTACTCCATATATCTCTGCCCAAGTAGAGGATCCCAGTATGTTTGCTAAGCCATTAGAAACTCCTATTAATCCAAGAAATATATACGCAAATATTTCATGATTAAAATAAAATAAAGTAATCATGGCAAATAATAAAGGAATGTTCATATACATAATAAGTTTACGTCCCGTAAACTTATCTACCAAGAAACCTGAAACAAACAATGTAGCTATAGAAGTTATTGAATAAACCATAAACGCTTTAGGTATTGTATAAATAGCCCACATTTTCGACTCTGAGATAAAAGATTGATAAACAAAAACACCTGTTGCAATCCAAGGCATCGCAAGCATGTTTAAAGACACAATATAAAATCTATAATCTTTTAAAACATCTCTCCTTTTCCAACTCTTAATTTGAAATTTATTTTTTGGATTAGTATCTATTTCTCTTGAGTCTAATTGTATTGATTTAATAGTATTTAAAATTACGAAAGGTAAAAATAAAATAACTAATATTGCAATTCCTTGCCACACAGTTCTCCAAGAATAAATAAGAAAAAAATAAGTTATAAGAACAGGTAAAATAAATTCTGCAGTTGATAAACCAAACCAAATTGTACTTAGAGCCTTTCCTCTTGATCTTTCAAAAAATCTCGAGATTGTTGTTGTTGAAGTATGGCTCATTAAACCTTGTCCCGAAAATCTCATAAAAAAAATTCCAATTGCCAAAAAGTAAATACTATCAATGAAAGAAAAAAATAATGAAGAAGCAGATAATAATATAACTACAAAAAGTGAATAATTAAAGATTCTATAATCGTCTATTTTTTTTCCAACCCAAATAAGAAGTAAGCTTGAAAAAATAGTTGATGCAGCATAAATATTGCCAAATTGCCCGTGAGTAATACCAAGTTCATTTCTTATCGGTGCGTTAAACAATCCCAAAAAAAAGCTCTGTCCAAAACTAGAAAAAAATGTAAATATAAAACCAAATATTATTACTTTTTTATTTAACGTAAGGTTAATCATTAATGAGTTGTAAAGTTTCTTTCATAGGTCTCGGTGTTATGGGTTATCCCATGGCTGGTTATATATCAAAAGCTGGTCACAATGTAACCGTTTATAATCGTACAAAAGCTAAAGCTGAAAAGTGGGCAAAGGAATATAAAGGCAACGTTGCTAATACTCCTATGGATGCAGCGAAAGAAAGTGACTTTATCTTTACATGTGTTGGAAACGATAATGATTTAAGAGAAGTTACTTTAGGTGAAAAAGGATTATTTAAAACTGCAAAAAAAGGTTCAATATACATAGATAATACGACTGCTTCAGCCAACATTGCTAGAGAGTTGTACAAAGAAGCAAAAACAAAAGGTTTTGATTTCTTAGATGCTCCAATTTCGGGTGGACAAGCCGGAGCAGAGGGTGGAATTTTAACTGTAATGGTTGGAGGTGATGAAGCTCCATTTAAAAAAGCTAAACCAGTTATTGATTGTTATAGTAAAAAAATAAAATTACTTGGCCCATCCGGAAGTGGCCAGTTGACCAAGATGGTTAATCAGATCTGTATTGCAGGACTTGTTCAAGGGTTATCAGAAGCAATAAATTTTGGAATGAATGCAGGATTAAATATGCATGATGTAATTGAGGTTATTTCAAAAGGTGCGGCGCAATCTTGGCAAATGGAAAATAGACACAAAACAATGATTGAAGATAAATTTGATTATGGCTTTGCAGTTGATTGGATGAGAAAAGATTTAAAAATAGCAATGGATGAAGCTAAGAAAAATAACTCGCCCTTACCTATTACAAAAATAATTGATGAATATTATGCTGAAGTACAAAAAATGGGTGGTCAAAGATGGGATACTTCAAGCTTAATCAAAAGATTTAGAAAATAAGTGTCACAAGAAGTTGTAAGTTACTACGAAGATTTCAGCGAGATTGAAAAAAAGATTTGGGATTTATTAACTAATGCCGTAACTGATCGATCTTCTGAGTTTAGAACACCTGTATTTATTTGCGGTAATGATAAAGATTTGGATGGAAGGGTTGTTGTATTAAGAAAAGCAGATCAAAAGAATAACTTTGTTCAATATCATAGTGATATCAGATCATCAAAAATAGAAAAAATTAAAAAAAATCCAAATTGTTCAATCTTGTTTTACGGTAAACAAGAGAAAATTCAGCTAAGATTAAAAACAGAATGTAAAGTTCATTTTAATGATGATGTTACAAAAGAGTCTTGGGATAAAACAGGTCATATTAGTAGAAAATGCTATCTTGTTACGAATGGACCGGGAACTGAGTCAGATAGACCAACATCAGGTCTAGACAATAAATTTGATAACTTTGATTACACAAAAGAAGAAAGCGAAGAAGGATATAAAAACTTCTGTGTCATTAGATGCAAAATCAAAAGTATCGAATGGTTATATTTAGCTGCTAAAGGACATCGTAGAGCTTTTTTTGATTTAGAAAATAATAAAAAGAACTGGTTAGTTCCTTAAATTTTTTATTACTTTTTCTTTTGAGTTTCCTTGATTAACTTCATCAAAATAAACCACCATGTTTGGATAAGGTTTATCTCCGTGTTTTCTCTTCCAGTCGCTTACCCCAGTTTGATAGATTCCCCATTCTATCTTAGCTCCTTTATTTGTATATGGTGTAAATGTTTTAATATTTAATGACTCTAATATTAATTTATTATTGATCCATACTTTCATAAAGCCATCTTCCTTTCTTGTGTAACGAACATTAATTAAAATATCAGTCCATTTACCTTTCATATCATTAATTTTTATTCCTTTTTTCATTTCAACGTATTCACCGCTCCACATTCTACCAACTTCAAGCCATTCACTGCTTCTATCCGTAATCATTAAAATAGGTTTCCAACCCTTTTCGTAAATTTGTGTGAAAACTGTCCTAACAGGAGCTACAGATATATAGTCTTCTGGCAAATAAATAGACGCTGAATACCAATATTCTTTATTTCTTTTTTGATATTCTACTGTTTGTAATTCAGTTCTTTGTCTATTAGATTTACAATCGCTATATTTTTTATCTTCACCACAATCTCCTTCTCTTACTTCGAATCTCCAAGATTTATTACCAGATCTTACAGGGTGCCCGTCTTTACTATTTACTAATTGCAAAGAATATTTTTGTTTATGAGATATACTTTTTTTTTGAACTTTAATATTAGAAACATCTTTACTATTTTTTGCTTCGACATTTATTGTAAGAAAAATTAAAATTAATAAACTATTTCTTATACTTTTTAAAATTTTCGACATAGTCTCTAGCATTTTCTTTTATATGTTCAATTTCTTCATCAGTAACTTGCCTGACTACCTTACCGGGACTACCAAGAACTAATGATCTTTCAGGTATTACTTTATTTTCAGTTACAAGCGCATTAGCGCCAATGATACAATTTTTTCCAATTTTAGTTTTATTTAATATTGTTGAACCGATTCCTATTAAACAATCATCTGCAATCTCACAGCCATGAAGCATAACCATATGTCCGATAGTAACTCCTTTTCCAACTATTGTTGGACAACCAGGGTCAGTATGTATAACGCTTCCATCCTGAACATTTGAATTTTCTCCAATGATAATTGGCTCAAGATCTCCTCTTAAAGTTGTATTAAACCAAATATTAGAATTTTTTTTAAGCTCTACTCTTCCAATAATTACAGAATTTGATGCCACCCAACTACCTGGGTCTATCTTAGGTGTATGTCCTTCAAAATCATAAATCATAAAAATGCTGTAATGTAATATTAATTAATTTATAATACATTATGGCTCTAACTAAAACCCCCGTTTGCGAATTCGGAAAAAAAGCTGAGGATTTCAGACTAAAATCAATCTACAATAAAACCATTTCTTTAAGTGATATTAGAGGTCAAAAAGCTACTCTAGTAATGTTCATTTGTAATCACTGTCCTTACGTAAAAGCAATAATCAAAGATTTAATTAAAGATTGTATTGAATTAAAAAAAGATGGAGTAAACACAGTTGCAATAATGTCAAATGATACAAAGAATTATCCTGAAGATTCTTTTGAAAACATGATTAAATTTGCAAAAGCCAACAGTTTCGGATCAATAAATTATTTGATAGACGAAACTCAAGAAATAGCAAAAAAATATAGTGCAGTTTGTACGCCAGACTTTTTTGGTTATAATAAAGATTTATGCCTTCAATACAGAGGAAGATTTAAAGAACTTAAAGATTTAAAGCCGGTCAATCATAATGAGAGCGATTTGAAAAAAGCAATGACAATGATTGCCCATACTCAAAAAGGACCAAAGGAACAAGTGCCTAGCATGGGCTGTAATATAAAGTGGATTAATTAATGTTTTTAGTTTCTACAAGAAATTTCCCCCCTGAACTTGGTGGAATGCAAAATCTAATGGAGGGATTATCTAATGCACTTCTTAATCACGGGCCAGTAAAAGTATTTGCAGATGCAAATAATCATGCTGAAAATTATGATCAAACTTCAAAATTAAATATAAACAGAATCTCAGGATTTAAAATATTTAGAAAATACAGGAAAGCTAATTTAATTAAAGAATTTATAAATACGAATCAAATAAGAGCTGCTTTTTTTGATCATTGGAAGAGTATTGAAAATATTGACATTCAAGCATTAAGAAAAACTAAATCTTTCTGTTTAATCCATTCAAAAGAAATTAATCATCCCGTAGGTTCATCTTTACATAAAAGAACTTTGAAGGCACTTGATAAGGCTGATTTCATTATTGCAAACTCAAAATTTACGAAAGAACTAGCGTTAAAGTTAGGTGTAAAAGATGTAGTTGTTATAAATCCAGGCTGTAATTATCCAATTGAAGTTAGTGATAGTGCAAAACAATTTGCAAAAGAAATTTATGGAAACTCCTCCCCAAAACTTATTACTGTTTCAAGATTAGATGCAAGAAAAAGTCATCAAAACATTTTAATGACAGTAAAAAATCTACTGCCGAAATTTCCTAATTTAAAATATGTTTCTATTGGTGATGGTGATGAAAGAAAGAATCTTGAAAAATTAAATAAAGAATTAGGTATAGAAAATAATGTAAAACTTATTTTTAGCTCAACGGAGCAACAAAAAGTTGGTTTACTTGAGCAATCTGATGTTTTTGTAATGCCATCTGTAGTCTATAAAAAATCAGTAGAAGGATTTGGTATCACGTACATTGAGGCAGCTTCATATGGTAAACCATCAATAGGAGGAGTGTATGGAGGTGAAGGTGATGCAATAAAAAGTGGTAAAACAGGATATCTTTGTAATGGTAATGACTTAAGTGCCATCTATGAAAATCTTTTAAAAATATTAACTAATGAAAAATATAAAGAACTTGGAACAAATGCTTTAGAATTTTCTAAAGATTTTAGTTGGGAAAAAATTGTAAAAAAATATATTAATCTAATCTAGTTTTTACTGCATTTAAAACGGTTTCCACATCAAGGTTTTTTAGATTATCAACGCTTATCGCTTTAAAATTATAATTTTCAATACTCACTTTTTTTGCAGTTGTATGGCTTCCAAATAATACAAGACCCTTTTTATCTAAGTGTGAAGCAATATGAGCGGGACCTGTGTCATTAGCAATAATAAATTTGGCATTATTTATTAAAGATATTAATGTTTTGATATTTACAGGCTCTTTATTATCTAAAACTACTTTACCATTTAATTGATTAGCCTCATCTATTTCATTTGGTCCAGGAGCTAATAGAATTGGGTATTTATTTTTATAATCCTGTTTAAGTTTTGATATAAGTTCCCTAAAAAAAGGCCATTTTTTTTGAGGAAGTTTTTTAGAGCAAAATGGAAATAACAAAACGTATTCATTATTAGCATATTGTTTTGTTAATCTTGAAATATCGGAAGTCGCCCAAGATAGATCGATATTTTTAACAAATTCAGTTTCTATACCGCTTTTTTTTAGTTGAATTTCCATTCGATTTAGAACCGGATCTTTATCAAAATCTCTTTTATTTTGGCCAGGTTCTAGCGAGGTTTCAGATGATGACCACTCTGAGTCTTTAATAATAAATCTTTTATAAAATTTTGTTCTACTTGAGTTTTGTAAATCAAAAACTTTTGTAAAATTGTATTTAGCTAAATTTTTTTTTAAATTATTTAAATAAAATAAATTCCATCTTGGTAATCTTTTATCTATTATCACGCCATCAATATACGGACACTCTGACATGAAAATTGCATATTGCTGTGAAGTCAATAAAAATACTTTTCTATTCTGATAGAATTTTTTTATATCTTTCATGGCTCCATTTGCTTGAATTAAATCACCAAGAGATCCATGCTTTATTATTAATATGTTTGACATTATTATTTCGAAGTATATTTAATGATTAATATAGTCAAATATAAATTATGAGCAAGAAAATGGACAAAATATTGGCAGAAATATCAGCTGGAGAGTTAATAGATAAAATTACCATTTTAGAAATCAAAAAAGAAAAAATAAGTAATAAAGAAAAATTAATAGAAGTAGATAAAGAGATGGCTTCATTAAAGGAAACTTTAAAAAAATCCATTGATGATGAAAGTAAAATTTTAAGTTTTAAAAATGATCTTAAAAAGATAAATTTAAAACTTTGGGATATAGAGGATGGAAAAAGATTTGCCGAAAGGAATAATCAATTTGATGAGAAGTTTATTCAACTTGCAAGAAATGTTTATAAATTCAACGACGAAAGAGCGAAGATCAAATTAGCAATCAACAATGTTCTTGGATCAAATATAAAGGAAGTAAAATCTTACGAATAATTAGTCAGCCTTTAGACTGGGTATTTTCAACCTAAGAATTTTTGACAGCTTAGGATTTATAATTGCTGTAATAACACCTTCAGATTTCTTCAGTTCTTTTATGATTTCTCCATCTGGAGAAATTATTAACGAGTGTCCAAAAGTTTTTCTTCCGTTATAGTGCGTTCCTCCTTGAGCAGGAGCAAAAATATAACAAAAATTTTCTATAGCTCTAGCTTTTAATAAAGAATGCCAATGTTTCTTACCAGTAGTCTCTGTAAATGCAGATGGGACAGTTAAAAATAATGATCCCGCCTTAGCCAATTTTCTATAGAGAATTGGAAATCTAAGATCATAACAAATACTTAAACCAATCTTTCCCCAAGGTAAGTCGAATGTCTTTATTTTTTTTCCTGGATAAAAACTCTTTGACTCAAAATATTTTTCTTTTTTACTTAAAACAACATCATACATATGAATTTTATCGTAGTAGGTTCTAATTTTTCCACTCTTATCAATTAAAACAGATCTATTAACTAATTTATTTTTTGAAATTTTTATTATTAAAGATCCTATCAAAATCCATTTCTTATACTTCTTTGCAAGTTTTTTTATACCATTAAGGTAAATATCATTTTGCATTGATGTACAAACTTTTAGTAATTCTTTTTTATTTAAAGAGAAATGTGCAGAAACTTCTGGAGTAATTATGAAGTCAGTTTTTTGCTTTACTGCCTTAGTAATGAGTTTCGATGTTTTGTATAAATTATAATGAATATTATTATTTGATCTTAATTGAATACAGGAAACACGGAACATTACTTCATTATAGATGAAGCAAAATTCCATTTACAGTCAAAACTAGGGATATAAGCCCCAGATAATTTAACGTTTCCAAAGCTTTTTCCTAAGACTTTACACCAGTTATCAACTTGTTTTGGTTTTTTGTCCTGGCTTCCAACTTGAGCAGTAATTACGCCACCTTTTTTAAGAATTCTTTTTAAACCTTTCATATTTTTTTTTGCTAAGTCAATACAATATTGGTCATCATTTAAATCAACAAAAATTTTATCATATTTTGAATCTTCAATTTCTTTTATACTTTTAAATGCATCCCCCCAGAACGTTTTGATTTTGTTACTTTTTTTAACTTTTGAACAAACTTTTGGTAGGTGGCGATAACAAACATCTACAATTTCTGGATCTAATTCAAACCAATCGATATAGTTTGAGTTATTCTCCAAACAGGCCCTAGCGACTCCTCCGTCTCCCCCGCCAATAATTGCAACATTATTATTTTTTTTACTTAAATCATAACTAGATTTAAAAAAATTTGAGCTATAAATTTTTTCGTCTTTTTCAGCTACTTGAATTTCATGATCAATAAATAAAGCATTTCCAAACTCTTCTAAATCCATTATTTCAACAAATTGGCCGACTTTAGAAGTAAATTTTTCTAAAACATCTTTGACAACATAAAATTTCTTTTGGCCTGACGTGCTATAAATATCATCATAAAGTCCTACACTGCTCCTGTCAAAAGCATTAGTTACTACCCTTTGATGGTCTATTTCTTTTCTCAAAATTTTAAGAGCAACTTTAGGGTTTACCTTACCACACGTAAAGAAGTCAAAACTGATTACACCCCTTTCAGGAAATGTGTGAAAACTAAAATGGCTTTCTGACAACAAAGCAACTAAAGTAAAGCCTTGTGGTTCAAATTTGTGTGAAGCAACATTCAATATTTCAACCTTTGCAGCTTTTGCTATTTTATAAATAACCTTTTCGTAGAATTCAGGTGAGTAATCTTTTTTAACACCAAGAAAATCGATGGTAATATGCTCCCCAACTTTAATCATTAAAAACTATCCTTTTTTATAATTTTTAAATTTTTCTAAGACTATTTTCATTTCTTTATTAGAAAGAATCTTAGGTATTCCAATTCTTATGGCATTTATATATTGATGGCAAATATTTTCGATTTCTTGAGCAAGCTCAAAAGTTTTTTCTAAATTTTCTCCAAAAGCAACCTGACCGTGATTAGCTATCAAGCATGCTGATCTTTTTTTTAAAGCTTGGATTATATTTCTTGAAAGATTTTTAGTTCCAAAAGTAGCATATTTACTGCATTTAATGTCTTCTCCTCCAGCCACTGCAACCATATAGTGAAAAGCTGGAATACTTTTTTGATGAGTTGAAACTGCAGTTGCACAAGTCGAGTGTGCATGAACTATTGCTTTTGCCTCTTTTTTATTCACATAAATATCTTGATGGAATCTCCATTCTGATGAGGGTTTCCCTTTTTTTTTATCATAAACGCCTTTAAGTGAAACGAAGACAATATCTTTTGGCCTTAAAGACGAATACTTTCTTCCTGATGGAGTTATATAAAAACCATCGACTCCTTTTTCTTTTACTCTTACAGAGATGTTTCCCGATCTCAAAGCAGATAGATTTGTTATATTTAATTTTTTTGAATATCTAATAACTTCTGCTTTTAATTTTCTCACTTAAATAAACCTTTCAAACCTTTTTCAGAAGCCTCACAAATCCCTTTTTCAGTGATTAAACCTGTAACTAGTTTTGCAGGCGTAACATCAAAGGCTAGATTTAAAGACTTACTTTTTTGTGGGTAAATTCTTACTTTTTTTATCTTATTGTTTTCATCAATTCCCTCAATATGTGATAACTCCTCTGATTTTCTTTCTTCGATAGGAATTTGTTTATGATCTTTAATGCTCCAATCTATTGTTGAGCTAGGCAAGGCAACGTAGAATGGAACATTGTTATCTTTTGCAGATAAAGCTTTTAAATAAGTTCCAATTTTATTACACACGTCACCGTTAGATAAAGTTCTGTCGGTACCAACAATACACATATCTACTTCGCCTCTTTGCATAAGTATACCTCCAGCGTTATCAGTAATTATAGTATTTGATATACCTTCCTCATTTAATTCATATGAGGTTAGATTAGCTCCCTGGTTTCTTGGTCTTGTTTCATCAACCCAAACATGTACTTTAATACCTTTTTGATGAGCATGATAAATTGGTGAAGTAGCTGTCCCCCAGTCTATAGTTGCTAACCACCCTGCATTACAATGAGTTAAGATGTTAACTGTATCTTTTTTTTTGTTAGCAATGTCTTCAATAATTTTAAGACCATTCAAACCAATATTTTTACAAAATTTTTCATCCTCTTCTGTAATAGCCTTTGCCTCATCTAGAGCTATTTTTAAGATATCTTTGTCATTTACTCCAGATAACTTTTTCATCATTCTGTCTACTGCCCACTTAAGATTAATCGCAGTGGGTCGTGATGCAATTAACTCTTCACTAGATTTCTTGAGAAAAGATAAATCGTTTTTTTCAATAATAGATAAAACTAAACCATAGGCAGCAGTTGCACCAATTAATGGAGCACCTCTCACCTCCATTGATTTAATGGCATAAATTGCATCTTTCACAGTTTTTAAGTCTTTAATAATAAAGAGATGAGGAAGTTTTGTTTGATCAATGATTTTTACTATATTGTTCTTAAACCAAATTGTTTTGTATGGTTTTCCTTCTATCTTCATTTATTTTTTTCCATTTTTTTTAATCTTTTTCTTAAACTAGATGATAACGAATTGAGCCATGTTTTTTCTTGTCCTGATTTAGGTAAAACTTCTCCATACTCAATCATTTGATCAGGTAATAAATCTTGTAAGTAAACCCAAACAAAATCACTTTTCAACTTTGTGTTTTTAATCAAAATTTTTCTTAAACCTAAAATTAATTGTTTTTTAACTTTTGATGTTCTTCCAGCTCTTATCTGTCCGTTTAAAAAAATTTCCTTTGTTTTTACTAATTTACCGCCCATGAAGTGAGCATCTTTTTGATTTTTTTGAAATATTACTTGAGCAAAAAAGGCATTTGCGCCAGTAAATTTACTATGAGTATTTGTTATATCATTTGCAATAGAATTTTTTTGTTTTTGTGTAAGATTAATATTTGAATATTTTACTGTATAAGTTGGCATTGAGATTATTTTTTATTTAAAACTCTTCCAGCAATATTTTTTAATTTCTTTATTGTTTTTTTTGTTCTTAACTTTGGGTCGGTAATTATGGCAACATCTAAACAGTAGTTAGCAGGATCTTTCTCTACTGAAAAATCTTTAAATGTTTTAATTATTTCTTTAATCATGTTCTGTGCATTAGCCGCATTTTTCATTAATGTTTCAACGACCATATTTACATCTACTTCATCATGATCAGGATGCCAACAATCATAGTCTGTTACCATTGCGACAGTGCTATATCTAATTTCTGCTTCTCTGGCTAATTTAGCTTCTGGCATATTTGTCATGCCAATTACATCAGCTTTCCAAGATCTATAAAGATTTGACTCAGCTAATGTAGAAAACTGAGGTCCTTCCATCACGATATAAGTACCTCCTACTTGGTGATCTATATTTAATTTCTTTAAAGCTGCCTCACAACATTTAGATAAACCAGGACTCGTTGGTTTAGCCATTGAAACGTGAGCAACTATTTCATCGCAAAAAAAAGTTTTTGCCCTTGAAAAAGTTCTGTCTATAAATTGATCTACAATTACAAATTTTCCTGGATCTAAATTTTCTTTTAAAGAACCAACCGCAGAAACTGAAATAATATCAGTTACTCCAAGTTGTTTCATTGCGTCAACATTAGCTCTAAAATTTATATTTGTTGGGTTAATCTTGTGGCCTCTTGAGTGTCTAGGGATAAAACATATTTCTTCTTTACCTAATTTAGCTGATAAAATTTCATCAGATGGCCTTCCCCACGGAGTATTAATTTTTAACCAATTTGCCTTTTCGAAACCCTCCATTTTATAGAGGCCGCTTCCTCCAATTATCCCAAGCTTTCTTTTTTTCATTATTTAATTATTAATGCTTTTTTGTTAGAACTTGAAGCATAATTATGGATTTAAAAAAATATATTAGATCTATTCCTGATTACCCCAAAAAAGGCATCTTATTTAGAGACATAACAACTTTAATAAAAAATGCCGATGCATTCAAATTTACTAATGATAAAATAATCGAATTATCAAAAAAAATTAATTTCGACAAAGTTGCAGCTATTGAGTCTAGAGGTTTTGTATTTGCTGCCCCTTTATCATATCAATTAAAAAAACCTTTTATACTTCTGAGAAAAAAAAATAAATTACCGGCGGATACTTATTCTGTGGATTTTGAACTCGAGTATGGAAAAGCAACTGTAGAGGTTCATAAGGACTCTATTGCAAAAGATGAAAAAATTTTAATTATTGATGATCTAATAGCCACTGGAGGAACAGCCGAAGCTGCGGCGAAACTTGTAGAGATATCTGGTGGGAAAGTAGCAGGATTTATATTTGTAATTAATCTTTTTGATTTACCAGGAAATAAGCTGTTAAATAAAAAAGGTTACTACACACAAAGTTTAGTTGAGTTCCCAGGTCATTAAATTTCTTTGTTTTTCCAAGTTGAAGGGGTTAGTTCATTATTTATTTCTATATTAATATTATAATCAAATGGTCTTGTCCCCCTAGCTTTAATGTAATCAAAAGTTTTCTGTATTCCTTCTTTTAAAGAAACTTGTGTTTTATAATTTAATAATTTTCTTGCCTTGTCTGCTGAACAAGTTGCGTGTTTAACTTCTTTTGGTCTGTCTTTTTTGTATATTGGACTCAAATTTACTCCTGTTATATTAGAACAAAGTTCAGCAATCTTATTTATAGTTACAAACTCCTCGTCTGGTCCAATATTAATAATTTCTTTATTTAAATTTTTTTGATCAAGCATTGGAATTAAACAGCTTAGACAATCATCAATATATGAAAAACATCTAGTTTGATTTCCATCACCATAAATAATTGGAGCTTTTCCTTGGAGCATTCTGTTTATCATAATAGAAACGACGTTTCTAAATGGGTCATCATATTTTTGTCTAGGACCAATTATATTATGTGGAATAGCAATTACCCATTCTATTCTATTCAGCTCACATAAATTTTTAAGAACCTCCTCAGATGCTACTTTTGAAATGGCATATGGATCAACTGGTTTTGGTTTCATTTTTTCATTAAAAGGAGTTTCTTGATCACCATATCTTGCCATTGATGAGCAAAATATTATTCTTTTCACTTTTGCGTTTACTGCAGAAGAGAAAATTGAAACAGAAGCAAGATAGTTATTTTTGGTAATTTCATATGGGGAAAAAACTGATAGACCTTCGTGCGCAGTTGCTGCACAATGGTAAACAACATCTATGCCTTTCATTAAAGAATTAATTTTTTTGAAATCACAACAATCAAAATTGTGAAATTCTATATTTTTTGGTACATTGTCATCGTAGCCTCCAATCATATTATCTACACCTATAACATGATGTCCTAATTCAACGAGTTTTTCGCTTAAATGAGATCCAAGAAAACCCGCAACGCCAGTGACTAAGATTTTCATACTTTTTGATGACATAAAAGTTTTATATATAAATATTAAATTTTATCAATTAATTATTATTTTTGGTCTATACCAAGATTTTTTTCCCATAACTGAATTAACCATTCCAGATAATCGTTGAAAATATATTTTTCTTTTTTTTTTATTAAAAATAATCATGT
The DNA here is from genome assembly GCA_902556855.1 of uncultured Pelagibacteraceae bacterium. Classification (GTDB taxonomy): domain Bacteria; phylum Pseudomonadota; class Alphaproteobacteria; order Pelagibacterales; family Pelagibacteraceae; genus Pelagilacustribacter. The sequence goes on along the minus strand of CACDXJ010000006.1, from coordinate 7,559 downwards.
AAAAAATTGTCTTAAAAAATGCAGATATAAAATTTCCACTGATTGCGAATACTGAATAAAAGTAACCATAATGTTTTTTATTAAAATAAAATTTTGACCACATCCAATGCCAATTTCTCGATAATTCCATTTCATAATCTATACTTTGATTATGAGAACTCCCGCCAATATGATCAATTTTAATATTTGCGACTAAAAATATTTTTTTATTTCTTTTTTTAATTCTTTTGCATAAATCCTTTTCCTCTAAATAAATAAAGAAGTTTTCATCAAAAAAACCAATATCTTTAAATTCATCCATATTTAAAAACATCGCAAAACCTTTCAAGCTATCTACTTGGAAAAACTCTTTTTCAGAAACGGGTTTATCATCAATACTATCTTCTATTTGTTTAGCAGGTCCTATAATTGTAAAATCTTTTATTTTTTCAGCAGAAATTAAAAAATTATTTAAAGCTTCTTGGCCTAGTTTAGCATCTGGATTTAAGATCAATGAAAATTTAGTTTTTACTTTAGATAAACCTAAGTTATTCCCTTTAGCATATCCCAGATTTTCACCAGTTAAAAAACATTGAACATTTGAGTATTTTTTTTCAATTTTTTTTTTAAAATTTATATTATCTGAATTTTCAATTACAATTACTCTTACATTTGAATGTATAGAGTCTAAGCACTGAATAATTTTGTCCTCACTATGAAATGTATTAATTACTACTGTAATTTTATCAAAATCCATCTTTATTTAAACTTATTGATTTAAACAAATAAGTACCTTATTACATTATATATTTTAAAATGTCTCTCAAATCTAAATTTAAATGAAAAAAATTATAGTTACTGGTGGTAATGGTTTTATTGGGAGCAACCTGGTAAATTATCTTGTAAAAAAAAAATACTATGTAATAAATATTGATAAAAACAAGTACTCTAAAGGTTCATATCTATTAAAAAACATTAAAATTAGAAACTATAAATTTCATAATTTAGATATTAAAAATAAAGATATCTTAAAAATTTTCATCAAATATAAACCTGAAGTTATTTTTAACCTAGCCGCAGAAACACATGTTGATAGATCTATAGACTCGCCTAAAGAATTTATTGACTCAAATATTCTTGGTACGTTTAATATTTTAGAGCAAATGAGAAATTACAAAAAAAGAAATAAGAAAAAATTAAGACTTGTTCATGTATCAACAGACGAAGTCTATGGTGATTTAAAAAAAAATGAAAAATCAAATGAATCAAGTCCTTATAAACCAAGTTCACCTTATTCAGCCAGTAAGGCTAGTGCCGACCATCTTATCAAAGCTTATGTCAGAACATATAAATTAGATGCAGTAATTTCTAATTGTTGTAATAATTATGGTCCAGGTCAATTCCCTGAAAAATTAATTCCAACTTTGATATTTAATATTATAAATAATAGGCCTTTGCCAATATACGGAAGAGGTCTGAACTCTAGAGAATGGATTCATGTCAATGATCATTGTAAAGGTTTATTAAAGATTTCAAAAAAAGGTAAAACTGGTGAAAGTTACAATATTGGCTCAGGAACTAATATTAATAATCTTAATTTAACCAAAATTTTATTGAAAATTGTTAAAAAAAGTAAAACTAAAATCGGAAAAAATGTAAAAATAAAATTTGTTAAGGATAGACCAGGCCATGACTTGAATTACGCTCTTAATATTAAGAAAATTCGAACAAAGCTTAAATGGAAGCCTGAAATAAAATTTAAAGATGGAATTAAAGAAACTTTTAATTGGTATTATGATAATTATAATTTTTTTAATACTTTTTCAAAAAACAAATTTTTTAAAAGATTAGGATTAAAATTGTGATTAAAAAGGGAATTATATTAGCGGGTGGGCATGGCACAAGGATGAGCCCCTTAACTAAAGCGGTTAATAAACAGCTGTTGCCCATATATGATAAACCTCTAATCTACTATCCTTTATCAATTCTAATGTTAGCAGGAATCAAAGACATTTTAATTATAGTCAACAAAGGTCAACTTAATCAATTTAGAAAAATTTTATCTAATGGCCAAAGGTTTGGTATTAAAATTAGCTATATCGAACAAAATTATCCTAGAGGTTTACCAGACGCTTTCATATTAGGCGAAAAATTTATTGGAAAAGATAATGTTGCTTTAATATTAGGAGATAATTTTTTTTATGGCCAAAGTTTAACTACTAAACTTAAAAATTGTAGAAAAATAAAATCTGGTTGTAAAATTTTATTACATCCGGTTAAAAAACCAGAGCTGTATGGAGTCGCTGAATTAAAAAAAGGGAAGAAAGTTCATTCTTTAAAAGAAAAACCTAAATCTTCAAAATCCAATTTAGCTGTTACAGGGCTTTATTTCTTTGATAATAAAGTAGTTAACTATAGTAAATCACTTAAACCCTCTAAAAGAAAAGAATTAGAAATTATTGATGTTTTGGAAAAGTATAGAAGAAATAATAAGTTGACTGCAGAATTTTTAGGTAGAGGTGGAGCTTGGTTAGATACAGGATCAATTGATGACTATTATAGTACATCATCATTTGTTTCTGCTTTAGAAAATCGACAGGGGTTAAAAGTAGCTTGTTTAGAAGAAATTGCGCTTAATTATAATTGGATAAATAAAAAATTAATTCGAGACTCAATTCAATTTTACGGAAACTGTATTTACTCACAATATTTAAAAAAACTAATTCAATAAAATGTTAAAAATTCTTGTTACTGGTGGTGATAGCAGATTTGCAACTGAATTGAAAAAAATAAAAAGTAAATATAAATTTATTTTTAGAAATAAAAAACAGCTTAATATTCTCTCTGAAAATTCATTAAAGAAAAATATCAGGAAGTACAATCCTAAATATGTATTACATTTGGCTGGACTTTCGAGACCGATGTCAATTCATGAAAAACAGATAAATAAAAGTATAGATGTAAATATTATTGGTACATCTAACTTAGTTAAAATATGTAATACTTTTAACAAAAAATTAATTTTTTTTTCTACCAGTTATGTTTACCCAGGAAAAAAAGGGAATTATAAAGAGAGCGATCCTTTGCTACCTTGGAATAATTATGGTTGGTCAAAATTAGGCGCTGAAGCAGCTGTGCAAATGTACAAAAATTCACTTATTATTAGAGCTTGTATGACTGAAAAACCATTCGTGCATAAATCTGCTTTTTCAAATGTTAAATCAAATTTTATTTTTCACGATGAATTTTGTAAATTACTTTTAAAGATTATTAATAAAAAAGGAATTTTTAATGTAGGGGGCAGATCACAAACTATTTACAAATTTGTAAGACAGTTCAATAAAAAAGTAAAAGGAATAAAATCTAAAGGTCAGCTTCCTTTGAAAATGGACATGTCTTTAAAAAAACTTAAAAATTCATGAATTTATGAAAATAATTAAAACCAAATTTAAAGATCTGTTAATTATTAAGCAAAAAAATAATATCGATAAAAGAGGAAGCTTAAGAGAAATATACAATAAAAAAATATTAAATAATAATTTTGTATTTGAATATTGCACAATTTCTAAAGCTAATGCGTTAAGAGGATTTCATTTTCAATATAAATTCCAGCAAGCAAAATTTGTGAATGTTATTAAAGGAAAAATTTTAGATTGTGTAATTGATTTAAGAAAAAACTCGAAAACATTTGGTAAAACTTTTAAAATTATATTGTCTGAAAAAAATTGTTTAAGCTTATATATTCCTAAAGGATTTGCGCATGCATATTTTAGTTATGAAAAGCTTAATGTAGTCTATTATAAATTAACAAATTACTACAAACCTCAATATGAAGATGGAATTAATTTGTTAGATAAAAAATTAAAAAAAAACTGGCCAAAAAAGAGATTTGAAATTTCTCAAAAAGATAAAAATTTGATGTCCTTTGACACGTTTTGTAAAAATTACAAATTTTTATAATCTGATAAATCTTTAACAATTATTGGAAATTCTTTTACTTTAAAATTTTTCATGAACCAATAAGATAGAAATCTTTCAGCAAGAAAACCATATATTCTTTTAAGTCCGTATTGATTTAATTCTTGAAAACCAAATATGTTTTCACATTTTTCTAACCATGGAAAAATTATTGAATAATATTCTTTTAAAATACTAGTTCTACAAATGAACATATTATGTGGGTTAAATGATGTGCGCTCATACATGAATTTCATGAAATCTTTCTTGTTATCGTCATCTAAAAGATCAATAGCTAAATCTAGATTCCCTTTTCCATGAAATAAATCAAAATGAAATTTAAGATTTCTCTCTTTTTTATTAAATAATTTTTTTGGATTCTTTAAAAATTCAAAAAAATGATTTTTAAGTATTTTTGAAATTTTATAATTTTCCACAGAAAAATTTTCACCTAAAATACATTGAAAATCGCTTTCGTTACCTTCTACTTTTTTAATTACCGATGATTTAAGTATATCGAATGTTATTTTTTTAGTATCTAATTTTTTATTAATAAAAAACTTTCTATACTGACAAAAACCTACCCATTCTGTTTTTATTTCACTCAAATAATTCTTCCATAACCAGAAATGAAAGGTGTATTCTCCATAAAAGGAATTTTTTTTTGAAATATTTATACCCTCTTTATCTGAAAAAAAATTATTATTAAATTTATTCTTTCCTAATCCTACTGGGATATATGAAAGTTCTTTTATAATTTTTTCATGTCGTGGATCAAGTGTTAAGCAGAATACAGTAAGATTATTCATAAATATTTTTTCAAGTAATTTTAGTTTTTCAATTGATTAATGCTTTTTTGATTTTTTCAGTTTTTACAATAATATGTTGGTCCTGATGTCTTTTTGAATTTTTAATATTTTTCTTTACTGGTTTAAAAAAAATACAAGAATATTTAAGATTATTTGATTTAGCTAAAGAATAAATAATATTATTAGATATCTTAGTTGTGCCTATTTCAATAATTTTTGTTTTTGGTCTACAAAAAACAATATTAGCAAATCCAGCGCCATGTAAACCAACAATGCATTTAGAATTATAAAAAAGACTAATTTGTTCTCTAAAACTTAATTTACTCAATTTAACTACTTTAAAAGAATTTTTTAATAAAAATTTTTTTAACTCTTTTTCATTAACAATTGATCTTTTAATATTTTTTGAGTCACCTCTGTCAATAAAGACTTTCTCTAGTTTTGCTTTTCTCTTAATTTTATTTTTAGTAATTATTTTTTTAAACCACCTGCCTATCCACTTTGGAAATCTTCTTTGATCCTTCATCATATTTGTTTTTATATAAGGATGATCGCATGAAACGACCTCATCAGATGAAATATGATTAAATTTGATAGCTGAAAGCCTTTTTTTGTTTGGAATATTTAATAAATTAAGACTTTCATTTTGAAACTTTTTTGAAATTTCAGGGAATAAAAAATAATCAATTTTCTTTAAATCAATCGATTTATCAAAAATAGCTAATTTTGGGAGCACATCAAACATCCAATGCCAATAATTTTCTGTAGCAGATACAGAGTATAATAGTGAACACACCCTCCCTCTGATATTTCTTACAAAGTGTGGGGTTCCATCTCTGAAAACAGAATTTATAAAGTACTTAGAATTTTTAAATTCTCGTATTTGATTTGAGGAGTTTTTTATAAATTTATTATTATTAATATAAGCAACATCTGTTATTTTGTTAAAGTAAACTCGAGTATTTTTCATCGAATGAATTTGATATTTTTTGGAGTCTTTAAATTTTACTAAACTTACTTTATAATTTTTATTTTTCTTTATTACACCATCCACTTGCCCATATAATATATAAAAAAAGTTTTTCGAAATATATTTTCTAAATAAAATAATTTTTTTTTTAATTTTTTTCACTGTAAGTTTACCTGGTAGCGAGGGGCGGATTCGAACCGCCGACCCCAGGCTTATGAGTCCTGTGCTCTAACCAACTGAGCTACCTCGCCAAATTAAATCAATAATCTTATATATTATTTTACACGATCTTAAAAAGCTCATCTTCATTAATTATATTCATGAATTCAGAAAAATTGTAATAATAGTCCTTAAATTTCAGTTTTTTAAAATTATTACAATTAATTTTAAGTATATTTTTATTATCCCTATTTAAAACTATGCCTATACCCTCATCAGCCATACAAGTATAAACGTCAAAATTTTTTTTTGTTCTTAACTCTACAATTGATTTCCAGACATCGCCATTCCAATTTTCATGTGACCTTGGCACCATCTGGTCTCGGATTCTTGATGGAAGACAGTCATGCACTAGAACTACTCCTCCTTTATTTAAAATTTTTACCGAATTTTCAATATCTTTTTTCACTTGATGATAATGATGTAGACCATCTACAAAAATTATATCAAAATTCTCTTTGTTTTTTCTAAAAAAATCATCGCTTTTAAGCCTTATCGTGCCTCCTGAAACTGGGTCGACACCTACTTTGTAATCGATATTTATTCTTTTAAAATTATCATCTTTATAACAGCCAATTTCTAAATAAGTTTTAAAATTTTTTTTCTCAATTATCTTATTGATAATTTCATGTCTAAGTGAAAAATTTTTCCAATTAAAACTAAGTTTTTTTTTAAAATTTTCTTTGAATATCAAATTAAAAATATAATTTAGTCTATATTTATTTTTAATTGTAATCATTATTTTAATATTTGTGTAAAGTTGGATACATTTTAAAAGTAAAAGGAAGTTTTAGTGGATTGATTAAACTATTTACTTTATTTGATAAAAATATTTTTCCTAACCTTGCATATGAAAAATATGATGTAGAAATTTTTGAAAACCAAAATGATGTAAATCTTTCAGCTAAAAATGCTGGTAGTCTTAAGTTATATTCTTTACAAAGATTTTCTTTTTTACAGTAATTTAAGCACTCTTCTAACCAAGGAAAAATTACTTGACAATATTCATTAAAATTTTGAGGTGTTGTTATAAACATATTTAGTGGATAAAGTTTGTTTGAAAGTAAATGTTTTTTAAATGCAATTTGAAGACCTGGATCTAAAAACAGAATACTTTTTTCTAAACTATCATTATTATGTATAATCTTAAAATCATCCAATAAGTTTTTATTTTTAAACACTATAGGCTGTACTTGAAAAGTTTTGTCTTTATTAAAAATAGGATTATTTTCTTTTAAAAGATTATTAAATAGACTTTGAGTAGTTTTTTTTTGTTTTTGTTCGTAATGATTGTTAAGCCATAATTTTCTATAATGGCAATTTCCAATTAAATCATTTTTGTCAAAATTTTTATACAAATTTTTCCAAATCCAATAAATTCCAGTAAGTTCTCCATAGTATTTATTTAGATGAGAAATATTTTCTCCCTTTTTTTCATCAAACCAATTATCTGGAAATTTCTTTTCACCAAGTCCAATCTTATAAATATATTTTGGTAATTTATCTAAAATTTTTAAATATTTTAAAGAAGTGCAAAAAATTTTTAGATTGTTCATAAAAAGACTAAGCTACTTTAATAAATCTTTTTAAACAACAGATTAAAAAATACGAAATTTAATGAATTT
>CACDXJ010000005.1 GCA_902556855.1 uncultured Pelagibacteraceae bacterium | reverse complement strand
AAATAAGATTTTCAAAAAGAGCATTAGATAAAGACCCTTTAGATTGGTTTAAAGACAATAATAAAAAAGTTGGAGATGTAATTACAACAAGAATACATGAAGTACTAAAAACTGGAGTTAAAGTATCAATTGATAAAGATAAAAAAATAATCGTAACAATCAAAAAAGTTGATTTAGCTAAAGATGCTGCAGATGCACGGCCAGAAGTTTTTTCACCTGGAAACGCCTTGGATGCTAAAATTACAGAATTAGATTTAAACTTTAGAAAAGTCAAATTAAGTGTTAAAGCTGCTCAAATTGATGAAGAGAAGTCATTAATTGCAAAATTTGGAGAAGGCGCAACAAAATCAGGAGCTACACTTAAAGGAATTTTTGAAAAAGCAATTGGTAAAAAAAGTAAAAAAGAAAAATAATTGTCACTTCCAGAGATAACTAAAAAACTCAAAGAAAAAAACCTAGATTATAATAACAGTGATTTAATAGAATTCATAAAGATCTTCTTTGAAGGTTTAGAAAATGCACTTCTAAAAAGTCAAAATGTCGAACTAAGAGGATTTGGGACATTTTTCATAAAAAAAATAAAAGAAAAATATTCTGCAAGGAATCCCAAAACTGGAGAATTAATTTATGTTCCTGAAAAAAATAAGGTAAGATTTAGGGCTAGTAAAAAATTTAAAGACTTTATTAATAATGAGAAAAAATAAAATATTTATTGCTTGCGATACAACAAGTGTAAAAAAAGTCAAAAAAATAATAACAAATTCGAAAAATTCCAATATAAATTTTGGATATAAATTTGGATTAGAATTTTTAAATTCAAAAAACGGAAGAAAATTTGTATCTAAATTAAAGAATAAAATTACTTTTGGAGACTATAAGTTAGCGGATATACCAAATACCTGCGCCTCAGCTATAAAAGCTGTTAAAGATTTAAAATTAAATTATATAACTATTCATATTAGTTCTGGTTTAAAGGCTTTGAAAGTTGCTAAAAAATTTGCAGGTAAAACTAAATTGATTGGTGTTACTATACTTACCTCTTTAGATAATAAATCTTTAAAAGAAATTGGTTTTGATAAAAATGTTAAACAATTAGTTGTTGATCAAGCTAAATTAGCAAACAAGGCAAAATTGGATGCAATAGTTTGTAGTCCACATGAAATTAAATTAGTAAGGAAAGTTTTTAAAAGGGAAATAATCACACCTGGAATAAGATTTCGGGAAGATAAAAAAATAGATCAAAAAAGAGTAATGACTCCAAAGCAAGCTTTTCAAAATGGAGCAACGGCCTTGGTGATAGGTCGAAGCATTACTAATGGAAACATAAAAAAAAATATTGAAAAAATAGTTAAAGAATTGAAATAATATGATAGTTAAAATTTGTGGCTTAAACCCAGCCAGAGATGTACGGCTTTGTATTGATCTAGGTGTAAATTTTTTAGGCTTTGTGTTTTATTCAAAGTCACCAAGGAATGTTGATTTAAAAGAAATTGAGAAATTAAAATCTTATAATAAAAAAAACTCACAGTTTGTTGCTGTAACTATTAATCCAAGTGATGAGTTCATTAAAAATGTAGTATTAGGAAATTTTGACTACATTCAACTTCATGGTTCAGAAAATAAAAATAGAGTTAAAGAAATTAAATTAATGGGATTAAAAATTATAAAAGCTATTAAAATTAAGGAAGAAAAAGATATTTATAATTATAAAAATTATGATGATGCTGATATTATTTTATTTGACACTCCTGGAATGGAAAAATCTATTGAGTTTCCTAAAAATTTAATTTCAAAACTTCCTATTGGAGAAAGATATGCCCTTGCCGGTTCAATTTCCCAAAATAATATTGAAAATATTAAGAAATTAGGAGTTAACTTTTGTGATTTGTCGAGTAGCTTGGAATCTAGTACAAAAATAGGATACAAAGATCATCAAAAAATAAAAAAATTTATTAATAAAGTAAATGAAATTAAAAATAAAAAAAGGTGTACCTCTAATTGATCAACATGACAAAAACTTCATGTATGGAGGAAAATTTGGTGGAAATTTCATACCAGAAACATTAAAAAAACCTATAGATGATTTAACTAAACTTTTTTCAAAACTGAGAAAAGATAAAAAGTTCTTAAAAGAGCGAGATTATCATTTTAAAAACTATATAGGGGCTCCAACACCATTTATTAAGCTTGAAAAATTGACAGATCATCTTGGGGGAGCTCAAATTTATGCAAAAGTAGTTTCAGAGGCTAATGGAGGGGCGCACAAGATTTATAATGCTACCGTACATTGTTTGATTGCAAAAAAAGCAGGTAAGAGATTTATTGTTGGTGATACGGGAGCTGGGTATGCTGGAAAAATGCTTTCAATGGCTGCAAAAAAATTTGGTCTTAAATGTAAAATTTTCATGGGAGCAAAGGATATTAAAAGACAAAGACCCAATGTTGAAGCTATGAGAAAAAATGGAGCGGAAATAGTGCCTGTTACCACTGGTAGTCAAACACTTGTTGATGCTGTGAGTGAGTGTATGCGTTACTGGGTCGCCAATTGTGATACAACACATATGTGTGTTGGATCAACAGTTGGTCCTAACATTTTTGTAAAAATCTGCGCTTGGAGCACAGCTCAAATTTCAAGAGAGTTAATGTTACAAGTAAAAGAAGAATTCGGAAAAGTACCAAAGAAAATGAAACTACTTAACTGTGTTGGCGGTGGAAGCTCAGCTATGGGATTTTGGAATGAATTTATGGATACAGACGCTGAATTTATAGGTATTGAAGCTGGCGGCCCAAAGAATAGCAAGTTACACGCAGCCCCTTTAACAAACGGCTCAAAGATAGGTATCCTTCATGGTTCGGCTCAATACGTAATTCAAGATAGCGAGGGACAAATAGGCAGAACTGAGTCAATTTCAGCGGGTCTAGATTACCCTGGAATTTCAAGTTTACACTGCTTTCTCAAAGACTCTAAAAGAGCTAAATATACTTCAGCAAGTGATGAAGAGGCCCTTAAAGCTTATCAGCTTGTATCAAAATTTGAAAATATTTCACCATCATTAGAACCTTCTCATGCTTTTGCTGAAGCAATTAAATTAGCACCTAAATTAAAATCATCCGAAGTTATTATCGTTAACTCCTGTGGTGACAGTCTTAAAGATAAAGACATTATTAAACAAAAATTAGGCTCATACGTAAGATGAAATCAAAAATTGCTATAGCTTTTGATAATTGTAGAAAAGAAAAAAGACCAGCTTTAATTACATATACTGTAGCAGGGGATAATACTAAAAATAATTCTCTAAAAATACTAAATAAAATTTCAAAATATGCAGATATCCTTGAGTGTGGCTTTCCTCACAACACCCCTATAGCAGATGGAGGTCAAATACAAGGAAGTTCACACCGAGCTTTAAAAAATGGAATTAAGCTCAAAGATGTTTTTCAAATTGTAAAAAAATTTAAAAAACAAAATCCTAGTAAACCATTAATTCTTATGGGTTATTTTAATCTTATTTATCAAAATGGAGAAAATAATTTTTTAAATAATTGTAAAAAATCAGGGGTGGACGGTCTTATAATTGTTGATCTTCCATATCCAGAAAATAAAAATTTTGCAAATAAGTGTAAAAAAAAAGGGATTACTTTTGTTCAACTTTTATCACCTACTACATCAAAAGATAGGATGAAGAAAATTATTAGAGACTCTCATGAAATGCTTTATTATATATCAATGCTTTCTACAACGGGAGGAAAATTAAAAGTATCTCCAAAAAAAATACTTGAAAATTATAATAAGATAAAAAGAATCGGCCCTAAAAAAAACCTTGTAATTGGCTTTGGAATTACAGATAAAACCATTTCTTCTCTTAAATCAGCTAATGGGCTAGTTGTAGGCAGTATGCTGTGTAAAATAATAACAAATTCACTCAAAATGAGACAAAATCCTGTCACAAAGTTAGATAAAGTTGTGTACAATCTTAAAAATAAAATTATATGAATTGGATAACAAAATTTATCAAACCTAAAATTAAGTCTCTGTTTGAAAAAAGATCTTCTAAAGTAGAAACAAATCTTTGGACAACATGTAGTTGTAAAAACTTAATCTACTCAGAGGATATGAATTCCAATCGAAAAGTTTGCCCTAAGTGTGGGGAGCATCATAAATTAACTTGTAAAGAAAGATTTGAAACTTTTTTTGACAATAAAGAATTTGAAACTATTGAGACACCTCTTCCAAAAGATGATCCTTTAAATTTTGAAGATAAGAAAAAATATACAGATCGTTTAAAAGCAGCGAGAAAACTTACAGGCCAAGATGATGCAGTTTTAATTGCAACCGGAAAAATTCAAAGTATCAATGTAGTTGTAGGAGCTCAAGATTTTAGATTCATTGGTGGATCATTTGGTGCAGCTTCTGGTGAAGCTTTTATAGCTGGAGCACAGCATGCAATCGAAAATAATATACCTTACATATTTTTTAGTTGTTCTGGTGGCCAACGTATGCACGAGAGTTCCATTGCATTAATGCAAATGTCTAGGACTACTTTAGCTGTTAATGAATTAAAGAAAAAAAATATTCCATTTATTGTAGTTTTGACTAATCCAACAACTGGTGGAGTTACTGCTTCCTGGGCTATGTTAGGCGATATATTGATAAGTGAACCTAAAAGTGTAATAGGTTTTGCTGGACGTAGAGTTATTCAAGACACAGTTAGAGAAACTTTGCCTGATGATTTTCAAACTGCAGAATATGTTAAGGATCATGGCGGTATAGATCTAATTGTTGAAAGACAATATTTAAATACAACTATTGGAACACTATTAAATGTTCTATTGAAAAAAGCAGAGGCTCAGGCTAAACAAGAGTCTAATGTCACAGTCGATCAATCTATACAAACAGCTAGCTAATCATAAACTTTTCAGTAAATCAGTTAATTTTGGTCTTAAAAGAATCAAACTAGCTTTGAGCTTACTGGGAAATCCAGAAAAAAAACTTAAAAATGTAATATCGGTGATTGGTGAGTCTGGTAAATTTACTACATTATTTTCATTAAAATCATTTATTGAAGCAAATAATCAAAAGGTGACAACTCATATTTCACCTTCATTAAAAGATATAAGGGAAAGATTTTATATGGGAGGAAAATACTTGAGTCATAAAGAAATTGGAAAAACTATAAAACAGATAGAAAAATTAAATATTCCTTTAACTGTTTTTGAGTGTCTTACCTTAGTTTACATAATAAATGCCTCAAAGATAAATGCTGATTATAACATTCAAGAAACTGGTGCACTCTGGAGATTAGATTCTAATAATATTCATGACTTTCCAAAGCTTCAAATTTGTACAAATATAAATAAACAACATTTAAATTTTTTGAAAAGAAAAACGTTGGATGAGGTTATTAAAGAAGATGTAGGGTATCTCAGTTATTTTACTGATATTTACATAGGTAAACAATCTAAACATATTTTAAGAAAAATTAAGGTTCATTTAAAAAATAATAAAAGTAAAATTACATATCCAAATGCTTGGAGGCTAACTAAAAAGAATGGCAAGTATTACTATCAAGATAGAAAATTTAAAATAAAACTTAATACTAAAAACGTATATTCCAAAGGAATGTTTGAAAATGTTTGCCTTGCTATTAAAGTGGCCCTTGATCTTAATGTAGATAAGAAAACTATTCAAAAGACTTTGCCTTCACTCTCTTTTGAGGGTCGGTTTCAATACCTGAAAAAAGGTAAAATTAAAAATAAGCTTCACAGAAATGAGATTATTATGATAGATGGCGCACATGCTACTGCTGATGCGCAAAACTTAGCTTCATATTTAAAAAATTTAAAAATACATAAATATGGAATTTGGGCCATGACAAAAAATAAAGATCCAGATTTGTTTATCAAACAGTTTAAAGGAATATTCAAAAAAATTGTTACTATGCCAATTGAGAATGAATTTAATTCAGTTCCAGCTAATGAACTATATAAAGTAGCAACCAAAAATAAATTTAAGGCTGAAAAAAGTGACAATTTCACAGAAGCGCTAAAAAAAATTAGTAGTGATGAGAAAAAATTGATTGTTTGTTTTGGTAGTCTTTATAACTGCGGAAATATTTTAAATAAAAATTAAATGTGTGGTTTAATAAATTCAAGCATATCTTTTTCACTTGAAGCACCAACTTTTGTTCCTAAAAGTTTTCCCTCTTTAAATAAAAGAACTGTTGGTACACCTCTCACTGAATACTTAGTTGGCTCATTAGGCTGACTTTCAATGTCATGATAATAGCAATCTATTTTGTCTGACATGTCATTTGAAATTTTTTCTACTATTGGTTTAAGCTGCTGACAGGGACCACACCATGATGCTGAAAATTGAATTAGTGAAAGTTTGCTTCCGCCTATTTGATCACTAAATTTTTCGTCTGTAGAATCTTTGAATGCCATAATCTTTAAATAAGTGTTTTTGAATTTTTGTCAACTATGCAGATGAATAATATTTTTCTAAATCTTCAACGTATGCGTTAATATCATCTAATATTTTTAATTTTTCTGGTTGGTTTTCTTTCTCGAATTTTGCTCTTAAAGTATCTATTTCTGAATAAGTCCTTGGAATTGTATTCCAATTTTCATTATTAGTGCTTAATAGTTTTTTTGATATATCTTTATGAATTAAATTAAAGTCAGATTTAGTTAATATCTCAGGTTTTTCCATATATAGAAGTTTTTTTCCAAAGTATTGTAATCTCTCATCTTTGAATTTTGAGATAACTTGAAGTTTTTTATCCCAATCAACACTATGAAACTCTGGCATTATTTTATTATCTTCTGTTGAGGTAAATTTAGCGTAAATACTTTCCTCATTATATAAATCTTCTTGTGATTTTGTTTGCTCTTTTTCATCAATTTCAGATCGTTTGACTGAAGAAACCTTTTCTGCAAAACCTTTATTGTTTTTAATCATTTTAGCTCTTTCTTCTAATTTTTTTGTACCAATAATTTTATACTCATCAAATTGATTTCCATAAGACGGGTTCATAATGACTGGATGTTTATTGTGCCTAACAGTTCTAATAAATTTTGGTTGTTTTTTCATTGCTGCTGTTAATTCTGAAACTGGCATATCCAAATATGATGAAGGATCATGCCGCAAATCAAAACATAATGGCCACTGATATTGAGGATGCTGACAAATATATGTTTGAACATACGGTCTGCTTCTTCCATAAAAGTACTCATTCGTACAAAAAAATAATTCTTTTTTTATTAACTCCAGAGACTGATTTTTATCCATAGTTAACATACTTGCTTTCCAAACATTTGGGGCTTTTTTAGAAATTAATTTTGCTATTCCAATAGTAGCTATCACATCACCAATTGCACTATGTGCATCTCCATGTTCTATTCCATTCAAAGGTGCCATTTGATCTAATTTGTAAACATCATTTCCTTTGTCGTTCACAGAGTTTTTAAGTGTGTTTGGATAGTATAGGTTTGCAGCTCTCGCTAGGCTTAAGATATCTCCTCTAGTATTTCCGTTAGTGCTAGTAATATATGGGTATTCTAATGTTTGGAACAAAGTGCATCTTAAAAACTCCTCATCAAACTCAATGCTATTAAACCCAATATATGTCGCTTTACCCCATCTTTTAAGAGTTTCAACAAACTGCCTAATCATTTCATAATGAGAGAGGTTGGACTTTTTTAACATTGAGGGTGAGGTCTTGTTTACTATCAGCGCCATGGCTTCTGGAATTATTCCAGGACTTAATCTACACCTAGCATCAAAACGGTCTAGTTCATCTAAATTGTCATTAGTTAATACAGCGCCAATTTGAATTATTTGGCCCCAATATTTGTTAGATGAACTGGTCTCAAAATCGTAAAAGACAAAGTTAGACATAATTTATGTTTACTTAAGAACTTTTATCTTTTCTGGATTTTCTTTCAAGGAGTCTGTTACTTGCTCTGGATCTTTTATATTACCAAGCGTATTCATTATAGATCTAGCATCTCTACCAAAACCATCGGTTGCAGCCATAGCCTGCTCTAATTTCTTTCTTAAGTCTTTTATCCCGTCAAAATGTTTTTCAAACCTAGAGCTTATATTTCTTAAGTCGCTATAGATTTGAGTTGCATGTTGTTGAACTTTTAGTGTTTGAAATCCTAAATAATAAGACTGCAACAAAGCTGATAAAGTATTAGGACCAGAAACTGTTACTTTATATTTTGTTCTAAGCTCTTGTAATAATAGTTCTTTTGTTTTTGGGTCTCTATAGCTTGATAGTTCTGAGAATAATCCTTCAGTAGGAACATAAACGATAGCGAAATCCGTGCTTTTAGGTGGTGCTATGTATTTAGAATTTACCGTTTTAGCTTTTAATCTAAAAGCAGCAGCTAAATCTTTTCTCGCCTCTGCTTGAGCCTCTTTGTTGTTAGCATTGTAGGCATCATCAATTGCTTTATATTTTTCTACTGGCCAATGACTATCTATCGGCAATAAAACATCTTGAAGTTTTATAGCAAATTCAACTGTTTCGGACGTATCATCTTTCATTTTTGCATTAGCAATAAATTGAGATGATGGCAATAAATCTTTAAGAAGCGCGCCTAATCCAAATTCTGCGAGTGTTCCATATGTTTTAACACCACTTAAAATTCTACTAAAATTATCTTGGCTTTTGTTGAGCTCACTTACTTGCTGATTAAAAACTGAAACTTTTTCATCAACTTTAGTTAGGGCTCCTGTCATATCTTTTGCGATCTCCTTACTCATGGAACCAAAGGATTGACCGAGGGTTTCTTTAAATGAGTTAAATTCTTCCCTAAAAGTCTGTTCTGGATTTGTTTGTTTTTCAGACCTATTTCTTATCAAAAAGAAAATAGCTCCAAGATTAATAATGACTAATAATAATACTAAAGTTATGATTAACGAATCCATAATTTAATATACCACATTAAGAATTGATATATTTCAAAATATTTTTTGCAGGCAAAGTTCTTTTAATCCAGTGGCGTGGAATACTTTCAGGTTTTAAGGCTGCAAAATAAGCCCCAACAAAATTAGCTCTTGAACAGTTGCAACCACCAGCTTTTATTGTTTTTGTGATAGCAGATTTGTAATTATTGGATGTTACAATCGCGTGAATTGATCCCATAAATGTACCAGGGTAACTACAAGCTTTTCCAAATTTTCGAACAGTCATTATATGATTTTGGTTTTTAAATTTTAAAACTTTTTTAATATTGCTAATTACAACTTTGAAATATTTATTTTTTTTATACTTTGTAACAAAGGATTTAACAGGATTTCTATCTCCTTTATTAGCTAGCTCTATTATCTTAAATTTAGAAATAGCGTAAGTTTCATTAATTTTTGAATTTGCAACAGATTTAATAATCTTTTTAAGTTCTTTTTCTTTTTTATCATAAAGAAAATAAGGTAGAGCTGCACAGTATCCATCAGACTCATTTACTTTAATTCCTCCAGTGATATTTTTCTTAGATTTTATATTTTGAATAGTCTCTAAGATATTTTGATGGATCCATGGACCGTTAATAGGTTTTTTCCATTTCACTTTTTTATATTGTTTTCTAAGCTTTAAATTTTTCCAATAATTTGATCCTGGCCCAAAGTGTTTTATGATATTTTTTTTGAAATTCCTAAAAATTTCTGATTTTTTTTTAGAAGAAACTAAAGTTTGAAACATTACTTGTCCAATATCATTATACCCTGAAACCTTTCCAGTTTTAATATTATAGAAAGGACTTCTATTTTTTTTTAAAAAAGCTATTTCTTTTTTCCCCTTAATATATTTCTTTAACTTTTTTGGATCGTATACCCAATGTAGAGGCCTAGTTGCTGCGTCAGCAACTGTTGCACCTAAAAAAATATGTAAATTATTCATTAGGTAAAGCTTTACTATTAGCTAGAGATCCACAAGATGCATTTATGTCTCTACCCCTACTTCTTCTAAATAGAGAAAGAAAGCCCGCGTCTTGAATTTTTTTAGAAAACTTATCTATATTTTCTTGTGTTGCTGGTTTGAAATCTTTATTTGAAAGAGGATTAAATTCAATCAAATTTAATTTTGAAGGAACTTTTTTCATAATCTTTATTAATTCTTTAGCGTGATCATCTGTTAGATTTTCATCTAGACATATCCATTCAATAAAAATAGGTAATTTTGTTTTTTCATAATATTTTCTAAGTTGTGGTAATAATAAATTAATAGAGTATTTATCGTTTATTGGCATTAATTTCGATCTATGTTTTGATATTGAACTATGTAAACTCCATGCAAGATAAACATCTAATTCATTCGCAGCCCATTCAATAGCATCTAAATTATCTTTTTTAATTCCAACTCCAACAGTGCTGACTGTGATCCTGGTTCTTCCATATTCCAAGCCATCTTTGTTTTTTGAGTTATCAATTGCTACTTTAACATTATCTAAATTTAAAAATGGAGAACCCTCACCCATCAATACTTGGTTGGTTATTTTTTTCTGTGTCGACCAATCATTAATATAATCTTTACTTAAAATTACTTGTGAGATTATTTCCCCTGGTGATAAATTTCTAACTAATTTTTTAGAAATTTGAGCAGTTGCACAAAATTCACAAGAAAGATAGCAACCTACAGAAACAGATAAACAAATTGTATATCTGCTTTGAGATTTATCAGGAATAAGAACCGTCTCAACATTTCGTTTATCTTTAAGCTCTAAAAGAAATTTAATAGTCCCGTCCTTAGATCTCTGAACATCTATAATTTTTGGTTTTTCTAAACTGATCAAACCTTTGATCTTATTTCTAAGTTCAGATCCAAAAGTTGTAAGTTCATCGAAACTTTTTATATTTTTTTTATAAACCGCATTAAAAAGTTGCTGAGATCTCATCTTAGCTTTTTTTGGTTCCACCTCCCCTTTTTTAATCAGAAAAGATTTAAGCTGATCAAAGTTAAGATCATAAAAATTTTGTTTTTCCATTGAGAGGATATTAAATGCTTGAGTGGGGATTTTAAAGTCCCCACCCTATAAAGTTTTAAAGCTGATTTTTATCAGTTTTTAAATGCTTCAAAATTTTTCCAGAATTTTTTCCGCTTTTAACCAAATAACCAGCAGTTCCATTAGCATTAGCCTCGGGGGCCTTTTGGTTTTTTCTTAACTGCGTTGAGAGTTTCTGCTCAGCTTTTTTAACGGCAGAACTTCCATACAGTTTGCTAAATCTATCCATAGCAACTCCTTTCATTTCTACCGACTTTGCAACCCTTTATAGGTCCGGCATGTCGAATGCCGAGTCTTTTTTCCCATGACAGATGGGTAAGTAAACTTTAATATAACGTTTATATTTGTCAATGGATAATAAGCTTTTAGGAGTAATCATTATAGGTTTTGGTCTATTAGTTCTTTTCAGTGAACAAGAATATTCCTGGATTATATCAGCTATTGCAGTGGGGATAGGTTCGGGATTTCTAATACGTAAAAATGAAAAAAATGATATAGACAAATAAAGATGTCTAAAAAAATTTTTATCGTTTACGGCCATCATGACGTAAAAAAATCATTTAATGCTTCAATAAGAGATACTTTTATTGAAGAAGCAAGAAAGTTAGGTCATCAAGTTGATTTAATTAATTTACACGAAGAAAAACCGATTCCTTTTTTTGATGGTTCTGGCCCTAATGATCAAATTTTAGATTATAGAAAAAGATTAGAGGCAAGTGATGTATTATTTATGATTTCACCTTGTTACAATCTTAGAGCGACTGCAATTTTAGAAAATTGGATTGATTTAACTTTAGCTCCTAAATGGTTTTTCTCTTTTAAAAGACTTGTTGGCAATTGGGGTTACCCTGTTGCAGGTGCGATGAAAGGTAGAAAAGCTATAATGTCGATGTCTTATGGTGGAAATTGGTTTTCAATTCAAACCTGGTTTCAAAATATTCCATTTAGAAGAATAAAAGCAGGAGTTTTAAAACTTGGAGGAATGGAAACAACCTACATAAGATTTTATGAGGTTTTACCAGGTATGACACAAGAAAAATTTAATTCACATATGCAAAAAGTAAGAAAACTAGTGCGAAATTTATAATAATTTTAATTTCAATTTAAAAAGTATATAAGGCAATTATGGAAAGTTTTAAAAATTGGATGACAGAAGCAGCTAACATCATGTTTGATGACAGTAAAAATGACTTAAGAAGCTTGCCAAAGTCTGTAAGACTTCAAATTTTAATTGTTTTGTCATTTGTTTGGTCAACTGTTTTTAGTCTCTATGTATTTAGCGTAACCTCTTTTATTTTTGGTTGGGCTGGAGTAGTTATGGCACATATTGGATTAATAATAGCAGTTTACTTGACATTTAAATTTTTTCATAAAAAACAAGAGCAACCAGTCAGTGTTTTTCAATCTGGAAATTATAATCCTGCTAAAATATTCGCAATTTTTTTTATTGTTTTTTTTATCTTTATTTTTACCAAAGGGATTGATGTTCTAACAAGAACCAATAGCTACGAAACACCTTACTCTGGCCCTGAAACTACTACTGAAGAAAGAATCAAAAAATTTGTAAAATAGCAATTTCAAGACTAAAATTATTTAATGAAATTATTAAGAGTTGGTAAGTTGGGAAGTGAGATTGTTGCTGCCTTAGATAATAATAACATAATAAGGGATCTGTCAGATCACATTAAAGATTTAAATCCACAGACTATAAATGAAGAAACATTAAATAAATTAAAAAGTATAAAATTATCTGAACTAAAGAAAATCAACTCAGATATTAGAATTGGAGCTTGCATCTCAAATCCCGTAGATTTTTTCGCAATAGGTTTGAATTATAAAGCACATGCGGAAGGCACAAAATCAAAATTACCAACTGAACCAATTGTTTTCAATAAAAGCTCTGGATGCATTCAAGGTCCTAACGATCAAATAATAAAACCTAAGTCTGCAAGTAAAATGGATTACGAGGTTGAAGTTGGCATTATCATTGGTCGAAAAGGCAAATATATTAAAGAAGAAAATGCCCAAGATTATGTATTTGGCTATTGTATCGTTAATGACATTTCTGAAAGGTCTTGGCAAAAAGAAAGGGGAGGTCAATGGATTAAAGGTAAATCTATAGCAGGGCCAACTGGGCCTTATCTTGTAACTAAAGATGAAATAAAAAACTTAAATAATATTAATTTATCATTAGATGTTAATGGCAAAAGAAGACAAACTGGAAATACAAAAAGAATGATTTTCAATTTCAATTTTTTAATTTCTCATTTAAGTCAATTTATGACTTTGTATCCTGGGACAATTATCACCACCGGAACACCAGCTGGTACAGCAATGGAAATGGAAAAACCCGAATTTCTAAAGACAGGTGACAAACTTCACTTAAAAGTAGATGGACTAGGTGAGCAATTCCATGAAATAATAGAGGAATAAGTATGTCAAAAAGATATTCGGGTAAAAGTCAAAAAGATAGAAGCTTTATGAAAAAAGCAAAGTTATCTTTAAAAGAAAAAAGAAAGCTAAAAAGAGAGAAAAAAAATAAATAATGTGTGGAAGATATAGTATTCGAAAACCAGTTACTAAAACTGCTGATTTGGTAAAAACAAACATTAAGGTTGAGGATACGGATAATTATAATGCACACCCAACCCAAAAGTTACCTGTAATAAAATCCTATTCAAATGGTAAGGCTCTTGAGCTCTATGAGTGGGGATTAGTTCCGAGTTGGTCTAAAAAATTAGATAAGTTTTCTCCCCTTATTAATGCAAGAAGAGAAACTCTTATGGAAAAAGTTACTTTTAAGAATCTTATCCAGACATCAAGATGTATTATTCCAGCTGATGGGTATTATGAATGGAAAAGAGAAGACAAAATAAAAACTCCATATTATTTTACTAAAGAAGACGATGAATTAATGTTCTTTGCCGGGATATATCAGAATGACCAATTTTGTATAATTACAAGAGAAGCGACTGAAAAAATTAGCACCATCCATCACAGAGAACCAATGATTATTAATCAAAGTCAGGTTAATAATTATTTGAACATTAAAAAAAATGCTATGGAAATATTAAACTCTATTAAACCACCTAATTTAAAGTTTCATGAGATATCAAAAGATGTTAATAATCCAGTAAATAATGACCCTGCTTTAATTAAACCTTTGAACTAAATGAATTTATCTATCTCACCAGGGAAAAATAATGTTGGAGCTTACATCAACGATATTAATTTAAAATCCCTAGATCAAGATCAGGCAATAGAAATAAAAAAGATTTTAAACAAGTACGGGGTTATATTTATAAAAGAACAAAATCTTGATCCTGAAACCTATCAAAATTTCGCAAAGAATATAGGTCAACCCGTAGTGTATCCAAGGCTTAAAGGTTTAGATGAAAAATTTCCATTTATAAATGTGATCGAGAGAAAGCCTGATGATAAAAATTTAAGTTTCGGCTCTAGCTGGCTTCATCAAGATACAAGTTATTTAGCTGATGATAGACCTAGATATACAATGTTAATGGGTATAGAAATACCAGTTGGCCAAGGTAATACTATATTCTCATCAGGCTTTAATGCTTACGATAAATTACCAGACGACATTAAAGAAAAAATTAAAGACGCTACTGGAATTTTTTCGTCAGCAGGTCCGATAGCAATAACCAGACTCGAACGAGAAAAAGAAATGGGAATAAAATCTTCAGAAAGTATGGAAGCCGAACATCCAATAGTTATTACTGTAGATGGAAAGAAAACTCTTTATGTATCTCCAGGACATTTAATGAAGATTAAAAATGTAAAGGAGGACGAAGCTGAATATTTAAAAAATTATTTAGTAGATCACGTCAATAAAAAAGATTTTATATTTTCATATGAGTGGACAAAAGGTGATATCTGTCTTTGGGATAATTTAAGTATTCTGCATATGGCTAGTGAAATTAAGAACTGCAGAAGAGTTATGCATAGAATAACAATTAAATAATTATTTTTTTAAAACCGTAAGGTGTCCCATTTTTCTTTTATCTTTAATTGATTTTTTCCCGTAATCATAAAAAAATTCATTTTTACTAAATGTTTTGGACCTATAAGTCTCGATATCTTTTCCTAAGACATTAAACATTTCAGCGTTAGAGATTTTTTCAACTTTTTTTACACCAAGATTACACACAGCTGCAACATGTCCAGAAAATTGACTTATGGAAAATGCATTTATTGTTAGGTGACCTGAATTATGGACTCTTGGAGCAATTTCATTTACTAACAAATTATCATCTTGATCGATGAAATATTCAACACACATCGTGCCAACATAATCTAATTTTTCTGAAATAAGTTTTGCACTATTCTGCGCTTTAGCAAAAATTTCTTTATTTATGTCTGCTGGGATTTTTGAATGATTTAAGATTTGGTCTTTATGAATATTTTCTATAGGTTCGTAAATATAACTTTTACCATTTAAATATCTTGTAATTACAACCGATATCTCTTTTTTAAGGTTTATCCTCTTTTCTAAAATATAATCAGCTGTGAAGCACCAATCTTTTTTTACATCATCAAGAGAATTTAAAACAAACTGTCCATGTCCATCATAACCAAGAGTATTTGATTTTAAAATTCCAGGTAATAAATTCTTATTTTTTTCGACATCTCCAGCTTGTTCAATAAAGGCCCAATCTGTAGTTTTAATTCCTAAATTATTAACAAAAGTTTTTTCTAACTTTCTGTTTTGAATTATTTTATTTATTTCTGGTTTTGGTAAAACTTTTTTCTTAAGCTCAATCTTTTTTAAAATATCTACTGGTATGTTTTCGAATTCAAATGTAACGATATCAACTTTATCAATAAATTCTTTAATCTTGCTTTCATTATCGTATTTTGAATAAATAAACTCATTAGAATAATTTTGTGCAGGTCCTTGTTCATCATCTGATATAACTACTGTTTTTACATCAAGCTTTTTCGCTGCCTGACAAAGTAGCGAACCTAATTGACCTGAGCCTATAATCCCTAAAGTGATGTCAGACATTTATCGTTTAGGTTTTTTTTTAATAGATTGAGTTTGGAGTCGTCTCCATTTTTCTAAATTAGATTTTACTTTAGAATCAAAATTTCCAATTATAGAGGCTGCAAGCAAACCAGCATTAAAAGCTCCATCGATTGCAAGACAGCCTATTGGAACTGCTTTCGGCATTTGAACCATTGATAAGAGACTATCAAGACCTTTTAGTTTTTTAGTTTCTATTGGAACTCCTAAAACAGGTAAAGTAGTTAAAGAAGCAACCATACCTGGTAAATGTGCAGCTCCGCCCGCCCCACTAACAATTACACCAAAACCATTTTTTTCTGCTTTTTCTGCAAACCGAAACATTCGCTTTGGAGTTCGGTGAGCACTGACTATTAAAGTTTGGTACTTAACTTTAAGTAATTTGAGGATTTTTTCGCATTCTTTCATTATGGGATAATCACTTTGCGAGCCCATAATTATAGCTACTTTATTATTCAGTTTATTACGCTTCACAGATTAATTTAACAATTATTGGTATAAAAACAATGGCCTAATTAGATTAGGCCACTGATTTATTTAGGAGGAAAGATTATGCTCGAACTCTAAAATTTAGAAATTTTGGACTATTTTGAAGTTCGAAAAGAGAGATTTTTTTGAATTTCTTATAAACGTTAGTCTTTAACTTGTTTTTTTTTGCTTGTTTAATTCTCATGATACCTTTTAATTTATTTTTAACTCTATGAGTATTGCTGAATTTGCAAACTTGAGTTGAATATAGTTTATAACGTAAATTTAGGCAGATATTAGGCGTTTCTTAGCCAAATTTAAATTTTTGCAAAAAAATCTTTAGAAAGTTTTTTTATTGACCCACTTCGATCTACCACTGCTAGTTCCACTTCTGCACTAACAAGAACTTCCCCGCCTCTTTTAACCTCTTGAAGTAAGTTTAGTCTTACGTTGGTTTTTTTTAAAACAGCCGTTGCAACACTTAAATTATCTTCAAAAACTGCAGATTTTAGATATCTTATGTTACAGCTTCTAACGACAAACATTATATCATGCTCGTTCATAAGTTGAGTTAAAGTAAGACCAAATTTTTCTTGTATTAGCTCCGTTCTAGCTCTCTCGATATACTGAAGATATCTTGAATAAAATACTCGACCAAAGTCAACGTCTTCAACAAAAACTTTCAATTTATAAATGTGGCTTTTTGACATAATTTAAATCATAAGGCTAAAGTTTGTCTTATTCAATAAAGTTTAAATTTCTTTTTTTTGTCCAAATTATGCCAAGCAAAGCACAGACTTTATCTTTAAATCTTAATTATGAAAATATTATCTACTTTTATGTTGTTGCTTATGTTGACTAATTGTGCTGGAAGCAACATGGCCAAAGTAAAATTTGGCAAAAGATGTACAGCTGCCGATGAGAATGGTTTAAAAGAAAGCTCGTATGTTTGGGTCATTTCAAAAGAAGCACTAAAATCATTTGATAAGAGAATAAATAAATCTAATTGTTCAGATATTTAATTTCCTTTTAAATTTAATTGTCTGTGCTAATAAGGGGTATGCGAATACCCCTTATTCTGTGTATATTATTTTCATTAAGTATTAGTTTAAATGCTATGGAAAAAAAACCTTACCATCATGTTTATAAAGACGGGAAATTATATGCTTTTAGAAACCTTGAAGGAGGCCCAAAAAGAGATCCTAATTTTAAATGGGATTGGAAAGTTTTTAGGGAGGAAAAAAAGAAACTTAAGATTGATTATCCACCTGAACATGTAATTGATAAACAAATAGTTTTAAAAAACCTTGAAAAACATAAATCTGAGTCATATGTGATGTGGCTTGATCATGCGAGCTTTATAATTAAACTTGGAGACACTACAATTATTACTGATCCAGTTTTTGAAAAGAATTATGGGCCTATGATATTTGGTCCCAAGAAATACATAGAGTCTCCTTTATCTCTCAAAGAGCTTCCTCAAATAGATTTATTTTTACTGACTCATAATCATTATGATCACATGAGTATTCGTACGATAAAAAACTTTCCTTATAAGAATGCTAAAGTTCTTGTGCCTCTTAAGCTCGGGAAATATTTCACAAAAAATGGATATAAAAAAAGTACTGTTAAAGAAATGGATTGGTTTAATAAAGTAAAAATTAATGATGAAATCACGGTTACAATGCTTCCTAGCCAACATTGGTCTAAGCGGTGGATATGGGGAGATGGAAATACAAATAGATCACTTTGGGGAAGTTTTTTAATTGAATACAAAGATAAAAAAATCTTTTTTGCTTGTGATACTGGACCAGCACCATTTTACAAAGAATTAGGAAAAAAATTTGGTCCTATCGATTTGGGTTTTGGTAATTTAGGCGCCTACAATTTTTATCCGATTGTTCCGGTTAAAGATAAATCTACAGCCCACGCGAATCCTGAAGAGCTTCTATCTTTAATGAAAGACTTAGACGTAAAAAAAGTTATAGGGATGCATTGGGGAACAGCAGTATTAAGTTTGGAGCCAATCTGGGAACCTCCTGTAAGGTTTAAGGAAAATGCTGAAAGGTTTGGCTACAAAAAAGAGGAGGCAATTATATTCAAAATTGGTGAGATTAAAAAATTAAAAGATCTTATCAACTAGCTTTTCTTTTATTTCTTTCTCTCTCCAGTAAAGCAGTAAGTGAGTCTACCATAAAATCTGAAGCGTCAAAAATCTGATCTTTCTTAAATTCTCTTGAAATATTTTTTTCTGGATCTGTTTTATCTTCAATCACTATCCCTTCAGTGGGAGTATCATCTTTTAAATAAATACAAATGAGCCACTCATCTTCAGGAGTATCATCCCATTTAATATATATAGCTGACTCTTCTATCCTTTTATCTATGCACCTCATTATAGGAAGGTGTTTACTTAAATATCTTTTTGAAATCATAAAACATAGTGAATGCGAAGCTCTATAGAAAGACTCAAGTGCATACTCTACTTTCTCTCGCTCTTCATTATAAACTCTCTCTTTCTCTAATAATATTTCTTTAGTATCACTGTCTTTTACTTCAACACCAAATTGAGTTAATCGTTCCCTTATTGCCTCTTCAATTTTTTGTTGTCTTAAAGCTTTATATTTTTCTTTAATCTTATCTATTCGTAGTTTGACTTCTTCGTAGGATTCCCGTTGCTGACTTAATACGTATTTTGAGAGAGCTTGAACTTCCTTTTCCTCTCTTCGCACAAAACTCTCAATTTTCTTTTCGAGTTTAATTTGTTCTAAAAACTTTCTCTGTTTTTCTGCCCGCTCTCTTCTAAGTTCAGCCTGATCTTCTCGTATAAATCTTTTTAGATCGATTGATAATTGTCGACTTAACTCTTTCTCATCTTTTAACTCAAGAGCTTTAGCTTTTAATGCTATTTCTTCTTGTTGTATAAAACGTTTCTTTGCTTCTTTTTTTTCTCTTTCCATTTCTTTAATTTTTTCTCGTTTTTGTTTTTCTCTTTCTTCTTGAATGACTTTTTTTATATTTGAAACTTTATTTGAAATGCCTTGAAAAAAATTCTGAAGAGATTTGTCCAAATTAAAATTAAATCTTAACATTGATTTTATTTTATCACTTAAACTTAGAATCCTTGAAACTACCAATCTTGTTTTTTGAGTTTTTTTACGTTTTGATCTTGATGAAATAATTTTCTTTTTTTGAAGCTTAATTTTTTTTCTTCTTTTTTTGACTATCTTTTTTATTTTTGATTTTTTTTTAGAAACCTTTTTCCTTTTTTTAGAAGACCTTCTAGATTTAAGTCTTTTCGATTTAGTTAACTTATTTTTCTTAAGTTTTTTTTTCTTTCTTTTCATGCTGTTACTTTGATTTAATAACAGTTTTTATGAATATATATAGTCTCTTGTTCTATGAGCCGATTGAAAGTTCTTGACAATTTGTAATTGAAAAACAACAAGATCGCGATATCTAAAGGCAGCAGCAGTGCTAGCTAAATAAAATTCCCACATTTTTACAAATTTTTCGTCAAACAAATCTTTGACAAGATTTTTTTTATTTAAGAACCTTTCTAACCAGCTTTCTAACGTTTTATCATAATGTCTAATAAGCGTCTCGGAGTCAGCTACTATTAATCCTGTCT
This sequence comes from uncultured Pelagibacteraceae bacterium, assembly GCA_902556855.1. GTDB lineage: Bacteria > Pseudomonadota > Alphaproteobacteria > Pelagibacterales > Pelagibacteraceae > Pelagilacustribacter. The sequence goes on along the minus strand of CACDXJ010000005.1, from coordinate 9,077 downwards.
TTTCTAAAGGTGTAATTATTTGGCTAAAAGAGGGACAAATCCCCCCAGGAAAAATATATTTATTTATAAATTTATTAGGAGGGGATGGTTTATCTACTACTCCAATTGTGTGCAATAAAAATAGACCATCTTCTTTTAATAATCGATTAATTGTTTTAAAAAAAGTCGAGTAAAATTTTTTACCTACATGTTCAAACATACCAACTGAGTAAATCCTATCGTAATTGCCTTTTGCTTCTCTATAATCGATTAGTTCAAATTTTACTTGATTGTCTAATCCAAGCTCCTTTGCCTTTTCTTTACAATATAAGATTTGATTTTTGCTTAAAGAAATACCAGTCACTTCACAGTTTTTTTGTTTAGCTATTTCAATTGCCATTCCACCCCAACCACAACCTACTTCAAGAACTTTTGAGCTCTGTTTAATATCAAGTTTTTTTACAATATGTTCTATTTTATTTTGTTGAGCATCTTCGAGAGTTTTAGTGTCTTCTTTCCAGTAAGCACAAGAATACAATCTATGTTTCGTATCTAAGAAAATATCATAAAGTTGTTCACCTTTTTTTCCACCAATATCATAATGATGCTCGATATTTTTTCGGGACTTACTAGGTAAGTTGAAATTTGTTATATATCTCCAAGCTTGATAGATTTTCTTTGTAATTAAGCTCGCGGTTGAAATTTCATTTCTACCAAGATTTTTTATCAAGTCCATTAAGAAATCTTTTAAAGATGCATTTTCAATAATGATCTCATTTCTCATATAGGCTTCGGGAAATTCAAGTTCTGGGTCAATTAATAATTTCCATTGTAAATTATCTTTTAAAAGTTTTAATGTAATTGGTTTTTCTTTTCTTGGATTCCCGCAAATATATTTTTGTCCCTTGGCATCAACTAATATAATGCCTCCTTCTTTATAAATTCTTGAAAATATCCTTGCTAAAATCATGCTTATGCTGCTTTATTTTTTTCCAATGTAAATTTTAATTCATTTAATTTTTTCATAAGCTCTTTTTGCTCATTTTCACTAAGTAAAGTTAATGGAGGAAGTATATTCTTATAATTTTGGTCTTTTAACGAATGAAAACTGTGCAATGCTGATATCAAATTATATTGATCAAAAGTTTCTCTTACTGCAATTAATTGCTCATTTTTAGTTTGATTTTTACTATCTTCAAAATCATCAAATACTTGCCTAGCGAGAGAATGTGTAACATTTGTTACAGCTGAGATGCATCCGGAACATCCAAGTTTTAGGCCTTTTAATAATTTTGCCTCCGAACCGGGAAACATTAAAAAGTTTTTCAATTTTAATGTCTCAAATAAGTTATAACTTGAGTCTTTGCATCCTATTATATTTTCTGGGAATAATTTAACTAACCTTGTGACTGCTTCAGGGGAAAACTTATAGCCACTTAGTTTTTCAAAATTATAAAGAATTATTTTTATTTTTGGTGCTGATTTAATTATACTTGAGTAAAACTCTAATACGCCTTCATCGGTGTTTCCTTTATAATAAGCTGGTGGCATGATTAAAAAATCCCTAAAGTCATATTCCATTGCATATTTTATTAAGTCTATATTTTCATTCAGAGAATTGCATCCTGTGCCTAAAAAAAAATTTTTTCTCATTTTATGACTTGAGATTTTTGCGATAAATTCTTTTTTTTCTGTAATAGAAATTAATTGGCTTTGCCCAGTAGAACCAAAAAAAAATACACCGTGTAAGCCGCTTTTAATTGCATTGACTGCATGATCAATTGTTAAATCGATATTTAAAGTTTTTTCTTTGTTAAGAATGCTCAAACTCGCAGCATAAATTCCTTTTTTGATCATAATCTTACCTAAATTATTTTATCTAAGTTATATTAAAATTTAAAATGAAAGTTTTAGTAATACAACCAAAAATTGGCATGGGAGATATGGTTATTTACCTTCCATATATTCATGCAATCTCTAAAAAGTATAATTCACCAGTCTCTCTTTTAGTTAAAGAGAATTCAAAAGCAAACGATCTTTTGATTGATGATGATCAAATTAGTGAGATTATCACTTTAGAGAGAACAAACACAAACACTGGATCTCACGACGGTTTATCTGGCTTTTTTAATCTTGCAAAAAAATTAAGAGAAAAAAAATTTGATAAAGTTTTCATCTTCAGCAGTTCATTAAGATATTTTTTAATTTCTAAACTAGCTGGAATTAAAAAAATATCTCAATATCCATTATTTAGAAAAAAAGATAATATTGTAACATCTGCAAAAATCTTTACTGAACATGAGTTGGGTTTAATTATTCCTACACAACCAATCTTGCAACTCAATAAAGAAAAAATAGAAAATTCTAGGAGTAAATTTGCTAAAGAATTAAAACATATTTGTTTAGGTATTTCCGCTAGTGGGCCTACAAAAAGATGGTCTATAAAAAACTATATTAAATTATGCACAAAAATAAATGAAATAGTGCCATCAAAATTTTATATTGCTGCTGGTAAAAAAGATAAAGAGCTTGTTAGTGAAATTTTTAATTCAAGTATTAAAGATAAGTGCGATTCATTTAGAGACTTAAAAATAAGAGAAACGCTACCAATTATCAAAAATTGTGATTTATATATTGGTAATGACACTGGATGGCTTCACATCTCATCCGCATTGAATATAAAATGTCTGGCTCTATTTATGGATAGTCCTGTTCAAGCTTATGGCAAATATTCTGAAAATATTGAAATAATTGTTCCTGAGGGTGAGACGGAAGAAACAACAACTCATGACACTTTAGGTGCTGAAAAGATTTCTTTTGATAAAGTGTTTGATAAATCTATTAAACTATTAACTAACTAAAATCACTTTTAATAATTTTATCTTTTGCCTCATTTACTAATTGGCTGAGCCTTTCAGTTTTAACATCTCTATTCATATCAGGATGGATTTTTTTTTGAAGCTGATTAGCTGCTTTTAATACTTCTTCTTTACTTGCTCCTTTTTTAAGACCCAATAATTTATAAGCCTCTTCTGATGTAAGACTTGATGAACCAGGGGATTGTCCAAATTGCCCTTGTGAAAATCTCCCAGCATTGTTTTTCATGAACTGGATTAATTTATAAAGTTGATAGAATTGTAGCACAGTAAATCCTTTTATCTTAAGACCAGAGAGTAAGATCAACCACATTGGTAGACTAAAAATGAATTTTCCACCTATTGTAAATAGAACAGCTAGAATTAAAGATATATAAATTGCAATTTTTTTTATGGTAGTAGCTATTTTCTTTGAGCTAGTTCTAGCAAACCAATTTAAAAATAAATAAACGATGACAAATGTGATAATTCCTAATAAAAACAAATTCATATAATTTCCTTGTATGAATATACCAAAACTTAAAAAAATAAAGACTACGAAAAATTATCACGGAATTCCACTAGAAGATGATTATTCGTGGGTAGACCAACCAAATATCCTTGAAGTTTTAAAGGATCCAAAAAAGTTAGATACTGAAGTCAAAGATTATATAGAAGCTAACAACAAGATAACTGAAGATTACTTTGTAGATGTTAAAGAATTACAGAAAAATTTATTTAACGAAATCAAAGGAAAAATTAAATTAGATGATACTGGATTAAAATATAAAGATAAAAGATATTATTATTGGGCTAAAACAGAAGCCAAAGGAAATTACGGAAAAAGAATGAGGCAACTAATTGATGGGTCTGAACCTGAGGAAGTTTTTTTTGATGGTGATTTGGAAAAGAAGAAGTCTGGTTCAGAATACTTTGGAGTTGGAACTGTAAGTACTTCTTATTGTGATAATTATATTGCTTATTCTCTCGATTTAAAAGGATCAGAATATTATACAATTTATTTGAGAGATCTTAGAACTGGAAAAAATGAGAAAGATATAATTGAAAATACCAGCGGTAGTGTTACTTGGGCCTTGGATAATAAAAGCTTCTTTTATTCAAAACTAGATCAATATCACAGGCCAAGGCAAATTTTCAAACATGTCCTTGGGACATCGACAGATCAAGATCAATTAATATTTGAGGAGAAAGATGAGACTTTTACTTGTGGTATTAGTATTACTTCTGATGAAAAATATTTCATAATTGGTACTTCCGATCATATCACAACCGAGGAATATTTTTTTCCAACGAATTCTAAAGAAATAAAACCTAAACTATTTCAAAAAAGAAAAAATGATGTTCGTTATTCAATAGACTCTTGGCAAGGTTATTTTTATGTTCACACCAATGAAGAGGCTAGGGATTATAAGGTACTCAGATGTAAAACTGATCAAATAGAAAAACTAGAAGTTTTTATCGCTGCTAAAAAAGAAACTGTTATTGGTGGGTTTGAATTTTTAGATGATTATATCCTGAGATCAGAAAAGTTTGATGCTATACCAAAACTTTTTGTAAGAAATATTAAAACAAATAAAGAAGAAGAAATTAAAATTTCAGATGAACCAATAGGCGTACCTGGAGTTTCTTTAATGCAAAGAGATACAAATACGACAATGATAAGAGTTAGTTGGGAAAGTATGGCGACTCCAGGTCAAGTTTATGAGTATGACATCGTCTCAAAGGAAAAAAAATTAGTTAAAGAGACAGAAATTCCATCAGGACATGATCCCAATAAATATATTGTTGAAAGGATAAAAGCTGAGTCTCATGATGGTCAAATGATACCTATTAGTTTGGTTAGATTAAAAACGGCAAAACAAGACGGAAGTTCAAAAACTCTTTTGTATGCCTACGGAGCATACAAACATAGCATCTCTCCATCATTTAGTGCTTCAAGATTTTGTTTGATTGATAGAGGAATAACTTTTGCTATAGCTCATATTAGAGGTGGTGGAGACTTAGGTGATAAACATCATGAAAAAGGTAAAAAGAAATTTAAAAAAAATACTTTTTTAGATTATATAGCTTGCGCAAATCATCTTATAGAACAAAGATATACATTCAAAGGTGGTATTTGTTTTTATGGGGGTTCTGCTGGTGGTCTGACAGGTGGTGCAGTAGCGAATATGGCACCAGATTTATTTTTTGGAATGCTTTTGTTAGTTCCATTTGTAGATACGATGACAACAATGTTAAATGAAAAATTACCATTAACACCAGGTGAATGGGAAATGTGGGGAAACCCGATTAAAAGTAAAGAATACTTTGAGTATATATTATCTTATTCACCCTATAATAATCTTGATAGAAAAGATTACCCACCAATGCTTATTACAACTTCTTTGTTTGACAACAGAGTTCTTTACTCTGAGCCAGTTAAATATATTGCAAAACTTAGAGACATAAAAAGTGATAATAATATCCAATTATTAAAATGTAAAATGGAAGCAGCTGGCCACGGTGGTATGTCTGGGCGCGACAATGCGATCACAGAACTAGCAGAAGAATATTCTTTTATTTTAAAATCTGCAAAAATTTTTAAATAACGATCTTGAAAAAATAAAAATAATTACCATATCTTTTATGTCGATTGCCAATTGGGATTGACATTAACCTTGCTAACAAAGGAGGATACATGACAAGTAAGGATCTATCGATCTTTAATTCACTTAGACCTTTTAGCATTGGATTCGATGACATGTTTGATCAGTTTGAATCTATGTTAGGGAATGGCAGTCTTGCTGTACAAAGCAATTACCCGCCATATAATATCCGAAAAGCAGGCAAAGATAAGTATGCTATTGAAGTAGCAGTTGCTGGCTTTAACAAAGATGATGTTGAAGTTGAATATGAAGATAATCTTTTAACTGTTAAAACAAAAGACATTAAAAGATCTGAGGAAAAAGATGGTGATGAAGTTATTCATCGAGGAATATCTCAAAGATCTTTTGCAAGATCATTTACAATTGCAGATGATGTAAAAGTAAATGGTGCTGAACTAAAAGATGGTTTGTTAACTATTTCTTGTGAAAAAATCATCCCAGAAATTAAGAAAAAAAGGCTTATTGATATTAAATAAGTTTACCTTACTTGCGGAGTGAATACTCCGCAGGTAATTTAAAAACAATTTTTGCTACTAAAGCCTACTACAATATTTCTAGGATTAATCTCAAATTTACGCACACATTTAATCTTATATTTTTCAGTTATAAAAATGTAATTCCTATTTCTAGTTTTTAAAAATTCAACTTTATCAGGTTGACCATAAAAACTTTTTAGGCTCTCTTCAGGTTTGTTTAACCATTTGCTTAATTCTTTTTCTTCTTTAGATGTGGTATCTTCAATTTTTTTAGAAACTGTTTGGCACCCAGTTATAGAAATTAATAATAATGTGCATAAAAACGCAAAAAATATTTTTCTCATTTTATCCTTATTTTATAACGAAAAGTTATAAACAGATATATTTACTATTGGTTGAATCTCGGCAGCTATGTCCGATTTAGTTAAGATTTTATCATTTATATAGAGTAATAAACTCAGAATGGAGGTTTTATTTTATGATGGATAAATATTTTGAATATAGAAAACATAAAACAAATTTTAAAACAGAAGTAATCGCTGGTGTAACTACGTTTCTTACAATGGCGTATATAATGTTTTTAAATCCTTTTATCTTATCTGGTGAATTTGCTGGTACAGAAAAAGGTTTTTTTGATTTTGGTGCAGTATTTACTGCAACCATTTTAGCAACAGCAGTCGCTTGTTTTATAATGGCATTCCATGGACGTACGTGGCCAATAGGATTAGCACCTGGAATGGGTATAAATGCTTTTGTTGCTTACGGAGTAGTTGCAGGAATGGGTTATACACCTCAAGCAGCTTTAGGTGCAGTTTTAGTTGCAGGAGTAATCTTCTTAGCAATTTCTTTAACACCTTTGAGAGCTTGGTTAATTAACTCTATACCAAAAAGTTTAAAACTTGGGATAGGAGCTGGAATTGGATTATTTTTGGCAATTATCGGTCTTGAGATTATGGGCGTTGTAGGAGATCATCCTGTTACACTTGTTACTCTTGGTGATATTAAAAATCCTCTAGTTCTACTAGGTTGTTTAGCTTTTGTATTTATGATCGTGCTAGAAAAAATGAAAATTAGAGGCAATATCATAATAGGTATTCTTCTTTTCAGTATAATCGCTTGGGCAACTGGTTTAGCAAAGTTTAATGGAGTAGTAGGATCTATTCCACCTATGACTTACTTATTCGAGTTTGATCTTAAAGCAGCACTAACAGCTGGGATGGCTTCGATAGTCTTTACTTTATTGTTCATAGACTTTTTCGATACAGCTGGAACTTTAACTTCTGTTGCTAACGTAGCAGGTAAAGTAGATAAAAAAGGTAAAGTTCAGGATATAAATAAAGCAATGCTATCTGATAGTGTTGGAACTGTTGCAGGTGCAATGATGGGAACAACTACAGTCACTAGTTATGTAGAGTCAGGTGCAGGAGTAAAAGCGGGAGGAAGAACAGGAATGACTTCTTTGGTAATTGGAGTTCTATTCTTAGCTTGTTTGTTCTTTTCACCTTTAGCTACTAGTCTTCCTAAAGAAATAGATGGAGCAGCATTGTTATACGTAGCAATATTATTTGTTAGAAACATCACTGATATTGAGTGGAATGATATAGCAGAGTCTGGGCCAGCAGTAGTGGCTATGATAACTATGCCATTAACTTATAGTATTAGTAATGGTATCGCTTTAGCTTTTATCTCTTATGCATTAATTCAAATATTTACTGGTAAATTTGGAAAAACTTCACCAGCAATTTGGGTGATTGCAGTATTTAGCGTAATAAGTTTTTACGTAGCTTAAAAATTTTGGGGCCAGTAAACTCTGGCCCTTAATTCCTCTGGTGCTTCTTAATTAGATCTTCAACTTTTATTTCCTCGTAATGCTCAAACGGCTGAACAATCCAAGGATTGTTATCCAATCTTTGTGCACAAAAATCTGGCTCGAAAGTAGAGTCTTTTTTCTTCCAAAGAACTGCGGTTTTAATTTCTTTTATATTTCCTTTTAACGGGGGATATTTTCTTAACCAATCAATACTTTTGTTAAGCGTAACCCCAGTATCTGATAGATCGTCACAAAGCAGAATGTTACCACTCATATCTTGAACTGTAGAGCTCATTTCCCTAGAAAAAACTAAATCCCCTTGTTGATCTTCTACACCCTCGCCAGAATAGGATTCTACTGCTAAATATGCACATTTTAATTTGAATACACGGCTCAATACATCAATGATCGGTGCCCCTCCTCTCATAATTCCAATAAGCAAGTTGGGCTTATAACCACTTTTATGAATCTGTATTGCTAGTTTTTCTACGATGTTGTTGTACTCTTTCCAATCAATGATAAGTTTATCTGCCATGAAGAAAGCTAAATTATTTTTAAGGAGTTGTAAATGAAAGGATATGTAGTCTGTGTTTATAAAAATATAAGTAATGAGGAAAAGCTAAAAGAATATGCAATTAAAGCTAGAGCAGCAGTTGAAAAATATAAAGGAAAATTTTTAATTAGAGGAGGAAGATCAATATCGAATGAAGGTGAAAAATCTCCCAGAACAGTTGTAATCGAATTTCCATCCTATGATGAAGCAAATAGCTTTTACAATTCAAAAGAATATCAAAATGCACATGCTATTCTCAAAGACTACGCAAAGCGTCAGCATCAAACAATTGAAGGTGTTTAGTACTGAATTGGCTCATCATCTATTGATCTCCAGAGGTACCATGTTGCAACAGAGCAATAGGGAGTAAATTTTTTATGAAGTTTTTTAAGAAAAGTTTTAGGAGGAAAATACTTTTTCTTATAATTATTTGATATTGCTCTGAGCAAACCTATATCTTGCAGTGGCCAAATATTTGATCTATTGAAAGTAAAAAGTAAAATCATTTCAGCAGACCATCGACCAATTTGTCTCAAGCTAGATAAATACTCAATGGCTTCTTCATCACTCATCTTTTTTATCAAATGAGGTTTAAATTCTTTAGTAATAATTTTTTTTGCTAAATCCTTTATGCCTCTCACTTTTTGTCTGCTTAACCCGCATTTTTTTAAAGTTTTAAAAGATAATTTATTTACATTTCTTGCATTTATTTTTCCTTTGCAACTTTTCTCAAATTTT
>CACDXJ010000004.1 GCA_902556855.1 uncultured Pelagibacteraceae bacterium | reverse complement strand
GGTTTTGGATTAAAAATAAAAAAGCAAGAGATTATCAAATGAAAAAATTATTAATTGTTGTTTCAAGGTATAATAATACAAATTTTTTATTAGAGAAAACAAAAAAAACATTAATTAAAAAAAAAATTAAATGGGAAATAATTAAAGTTAATGGCGCATTTGAAATTCCGGTGGTAATTTCAAAAAATTTGAGAAAATTTGATGCATTTATCGCAATAGGTATTATTATTAAAGGTCAAACTCCAAATTTTGATTTTATATCTCAAGCAATAACTAATGGATTGATAAATTTATCTATTTTAAGTAAAAAACCAATAGGCAATTCAATTTTAACTTGTTTAAATTCTAAACAAGCTTTGAATAGATCTAACAAAGGCTCAGAAGCAGTCGAGGCTGTTCTTGATGTTTTGAACCCTAAGAATAAGTGAACAAAATATATTCTAAAAAGAACTTGAGCCCTAGAATTAAAATAATTCAAAAATTGTATGGATCTTTAATGAATCCTGACGAACCAATAATATATCCTAAAAGCCAATATAAGAAGTTTATTAAAGACGTAGTTACGGGAACATTAGAAAGATTAGAATTGATTGAGGATACCATTCTTAAACATTTAAAAAGTGATATTGATCTAAAGAGAACCGATAAAATACTTAAGATAATATTGTTTGCTGCTGTATTCGAGCTCTTATTTAAACACAACAATCCAAAAAAGGTAATCATTAGCGAGTATTTAATCACCGCGGAACATTTTTTAGAAAAAGTACAAATTGGTTATTTAAACGCAATTTTGGATAAATTATCTATAGTTATTAGAAAAGATGAATAAAATGTTGAAAAATAGAGTAAGTTTAGCTTGCGTTTTTAATCCTTTTTTGGCATTTATCCGATTATTATAATGACTAATTATTTAGAACTTCTATATCTAATATCTTTCACAGGAATTCTTGCTGTAGCTTACAGCTACTTGCTGTCTGGTCAAATTATTTCTTCAAGTCCAGGTAACAATAGGATGCAAGAAATAGCTGAAGCTATACAAATTGGAGCAAAGGCTTATCTAAATAGACAATATAAAACTATTGCGGTAGTGGGAATAATTGTTTTAGCAATAGTGAGTTATTTTTTTAATTTTTTAGTTGGTTTAGGTTATTTCATAGGAGCTTTTCTATCTGGTGTAGCAGGATATGTAGGCATGCTTATCTCGGTAAAAGCTAACGTGAGAACTGCTGAAGCATCAAGAATAAGTTTACAATCTGGTTTAACGATCGCTTTTAAATCAGGGGCAATAACTGGTTTACTAGTGGCTGGTTTAGCATTATTAGCTATCACAATTTACTATATTATTTTAATTAATTTAAAGGTTGATAATCGAGAAATTATCAATGCTCTAGTTGCATTGGGATTTGGGGCATCATTGATCTCCATATTCGCTCGTTTGGGAGGTGGAATTTTTACAAAAGGTGCTGATGTTGGTGCAGATTTAGTTGGTAAAGTTGAAGCGGGAATCCCTGAGGATGATCCAAGAAATCCGGCGGTAATTGCAGATAACGTCGGCGATAATGTTGGAGATTGCGCTGGTATGGCTGCAGATTTATTTGAAACATATGCGGTTACTATTGTAGCAACAATGGTTTTGGCTTCGATTTTTTCGCCTCAAGATTATAATTTAATGATTTACCCTTTAGCAATAGGAGGAGCATGTATTATTACTTCTATAATTGGAACATGGTTTGTTAAGCTAGGAAAAAGCAAAAATATAATGGGTGCTTTGTATAAAGGTTTTATTGTTACAGCTGTTACATCATTATTGATAATGTACCCAGTAACTGATGCAATAATTGGAATTAAAAGTACATACAATAATAATGCAGGTGCAATTTTTTCAGGTTTAGATCTTTATATTTGTGGAGTAGTTGGTTTTATTATCACGGGTTTATTAATTTGGGTCACTGAGTATTACACTGGAACAGATTACAGGCCTGTTAGAACTGTCGCTAAATCATCAACTACTGGTCATGGCACAAATGTAATACAAGGCTTAGCTATTTCTATGGAAGCTACAGCAATACCTGCTCTAATAATTGTAGCAGGTATTTTATACACTAATAGTTTAGCTGGTCTCTATGGTATAGCAATTGCGGTTACAGCAATGCTTGCTTTAACAGGAATGGTTGTTGCGTTAGACGCCTACGGACCGGTAACCGACAATGCTGGTGGAATTGCTGAAATGTCAAAACTTCCCAAAAATGTTAGAAAAACAACAGATGCTTTAGATGCTGTTGGAAATACAACCAAAGCTGTTACAAAAGGTTATGCAATAGGATCAGCAGGATTAGGAGCACTTGTGTTGTTTGCAGCTTATACTGAAGATATAAATTATTTTTCAAAAGTTAGTGGTTCAGCTCTCGAGGGTGTTAATGTAACTTTTGATCTTTCAAATCCATTTGTAGTTGCAGGTTTATTAGTAGGTGGTATGTTGCCATATTTATTTGGATCTATGGGAATGCAAGCAGTGGGAAGAGCTGGTGGCGCAGTTGTAATTGAAGTTAGAAGACAATTTAAAAAGATCCCTGGCATTATGAAAGGTAAAAGAAAACCTGATTACGGAAAATTAGTAGATTTATTAACTAAAGCAGCAATTAAAGAAATGATAATTCCTTCTTTATTGCCTGTTCTATCTCCAATTATACTTTATTTCATAATTTTACAAATTGGTGGTATGGAAGCTGCTCTGTCCTCTTTAGGAGCGATGTTATTAGGAGTTATAATCACTGGTCTGTTCGTTGCTGTTTCAATGACCGCTGGTGGTGGGGCATGGGATAATGCTAAAAAATACATTGAAGATGGAAATTTTGGAGGTAAAGGATCAGAAGCGCATAAATCCGCTGTTACTGGAGATACTGTAGGTGATCCTTATAAAGACACAGCGGGACCAGCAGTTAATCCAATGATAAAAATTACAAATATCGTTGCATTATTATTATTAGCTGTTATAGCCCATTAATAATTTATTTATTACCATACATTTTCGTTTTAACACTTTGTAAAAAACTTTGTATAAAACTTTTCTTTGATAATTGATTTTCGGTAGTTTTTTTAGAAAAAGTTATATCTTCTATATCATTTTTATCCAAAAATTTTTTTTCTATAAGCACTCCATATTTGTTAAAACCTAAAACTAGAACGTTGTTTTCTTTTAATATATTCTGTCCCAAACGATGAAACTCTCCTTTAGAAAGGACTCTTTCTATGTAAATCCATTCATTTTCATCATTTATAGATTTTGAGTGTGGTTGACCCATCACTTTAATCGTATCATTTTTATTTGATCTATTAAGAACAAGCTCTTCAGATCTGTTTTTTAAAAAGGTTATCCCATGGTTTTTAAAAGGCTCTTGAAACTGACACCCAATTAAAATAATAGAGATTAGAATTAAATAAAATTTTTTATGATATTTAAAAAAAAGCATGATAATCAATTGTATTACAAATTATTATCTTTATCTAGGAATATCTTTTTTTATAAAAAATTGAATTTACCTGACACATTTGAAACTAGAATATATTTAATGTTTTTTCATTTTTCTATAATCTTAATAATATTTAAAAAAAAAAATGTAAATTTTGATCAAAATTCTTATGATAATTTATTCCATAGTATTGAAAATAATTTGCGAGAACTTGGATTGGGAGATGTTTCTGTAAACAAGAAGATGAAAGAATTAAATAAAATTTTGTATGATATTTTGCTAAAAATTGAAATTAATGAAACTTCAAAATTTGAAATAAACCAAAAGCTTATATTTAAGTACTTCGAAGATTTAAATCAAAAAATCGGCAAAAAACACACAGAATTTGAGTTATATTTTAAAGATTTCTATAACTTTTGTTTTGAACTACCTATTGATAATATGATAAGAGAGTTGAATAATTTTAATTATGGCAGTTCCTAAAAGAAAAACATCAATTTCAAAAAAAAGGATGAGAAGATCACATCATCGAATATCCCCATCAAATGTGATAGAGGATAAAAAAAGTGGTGAATATAAACTTTCACACCATATAGATCTTAAGTCTGGTTACTATAACGGTAAAAAAATTTTAGACATCTAATATTTAAATGAATAAAAAAATAACTATTGCAATTGATGCAATGGGCGGTGATAACTCGCCTGAAAAAACTATAGAAGGTGTTGGTATCTTCATAAAAAATAATAAAAATAATAAAGATTTTAAAATAAATCTATTTGGAAATATTGATGAAATTAATAAATCAATAAATAAGTTTGGCATAGATAAAAAAAATATAGAAATTAAACATACAATATCCGTAATTTCTGATGATGAAACACCACTTACCGCAATAAAAAACTCTAAGAATACAAGCATGTGGAACTGTATAAAATCTCAAATTGATGGAGAGAGCGATATAAGCTTATCAGCAGGAAATACTGGAGTGCTGTTAGTTATTTCAAGAATGATATTGAAAATGATTAATGGGGTAACAAAACCAGCTTTAGCGGCATTATGGCCAAATCAGAAAGGAATGAGTGTTGTATTGGATTTAGGTGCTAACATTGAATGTGATGAAAGTAATTTAATAGATTTTTCTGAACTAGGGTCAGCTTTATATAAATCTTTGTTTCCTAAAGAAAAACCAAAAGTTTCATTATTAAACGTCGGTTCAGAAGAAATAAAAGGTACGGAAATCTTAAAAAAAACTTTTCCAAAATTAAAAGAATTAAGCAATGAAAATAATTTTATTTTTAATGGATATATAGAAGGCAATGAATTAATGAATGGTGAGTCAAATGTAATTGTTACAGATGGTTTTACTGGTAATATCGCTCTTAAAACTGCTGAAGGTACAGCAAAATTTATAACAGATAATTTAAAAAAATCTTTAACAAAAAATCTTTTTAGTAAAATTTCTTTAATTTTTTCTTACTTCTCTTTAAAACAATTTAAATCTAAATTAGATCCAAGAAAATATAATGGTGCTATTTTTCTTGGTTTGAACGGACCTGTTGTTAAAAGTCACGGTGGTACTGACGCGCTAGGTTTCTATTATTCAATTGATTTATGTTATAAAATAATAAAGGGAAGGTTAATGGATCAAATAAAAGAAAACCTAAATCATTTGGATGGATCAAAAAAATCAAAATAACTTTAAAAGAAAAGATTTATATGCTTTATTAGCATCCAAAACTGGACTATCCAATATTGCAGCTAAAAAGATAATTGACGACCTTATCAATATTCTAAAAAATCAAATTAAAAAAGGAAATATTAATTTAAAAAATTTTGGTACGTTTAAAATATTAAATAAAAAAGAAAGAATAGGAATTAACCCTAAGAATAAAATAAAATATGTAATTACGGCAAGAAAATCTGTCAGTTTTATACCGTCTGATGTTCTTAAAAAAAAATTAAATAATTAACTTGAATGAAAAAATTTTATACTATTTCTGAAGTATCAAAAAAATTAAATCTAATAGATAAAAAAAATTTTAAACTACAAAATCATATTTTGAGATATTGGGAAAAGGAGTTTACGCAAATTAGACCTAAATTTATAAACAAAAGGAGATATTACACACATTCACAATTAGAATTAGTAAAAATGATAAAATATTTCCTAAAAGACAAAGGCATGACAGTTAAAGGTGTCAAAAACCTTTTAAAATCAAATATAAATAAACTTGACGATGATAAAATTGATAGTTTAAAAGCTGACTATTATAAATTAGAATTAAAAACAAAAACAAATAAACTTTTAGATAAAATAGATAAATTAAAAAAATATGGCAAAAAAATCTCACATTAAAGTAAGAATGGTTCCAGAAAGTAATCCTGACAGTAAGTTTATTTACTACGCAAAAAAACCTACAAAGGGAGAAAAGGCTAAAGATAAACTTAAATTAAAAAAGTATAACCCTAATACGCGAAAACACGAATTTTTTGTCGAAAAGAAACTTCCGCCACATAGTAAATAGATTTATTTTTTGAAATTTCTATATTCGTAATCAATAAAAGCTCTAATCATACTTTGCCAAATTTTTTTGGTTATTATTGGATCAATTTTTTTTAATTTAGATTTTTTATTTATATTTCTTAAAATTACTTTTATTCTTTTATTATCTATAATATCTTTTTTAAACTTTTTGTTTTTAAGGACTTCATCAACCAATTTTGATCTTTTTTTTATTAAATCTAAAAATGTATTATCAAGCTTATCCAGCTTAGCTCTTATTTTAAGTATATTTTTATTTACCATAGCGACATTAAATTCTTAAAAAATTTTCAATTTAAATATATATATTATGGAAAATGCTATCAAATAATAAAAATAACTATCTATTGATTAATTGGCTTAGAATAACTTTTATATTGTTATTTTCGATGATTATAATTGGGGGTCTAACAAGACTAACAAATTCAGGATTATCAATTACTGAATGGGAATTATTTAAAGGAATACTACCACCATTAAATCAAAAGTCTTGGGATCAATATTTTGAGTTATATAAGCTAATACCTCAATATCAAATTTCAAATCCTTTAATGAGCTTAGATGAATTTAAAACTATTTTTTACTGGGAGTATATTCATAGAATATTGGGAAGAATAATTGGAATTTTTTCGCTTTTATTTTTAATATATTTTCAATTTATCAAAAAATTAAGTTTTAAGTCTTTGTCTCCCTATTATTTAGTATTTATTTTAATTTTATTTCAAGGATATATGGGCTGGTATATGGTCAAGAGTGGTTTAGTCAATGATGTTACAGTTAGCCATTATAGACTTTCAGTACATTTACTTACTGCTATTGTAATTTTATCAATAATTTTTTGGCAAATATTAAATCTTCGAAACAATAAATTAAAAAATTTTTTTGTTTTTGATATAGTTAGATTTCCTTATATTTTTTTATTTTTTTTATTATTAATACAAGTTGTTTTGGGTGCATTTGTCTCTGGATTAGATGCTGGAAGAATATACCAATCTTGGCCATTAATGGGGACAGGCTATTTTCCTGATGATTTTGATTTTAATCATTTGCAAGATCTATTAAATTTTGACATTCATTCTTTGGTTCAATTCTACCATAGAAATTTGGCTTATATTATATCGATATATATTGTTTTAATCGCATTAAAAATATTTCTATCAAAAGATAAATCTTTGTATAAACCGATTACAATCGTATTAGTCATTCTAACTTTTCAAATATTACTTGGTGTTTATACTTTGTTGAGTAATTTAAATATTGTTTTAGCATCTGCACATCAAATATTTAGTATTATTTTAATATTAGGGTCATTAAACTTATATTATTCTACAATAAAATAAATTGACTTTATTAATGTTTATATGTATTTATCGCCAATCGTTATGACACCATTTATTAAAAATAAAGAAATTAAAAAAGATTGGTATCTAGTAAACGCAGAAAATATTTCTGTAGGTAGACTGGCTTCATTTATATCCAAAGTATTAAGAGGAAAAAATAAATCAACTTATAACCCTCATATAGATAACGGAGATTTTGTAGTAGTTACTAATGTGGGAAAAATTAAGTTTACAGGAAAAAAATTCAAAGATAAAAAATATTTTAGACATACTGGTCATCCTGGAGGAATAAAAGAAATTTCTCCTCTAAGACTTAAAGAGAAAAATAAAACTGAGGAAATATTGAAACTAGCAGTAAAAAGAATGCTTCCTGGCGGTCCATTAGCAAAAAAACAATTAACTAAATTAAAAATTTACAATGGTGAAAAGCATCCTCATGAGTTACAAAAACCAAAGATTATAAATTTTGAAAAAATGAATAAGAAAAATATTGTAAGATGATGGAAAATAATACTTCTCAAATTAAAGCAAAAAAAATTAAACTAGATTTTAAAGACAGTAAATACGCTACAGGAAGAAGAAAAAAATCAATAGCAAAAGTTTGGGTAAAAAAAGGCTCAGGTAATATACATGTTAATGGATTAAAGATGTCAGAGTATTTTAAAAGACCTGTACATCAAATTATAGTAACAAGACCTTTGGAAATATCAGAAGTTGCATCTAGTTATGATGTAAAGTGTTCTGTAAAAGGTGGGGGACTATCAGGACAAGCTGGTGCAATTATATTAGGGATTTCAAAAGCGTTGATATCTCATGACGAAAATTTAAAGAAAAATCTTAAGAAAGATAAGTTAACCACCAGAGACTCTAGAGTTGTCGAGAGAAAAAAATACGGACATAGAAAAGCTCGAAGAAGCTTCCAATTTTCTAAGCGATAATCATTTAAATTTAATTTTAACTAGGAGAATGATATAAATCATTATGTCATTAATGAATAAAATAAAAGTAGCAGTTATTGGTGCAACTGGTTACACAGGTTTAGATCTTGTTTATATTTTATCTAAACATCCAAAAGTGAAAATCATACATTTATGTGCTTCAAAAAGCGTAGGTAAGGAGATTTTTTTATTTGATAAAAGAATAAAAAAAAAATTACCAAAAATTACATCATTTCAAAAATTAAATTGGAAATTGTTAGACGTAGTTTTTCTATCTTTACCAAATGGAGAAGCGCAAAAAATTATAAAAAATAACTTTTATAAATACAAAAATATAAAATTTATTGATTTATCAGCTGATTTTAGAATAAATGACTCTAACGTTTACTTAAAAAATTATAAAAAAAAACATTTGGCTAAGGATTTTATAAAAAAATCAATTTATTCTATAAGTGAATTAGTTGGAGATAGTATTAAAAAGTATAGAATTATTGCTAACCCTGGATGTTATCCAACATCAATTCAGCTTCCGTTGATGCCACTTTTAAAGAAAGGAATGATTGAAAACAATTATATTACAATAGACTCCAAATCGGGTTACTCTGGAGCAGGAAAAAATTTTGAGAAAAAATTTAAACATAAAAATTTGTTAACATCTACATTTGCTTATAGCACTAAAAATCACAGACATATTTGCGAAATTGATCAAGAATTTAAAAAATTTATAAGAAAAAAAATTTCATATTCTTTTAACCCTCATTTATTACCTACATTTAGAGGAATATTGTCTTCAATATACGTAATTACAAAAAAATCTATAAATGCAAAAAAATTAAGGAATGAATTAATTAAATTTTATAAAAAATCAAAATTTATTAAGATATTAAAATTAAATTCAGAATTAGGCTCTGGAAATGTATTAAATACAAACAATTGTGAAATATCGGTATGTGAAACAAGATTTAAAAACAAGATAGTAATATTTTGTGCTATCGACAATTTAATTAAAGGAGCTTCAGGTCAAGCAGTACAGAATATGAATATACTTTTTAATTTCAAAGAAACACTAGGTCTAAAATGAATAAATTATTTTTTTTTTCTATTATTATATTATTGATAGGTTGTTCCTTAAAGCCAAAAACTGTTTTAATTTGTGGTGACCACGTTTGTGTAAATAAAAAGGAGGCTAAAATGTACTTTGAGGAAAATCTCTCATTAGAAGTTAAAATTATCAATACAAAAGAAAAAAATAAAATAGATTTAGTTAAATTAAATTTAGATAATTCAAACAATAAAAAGAAAATTTATATTCAAAAAAAAGATACTACTGAGAGTAAAATCAAAGATTTAACATTGAATGAAATAAATACGATTAAAACTGAGGTTAAAAAAAAGGAAAAGCAAAAAAAACTTAATAATAAAGTAAAAAAAAATAGAAATTTATCGAAAAATAATAGAATTGAAAAAAAGAATAAAGAAAAATGTTAATAAGAATAAGATGCTCGTTGAGGATGTTTGTACAATTATAGAAAAATGTAGTATTGATGAGATATCTAAATATTTAATTAAAGAAGGAAAGAAAAAAAAATTTCCAGATATTACAATTAGACAGTAAATTTTTTTTTTTATGAGAAAAATAAATATAGCAATTATCGGACTAGGTAATATTGGGAGTTATTTATATAAATATCTCAATAAAAATAAAAAAATATTATCCAAAAAAAACAACTGTGTTCCAAATATTACTTATGTATCTGCAAAAACTAAAAATAAAAAAAGGCAAATTAAGATTTCTAAAAAGAAATGGTTGAAGAATTATATGCATGCCACAACAAATAAAAATATTGATTTAATAGTTGAGCTTATAGGAGGATCGGAGGGAGCAGCGAAAAAATTAGTTTTCAGTGCCTTAAAAAATAAAAAACATGTTGTTACGGCTAACAAAGCTCTTATAGCTAAATATGGAGATCAATTAGCTAAAATTGCAGAAAAAAATAAAGTTAATTTAGAATTTGAGGCTTCTGTGTGTGGTGGTGTTCCTATTATAAGATCGCTTAAAGAAGGATTGATAGCAAATAAAATTTCTAAAATTTACGGAATATTCAACGGAACCTCAAATTATATTCTTTCATCAATGGATAAGTTAAATAAAGATTTTAAGGAGGTATTAACGGATGCTCAGCAATTAGGCTATGCAGAAACTAATCCTTCAGCTGATCTTAATGGGAATGATGTCTCTGCTAAATTGAAGATTTTAACATCATTATGTTTTAATTCATTTTTAAATAACAATATTCATGTCGAGGGAATTTTGAATATAGATAAAATTGATATAGACAACGCAAATAAGCTTGGTTATAAAATTAAATTACTTGGTTTTGCAGAGCTTATAAACAAAAAAATATATCAAAGAGTGCATCCGACACTTATTAAAAAAAGCTCGTACGTTGCAAGTATAGATGGAGTTTTAAACGCAGTTATTGTTAATGGAAATCCTGTAGGACAAAGTGTAATTCAAGGAGAAGGTGCTGGTCCAGCTGCAACTACTTCAGCATTAATATCAGATATTTCCTCAATTTTAAGAGGGAATACTAAATTCCCATTTTCAATATCAAATAGTGAGAGAAAGAAACTATCTTTTGCTAAAATATCAGATAGATTTTTTTCAGCATATTTTAGATTTGAGGTTCTAGATAAACAGGGAGTTTTGTCGAATATCACAAATATTTTTTCCAAAAACAAAGTTTCGATTAAGAGATTAATTCAAAACCCGAATAAGAATAAAGGGTCATCTTCAATAGTGATTATAACGCATAATTCAAAAAATAGTTATTTAGATAAGATTTTGAAAACTATAAATAAAAAAAAATACATCTTAAAAGAATCAAAATTAATTCGAATACACGATAATTAATGACAATAGACTCAAAATTTCTGAATCTATTTATCAAAGCTACTGAAAAAGCTGCCATAGGTGCATCAAAATTTATCGGCAAAAAAGATAAAATTGCAGCAGATAAAGGGGCTGTTGATCCAATGAGAAGAGAATTAAATAAGATAAATATGGAAGGTACTATAGTTATTGGAGAAGGAGAGATGGACGAAGCTCCGATGCTTTATATTGGGGAAAAACTTGGCACTCTAAAAGGGCCTAAATTTGATATTGCTGTTGATCCTCTTGAAGGGACAAAATTTACTGCAAATAATCAACCTAATGCTTTTTCTGTGATAGCTATTGCTCAAAAAGGAGATTTGTTATCCGCCCCAGATACTTACATGGAAAAAATAGCTATAGGAAATAATCTTCCGAAAAACTTATTAGATATTGATTATGGCATTAAAAAAAACTTTAAGCTATTAGCTGAAGCTAAAAATAAGAAGATTTCGGATTTGAAGGCTTGTGTAATGAAAAGGCCAAGACATGAAAATATTGTAAATGAACTAACAAAAATGAATGTAAAAATAAATTATATCACTGATGGAGATATTGCAGGTGCTTTAAGTGTAATTGGAGAAAACCCTCAAAATGATATTTATTATAGCACTGGTGGTGGGCCAGAAGGGGTATTGGCTGCAGCCGCTTTATCGTGTTATGGGGGTCAAATTCAGGGAAGATTAGTTTTAGATAAAGGGGAAAAAATTAGAGCTAATAAATTAGGCATCAAAGATTTCGATAAGAAATATAATATAGATGATATTATTAAGGGAGATGTTATTTTTTGTGCTACAGGAGTAACAGACGGTGATCTGGCTAAAGGTGTAAAAGATCTCGGTAATGAATATGAAGTTACTACTTTTGCATTACATAAAAGTAAAAAAATTAATAAAATAATTACTAATATATATAACAAATGAACTCACTTTCAGTAAGTGGCAAGAACTGGGTTTTGAAAACCTATAGTGACGAGGATGTTTCCTTTTACAAAGAAAATTTTTCTTTGGATGAAATTACTTCTAAGCTTCTTTCTATTAGAAAAATTCATAAAAATGAAGTTTTAAGCTTTTTAAATCCATCAATTAAAAATCTACTTCCCAATCCTGAAACTTTATTAGATATGAAAAGATCATCCTTAAGAATTACTAAGGCAATAGAAGATAAGCAAAAACTTGGTATATTTGGTGACTATGATGTAGATGGAGCTTCATCAGCTGCTGTTTTGGGAAATTATTTTTCATTACTGAATTTACCTTTCGAAATTTATATACCAGATAGAAGAAAAGAGGGTTACGGACCTTCAATTGAAGCTTTTAAAAAATTGATTAATAGTGGAGTTGATATAATCTTTACTGTTGATTGTGGTACCTTATCTTTTGAAGCAATAGAATATGCAAAGAAAAATAAAGTAGATGTTATTGTTTTAGATCATCATCAATCTGATTTAAATCTTCCAATTGCATATTCGATTATAAATCCAAATCGTTTTGATGATAAATCAAATTTAAAATATCTATGTGCAGCTGGTGTAACATTTATGTTTTTAATTTCATTAAATAAAGAATTAAGATCAATTGATTGGTTTAAAAAAAATAAAATAAACGAACCAAATTTGATTGAGTTTCTCGATTTAGTTTCTTTAGGGACTGTGTGTGATGTTGTTCCTTTAATTGGATTGAATAGAGCTATTGTAAGTCAGGGTTTAAAAATTTTAAGCGCAAAGAAAAACCTAGGTCTCAAAACTTTAATTGATATTTGTGGTATAAGAAGTAATCTAAATGCTTATCATTTGGGTTATGTTTTAGGTCCACGTATTAATGCTGGCGGAAGAGTTGGTAAATCATCTCACGGAGCTAGTTTATTATTAAGTAACAATCCAAAAGAAGTTTATAAATTAGCATCTGAATTAGATCACTTCAATAAAGAACGTCAATATTTAGAAAGCGAAACATTAAAGAAGATTTTAGATTTAAGTAATGATCAACTTTTAGATCCGGTAATTATTTTAAGTGGGAAAAATTGGCACGAGGGAGTAATAGGTATTGTTGCCTCTAGGTTAAAAGATAAATATAATAAACCTGTCATAATAATATCCTTAGATAAAAATATTGGAAAAGCTTCAGCAAGATCAATCGTTGGTTTTGACATTGGTTCAGCAATTATTGCTGCAACGCAAGAAAAAATATTAATTAGAGGTGGAGGTCACAAAATGGCTGGCGGATTTTCAATAAAAATTGAAAATATTAATAAATTTAAAGAATTTATTTTTAAGAAATTTAAAAAAATTAATCAAAAATTAAAAGATAATAAACCTTTATTTTTAGATGGTATAATATCACCTTCAGCTATAAATCTAGACTTTTATAATAAAGTAAACATGTTGGCACCATTTGGGTCAGGCAACCCTGAGCCGAAGTTTATTATTGAAAATGTAAAGCCTGTAAATAGTAAAATTATAAAGGATAAGCATATAAAGTCCGTACTTGTGGGTTTAGAGGGATCCTCAATAAAAACTATTGCTTTTAATTCAGTAGAAAATCAAATTGGCTCGTATTTATTAAAAAAAGATAAAAAATTATTTAATATTGCAGGTAAATTATCGCTAAATGAGTGGCAGGGTGAAAAAAATGTAGAGTTTATTATCGATGATATTTCTGTTAATAAGACAGTCAAAAATACGGTCCCATCGTCTATCGGTTAGGACAGTTGGTTTTCATCCAACAAAGAGGGGTTCGATTCCCCTTGGGACCGCCAAAATATATGTACAAAATTGCGATAATAGAAGAAATTCATAAAGATGGAATTGAACTTCTAAATAAACATCCTAATTTTGAATACGAATTAATAAGTGATGTTTCTGAAAAAAACTTAATTAACAAGCTACCTCAATTTGATGCTTGTACATTAAGAGTTTCAAAATTAGATGAAAAGATTTTAAAAAGTTGTAATAAATTAAAAGCAATTTCAAGACACGGTGTAGGTTATGATAATGTTGACCTTAATTATATTAAAAAAAATAACATTACTTTACTTGTCACTGCTACAGCTAATGCAGTAGCAGTTGCTGAACATGTCATCTCCATGTTTTTATCTATATCAAAGTCTATAGACAAATATGATAAAGAAGTAAGAGATGGAAACTTCAAATCTAATGCCAAAAAAATTAAAACATTTGAAATGTTAAATAAGAATATTTTAATTGCAGGTTTTGGAAGAATTGGAAAAAAATTAATATCTAGATGTTTGGCATTTGACACAAAAGTATATGTGTACGACCCTTATGTTGATGAAAAGATTATAAAAGATAATGGAGGAATAAAAGTAAATTCAATTATTGAAGGTCTTAAGATTGCTGATTATGTATCTTTGCATATGCCGTTAACTAAAGATACTAAAAATTTAATTGATTATTCAATTTTAAAACAAATGAAAAAAAATGCGATAATTGTTAATACAGCCAGGGGAGGTATAATTAATGAAATTGATTTAGATAAAGCGTTAAATGAAAATTTAATATTTGGAGCAGGTTTAGATGTTTTTGAAAAAGAGCCAATTAATTTAAATAATCCTTTATTAAAAAATGAAAAAGTTGTTCTTAGTCCGCATTCAGCTACTTTCACTGATGAATGTACTTCGAGAATGGGTATTGAAACAACTAAAAATATAATTGATTTTTTTGAAAATAAGATTGATAAATCAATGATTGTTAAATTATGATTGATTTAAAGAGAAAATTAAAAAATTTTGGACCTTTAGAGGCTTTAGTATTGAGTTCAATAGCATACGTAGTTGTAATGCTATTATGGACAGCTTCAACAAGATCAGAAGTTTTACAAAAAGCAAATGATATTAAATCAAATCATAAGTCTGTAATTGATTTTTTAAATGATGAAGTTAATAATTGTAGTTCAAATAATGAGGGATTAACCTCTTGGGGAGAAAAATGCGATTCTGTCTGGACCTCAGAAAAGATAGTAAATTATGTAATATCTAATATTGATTTAAAAAATCCTTACTCAACAAAAAAACCTTTAATACAAACATCTCAAGATCCTAGAATACAAGCTGAAGGAAAAGCTGGTCAATCTACGGACAAAGGTATTATTTTTGTTTCTTCTAGCAATTTTGAGTCTGAAGCAGGGTCTGAGTGGATTGTTGGCACTTGTATTAAATCACCTTGTGTTGCCGCAGGTAATAATGAGTTAGTTTCTGTATACCGTTAATCTATTATATCAAAACCACACTCTCTGGCAGTCTTATTTAGATAATTAAATCCAATTTTAGCATATTCAAATGGATTTGCTTTTGCTGGATCTTGTTCAGCTTCAACTACAAGCCATCCAGAATAATTTTTTTTGTTTAATGATTTTAAAAAAGGAATGTAGTCGATACAACCATCACCAGGTACTGTGAACGCTCCATCTAAAAATGCTTGTCTAAAAGTTGCATCATTTTTAAGAGATTTTTCCAATATATTTTTCCTAATATCTTTACAGTGCACATGAATTATTCTTTCGTGAAAGTTTTCAACTAAATTAATTGAATTTCCTTTAGCAAAAAGCATATGACCAGTATCAACCAGTAGTTTTACAGTGTCTTGAGTGCTTTCGATAAGTCTGCTCGTTTCTTGCTCTGTTTCAATGACTGTTCCCATATGATGATGATATGCTAGTGGCATATTTTCATCCATCATCATTTTACTTATCTCATTTATTGAATAAGTAAACTTTTTCCAATCATCATTTGTTAGCTTAGGTCTTTTTGATAAAGGTGTTATAGGGTCTCCTTGTACAGAATTTGTTACTTCTGCAAATACCATGCATGGAGAACTACAATCTTTAAATAATTTAAGTTGTTTTTGCATTAGTTTAAACTCTTCTTTGGGTGATCTTTTTAGAAGTTGGGCACCATACCAACCCGAACATAATTTAAGATTTTCCTTATGAAGTTTTGGAATAAGATCTTTTGAACTCATCTCAAACTTTCCACCATACTCAATCCCTGTAAAGCCAGCTAAACTAGCTTCTTTAAGACATTGTTCTAATGGAGTTTTGCCTCCCAATTCGGGCATATCATCGTTACTCCATGCAATTGGTGCTATACCTAATCTTATCGACATATTTTTAAGAAAGTAATATCATTTTGTATAATATATAAAATAAAGTTACAAAAAAATATATGATCAATGTAGCACTTTTGGGTTTTGGAAGAATAGGGCAAATGCATGCTTTAAATATAAATAAAAATAAAAACCTTAAAC
This sequence comes from uncultured Pelagibacteraceae bacterium, assembly GCA_902556855.1. Lineage (GTDB taxonomy): Bacteria > Pseudomonadota > Alphaproteobacteria > Pelagibacterales > Pelagibacteraceae > Pelagilacustribacter. The sequence goes on along the minus strand of CACDXJ010000004.1, from coordinate 35,776 downwards.
TTTTATATGTGTTCGAAAAATTATCAAAATTAAGAAAAAAAGCTAAAAAACTTTATAACTGCAAAATCGAAAAAAATTATAAAAAGATCTTTTCAGATAAAGAAGTAGATATAATCTTTATCTCAAGTCCTACAAATACTCATATAAAATTTATAGAAGAGGGTATTAGATTTAAGAAGACTATATTTTGTGAAAAACCTTTAGACTTAAAAATTAGCAAAATTATTAAGACTTTTAAAAGAGTAAAAAAAAAGAAATCAAAAATACAACTTGGTTTTAATCGAAGATACGATCCAGGTCATCATTCTATAAAAATTGATTTAGATAAAAAAAAGATTGGTAGATTAGAAAAAATAATTATAACTAGTAGAGACCCAGCTCCACCATCTAAAACTTATCTAAAATCGTCTGGTGGTATATTTAGAGATATGATGATTCACGATTTTGATTTATGTAGGTATTACTTAAAAAATGATGAAATTTCTGAAATTAGTGCATCAGCTAGTTCTTTTGAACCGTTTTACAAAAAAATTAAAGATTATGAGTTAGCAACAGTAACTATGAAATCAAAAAAAGGAGTAATTTGTATAATAACTAATTCTAGGCACTGCTCTTTTGGCTACGATCAAAGAGTTGAATTATTTGGAAAAAGAGGAATGCTTTTTTCTGGAAATCCAAAAAGTAACGCCACAGAAATTTTTAATTCAAATCAAACTCATTCTCAAAAACCTTTTTTAAACTTTTTTATTGAAAGATATAAAGATGCCTATGATCTTCAGTTAAATGATCTTATTTCTCTTCATAAAAAAAGAATAAAACCAAGATCAACTTTTAAAGATGGTTATTTAGCATTAAAAATTGCTAATGCTGCATATAAATCTTTAATTATGAAAAGAGTAATAAAATTAAAGTAACTGTAACTACCTACAGTTGTATAATTTTTTTTTCCTTTTGAATTTTAATTATTTTTTTGTTTTAATTGCGCAAAATTAACAAACAAATGAGGGAAATAATCATGAAAAAAGTATACTTAACAATTGCTGCTCTAATGAGTTGGGCGATGATGTCAGTAGCTGCTTTAGCTGTAGATATTATTGTTGTTTCTCACGGACAAGCAAATGACCCTTTCTGGTCTGTTGCCAAAAATGGAGTTGATAAAGCTTGTAAAGATATGAAAGTATCTTGCAAATATACTGCTCCAGCAACATTTGACATGGTTGAAATGGCTAAACTAATAGATAATGCTGTTTCACAAAAACCAAAAGGTATTGTAATAACTTTACCGGATGCTGCCGCTTTAGGTAAATCTGTTAAAGCTGCAATATCAGCTGGAATTCCAGTAATTTCTATGAACTCAGGTTCAGATGACTACATGAAGCTAGGAATAAGCGCTCACGTTGGTCAAACTGAATTTGAAGCAGGAGTAGGTGGCGGACAAAAGATGAAAGCTGCTGGTGGAAAAAAAGCATTATGTGTTAACCACGAAGTTGGTAACGTCGCTTTAGATAGAAGATGTGCTGGTTTCAAAAAAGGTTTTGGAGGTTCTGTCGATATTTTGGGAACATCTAATGACCCAACTGAAATTCAAAAAGCTGTAGCTGCTAAGTTAGGTGGTGGATACGACACTATTCTTACTTTAGGAGCTGGTTTAGCAGGTGAAGCTGCTCTAAAAGCATTAGAGTCAGCTGGAAAAGTTGGAAGCATTAAACTAGGAACATTTGATATGTCTCCAGGAATGCTTAAAGCTGCTGCTGCTGGAAAAGTTGAATTCTTAATTGACCAACAACAGTACTTGCAAGGTTACTTACCTATAGCTATATTTTCTCAGTATATGAGATATGGAACTATGCCAGCTGGTGTAGTTATGACAGGACCTGGTTTTGTTACACCTAAAAACGCTAAGAGTGTAATTAAATGGGCTGCTCAAGGTTATAGATAAAATATATATTAAAAAGGCCTAGTGAGTTTTCACTGGGCCTTTTTTTTTAAGTTTTTTTATTATGTCTGCAAAGTCTAAAAGTATAGAAGAAAAAACTGATTTTAATCAGGATGAAAGACTTAAAAAAGTTTCTAAGTTAAGATTATTACTTAATAGACCAGAGTTAGGTGCTTTGGGTGGAGCAATTCTAGTATTTATTTTTTTTGGTATAGTTGCTGGAGATACTGGAATGTTTAGTGCTTATGGTGTTTTAAATTTTCTAGACGTTTCTGCAAACCTAGGAATAATTGCAATAGCTGCTGCTATGCTAATGATAGGTGGAGAATTCGACTTATCTATTGGTTCAATGATCGGTTTTGCTGGAATTTGTATAGCTATTCCGGCTATTTATTGGGGATGGCCTTTATGGATGAGTATCATATTTGCTTTTTCGATGGCTGTACTAGTCGGTTATTTTAATGGGATTTTAGTTGTAAGAACTGGTTTACCTTCTTTCATTGTTACTCTTGCAATGTTATTTATTTTAAGAGGTGCAACGCTGGCTATTACTAGATTAATTACTGGACGGACTCAAGTACCTGGATTAAGAGTTTTAATTGAAAACGATCCAATAGCTTGGATATTCGCAACAGACTCGTTTAAATGGATATTTACTTGGTTAGGTTCAATGAATCTAATTGCGCTTAGAACCGATGGCACGCCTCTTGCAACAGGAATACCGCCGTCGGTAATTTGGTTTATTGCATTAGCGATAATTACAACTTGGATTTTGATGAAAACTAGATATGGAAATTGGATTTTTGCATCTGGTGGAGATAAAAATGGGGCAAACAACGTAGGTGTTCCAGTCGGTAGAGTAAAAATAAGTCTGTTTATTGGTACTGCGGTAGCAGCTACTATTTTTGCCACTATCCAAGTTTTAGATGCAGGATCTGCAGATACTATGCGAGGAACTTTAAAAGAATTAGAAGCTATTGCAGCAGCTGTAGTTGGAGGTTGCTTGTTGACTGGTGGATATGGATCTGCCATAGGTGCAGCATTTGGTGCCTTGATCTTTGGTACAGTATCAATGGGAATATTTTATACCGATGTAGATACAGACTGGTTTAAAGTTTTCTTAGGTGCAATGATGTTGATCGCAGTAATATTTAATAATTATATAAGAAGAAAAGTAACGGAAAGTAAGTAATGTCTGAATATTTAGTCCAATTTAATAACATAAGTAAATTTTTTGGGAAAGTAATTGCATTGAAAGATGTAACTATGAAATTAAAAAAAGGGGAAATTATGTGTCTTCTAGGGGATAATGGTGCAGGAAAGTCAACATTAATAAAAACTTTAGCTGGTGTACACAAACCTGATGAAGGTGAAATTATAGTCGAAGGAAAAAAAACAGTATTTGATAGCCCTAAAGATGCATTGGATATGGGTATAGCTACTGTTTATCAAGACCTTGCTTTGGTGTCTTTAATGAGTGTAACAAGAAATTTCTTTATGGGAAGAGAGCCTATGAAGGGTCCTCCTTTTTTAAAAACTTTTGATATTGAAAAAGCAAACAAAATAGCTGCGGAAAGAATGGGACAAATAGGTATTGACGTTCGAGATCCATCTCAAGCGGTTGGAACAATGTCTGGTGGAGAAAGACAATGTTTGGCAATTAGTAGAGCAATATATTTTGGGGCTAAAGTGCTAGTTTTGGATGAGCCAACCTCTGCTTTAGGTGTACATCAAGCATCTGTCGTTTTGAAATATATAGTAAAAGCTGCATCTCAAGGTTTAGCAGTAATATTAATTACACATAATGTCCATCATGCTTATCCTGTTGGAAACAGTTTTACGGTATTAAATAGAGGTAAAAGTTTAGGAACCTATGAAAAGAAAAATATATCAAGGGAAAAACTTTTGAGCATGATGGCTGGAGGTGAAGAACTTAATAAATTAGAAGTCGAGCTTGAAGAAATGAATAGGGCTTCAAATAATTAATGCAAATTGGAATAGATTTAGGAGCTACAAAAATTGAGTACGTTCTTCTTGATAATAATAACTCAGAAATTATAAGACAAAGAGAAAAAACTCCTAGCAATTATAAGAAATTATTAAAAAATATATCTGATATAATTAATAATTTATCAAATAAATATAATACACAGCTAGATGTAGGAATTTGTCATCCAGGATCAATGGATCAAAAGGGAAGAGTATTTAACACCTATAATATGAAATGGATTAAAAATAAAAAAATTATGTACGATCTTAAATCAATTCTCCCCAATAAAATAATTTTTGAAAATGATGCAAATTGTTTCGCTTATTCTGAAGCAATGGACGGAGCTGCTAAAAATTATAACTCAGTATTTGGTATCATTCTAGGGTCTGGTACAGGAGGAGGATTAGTAATTAACAAAAAAATAATTAGAGGGTCAAATCATATTGCAGGTGAATGGGGCCATAACTTTTTACCAGGTTTTGGAATAAATGAAAAAAAAACAAAAATCAAATATGACTATAAGTTCTCTTCTCAACAATTTATTTCAGGAAAAGGTTTAGAAAGTCTGTTTAAAAAAGATTTTAAAATCAAGAAAACAGCTCATCAAATTTTAAATAATAAAAAAAATAATAGATTTATATTGCTATTTAAAGAAAGATTAGGCCGTTCATTAGCCTCTGTTATAAATATAATAGACCCCGAGGTTATCGTTTTTGGTGGAGGTTTATCAAATGAGATTAAAAATTTAAATGAAATAAAAAATATTTGCAAAAAATATTTAGAAATAAAATCATTAAATACAGTTTTTACTCATCCAGCACATGGAGACTCAAGTGGAGTACGTGGAGCAGCAATGTTAAGTACACTAAATTCTATTTGATAATTGAATTTATTTCTTTATTTGTGAAATAGGGTGGTTTTTCACATGTTGTATTAAAATAATATTTTTTACCATTTCTAGCAGATTTATGAATTCCATCTATAATGTTAAGTACATGTAATGATAAATTGCCGTTACATCTATGTTGTTTCCTCTTTCTAACTGAATAAATCATTTCTGCAAGTCCTACGCCTCTATAATTTGCGTTTGTAGGAGATTCATTTGCTCTTGAGCTTTGAGTTCTAATATTAATTTTTCCTAAAACCATTTTATTAGTTTTGTAATTTTTCCATTTACTTCCTAATTTCTTACTTAATAATACTGATCCACCAAACATATTTGGGTCTGGAACTATCATAGATCCTTTTTCTCCATATAATTCTATATGATTTCTTAAGTGGGAAATTACGTCGAATGATAAAGTTAATCTGATTATTGTTCCATTTTGAAATCTTATAGTGGAGAAATAAGTAGTAGGACACTCTACTTTAATTTTTTTCCCCTTTTTTGGTCCAATGCCAATAATTCTTTTTTTTGTATTAATATTACAAGTGCTAGTAACAAATTTAGCAGGACCTAATAGGTTAACTAAAGCTGTTAAATAGTAAGGACCCATATCAATAACAGGTCCACCTCCTTTTTTTTTGAACCAAGGCTCAGGATTAGGATGGTATGATTGAATTCCAGGGAATGCAAATATTGCTGTTCCAAATTTTATTTTACCTATAATTTTTTTATCTAAAAGTTGTCTTGCTTTTTGATTTCCTCCACCTAAAAATGTATCAGGTGCATTTCCAATAAAAAGTTTTTTTTTTCGTGCAATTTTTACAAGTTCAAATCCATCTTTAAGGTCTACCGCTAGAGGTTTTTCAGAATAAACATGTTTTCCACTTAATAATGATTTTTTTGCTACCGAGTAATGTGCTGTAGGAATGGTTAGATTTAAAATTATCTCAATTTTTTTATCATTGAGTATTTCATTAACGGAGGCAAAATCAATTTTATATTTCTTAGCACATTTTTCAGCAGCCTTTATGTTTATATCTGCACACTTAATTATTTTGAAATTATTAAAATATTTATGGGCTCTAAAGTATGTTTCAGCAATATGACCACAGCCGATCAATCCAATTTTATAAATCTTTTGCATTTAAAGGGTTATACACCTTTTCTTTGCTTTTTCTTTCCCTCCATGTGTTCTTTTAGGGCTTTTTTATTTTCTTCAGTTGAGGATATTCCTAGAGTAGGGCTTTCCCAAAAAGCTGATCCCTCTAACCATTGGTATCCATCAGTATGTATTGATATAACATAAGTTTTTTTGGATTTTTTTGCTCTTTTAAAAGCTTCTTCTAATTCAGTTATAGAATTAACATGTTCGCCAAACGCTCCCATGCTCTTAGCATGACCTGCAAAATCAACAGGCACTAGATTAGGTGCCTTTGAGCTTTTTAATAGACAGTTAAATTCTTTACCACCTTTATATAATTGCAATCTATTAATTACAGCATGACCTCCATTATCACAAACAATAAGTATTAATTTATTATTTGTAATCACTGAGCTATAAATATCAGAATTATAAAGTAGATAAGATCCATCTCCAATAAATGAGACTACTTCTTTATCTGGATTAGCCATTTTGATGCCTAGCGCACCAGAAATCTCATAACTCATACAACTAAAACCCCATTCTGTCTCATGAGTGTTTAACTCTCTAGGCTTCCAAACCTGTATTACTTCGCCAACTAATCCGCCAGCTGCTGTTACAGCAATATCAGAAGGATCTGAATTTCTATAACACGCTCCTATAACTTGAGCATAGCTTGGTAGTTTTTGATTAGTAGGACCACTTTCTTTTTCTACGTAAGCTTCCCAATTTTTTAATTCTACCCTTGATTTTTTATACCAATTATCGTCTGCCTTCCAATTGCCTAATGCTTGAGATAATTCAACTAATGAAACTTTAGCGTCTCCAACAATAGCTTGTGCCATATGCTTGTTAGCATCAAATCTTGCTGCATTTATAGAGACTAGTTTAAAATTAGGATTTTCAAAGTTAGCCCAAGATCCAGTAGTAAAATCAGCAAGTTTAGTTCCAATTGCTATTGCTCTATCTGTCTCTTTGCTTAAATTATTTGCTGCTTTCCCACCTAAACCACCAATTGTTCCTAGATAATGAGTGTGGTCTTTTTTAATAGATGAATAACCCATAACTGTTTGGGTTACTGGAATATTGTGTTTTTTTGCAAATGCACTTAATTCTTCAGTAGCATCTGAATAAAAAACACCTCCTCCAGCTATAATGATTGGTTTTTTGGATTTTTTGATTAGATCAGCAGCTTCTTTAATTTGAAAATCATCGGGTCTTGGTCTTCTAATTGTATGGATTCTCTCATTAAAAAATTCTTCAGGATAGTCATAAACTTCACCTTGTACATCTTGACTTAAAGAAATGCATGCTGGTCCACAATCAGCAGGGTCTAACATAATTTGAATTGCTTGTTGTAAACTTGAAATAATTTGTTCAGGTCTCGTTATCCTATCAAAATATCTTACGACAGATTTAAATCCATCGTTCTGCGTAATGCCAGGATTATTGAAATGTTCAACTTGTTGCAATACTGGATCAGGCATTCGATTAGCAAATGTATCGCCTGGTAAAAAAAGAATTGGTAACCTATTACTCATTGCAACAGCTGCTGCAGTAATCATATTTGTAGATCCTGGACCCACTGAAGATGTTGCGACAAAAATTTGTCTACGTCTTTTTGCTCTAGAGTATGCAATTCCTGTAAGAGCCATATTTTGTTCATGATGACCTCTCCATGTAGGAAGATCTTTTTGGTTCTCTTGAAGAGCCTGACCTAAACAAGCAACGTTACCATGACCAAAAATTCCGAACACGCCTGGAAATAAGGGCACTTTTTTTCCATCTATAAGAGTTTTTTGGGCAATAAGAAATTTAACTAAAGCATGTGCACAAGTAAGTTGAATATTTTTCATAAATTCAATATAAACTATTTAATTAATATTCTTTATTCAACAATAATTTATGTACGATAAATTCGGACAGTTCATTGATGGTAAGTGGCAAAAATCTGCTAGCGGTGAGACTTATGACGTCATCAACCCAGCTACTGAAGAACTTTTAGGAAAAGCTTCTAAGGCTAATAATTCAGATGTTCAAAGAGCACTAAAATCAGCAGAAAAAGGTTTAGAGATTTGGCGAAACACTTCTCCATGGGAAAGAGCGAAAATAATAAGAAGAATTTCAGAATTGATGAGACAAAAAGTAGATATTTTATCTAAGTGGTTAACTCTAGAGGTTGGAAAACCTTTAACAGAAGGACCAGGAGAAGTAGGGGGTGCAGCAGATATTTTTGAATGGAATTCAGAAGAAACCAAAAGAATATTTGGGGAAATAAATCAAAGTCGTTTTCCTAACACTCGTATACACGTAATATACCAACCAGTTGGAGTTGTTGCAGCATTAGTTCCATGGAACTTTCCAGTTGTCCTGGCTTCTAGAAAAATCTCCACAGCGTTAGCTGCTGGTTGTTCGGTGATTGTTAAACCTGATGTTATAACACCTGGATGTGTAATGGAAATTGTAGATATTTGTAGAGAAGCAGGAGTTCCTCCAGGAGTAGTAAATTTGTTATCAGGAGATCCAGCAGGTATATCAGAGGAACTTATTAAATCGGATATAATTAAAAAAATTTCAATTACAGGTTCTACTAGAGTTGGTAAATTAATATTAAAACAAGCTGCTGATAAAGTGCAAAGAGTAACAATGGAGTTAAGTGGTCATTCACCATTCATAGTGTTCGATGATGTTGATCTAAATAAGGTTACTGATATGGCTATTACTGCGAAATTTAGAAATAATGGTCAAGTTTGTATTTCTCCAAACAGATTTTATGTGCATGAAAAGAAAAAAGATGAATTTGCAGATTTAATGGTTAAAAAAACAAAAAAATTAAAGATAGGCAATGGTATGGACAAAGATACTTTACTTGGTCCATTATGCACCAAACAAAGACTTGAGGGTGTAGAGAAATTAGTTGAAACTACAAAAAAAGAGGGTGGAAGATTATTGCTTGGAGGTAAAAGAGCGGCTAATTTTAATAAAGGGTATTATTATGAACCTACAATATTTGATAATGTTAAAGATAATTTTACTATAATGAAGGAAGAACCTTTTGGTCCAATAGTGCCAATATTAACATTTAAAAATTTTGATGAGGTCATGAAAAGAGCAAATAACAATGATTTAGGATTGTGTAGTTACGTTTATACAACCGACCTTAAAAAAGCTAACGAAGCGTCAGAAATATTAGAAACTGGGTGTGTAGCTGTTAATACACCGGCTGTGGCTGTTGCGGAGGCACCATTTGGTGGAATAAAACAAACTGGTTATGGACGCGAAGGTGGATCAATGGCGATTAAAGATTATTTAAATATTAAATATACTCACTTCGGTATTTCATACGAATGAGAAAAAATAAATTAAAACAAATGTTTAAAGAAGGAAAACCAATTGTAAATGGTTGGTTGCAAATACCAAGTGCTTTTTCAGCAGAAGTAATGGTTAATCAAGGATGGGACTCCTGCACAATAGACATGCAACATGGAGTAATAGATTATTCAAATTCTTTAAATATGCTTCAAGCTATTTCAACTACTAATGTTACCCCTTTAGCTAGAGTAAATTGGAATGAACCCGGTCAAATAATGAAAATTCTTGATGCAGGTTGTTATGGTATTATTTGTCCAATGGTAAGCAATAAAAAAGAAGCTGAAAATTTTGTACAGGCTTGTTTATACCCGCCCAAAGGCTATAGAAGTTTTGGGCCAATTAGAGGATTATTGTACGGTGGTACTGATTACGCAAAACATGCAGATGATGAAATTTTAAAATTAGCTATGATTGAAACAAAAGAGGCTTTAGAAAAACTTGAAGAAATACTAGATACACCTAACCTTGACGGTATTTATATAGGACCTGCAGATTTAAGTTTAGCACTAGGCGAGGAGCCTGGTTTTGATAAACCTGAAGACACAAGAGTTTATAAGGAAATACTTAAAATTTTAGAAGCAGCAAAAAAAAGAAATTTATTTACAGGTATACACAATGGATCAGCTGAGTATGCACAAAAGATGATTTCAAAAGGCTTTAATTTAGTTACGGTTGGATCAGATCAAAGATTTATGAGTGCAGGCGCAAAGAGCGCTATAGAAAAAGTAAAAGGTTTAAAAAAAGGCTCTGACGCTAAAGGCTATTAATAATAATGACTTTCTATGTTTATATGCTCAAGTCAATGAGCGAGCGTCCTGTTACTTATGTTGGATACACAAATAATTTAAAAAAAAGAATCAAACTTCATAACACAGGAAAAGGAGCGAAATTTACAAGAGGTAGAAAATGGAAACTTATATATAAAGAAAAACTTTATTCAAAAAAAGAGGCAATTTCTCGAGAATATTATATAAAGAAGAATAGAAAATTAAGAACCAAATTAAAAAAGAAAAGTAAATGAAAATAGCGATTTTGTTACCTTATAAAGAAAACTTTTCACCAGATTACCCTGGGGCAGTTTCTCTTTTCGTGAATGAGACAAGTATAAATAGTAAATTCAAGAAAGATATTACTGTTTTTGGAAATACTTCTTTTAAAAAAAAGTTTAATCTTAAATACGAAAATATAAATTTATTTAATAATCCTTTTAGAAGTCAAACTAAAGCATATGTAAATAAATTTATTCAACTACAAAATAAATTTAATTTTTCAATTATTGAAGTTCACAATAGACCAAGTTATATTAATTTGTTAAAAAAAAAAATTGATAATAAAGTATTAGCACTTTATTTTCACAACGATCCATTATCTATGGATGGTTCTAAAACAATTGAAGATAGAAAAAATTTACTAAAGAATTGTTATAAGATTATTTTCAATAGTAATTGGTCTAAAAAAAGATTCCTTGATGGACTTGAAAATAAATTTGTTAATAGTGAAAAACTTGTCGTTTTTTTTCAATCTGCAAAAAAAAACAATCCCTCTATAATTAAAGAAAAAAAAAAATGGATTACATTTGTAGGTAAACTTAATTCTGCAAAAGGTTATGATATTTTTGCTAAATCAATTAAAAAAATATTAAATAGATTTCCTAATTGGCAAGCAAAAGTTATAGGTGATGAAAAAAGAGAAAAGATTATTTTGGATCATAAAAATGCTGATATACTTGGATTTTTAAATCATGAAAAGGTTTTAGACATATTTAAAAAGACTAGTATAGCAGTTGCTTGCTCTAGATGGGAAGAGCCCTTTGGTAGAACAAGTTTAGAGGCTTCTGCTAATGGATGTGCAGTGATTATAACTGATAAAGGTGGGCTTCCCGAAACTGTTACAAACGCAAAAATTTTAAAAAAACTCTCTGTAAAAAATTTAGAAAACACTATATCAAATTTGATCAAAAATAATAAGTTAAGGAAGAGTCTTCAAACATTATCTTTAAAAAATTTTTATTTAACTCATGAGTTTATAACAAAAAAAATAGATAATTTTAGATCTGAAAAATTTCAAAATATTAATTTTTTTAATACGAAAAAAAATCTAGAAAATCTTAGAATTTTACATATTACAAATTTTAATGAAAGATTAGACGGTAGACTATTTTTTAATACAGGAAGAAGAATTAATAATGGTTTTATAAGACTAGGACACAGTGTTTTAGGTTTTAGTGACCGAGATATCCAAAAATATTATAAAGGTTTAGGTGATCTGAAAGGAGCTAAAACTTTAAATAATAAATTAAAAAAAACCTGTTACAATTACAAACCAGATTTAATAATTCTTGGTCATGCAGATTTAATTTCTGCTGATCAAATTCGAGAGTTAAAAGAGGATTATCCTAATGCACGATTTGGACAATGGTTTTTAGATCCTTTAAATAAAAAAGGCCCTGATTATGAAAGAAATAAAGATAGAATACTTGACAAGATAAATGTTGTTGACTCCACTTTCCTTACAACAAGCCCTGATGTTCTAAATTTTCTTAAAAATAAAAAAAGTTTTTATATTCCTAATCCATCAGATAAGTCATTTGAAATTTTAGATAATTTTAAAAAATCTTGTAATGTAGATGTTTTTTTTGCTTTAAGTCATGGGGTTCATAGAGGAGTTTTAAAATCTGGAAAAACTGATGATAGAATAACTTTTTTGAATAATCTTACAAATAAAACACCCGATATAAAATTTGATATATATGGAATTGGCAAAATTCAGCCTATTTGGGCTGATCATTACTTTAAAACAATTTCCAATGCTAAAATGGGTTTAAATTTGAGTAGGGGAGAAACTATAAAATATTATAGTAGTGATAGAATTACTCAAATTGTAGGCAATGGTTTAGTGTGTCTTATAGACGAGAAAACGCAATATCGAAATTTTTTTAATAATAAAGAAATGGTTTTTTACAAAAATATTAATGATTTATCAGAAAAAATAAAAAGAATAGCGAATGATGATAAATTGAGGAAGTCTATTGCTCAAAAAGGAAAGGCTAAATATATGAAATATTTTAATTCTAATTTAGTAGCAGAATTTATAATCAATAAATGTTTAGATTTTAAAAAAAATAAAAAATATTTTTGGGAATATTAATGTTTTCAATCATAATTCCAACTTTTAATAACTTAGATTATCTAAGGTTATGTTTAATGAGTATAAGAAAAAACTCTAAATATAACCATGAAATAATTATTCATATAAATGAAGGAATAGATGGAACATTAGAATTTTTAAAATCACAGAATTATAAGACAACATTTAGTAAAAAAAATTCTGGCGTTTGTGTAGCTTTTAATGAAGCAGTAAAAAAAGCTACGAAAGAGTATATAATTTTAGCTCATGATGATATGTATTTTTGCCCAAAATGGGATGTGGTTTTTGAAGATGAATTAAAGAAATTACCAAAAAATTATGATTTTTTTTTATCGGGAACAATGGTTCAACCATTTAAATCTTACATCAACCTTGACTGCGGGAATAACATTAAAGATTTTAATGAAGAAAAACTTTTAAAAGAATTGCCAAAAATCCAATTCGAAAACTTTCAGGGAACTCATTGGCAACCATCGTTAATACCTCTAAAAACATGGAATAAAGTAGAAGGTTTTAGTGAAGAATTTACACCTGGGCTAGGATCTGATCCAGATTTTAATATGAAACTTTGGAAAATTGGAGTGAGGCTTTTCAAAGGATTAGGTAATTGTAGAGTTTATCATTTTTCCTCGCTTTCTTTAAGAAAAAAAGCGTGGAATGATGGAGCTAAGACGTTTCTAATGAAATGGGGTATATCTATTAAGTTCTTTAAAAAACATTACTTAAAATCAGATTTGCCTTTTAAAGGAGAATTATCTACACCAACAAAAAGTTTTACGTATTATTATGATTTTTTAAAATGTAAAATAAGTTTTTTATATTTGATTATAGTAAATAAATTTTATAATAGAGCTCATTAATGAAAATTTTTTATGGAAAAGCTGTATATGGAAAAGCGGAAATTAATGCTGCAATTAATGTATTAAAGAAAAAATCTTTATCTTTGATTGATGGACCTAGTGTTAAAGAACTTGAATATAAAATTGCAAGGCTTTTTGGAAAAAAATACGGACTTATGGTTAATTCGGGATCGTCTGCAAATCTACTAGCATTGGACTCACTAAACCTAAAAAAAGGAAGTGAAATAATAACTCCGACATTAACTTTTTCTACAACTGTATCTCCAATATATCAATTAGGATTAGTACCTCACTTTATAGATGTTGAAGAAAAAAGTTTTGTAGCAAACACAAATCAGATTGAAAAATCTATTAATAAGAATACCTCAGCTATAATAATACCAAATTTGCTAGGAAACCTACCAAACTGGAAAAAAATTAAACAAATTGCAAAAAAATATAAACTTAAAGTTATTGAGGACTCTGCTGATACCATAGGTTATAAGTATAAAAAGAATAAAAATTTTGGTGATTGTAGTGACGTAGTAACTAATAGTATGTATGCTTCTCATATAATTACAGGTGCTGGATTCGGTGGAATAGTTTGTTTTAATGATTTTAAATTATATCAAAGAGCTAAATTATTAAGAGGTTGGGGGAGATCCTCAGCGACTTTCAACGAGTCTGAAGGAATAAGATTAAGATTCAACAAAAAAGTAGATGGTATTCCATATGATGGAAAATATATTTTTTCTGAAATGGGGTATAATTTTTTACCTTCTGAATTATCTGCAGCTTTTGCACTTGTGCAATTAAAAAAACTTAATAAAAATATATCTTTACGTGAAAGAAATTTTCTGAGTCTTAAAAAATTTTTTTTAAAATTTAACAACATATTTGATTTACCCGATCAAAATAAAGATATTAAAACTGGTTGGTTAGCATACCCTATAATACTTAAAGATAAATTGAAATTTCAAAGAAAGGATTTACAAATTTATTTAGAAAAAAGAAATATTCAAACGCGAACTATTTTTACTGGAAATATTTTAAGACAACCTATAATGAGAAAAAAGAAATTTAAAAAACATCCTAAAGCTTCAATAAATGCTAACAATATAATGAAAAATGGGATTTTAATCGGCTGTCATCATGGGCTATCTGAAAATGATATTAAATTTATTAAAACTAATATAGAGAAATTTATTAAACTATATTATTGATTTAATATTATCTAATCTTATGTAAGATTTTCTTCCAAGTAAGGAAGTTTTTAACCCGTGCCATCTAATTAAATATTTTTGTTTTTTTTTATTATCTGAAAATAATTTTGTTATAAATATTCGTGATAAGACTCTTAATATTATTGGTGTAAAATATAAAATTGAAAAAAATTGTCCAAAATTTTTTTTAAAAAAATAGTATTTAGACCAAATAAAATGCCATGAATATAAATGATTTAATTTTATATTTTCTTGATTATATTTTGTATACACAGATTCACCTTTTTTATGTCTTACGCAAATTTTATTAATTTGGAAACAATTCAATCCAACTTTATCAAACTTTTTGGCTAAATCTCTTTCCTCCCAATATAAAAAGTAATTTTCATCAAAACCATTTATTTTTTTAAAATTCTTTTTATTTATAAATAGAGTTGAACCATGAACACAAAAAATCTTTTTGTGATCATATTTTTTATTTGTTTGGATGTGTCCCTTAACAGGAGCGTCTATAAATCTTGGCCCCATCATAGAGAACTTGTCTTTTAGAAGTTTGGCATAATAAAAAAAAGTTTCTAAGCTTTTTTTATTTATGCCCTCTACATCACACTGTACAGCTAAGAAGTAATTTGTTTTTACCTTTTTAACCGCGTAATTTACTGATGATCCATATCCTAGATTTTTTTCTCTTAAATAAACTTGAACATTGTTTCTTTTGCTCATTTTTTTTTTAAGTACATAATCTTTTGAATTATCTACAATAATTATTGGAATTTTTTCTGGAATTTTTTTTGTAAATTTTAATACCTTATTTTGACTTTGGTATGTTACAATTATTATTGTTATATCATTTAAATTTTTTTTTTCTTTTTTCATCTAAATTTTTACCTTATTTAAAGCATTATTTTTAAAAATATTTGCTTCTTTTATATATCTTCTTACCATCTGTGTAGTTTTATGTCCCGTCATCGCCATAATACTTCTTTCGTCTGCGCCAGACTCTGCGGCTACTGTAGCAAAACCTGATCTTAAACTATGACCTGAAAAATTTTGATTTTCTATACCTGCTAATTTTAAACAATCTTTAATTATTAATACTACTGATTGGTCTGTAAGCCTATTTGCAGTAAGTGCTGAGCCTTTTGAAAATCTTCTAAATATTGCACCAGTTTTTATTTTCGACAAATTAATCCAATTTTTTAAACTCGTTACTGGACAATATTTTTCATTAGTGAAATAGGGTAGTCCTTTCATCAAACCCTCCCCAAATTGATCTGTTTTAGACCTTTTAAGAGTTATTTTTACACCTTCTTCAACAAAATCTAAGTCTTCATAATCAATAGAAATTAATTCTGTACGTCTAAAACCTCCTCCAAAACCTATGAGTATTAAAGTTCTATTTCTTAATTTTTTAATTTTTGCAATTTTTTGTTCGTCAATAACATTAATAATTTGTTTTAAATGATTGATTAATATAGGTTTTTTTCCTGTTTGAATGCTTCCTTTTTTTCTTTTTATACCCATTAAATTTTCAATTATAATTGGGTGCTTAGTATCTAAATAATGACCTTTAAGCTTATGAACTACGCTAATAGAGACCAACCTCCGTCTTAGAGTACTTATTTTTGAATTTGCAGAAAGATGTGTTAGATATAGTGATACAACCTTAGGTTCAGTAGGCATTGAATTAAATCCATGCTTAGCACAAAAAGCACCGAAATCTTTAAAATCAGATTTATAAGCTCTCAACGTGTTATTGGCTTTAGAGCTTTTGAGGTTTTCCAAAGTTTCCTCATGAAGTTTTTTTATATCTGTTAATAACTCATTCATAATATTACTATTGATAACAATTAATTATCATTAGTAATATATTAAGTGATTTTAGATGTCAATCGATATAATTTTATAGCTTATGATTAAAATAATTCTTCCTATAGTGGTATTTATAGCTGTAATTTATGGAATTTCTTACTTCTGGAGCAATTCAAGTTCAAAAGGAAAAAAAATGATAGCTTTGGGCTTAATTACAGCCCTTATAACAGGTATATCTTTAACAATTTACCTAATATTTGACTAATGAAGCTAGTTGGCACCAAATTTCAACTGAAAGTATGGACATATTTGAGGAAAATACCTCGTGGAAGCGTGAAAACCTATTCTCAAGTTGCAAAAGCCATAGGAAAACCGCTTGCTGTACGTGCTGTGGCGAATGCTATAGGAAAAAACCCATATGCGCCCAAAATACCTTGCCATAGAGTTATTAGATCTGACGGAACGCTTGGAGGCTATTCAGGCAAAGGAGGCTTAAAAACTAAGAGATTTTTGTTAAAAAAAGAGGGTATAAGGCTCTAGAATTCTTATTTGACGGGCGATTGGGTCTATTGGTCCCTATTTCACTTTATTTTTTATCCACACAACAGTTAGTTGTACTATAAAATCAATAATTGCAAAAAAAACGCCCTCTATGGCCGTTTAAACGCTATATTCTATAACTGCAAAGCTTATAAAATTATTGATAATTACTACTTTTAGAATGATCTAAATACTATATTTTGTTAAATTTTAACCTTTCGATTTTTAATTTTTTGTAATTTATCAAGTAAAACCCTGATTTTATGCTCCTATTTATAGTTATTTAATAGGTTTCTAAGCTTTAATAAGTATTTTTTTTCAATGTTTATCTGCATTTTTACTTTAATATATAAATAATACTTACCTATTACTTAATATATAACTTTAACTATTTATTTTAAGTTACTGTATTTATTGAAAATATTTAAGACTTATATAAACGACAATTGGAATAGTAATAAATGACATAACAGTAGAAGTTACTATAACACTAGCTACACTATCTACCACCTTTCTCTCTGAATACATTAAGCCCACTAAATAGGTTAAAACCGCGCTTGGCATACATGATTGAATTAAGAGAACTCCAGCAGCAAAACCATTTAAATTCAAAAATTTAATTAATCCAAATCCTATTATAGGTCCTATAATTACTCTAACCGCTCCTAGAATTGATGCATGGGTCCATGAAACGACCTTTAGTCTTGATAAGGCTATACCTAAAGACATCAAAACTAAAAATATAGTAGCGTATGTAAGTAAAAATGTCGTGTTTTCTAAATACCCTGGAACATCCCATTCAAAATATAAAAATACTACTGAAATAATTATTCCGTAAATTGGCATATTTTTAATTAATATTTCTAATGAAAAACTTTTTTTTGCTAATAAAACCCCAAGCGTAAAGTGAAGAAGAATAATTACCGATGCAATTGCAGATGCGACCCCTAGCCCGGATGTCCCGTAAGCAAATAAGCAAATGGGTATGCCCATATTTCCAGTATTAGGTAAAATAAGTGGTGGCAATTCACTTATAAAATCTTTTTTGAGCAGAAGAAGAAACAAAATACCCACTATTGAAAAACCTCCAATAATGACTAACGCATAAATGAAGTATTCAGTAAAAACGCTTAAAGTTACACCAGTAGTTGTTATTGTATAGAAAATCATTGCAGGTGTTCCAATATTACCTGCAAATGTCGTTATGAAGTCAGTACTAATTTCCGGGTTTTTTCTTCCAAGGTAATACCCTATCCCTATAACAAAAAAAACAGGCGCAATTACGTCAATTAATTTAAGGTAGAGCTCCATTAAGCTCTTACATCAGATTTTCGAGGTTTTCTCAACTTATTAGTATTATAATTTATAGCAGTTTCAAATTCCATTAAACGCTTGTGTATAGATCTTAATTCAGTAATTCTTGTCCAATTATATAGAAATACAGAAAATGCGTCTTTTACCTCACCAAATGCATTAACAACTTGCATCATCACTCCCAAAGTAAATGCTGCAGTAAACAAACCTGGAGCCATTATTAAGAAGGGAACAATTACAAATAGTTGTCTGTACCATATAGCCCAGAGATCGAAATAACCGTAGTGTAGAAATAATTTGTGGTAATTAAATTTTATACCAGTAAATAATTGTAAAATTGTAGGAGCTTGAACGTAATTTTTTCTGTCATCTTCACCGTACACTAATTCCTTCCTAAAAGCTGCTTCAACTTTTTGGTTATTGTATTCTAGACCAGGTAATTTTATACCGACCAACCAGCTTATAAGTATTCCGCCTAAACTAAGAGTAAGAGCCACCCATACTAAAGATCCAGACACATTATCTAAATAAGGTACAGTAACATTTGATGAAAGAACCCATAAAATAGGAATGAATGCTATTAAAGTCATTATAGCTTTAACTACTTGTAATCCGATAGATTCTACTATTTTTGCAAAATTCATACAATCTTCTTGAATTCTTTGTGAAGATCCTTCCACTTTAGCTTCTGTTGCTCTCCAATATGGCATATAAGAAAATGTCATAGCCTCCCTCCATCTAAAAGCCCATAATCTCGTAAACCAGTTAGTAAAAGCAAAAAGCGTAACATATGGTAATGCTATATATAAAAATCTTTTTATTGATTCCCAAAATTCTGATATTTCGCGATCTTCAGCTGTTTGAAGTATATCGTAAAAATCTTTATACCAGCTATTAAAAAGAACATCTAAATAAGTTTGTAAAATAAGTAATGTAATAATAAATGTTCCCCCACCGTAGGACCAGTAAAACCACTTTTTATCTCTAAAAAAACTTCTCCACATATTTAATCTTTAAGAAAATTGTCTGAGTATGATTTAATAACAAATTCTTTTTTATTAGGTTCAATAACGTTATAAGAAATATTATTTTTTTTTGCGTATTCAATTGCTTTTTCTTTTGAAGGAAATTTAAGAACAACTTCTTCTAAAGTATCTGTTGAAGATTCCCAGCCCATAAGTGGATTAATTGAGGGATCTTTAGTAACAAATTCCAATACCCAAGATTTTAGTTTCCCCCTACCCGATTGCATCGCAGTTTTTGCAGGAATATAAATTTTTGCTTTTTTCATAAATAATATTGGTCGGGGCGGCAGGATTTGAACCTGCGACCCTCTGGTCCCAAACCAGATGCGCTACCAGGCTGCGCTACGCCCCGAACGTCTGTTTTATAGGTTAATTAAGCGATTTTGGCAATTGAAAGATGGTCTCTATAGAAGTAAATAATACCAATGATCCAGCATATTACAAAACCATTTAAATATTTTTTTAAACTAGAAGCTGCCTCCGGGCTAGTTTTGTTATTTGCTGCAATATTAGCACTTATAATTAGTAACAGTAGTTTTAGTGAAATTTATTTCACCACTCTTGAAAAATATATTACGCTTGGCACTAAAGAATTTGGTTTAAAACTAAGTATTCTTCATTGGATAAATGATGTCTTAATGGCGATTTTTTTCTTTTTTGTTTCGTTAGAAATAAAAAGAGAATTCGTCCAAGGAGAGCTATCTAATCCAAAACAAGCTATGCTACCAATAATTGGCGCAGTTGGTGGAATGGCGGTTCCTGCTTTATTTTATATTATTATAAATTATTCTGATAGTACAACACTAAATGGTTGGGCTATACCATCTGCTACTGATATTGCTTTCTCACTTGGAGTTTTATCTTTATTAGGTAAAAGAGTTCCCATATCACTCAAAGTTTTTTTAACAGCTTTAGCTATTATTGATGATCTAGGTGCAATTGTAATTATCGCTTTTTTCTACTCAGGAAATATTGAAATCAAATATTTGATTTTAATGTTCGTTTCATTAATAATTTTAATAGGATTAAATAAATATAAAATTAAAAGTTTTATTCCTTTTTTAATTGTAGGAATTTTTCTATGGGATTTTACTCATCAATCAGGGATACATGCAACAATCGCAGGAGTTTTATTGGCTCTTACAATTCCTCATAATATAAAAAATACTAAGGAGTCGATGCTAATTAAATTGGAACACGGCTTATCTCCCTACGTAGCTTTTGGCATAATGCCAATTTTTGCTTTTGCAAATGCTGGTGTTTCACTAGAAGGATTAACATTTGCTACATTACTCAATCCAGTGCCACTAGGAATTGTTTTAGGTTTATTCTTCGGGAAACAAATTGGAGTATTTGTTCTTTCTTATATATCAGTTAAACTTAAATTTGCTGATAAACCCTCTGGTTCAACTTGGCCAGCTTTCTATGCGGTATCAATTTTGACAGGTATTGGATTTACAATGAGTTTATTTGTTGGGAATCTTGCTTTTGCAAATAATTTAGAATATATGGACGGTGTAAAAATTGGAGTTTTAACAGGCTCACTTCTATCTACACTTTTTGGTTATTTTTTATTATTATTTTCCTCAAAAAAATGATTAATCAAGATATTATTAAATTAGCTTCTAATACTTCAAATGTAGGTTTAAAAAATAAATATTCACACAAAATTTCTTTAAAAAATAAAACCTGTGGGGATAAAATTACTTTAGAATTAATTGTTGATAAAAAAAAGATAAGTTCTATGAAATATGAAACAGTATCATGTGTATATTGTGAGGCTTCAGCAAGCCTATTATCAAGAAAAATTATAAATATAAATATTAATGATATAAAAAACGACTTTGAAATTCTTAAAAATCTTTCTAAACTTAAAAAAATTGAAATGCCAAAAAGGTTATCTGACTTCAAGAAACTATTAAATAGCGACAATCTTAACAGATTTAATTGTATATTTTTGCCTTTTGATGCAGTAGTTAAAGCACTTAAATTATGAAAAAGATTTTAATTATTTTACTTATGTTTAGTTTTTTCTCAAAATTGTCGGCTGTAAACAACGGAACTGCATATAATTATGAATTTAATGGAATAAATGGAGATTTAATAAAGTTGAGCCAATTTAAAGGTAAGGTGATTGTGGTTGTAAATGTAGCTAGTAGATGTGGTTATACTCCTCAATATGAAGCACTCCAGTCGCTTTGGACAAAATATGAAAATAAAAATCTTATAATTTTAGGTGTACCAACGAATAATTTTAGACAAGAACCAGGTACTAATAAAGAAATTAAAGATTTTTGTGAAACTAATTTTGGAATTACATTCCCTATGACTGAAAAGATTGATGTGATCGGTAGAAATTCCCACCCCTTTTATAAGTGGGCTAGAGAAGACTATGGGATCGGTGCTATTCCTAAGTGGAATTTTCATAAAATTATAGTAGGTAAAAATGGCAAAGTTGTAAAAACATTTTCTTCAATAACCAATCCTTCATCCAAAAAGTTTTTAAATTTAATAGAGGATTTAATTTAATAATTAAAATTTAATCCATCGTAAGCTGGGATTATATTTTTTGGTAATATTTTTTTTAATTTAAAATAATCTAAATCAGTATGTAAATTAGTAAGTATAGCTTTTTTAGGTTTAACTAGATTGATCAAATTTATAGCTTCATCAAAATTAAAATGAGATGGATGTTTATCAATTTTCAAACAATCTAAAATTAGGTAGTTAAGACTTTTAAGATATTTAAGCTTTTGTTTAGGAACTTTATTACAATCACTAATATATCCAATTTTATCAATTACATATCCAGTAGATTTAATTAGCCCGTGAGTTACATCAAATGCTTTAATAGATAGGACGTTGTTATTTTTTCTAATTGAAAATTTTTTATTAATTATATTTGCTTTCATTATTGGCTTATATCCTTGTTCCTCTTGAAAACAAAATCTATAGGTTTTTTTTAATGCCTTTATCGTTCTTCTGCTACCATAGATAGGTATTTTTGTTTTATTTTTCCAGAAGAATGGCCTCATTTCAAATATTCCAGCGGTCTGATCAGCATGTTCATGAGTGTAAATAATGGAGTCTAAATTTTTAATCTTATTTTTTAAAAATTGGGATTTAATATCTGGAGAAGTATCAATAAGAACTGATAAATTTCCCTTTTGAATATGTGCACAACATCTAGTCCGAAGATTTTTAGAACTCTTTCGAAGTTTTCCATTGTAATTAGTTATCCATGGTGACCCAAGAGAACTTCCACATCCTAAAATTGTAAATTTATTTTTCAATTTAATTTTCCAAATAAATTGAAAAAATTGTTCGTAGTGATGTTTGAGAAATCATCAAAAGATAATTTTTTAATTTTAGATAAAAACTTAACTGTATGTATTATGTAGCTTGGTTCATTTGATTTACCTCTCAAAGGTACAGGAGCAAGATAAGGTGCATCAGTTTCAACCAAAATCCTCTCATTAGGTATATCTTTGAAAGTATTTGCTAAATCTTGAGATTTATTGAAAGTGACAACACCGCTAGCTGAAATATAAGCTCCTAAGTCTAACAACTTAAATGCAAATTCTCTTGTTCCGGTAAAACAATGAATTAATATTTTAATATTTTTTCTTTTCAAACATTTTTCTAATATTTCGTATGTATCTTTTTCTGCTGATCTAGTATGTATAATGAGTGGTAAGTTTTTTTCTTGTGCAGCAGCTATATGTTCCTCAAAGGAATTTATTTGATCTTTTTTTTCAGAGTGGTTGTAATAAAAATCAAGACCTGTTTCTCCAATTCCAATAATTTTTTTATTCTGATTTACTTTATTAATTATATCTCTACTTTTAATATTTTGATGTAACTTAGCTTCATGAGGATGAATTCCATAAGTACCGTAAACACTGTCATATTCTTTTACAATTTTAATTATTTTATCAAAACTTTTGTCTTCAGTAGAAATCGTAAGCATGTACTTAACACCATCTTTATTAGCTCTCTTTATAGTTTCATTCAATGCTTTCGACATTGGTTCGTAAGTTAAATGGCAATGTGAATCAATTATCATTTTCGATTTTTTTAAATAGAATATCTAAAGTTTTTAATTCTAAACTACAATCTAAAATATCGTCTTTTTTGATACTTTCAATTGAAATATCCTTATCAGATATATTTATTGTATCTAAAACTTTTTTAGTTGAGGAAGGTATAATCGGATTTAATAGAATTGATATATTTTTAATTTGTTCCACAATAGTAAATAAAATTGTATTCATCCTTTCTGGATCCTTATTTTTAAATGTCCATGGCTCGGAATCGTTAAAATATTTATTTGCTTCGAAAGAAAAATTTACAACCATTTTGATATATTCATTTAAATTTTGATTATTAATAAGATTAACAAGTTTCGGAATATTACTTTTAATATTCTTTATCAAATTAATGTCATTTTCATTAAAATTATTAATTTTTGGAATTTTATTATTACAATTCTTTTTAATGAAAGAAAAAACTCTTTGACATAAATTTCCATAATTATTCGCAAGATCGTTATTAATGCAATTTCTAAGGTTTTCCATCGATATACTCCCATCATTTCCTAAAGAAACCTCTTTAACCAAATAGTATCTTAATTGGTCTGTACCATAGTTTTTAATTATTTCTATAGGATCTAAAATATTGCCAAGCGATTTTGACATTTTTTTATCATCTGAAAGTATCCAACCGTGTCCAAACACTCGTTTGGGTAATGGTAGATTTGCAGCAAGTAAAAATGCTGGCCAAAATATTGCATGGAATCTTAAAATATCTTTACCAATAATATGGACATCTGCAGGCCAAAAAGATCTATATTTTTCATCCTTAGTATCTGGAAAATTAAGTGCACTTAAATAATTAGTTAAAGCATCAAGCCAAACATATATAACATGTTTTTTGTTTTCTGGGACTGGTATCCCCCATGAAAAAGAAGTTCTACTTATTGATAAATCTTTTAAACCTTTTTCGACAAAACTTACTACCTCATTTCTTCTAGACTGAGGTAAAATAAAATCTTTATTTTTTTTATAATGTTCTAATAATTTTGTTTGAAATGAAGATAATTTAAAAAAATAAGACTCTTCCTCCACCCATTCGACTGGTGAACCTGATGTTTTTGCTATTTTATTACCATCTACTTCTTGAATTTCTTCTGAGTCGTAATAAGCTTCATCTGAAACAGAATACCAACCACTATATTTATCTAAATAAATATCTCCAGATTTTATAAGTCTGCTCCAAATTTCATTTACTGACTTAAAATGTCTATGTTCAGTAGTTCTTATAAAATCATTATTAGTTAAATTTAATATTTTAGTTAATGATCTAAACGTTTCAGAAATTTCATCGCAAAATTTTTTAGGATCTTTATTATTCTTTTTTGCTTCTTTTTGGATTTTTTGACCATGTTCATCAGTTCCTGTTAAAAATAAAACATTATAACCCTCAATTCTTTTAAA
Source organism: uncultured Pelagibacteraceae bacterium (assembly GCA_902556855.1). GTDB lineage: Bacteria > Pseudomonadota > Alphaproteobacteria > Pelagibacterales > Pelagibacteraceae > Pelagilacustribacter. The sequence continues at coordinate 11,056 of CACDXJ010000004.1, read as the reverse complement.
TCTTGCAAATATGTCAGCAATAATACTTGAATATGCATGTCCCATATGGGGTTTACCAGACGGGTAATAAATCGGTGTAGTTATGTAAAAATTTTTAGTCATAATTAAATCTGCTCTCGATAGAATTTAAAAAAGTATTATGGTTTAAATTATATGAGAAAAATTCGTGAATATTCTTAAATAAAAATAATTTTTTTTCAATAAATTTCTTTTGATCAAAATTATTTTTGATGTTTTTATTTTGAAAATAATATTCTGTATGAAATAATAATAAATCCCTATATAATAAATTCTTTTCTTTTTTATAAATATTTAAAATTTTTTTGATTGTTATTAAAAAAGAATCGTTAATATCTATTTTTTTTTCATTTAATATATAATTAAATTTTAAAAAATTTCCAGGTGACAATTTAACAATATCAATACTTAATGAACTTTCTTGATTATAATAATTAAGTAAAGATTTTGTAATTTTATTCTTAGTTTGATCATTTAGAATTATTTGAATATCAATAGCTCTAGATTTTATTGTTTCTAAGATTTTCTGTGATTTATTATTAATTAAAATAAAATAATTATTTTCAGATGGTTCTTCTATTAATTTTAGTAATGCATTTAGACTATTTACACTTTGCGTTTCTATATCATCTAAAATAATAAATCTTTTTTTTTTACTTATAGATGATTTTGAAATGTCGTTTTTCAATTTACGAACATCTTCTATCTTTAGGTTATTTAAGTTTTGATTGCCTAAATAAATAATATTTGGGAAAAGATTGTTTAAAAATTCATAATGAAAGGATGAATTATTAATTTTATTATTAATTTCATCGTAGTTATTTTTATCAAAATAATAATGCATTAAATGAAATATAAGAGTTGATTTACCGAGGCCTTTATCTCCAGTTAGCATTAGAACTTTAGGAAGTTTGTTTTGAACTATTAGTTGTTTAAGAGCAATGAATTTTTCTTTTAAATCAAATAGATTTAGAGATTTTCTTGGATCAAATAAATCGTTTAACATCATCTTAAATTTAAAAATCTTGAAGTAATTTTAAATATTTCCTGTTCTAACGAATTGTCATTTTTTGAAGAATTCAAAATAAAATAATTATTTTTTTTTCTAGCTATCTTAAGAAAATATTTTTGAACTTTATTGTAAAAGGATTGAGAAAAATTATCATATCTATTTTTCGACTTTCTTTTTAAAAGTCTTTTTCTTGAAGTTGATGAAGATACTTTAAGGATAAAAGTCAAATTAGGTTTTAATCCATCTAGTATGTGTTTATGAATTATATCAATTAAATTTTTATTTATTTTTTTTCCAAAAACTTGATAAGCTATTGTTGAATCAACAAATCTATCGCATATTACTACATATTTTTTTTTTAAAGCAGGTGTAATTTTATTTTTAACATGCTCATTTCTGGAAGCTAGGTACAATAGTGTATCAGTGTATTTATCAAATTTATCTTTTTGTGATTTATTAAAATAATCTTTTAAAATCAAATTTCTTATTAATTCAGCACTCTTAGTTCCACCAGGTTCTCTTGTTATAATAGTTGGAATTTTTTTTTTTTTTAATTTTAAGTAAAGTTTTTTACTTTGAAAAGATTTTCCACACCCTTCTACTCCTTCAAAAACTATAAAAAAGGGTTTTTTTTTATACATCACCCCAAATCAAATAATTTATTGAAGTGATTAAGCTCTTAAAAAAGTTGACTTTCTTAAGGTCTTCTGCGGCGTAAAGAGGAACAGTTTTTATTTTTTGACCTTTATTTGTAATTACTAAGCTAGCAACTTTTTCCCCTTTTTGAACTGGAGCTACTATAGGACCTTGGTAGTTTAAAATTACATTTAAATTTCGTATATCTTTTTTGTTAATAGTCAAATAATAGTCCTCTTTAGATACAGCCTTAATTTTACTCTTTTTTCCCAACCAAGTTTCTAGTTCAAAAATAGAATTATCTTTTTTTGTAATTTCAAAAGTATTTGTATTTCTAAAGCCCCAATTTAATAATTTTAAAGACTCAGAACTTCTTAAATTTTTAGTTTGAAAACCTGATGCTACTGCTATCAATCTTCTATCATTTTTTTTCATTGAGCTAGCTAATGAATATTTCTCTACAGCTAAATAACCAGTCTTAACTCCATCCACACCAACTTTTTTATACAATAACGGATTTCTATTTCCTTGTTTAATTGGATCACCACCAGTTCGATCCCAAGTAAATGTTTTTTCCTTAAATATTTCATAAAAACTTGGGTAATTTGAAATTAAATATTTAGACATTATCGCTATATCCCTTACAGTAGAAATATTATCTGGATCATTAATTCCTGAAGAGTTTGTAAAATTTGTGGACATCATGCCTATTTCAGATGCTTTTTCATTCATCATTTCTGCAAAGTTTTCTTCTGAACCAGCTATACCCTCTGCTAAGGCTACACAAGCGTCATTGCCAGAAGCTATGATAATTCCTTTAAGCAAATCCTCTACTGAAACTTCATCATTGATCATTATGAACATAGATGAATAACCACTTTGTGACAGCCTCCAAGCATTTTCAGAAACTACAAATAGATCATCCAAAGATAGTTTATTTTTTTTTAGGAGATCAAATGCAATTATTGATGTCATAATTTTAGTCATTGACGCAGGATATATTTGAGCATCAGCATCTAATTCATATAAAATTTCATCTGAGTGATAGTCAACTAAAATACCAGTACGTGCATTGATATTAGGATTTGCAAAACTGTAAGAAATTAAATTTAAATATAGAAAAAATATTAAGATTATTTTATTCATTAATAGTTATATCCAATTCTTCAAATCCAAAGGCTTTAAGTTGAATGTAATCATTTTTCAAAAAATTAATAGTATAATAAGGGCCTGATATTAACATTATTTCTTTATTACTTTTTTTTCTTACTTTCAATTTATTAATATCATAATTTGGTATTTCTTTGTTGATTCTCTGTTTTAAAAAATTTGCAACCTCACTAGAGTAAAAAGTAGCAATTATTATATAAATCTCATCTTTTTTTTTATTTGTTTTAATATTCCTTTTTTTTGATATATTAGATATCTCAACAGATGCAACAGGAGCGTTTGAAGAAAGCTTTTTTTCTTCATTAAATATTTTTGCTTTTTTTGCAACAAAAGATTTATTTTTTTTTATTTCTAAGATTTCTACAAGAGGTAATTTAGGATCAAGATTAAGTTTTTTTGAAAGTTCAGTTGTAATTAAAATCTTATAAAAATCAGGGTAATTTATTTTTTTATAATTTTGTAAAACTATAGAATCATTTGTTTTTGGATTAATTATTTTTATTAAAGCGTTAGTTTTCAAGTTTTTTTGAGAAACTTGTAATATTGAATTATTTAATTTTCCACTAATTACTTTATCTTCAAAATCTTTATCATTGTAAATGTATGCGAACCCTTTTGAATTATATGGAAGTTTATTCTTAAAACTTGTTGTGTTTGAAGCACAAGAAGATAGAAATAAAACTATGATTAAAATTTTAAATTTCATTTTTAAAATTTTGCTTTAAAGTACAGACTGCAAGTGCAAATCTTAAAGATCTATTCCAATTTAAAATTTTTTCATAATTTTCAAAAATTAAGAAAGCAGGAGAAAGTGTTTTTGAACCTGGGATAATGTCTTTGTCAGGTATAATTAACGCAACTCTTAAATTTTTATTGAAATTAAGTTGCTCAAAATTTTCAATATACTTTTTGAAATAGATAGCTTTTTTTTTATTTTTAATAGCTCTTGCAGAAGAATTTAAATACTTTAACGGAACGTCTTTTTTTAAACTTACTTTAAAAAAACATGGTTGATTTTTTTTCCATCCAATCTTTTTTAAGTAATTCGCGGCAGATGCAAACGAGTCTTCTGTTTTTTTTAGTTCTATAGTTTTATTATTATTAAAATCAATTGCATAGTTTTGAATTGTCCTTGGCATAAATTGAAAATTTCCAAATGCCCCAGCCCATGAACCAAATAAAATTTCTTTGCTTATTATATTTTTATCTACAAGTTTAAGTAGTATTAATAATTCTTTTGTAAAAAATTCACTTCTCCGCTTATCAAAACTTAAAGTTGCTAAAGATGATATTATATCCATTTTACCAAGATATTTTCCAAAATTTGTTTCAATACCCATTAAAGCTAACAATAATTCTTTTTCAACCTGAAACTCTATTTCTACTTTATCAATAATTTTTTTTTCTTTTTTATATAATCTTAATCCCTCATTTAATTTTTTTTTTGAAGTTCTTTTTTTAATATAAGTAAATGTATCTTCATAAAATTCTGGTTGGTAACGATCGTATTCTATTACTTTTGGTAAAAATCTAGCATCGTCCATGACATCGCTTACAACAGATGACGAAATACCTGAATTTACAGCGACAATTTTGAAATTTTTCAACCAAATATCAAATGAATGATCATTTGAATTGGCATTGAATATAAAGAAAATATTTATAGTTAGTATTAAACCAATTATTTTGGACATTTTTATAATTATCATATTTATAATTTATTAACTAGTATTAGAAATCTGAATACTTAATTATTGTTATTTACTTACTTTGATAGTAATAAATAGTGCAGTTTGATCACTGGAGAGGTGGCTGAGCGGTTGAAAGCACTGGTCTTGAAAACCAGCAACGGGGCAACTCGTTCGTGGGTTCGAATCCCACCCTCTCCGCCATTATATCTTAAAATTTTTAAATATCTTAGAAATTCCATTTTTATCAATGTTTTTTTTGATGATATTATAATTGTAAAAGTTGAATATTATTTCGTCCTCGAACTTTAAAAAGACTTCTAAGTCTTCTAATTGTTTTTTACTAAATTTATCAATGTATTTTTTTACAAATGTACTTAATAAAATATCCATTTCTTTAGTACCTCTGTATAAAGCTCTGTATAAAATTTTTTTTTTCAAAATTTCTAATTTTTCATTCATAATTTTATATTATATATAAATTAATGAGGTTAATAAAAAAAGACTATATCTTTCAAAGTGTAAATAAGTTAAAAGGTGTAGGTCCTCAATTATCAAGGTATCTTAAGAATAAAAAAATTGAAAAAATTAAAGATATTTTATTTAGTTTACCATATTCAGAAACCGATAGATCAGTTATCACTAAATTAAATAATCTTGAAATTGGAAAAATACAAACTATTAAAGTAATTGTAAAAAAACTTAACTTTCCAAGAATAAGAAAGCTTCCTAATAAAATTCAATGTGAAGACGAAACTGGAAAAATAGATATCGTTTATTTCAATAGCAGAGAGGGTTATTTGAGAAAAATTTTTCCATTAAATAATTGGGTTATAATAAGTGGAAAAATAAATTTTTATAGAGATAAATATCAAATATCTAATCCAGATTATGTGACAACATTGAATAATAAAGATTATGTATTGAAAAACCTACCTAAGTATAATCTTACAAAAGGAATTAATGAGAAAAAATATAGAGGAATTAGTGAGCAAGTTATTCAAAACTTACCTCATATAAATGATTGGATAGATACAAAGTTTTTAAATAAAAATAAGATGCTCAACTGGAATGAAGCAATCAAAAAATTACATAATTCAGATGAGTCCAAAAATAATCAATCAAAAAGTTTTAGGAGAATTGTTTTTGATGAAATTTGCGCAAATTTTCTAACTCTATCTGAAAATAGGAATAGAATTAAAAAGATAAAAAAAATAAAAAAATTTAATGAATTTTTTTATTTGAAAATACTTGATATCCTTCCTTTTAGGCTTACTAAAGGTCAACAATTTGCTTTGAAAGAAATTAATAAAGATTTAAAAAGTGATCTAAGAATGTTTAGAATTTTACAGGGAGATGTAGGTTCAGGAAAAACTATTGTTTCTTTATTATCTATAGCAAATGTTATTGAGTCTAATTATCAATGTGCATTAATGGCCCCAACTGAAATTCTTGCCAATCAACATTTTCAATTAGCAAAAAAAATTTTCAAAGATTTAAATCTTAATATCGAATTTTTATCAGGGAAAACTGAACCCAAAAAGAGAAAAAAAATATTGTTTAGTTTGGAAAAAGGTAAAATAGATTTATTAATCGGTACTCATGCTTTGTTCCAAAAAAAAATAGTATTTAAAAAGTTAGGATATATAGTAATTGATGAACAACATAAATTTGGTGTAAAGCAACGATCAGATCTTGCGATTAAAGGAGGAAAAAACTGCGACGTATTATTGATGTCAGCTACACCAATACCAAGAACTATGATGATGTCAATTTATGGAGATATGGATATTTCAAAAATAAAAGATAAACCTTCTATGAGAAAAGAAACTATAACACTTAGTAAGCCTGAAAAAAAAATTGACGAATTATGGCCTTACTTAGAAAAACAAATTAGAAACGAAAATCAAATTTTTTGGGTTTGTCCTTTAATTAATGATTCAAAATTTTTAGATTATTCTTCAGCTAAGAAAAAATTTGACATTATATCTAAAAAATTTCCTAACAAAGTTGGTTTAATTCATGGTGCAATGAATAAAGATGAAAAAGAAACAATTTTAAAAAAGTTTTTAAATAAGGAGATTTATATTTTGGTCTCAACTACAGTTATTGAAGTTGGAATTGATTTTCCAAATGCAAACATAATAATAATCGAAAATTCTAATAAATTTGGATTAGCTCAGTTACACCAATTAAGAGGGAGAGTTGGTAGAGGAAAAAATCAGGGAATTTGTATTCTTCTATTTAAAGAAAGTTTAAGTCAAAATGCTGTAAAAAGATTAAAAATTCTTAAAAATTCAGATGATGGATTTTTTATAGCAGAAGAAGATTTAAAGCTAAGGGGTTTCGGAGATTTAACGGGGTATCAACAAAGTGGATTAAAAAATTTTAGATTTGCAGATCCCGTAATACATGATGATTTATTTAAACTCGCTGAAAGTTTTATTTTAAAAATAGACAATATTAATCAAGAAAAATACAATTTTCTTTTAAAATTATATGATAGAGCAGAAATAATAAATATAAAAGAAGTTTAGTTTATTTCTGTAGTTCCAGCAGAGACAATAAATTTCGACGCTTGTTCAAACGATATCTCTAAATAAATTAAATCTTTTTTTGGAACCATAAGAAGAAAACCACTTGTTGGATTTGGAGTAGTTGGCACAAATACATTTATAACATCTTCATTAATTTTATCTCTGATAACACCCTTGTTTTCTTTTGTTGCAAACCCAACAGCCCAAATACCTTTTCTAGGATACTCCAATAAGACAACGCTTTTTTGCTTATTTTCAGTTTTAGTAAAAGTTTCAGTCATTTGACCTATAGCAGAATAAATTGTTCTTAAGATCGGTATTTTTTTTAAAATATTATTAAATAATTCAAAAAACTTTTTTCCTAAAAAAGATAATGATAACCAACCAATAAAAGTAATGAAAATTAGCGCTATCAATATTTCAACTCCGGGGATATTAAATGGAAGGTAATTGTTTGGATTAACTTCTTTAGGAATAATTTTACCTGAAACCCGAATAAAAAATAATGTGAGATATAAAGTTATACCTATTGGTATTAAAACTACTATTCCAGCTATGAAATTATTTCTAATTTTAGAAAATGTCGATTTTTTGATATCTTTTTTATCCATTTTTTAAGAATAGCTTGAATAAACTATAAATATTACGATTAATATAAAAATTGCAATTAGTATTTTATTATTTAAAATCATGAATCCATAAATGTATAACATAAATAGAAGAAAATTTCTTGGCTTAATTAGTTGTAGCTGTTGCTCATTGATACTGCCTTCTTGTTCAACAGTCCCAATTACAGAAAGAAAACAATTAACTATATACCCTGAGTCAAAAATAAATCAGCAAGCAGCTGTTGCTTATGAAAAATTTAGAAGAAAAACTAAACTTATTACAAGTGGTTCAGAATTGAATAAAGTTAGGGAAATCGGTAAAAAAATGGAAGTTGCTGTTAGCGCATTTTTTTCTAAAAAAGGGGGCGAAGATCCAACTAAAAATTTTGGATGGGATTATATTCTAGTAGATAATGATAAAGTGGTAAACGCTTGGTGTATGCCAGGAGGAAAAATTGCAGTTTATACAGGACTACTTAAAGTTACTAAAAATATAGATGCATTATCCATAGTTATGGGGCATGAAATTGCACATGCTGTTGCTAAACATTCTGTAGAAAGAGCTAGTCAACAAATGACTCTTGGAGTCGCTACTATGGTAGGTGATATTTTTACTGGAGGCGCAATTAGTAATGCTCGTAATCAAGTCGGACAAGCGACTGGAATGGATATCTATAGAATAGGAATAATGAACCCTTTTGGAAGAAAACAAGAAAGTGAAGCTGATTATTTAGGTTTAATTTTTTCATCTTTATCTGGATACGATATTAGAGAGTCTGTAAAACTTTGGGAGAGAATGGCTAAAAAGAATAAAGGTAAAGAACCACCTGTGTTTTTAAGCACACATCCTAGTAGCTCTAAAAGGATTGAAAATCTTAGGGGTTGGATAGATGAAGTAATGATTGATTACCCACCAATAAAACTTTAAAATTATTGGTGAGCCCTGATGGACTCGAACCATCGACACCCTCCTTAAAAGGGAGGTGCTCTACCAACTGAGCTAAGGGCCCTCAAGAACGATCTTTTACATTTTATTTCAAAAAATTCAAATATTTAATCAAATAAATTTATATATTTTTTGTAGAAATTATTAAATGTGCCATTTTTAATATTTTCTCTAATTTCCCGCATAAATTGTTGGTAAAAATATACATTGTGTAAAGAAATAAGCATTGAAGCAAGCATCTCTTCAGACTTTATAAGATGGTGTAAATAGCTTTTTGAATAACTGTTTAAACATCTAATGTCGCACTCTTTATCCAAAGGAGAGAAATCATTTTTGAATTTGGAGTTTTTTAAATTAAGCTTTCCCTCCCATGTAAATGCTAAACCAGTTCTTCCTGACCTTGTAGGCATAACACAATCAAACATATCAATACCTTCATTTACTGCTCCAAGAATATCAGAGGGGGTGCCCACACCCATTAAATATCTTGGTTTATTCTTGGGCAAATATTGAACAGTCTCATTTAAAATATTTAACATATCATCTTTTCTTTCACCCACAGCTAAACCTCCCATCGCATATCCGTCAAAACCTATTTCAATTAATTTATTAATACTTTCAGCTCTAAGATCCTTATATAAACCTCCTTGAGCAATACCAAATAATGCTTTAAATTTGTCATTCCCAAATTCAATCTTGCTTCTTTTAGCCCATGAAGTTGAGGTATTTATTGCTTTTGATAAAATTTTTTTATCTTTAGTTAATTTTGGACATTCATCGAGCACCATTACAATATCTGAATTAATACTTTTTTGAACTTGTATACTTTTTTCTGGGCTTAAAATAATTTTTTTTCCATCTATATGAGATGTAAATATCGCTCCAATTTTAAAATCTATTTTATTTAATTTAGATAATGACATAATTTGATAACCTCCTGAGTCTGTTAAAATAGGCTTGTCCCAATTCATAAAGTTATGAAGCCCTTTAAATTTTTTTAAAATTTCAATCCCTGGTCTTAATAGTAAATGATAAGTATTTCCTAAAATTATTTGAGAATTAGTTTTTTGAATATCATCTGTGAAAATACCTTTTACAGTACCTTGAGTTCCAACTGGCATAAAAGCTGGAGTATCAATATTTCCTCTACGAGTAATTATTTTTCCGAGCCTAGCTCTATTGTCATTAGCAATTAACTGAAATGAAAATTCAGTTTTTAACATTAAATTTATTTAGATTTTAATGAAATAATCTTATCAGGATCAGAGACCGCACCAGAATTTGGATCACCTTTTTTTATCATATCAACAAATTCCATACCTTTAATAACTTTTCCAAAAGCAGAATATTGTCTATCTAAATGAGGTGCGGAGTCAAAACAAATAAAAAACTGACTATTTGCACTATCTGGATCAGCTGATCTTGCGGCTGATAATATTCCTCTTGTGTGAGCGATATTTGTAAATTCAGCTTTAAGATTTGGTAAGTTTGATCCACCCGTTCCTGCTAGGGCTAAATTAAATTCAGGGCTATTTGAATTTCCAAATTTCACATCCCCTGTTTGAGCCATGAATCCATCTATTACTCTATGAAATACAACTCCATCGTACTTACCGCTATCTGCAAGTTCTTTAAATCTTTTTACATGGTTTGGTGCTTTGTCCTCATATAGTTCAATTTCTACTAATCCATATTTAAGTTTTAAAATCATAATATTTTTTGCAAATAAGTCTGTATTTACTAAACTAAAAAAAATAATAAATAAACAAATAAATTTTTTCATCGGTATTTATTTTTTAACATTTTAACAGTATTTTTTGTTACAAATCTTTCAATATCTCCGCCTAAATTAGCTATTTCTTTAACAAATTTAGATGAGATAATTTGATTTTCTACATCAGACATTAAAAACATAGTTTCTATTTGAGAGTTTAATTTTTTGTTCATGCCGGCTAGTTGAAATTCGTATTCAAAGTCAGATACGGCTCTTAGCCCTCTAATTATAGCTGTAGCTTTATACTTTTTACAAAGATCAATTGTTAAATTGCTAAAAGATATGACTTTAATTTTTTTTTTACTTAATTTTAAATCTTTAAATAAAGATTTATTAATGATATCTATTCTTTCTTCAAGTTCGAAAAAATAATTTTTATCAATATTTTCTGTTGCTGCAACTATTAATCTATCAAATATTTTTAAGGATTTTTTAATAACATCAATATGTCCAAAAGTGATTGGATCAAAAGTACCAGGATAAACTGCGATTTTCATTTATTGAATATTATCCTCTATCTTGATAACTGAAACAACTTTTTCAGATCCAGATAATTTTTTAATCCTAACACCTTGAGTATTTCTTCCTGCAATTCTAATTTCTTTAACTGCACAACGCATCATGCTCCCTTTATCTGTAGATAACAGTATTTCATCATTCTCGCTTA
>CACDXJ010000003.1 GCA_902556855.1 uncultured Pelagibacteraceae bacterium | reverse complement strand
TTCGGGTAAATTTTTTTTATTTTAAAACTATCTATAAAATCTATTTCATTCATCTTATTTTTAACTTCATTTGTTTTCATTAAAAAAAGATTTTGATTATATAAAAAAGAGAGATTTTTTTTAATAACACCCTCTTGAATTATTTCGTTATTCTCTATTGTTATTAATTTAATCTTAAAATCTTTAAGTTCAAATTTCTTTTCAATGTTATAAGTACTAAAGAGTAATAGTAAAAATATTGCGATTAAAAATCGTTTATTCATCTATTAACACTTGCATCTAATAAAATCTTCTCAACCAATTTTGAAAATGAGATACCGCAATAATTGGCAATTTCTGGAACCAGTGAAAGATTTGTCATACCTGGTTGGGTATTTATCTCTAATAAGTAAAACTTTTTTTTAAAAAACTTAAAGTCTGCTCTTGTTACTCCTCTGCACCCTAATGCTGTATGTGCTTTTTTTGCTAATCGAAGAGCTTCTAAATATTTACTCTTATTTAATCTTGCAGGCATTATATGCTTGGTCTTTGCAGATTTTGTATATTTTGCTTTGTAATCGTAGAACTGTCTTTTCGGAATTAATTCAATAGCCCCAAGCGGAATATCATTTATTACAGCTGCTTGAATTTCTTGTCCTCCAATGTACTGTTCAAATATTAATTCGCTATATTTTTTAAACAAACTTTGAGAGGACTTCTTCAATTCTGAAAAATTATTTGAAATCTTTACTCCTAAACTAGATCCCTCGTTTATAGGTTTAGTTACTATAGGAAAAATTATTTTTTTTTTCTTTATTAACTTCTTTATTAAATTTTGATTAAACTCAAATCTGTTTAAAGTAAAATAATTTGGAGTTGGAATATTATTCTCTCTAAAAATATTTTTAGAAATAATCTTATTCATAGCATTGTGAGAACTAATTACGCCTGAGTGAGTGTAAGGAATGCCTAAATATTCAAAATAACTTTGTGCTATACCATCCTCTCCGTCTTTACCGTGTAACGCATTAAAAATTACGTCTGTTTTTTGCTTTGAGATTAAGTTCAAATTTTTTAATTTTGGATCAAACGTTGAAACAATAAATTTTCTAGTTTTTAAAGCTTTAACACACGCTCTTCCACTATCAAGACTCACTTTTCTCTCTCCTGAGGTACCTCCAAGGACTACTAAAACTCTCTTAAATTTTTTTCTACTCACCAACAATTTTAATCTCTAATTCGAGATTAACTCCAGCTTTATCGCTCACAGTTTTCTTTACTTTATTAATTAGTTTTTCAATATCTGAGGATTTTGCTTTGCCATTATTAATAAAAAAATTACAATGTTTTTCAGATATCATTGCATCTCCCTCTTTAAATTTGTGACATCCAGTTTCTTTTATTAATTCCCATGCTTTTTTTTTGTTACTAAAATTTTTAAATGTGCTACCACATGTTTTAATTTGACTGGGTTGTGACAATTTTTTTTTCTTAATCATTTCATTTTGAATTTTAATAATATTTTCACTTGCATCCTTAACACCTTTTAATTTTACAGAAGTTATAATTAGTTCTTTTGATAAATTAGTGCCTCTATAAAAAAATTTTATTTCTTCTTTTTTGATTTCTTTTTCTCTACATTCTTCAAGATCGATCACATTTATAGAAACTAAAATTTTTGAAATATCATTATCATAACACCCACTATTCATTATTACTGCGCCACCGATTGAACCTGGTATACAAGATAAAAATTCTAACTTGCCTAGGCCATTTTCTTTTGCAAAATTAGAGACTTTACGATCAAGCGTAGCTGCTCCTACCTCGATAATATCGCTTTTGATTAACTTTAATTTTGTAAAATTAGATCCAAGTTTGATTACAACACCTTTTACTCCCTTATCTCTTATAAGTGTGTTAGAGCCTGCACCTAAAATTGTAATTTTTAATCCATTTTTTTTATTTTCTTTTAAAAAATCAATTAATTGCTCTTTATTTTCTGGTTTAAAAAAATATTCCGCTGGTCCTCCTAAATTGAACCAACTGTAATTAGATAAATTAACATTTTTTGAAATTTTACCATTAAATTTTTTTATTAATTCTAAATTTAAACTCATAAGGTCCTTAGTTCTCTCATCCATTTTGAAATTAATCCTGCGCCCATTCCAATTACAATTTCATTACTAGATAAATTTTTTTTGAAATATTTTTCAAGTTCTACATGATTTTTAATAATTATTACCTGAGTTTTTGAAAATATTGAAATTAATTTTGCAAACTTTATTTGATTGAAGTTTAAATTTTTCTTTTCCCCTGCTGCATATATAGGGCAAAGAAGTACTATATCAGATTTTGAGAAAGACTTAGCAAATTCTTTTTTTAGTTTCATTACACGTGTGTATCGATGCGGTTCAAATACTGATATAATTTTTCTATTTTTATAAACATTTTTTACCCCATCTAATATAGAAGAAATTTCTGTTGGGTGATGAGCGTAATCATCATAAAAATCGTTTTTATTTTTTGTAAATATTTTTGTCATTCTTCTTTGAACACCGGAAAAGTTTTTTAAGGATCTTTTTAAAATATTTTGATTTACACCTAAGTTTAAACAAACTGTAATGGCTGCAGCAGCATTAAGTACATTGTGTTTGCCTAATAATTTGAGTTGAATGTTTTTTATTTTTATATTTTTTCTCCTTGTGTCTTTATAACTTAAATCAAAAATTGAAAAATCAATTTTGTACCTAATATTTGAGACTCTATAATTGGCATTTTTATTTTCTCCATATGTAAGAATATTTTTATTTCTTATTCTGGTAAATATTTTTTTAATATTTTTATTATCTATGCAAATGATTGACTTTCCTGTTGGCGGAGTTTTTTCAATAAACTTTATAAATGAGTTTTCTAAATTTTTAAAATTTCTATAATAATCAAGATGTTCTTGATCAATATTAGTAACAATTGAATAATTTATAGGTAATTTTAAAAAACTACCATCAGACTCGTCTGCTTCTAGAATCGCCCAATCCCCTTTTCCTAGTTTTGCATTACTTCTAAATGAATTAATCACACCGCCATTAATTATAGTAGGATCAAGTTTTTGATCAGATAAAATCTTTGAGACTAAAGAGGTTGTTGTTGTTTTTCCGTGTGAACCAGTAATTATTATATTTTTTTTTAAAGAGACAACATCTGCTAATACCTCTGCCCTTGAATAAATTGGTATTTTTTTTTGTCTTGCGAATATAATTTCATTATTATTTTTTTTAATTGCTGATGACTTAACAAGAATTGTAGCATTCTTTACATTTTTTCTTGTGTGGCCGATAAATATTTTAATCCCAGCTTTTATACAACTTGAAGTATTCTTATTTCTACTTTGATCGCTGCCTTGAATTTTAAAGCCCATGTTGTGCATTATCTGAGCCAAACCGCTCATTCCAATTCCACCAATGCCAACAAAATGAACGACTTCTTTTTGACCTAAATTAATTTTTCTCATTAACTATATCTTTTAATACTTGATTAATATTGTTGTAGACATTTTTGTCAGAAAATAGTCTCTGATTTTCAACAATACTAGAAATTATTGAAGGATTTTCGTGGATATCTTTGATCAAATCGTAAAGTTTTGTATCTATATCTATTTCCTCTACTAAAAGGGAAGAAATTTTTTTTTTATAAAAACTTGCATTTTTAAATTGATGATTATCAGCAGACGACGGGAGCGGTATAGAAATGAAAGGAATATTAGCATTAGTTAGTTCGGCTAGCATTGATGATCCAGATCTTGTGATTGCTAGGTTAGCTTTAGAGAAATAATTGATAAGACTATTACTGAAGTAAAAGATTTCACAGTCTATATTTGCTTGGTCATAGAATAATTTCAGTTTTTCATTTTGACTTGGTAAACATTGTTGGTAAATTTTAAGAGAAACACCATTATCATTACATTTTTTTAAGATCACTGGTAACTTTTCTGCAAATATTTTTGCAGCTTGGCTGCCTCCAAGAATTAAAATATTCAGTTTTTTTGTATCTTTTTTAAGATCATTAATTGAGTAATCAATGATTTCTTTTTTAATAATATTACCAATCTCAATTACTTTGTTTTGATAAAGTTTACTTATACCTTCAACATCTTTGTATGAAACTAATATCTTATTTGTAAAAGGAAGTAAAAATTTGTTGGCTTTACCGATTATTAAATTGTTTTCATAAATAACAAATTTAATTCTTAAAACTTTTGCAGCGATACAAATAGGAAAAGATGCATATCCACCCATTCCAAATATGATTTTGGGCCTATTAAATATTAAAAAAAATAAGGCTCTAATAATTGAATAAAAAACTAGGATATATGAAAAAATAATTAAAAAAATATTCTTATTTTTTATAGGAAATGAAGGCAGGATAGAAATATCATAATTTTCAAACCCTTTTATATAATTATAACCCCTTTTATCTGTAGTAATTTTAATTTTAAAATTTTTTTCAGCTAGGTGTGATGCTAAACTTAAACCAGGTATCACATGACCTCCCGTTCCACCAACAGCAATTAAAGTTTTTAAATTTTTACTCATAGAGATATGTTTTGTTTTTAGTATAATTTAAGATAACTCCTGCTAAAACAGCACTACCTATAAGTGATGAGCCTCCATAGCTCAAAAAAGGTAAAGTCATACCAGTGGTAGGTATTAAATTAGTATTTACTCCAAGATGAATAAATGTTTGAAATATTAATAGAGATGCAAGACCGCATAAAGAAACTTTAATTAATTGATCATCTTGATTTACGCAATTTTTTATTATTCGAAATGAGATATATAAAAATATAAAGATTATAAATATCGAAATAATTGATCCGTACTCCTCTGAAATTATAGCAATTATATAATCTGTGTGGGCTTCGGGCACACTATCTTTTAAAACACCTTCTCCCATTCCTTGTCCTTTTAATCCTCCTAGTTTAATAGCATCTAAAGCTGATGAGGATTGAAATTTATCACCTTTACTTGGATCAATAAATGATACTAAACGATTGATGATGTAACCAAATTTTTCTGGCATTAATAATAGTAAAGAACTTATAGAAATTAAAAATATGCAAAAAAATCCAAATATAAAAAAGAGACTCACGCCAGAAATAAATACAGTGGCGATCCAACTTCCAATGAGTAAAATTGATTGTCCAAGATCTGGTTGATCTATGAGAAGAATAATTACAGAAGAAAGTAATAAAAAACTGAATAAATATCGAATTTGAGAGTTTTGAAGTTTTTCAAGGGTCAAAATTTTTACTGTAGCTAAAATAAAAAAAGGTTTTAGTATTTCTATTGGTTGTAACCTAAAAAAATAAAAGTCTAGCCACCTTTTTGCTCCTTTTATTTCGATTCCAATAAAAGGAACTAAAGCTAAGAATATAAATGAAAGAATAAATAAAGGTATAACAATTTTTTTTAAAAATGAAGTTTCTAAAAAAGAAATTGAAATCATAATAATAAGTGAAAGAAATGTAAAAATTAAATGTTTTGAAAAAAAGAAGTAGTAATCTTTGTTTAATCGTTCACCAGCCAAAGAAGACGTAGAAGAAAAAGAGAAAAATAAGCCTAAAAAAAATAAAATTAAAAAACCGAAGAATATTTTTTTATCAATATTCCGCCAATTGTTGATAAATTTAAATTTAAATGTATTTTCTTGCATAATATTTGACTAGTTTTTTAAATTCTTCTCCTCTCTTTTCAAAATTCAAAAATTGATCAAAGGAGGCTGATGCGGGACTTAGTAAGATTGTATTCCTTTTTTTATTAAATTTTTTTATATCTTTAAAAATTTGTATTACAGAATTTTTTAAGTTTTTAGTAACTTGTAATTTTATTTGACTATTAAGTTGTTTTTTAAAAAAATTAGTTTTGCTTCCTACCAAATATGATTTAATAATATTTTTCTTTAAATTCTTTAAATTAAACTTATCACTTTTTTTTGGTAAACCTCCTACAATCCAATAAATATTATTTGAATTTTTTAAAGCAAATTTAGTTGCTTCAAATGAAGTAGCTTTTGAATCGTTGACAAATAATGAGTTTTTTCTTTTTAAAAAAATTTCATACCTATGTGGCAAACCTACAAAAGAGTTTAGTGTTCTAAAAAAATTTTCTTTGTTTATTTTTAGTATTCTTGCTAACTCAAATACAAAAGACATATTTTCATCATTTATATCAAGCTTTAAATAGGTATTGTTCAGTTTTGTTTTAAATTTTTGGTAGTTCGCTTTATTAGGTATAATTAATTTTCCTGATAATTTCTTTTTATTAAATTTTGATTTGAGCTTTTCATTTAAAAGTGAATATTGTTTATTATTTTGTCTTTCAAAGATTTTGAATTTAGAGCTAACATAATTTTTCATATTTCCATGCCAGTCTAAATGATCATTTGCTATGTTTAGTAAAAGTGCAAAGTCTGGAAAAATAAATTTTGAGTAAGCCAATTGAAAAGAGGATGCTTCTATAACTACAAAACTATTTAACTTTGGGTTCAAACTAAGAACTGGTGTTCCAATGTTTCCACCTAAAAATACTCTATATTTATTTTTTGTTAACAAATGGGCTATAATTTTACATGTAGTTGATTTACCATTGGTTCCAGTAACAACAATACTTTTAAAAGGTCTTTTAATTAAAAAAAATAAATCAATATCTGTTATTATTTTTTCTTTGTATTTATTGAATCTTTTCTTATTATTTTGTTTATTTAAATTTATTCCTGGACTTAAAATTATATAATCTACTTTTTTTAGAGATTTACTTAAATTCTTAGATCTTTTTTTTTTATACAAGTCTTTATTTTCATCATCCCACACAAGGTAATTTTTAATTTTATTTTTATTAAAAAAATTAACTACTGATCTCCCTGTCATTCCTAACCCAAATACTAAAAATGATAATGATCTAAAATTTTTTATGGGAGTCATCTACTACCTAAGTTTTAACGTAGCTAATCCAACTAAGGCTAAAATTATAGCAATGATCCAAAAACGAATTACGATAGTTGACTCTGCCCATCCTTTTTTTTCAAAATGATGGTGAATAGGAGCCATTTTAAAAATTCTTTTTCCTGTAAGTTTGAAAGATATTACTTGAATAATTACTGATACTGTTTCTAAAACAAATAAACCCCCAATTATTGCTAGTACTATTTCATGTTTAACAATTATTGCTATAGCTGCTAAAGATCCACCTAAAGATAAAGAGCCTGTATCTCCCATAAATATTTTTGCAGGAGGTGCATTATACCAGAGAAAACCAAGACAAGCGCCAACAATTGAGCCACAAAAAATTGAAAGTTCACCTACATCAGGGATGTATTGAATCTGGAGGTACTCGGAAAAAATTGTATTCCCTACAACGTATGATATTAATGTAAATGAAATAGCTACTAACATAACAGGAACTGTTGCTAAACCGTCAAGTCCATCCGTTAAATTTACTGCATTAGATGCTCCAATAATCACAAATAAACTAAATGGAATAAAAAATAATCCCATGTGTAAAATTAAATTTTTAAAAAAAGGGAAATAAAGATCAAATAGATATTCATGATTAGAAAACTGTATCAAAATAAACATTGTTAAAGCACCAATGATAAGTTGGCCTGTAAATTTATACTTTGACTTTAACCCTCTTGAATTCTTATATTTAATTTTAAGAGTATCATCTAATAGCCCAAGACCTCCTAAACTCAATGATACAAATATTAATGTCCAAACATAAATATTAGAAAGATCAGCCCATAATAATGTGCTTGATAATATACCTATGATAATAATAACCCCTCCCATAGTGGGAGTGCCGGACTTCTTTACAATATGGTCTATTGGTCCATCTTGTCTTATCGGTCCTGTGATCATTTTTTCTGAAAATATTTTTATCAGTGGTCCGCCAATTATAAAAACAACAACCAAGGATGTCATAACAGACAAGCCAGTTCTGAAAGTTAAATATTTAAATACATTAAGAAAAGAGTATTGATCAATAAATGAAGTAAATAAGTGAAATAGCATTTAAAAGCCTCTAATAATTTTTTTGCTTAATTTATTTAAACCTGTAGCATTAGATCCTTTAATCATTAAATAATCATTATTAGCTATAATGTTTTTTAAGTTAAAATCTACATCTTCCTCTTGTTGAAAAATATTACCACGTTTCTCTTGATTAATATGCTTATAGGTTTCAATAGTTTTCGTGCCTTTAATAAACACTTTGTCTATATCGGAGTTGTTAATAACTTTTGACAAATTTTTATGTAACAACCTAGATTTTTTACCTAACTCAAGCATATCGCCAAGGAGTAGATATTTTTTAAATTTATGTTTTTTAATATTATTGAAATTATCAATTGCATTTTTTACTGAAAGGGGATTTGCATTATAACTTTCATCAATAAGTTTAAAATTTTTATTATACCTAAAGATTTTATGAATCTTTCCTCTACCATGGGATGGTTCAAAAGTTTTAAAATATTTGCTTATTTTTTTTAAATCTAAATTTAGCAACTCCAGTGAAGCAATCGATGATAAAACATTGTAAAAATTAATATCTTTAATTTTAAGTTTCAAAATATGCCTCATGGTTTTTACTATCACTTCATTAAATTTTCCATTTTTTGAAATTTTAATAGGATGAATATTTGATTTTTTATTCATTCCAAAAGAGACAATATTTAAATTTTTTGACTTAGCTTTTTTCTCAAGGTACCTAAAATATTTATCATCATAATTTAAAATAATAGTTCCTTTTCTTTGGATGTTATCAATTAATTCTGCTTTGGCTTTTGCTATACCATCTTTGTTTTTAAAATTTTCAATATGTGCTTCCCCAATATTAGTAATTATTCCTATGTGTGGCTTTATAATTTTTGAAAGTTTATTAATCTCACCAGATTTACTCATACCTACTTCAAAAACTCCAAATTTATGATCAGTGGTTAAATTAGATAAACTCAAAGGAACTCCAAAATGATTATTATATGACAAAGGCGAACGATGTGTTTTTCCAAAATTTTGCAATAAATCACTTAGAAGATTCTTCAAAGATGTTTTACCAGCACTTCCTGTGATCGCAATAATTTGCGCTGATGTGAAATATCTTTTTGTGATTGCATAATTATTTAAAAATTTTATTTCATTATTCACTTTTATAATCTTACCTTTATTTTTTTTTATTTTTGTGGACGAAACTATATATTTTGCACCTTTACGCAAAGCCTGAGGTATAAAATTTAAACCATCATTTTTTTTTCCTTTAATTGTAAGAAATAAATTATTTTTTTTAACTAGTCTTGAGTCAATTGCAATTCCATGAAATTTATCTAATTTATTTTTGATCTTAATTTCTTTTAAAATGTTTTTATTTTGAAAATAAGTCTGATCCTTATCTGACATTTTTTTTTGTTTTAGATTAATATTTTTAATAATTTTTTTATCTGAAAAAGATATGATTTTTTTTTTGTAAATTTGATGAGTCTCATGCCCTTTTCCTGCAATTAGAATTACTTCATTCGGTTTAGAGTTTAGTATGGCGGTTTTAATAGCATCTTTTCTACTAGATACATTAAAATAATTTTTATTTTTAATATTTTTAATAATTTCTTTTCTAATTTTTTCTGGTTTTTCATTTCTAGGATTATCGTCTGTAACATAAATTTTTTTACAATTTTCACTTGCAACTCTTGCCATTAGTGGTCTTTTCTTAATATCTCTATCACCTCCGCACCCAAAAACTAACGTTATATTGTTTCCGTGAAAATCTTTGAGAGTATCCAAAACTTTTTTTAAAGCATCTGGTGTATGAGCAAAATCCACATATACTTTTACATTATTAGAAAAAGTTTTAACAAGTTCTAACCTGCCATTAACATCCTTAATTTTTTTTAATGAGCTAAATATTTTTTTTTCAGCTAAACCACATAATTTGGCTGCTTCAATAGCCATTGATAAATTAATAATTTGAAACTTGGTAAACTTTAGAGCTTGTGAGGGAATTTTATTTTTAATCTTGTTAACATCAATTAATCGCAGTCGTCTTTTTTTTGCGATTCTTTTTAATTTTAAAAACTCTGGGATAGCGCTATCAGAAATTATAGATTTATGATTAAATAAAATTTTCTCAAAAAGAAACAATTTTGCATTCAAATATGACTTCATTGTTTTATGATAATCTAAATGATCTTGACTAAAATTTGTAAAAATTCCTGCTTTAAAATTCAAATGACTCATTCTTTTTTGATGTATTCCATGACTTGAAGCTTCGATAATTACATTATTAATTCTATCCTTTTTAATTTTTTCAAGTGATTTATGAAGTAAAATAGTATCAGGAGAGGTAAGTTCTGATTTAATTATTCTATTTTTTGATTTTATTCCAAGTGTTCCAATTGAAGCTACTGGGATTTTATTGATTTTCAAAATTTGATAAAATAAATCAGCTACTGAAGTCTTCCCATTTGTTCCGGTTACTGCAATTATATTTTTTGGTTTATCTTTGTAAAACTTTGATGAAATTTCGCTTAAAAAATATCTGACGTTTGATTTTTTAATTACTAATATTTTTTTATTAGTGTATTTACAGTTTTTAGAACATACAATTACAACAGCCCCATTATTTACAGCTTCATTAATAAATTTTTCACCATTAAATTTAAGACCTTTAACTGCAAAAAAAATAAAATCTTTTTTTACCTTTCTGCTGTCAATTTCTAATCCTTTAATATCAATTCGATTTTTTTCTTTTGAGAGATTTTTAATTAGTTTTTTTAGCAACATTTGTAATATTAAAATCTTCACTTTTTATGGCTAAAATTGGTCCAATTTTTTTTATAATTTTGCCAGCAATATAAGCAGAATTCCAACCTGCTTCGTTTCGTGTACCTTTTATTTTCAAACCTCTATATTCGTAAGTTAAATTTTTTGCAACTTGTGGATTCTCGAGCATTACTAACAAAGCATATTTTGGCTCTTGTGACGGAAAAATTGAAATAAAGGTATTCAAATTTTCTTTTTCATTTTTATAATTTTGAGAAGTTCCAGTTTTACCGGCAACATAATATCCATGAATATCTGCCAGACTGGCAGTACCCTCATCAGCAGTAACAACTTTTCTTAAAATTCTATTTAGATGATTGCTTGTGGTTTCTGAAATTAACTTTGTATACTTTCTCTCGTTTTTATCATTTTGTTTCAACAAAGTTGGTTCTAACATTTTTCCTTTATTTGCTAAAGCAGCGTAAATAGATAAT
Source organism: uncultured Pelagibacteraceae bacterium (assembly GCA_902556855.1). Lineage (GTDB taxonomy): Bacteria > Pseudomonadota > Alphaproteobacteria > Pelagibacterales > Pelagibacteraceae > Pelagilacustribacter. The sequence goes on along the minus strand of CACDXJ010000003.1, from coordinate 72,514 downwards.
GCTTGTAAAGGAGTAGTTGTAATTCCATGTCCATAAGAAATAGTTTCTAACTTACATTTGTTCCATTCAAAACTAATGGGATTTCCTACTTCTTCTAATTGAATTTTAGGAGTTTGAAGAATTTTTGTATCATTAAAAAATTTTTTAAATTTTTCCTCTCCTACCTTTCTAGCAATCAGGAGAGTTCCAATATTAGAGGATCTTATTAAAATGTCTTCTACAGATAAATTTTTAGGGAAATCTTTAATATCTGAAATATCGTGCCTAGAACATTTAATTGAACGTGGAATATTTTTAATTATTGTTTGTGGGGTTACAATTTTATTTTCTAAAGCCAGAGCTACAGTAAAAGTTTTAAAGATCGAACCAAGCTCATAAACCCCTTTAGTAATTTTATTCATATATTTTTTCTCGTTTAAATTAGCTCGTGTATTAATGTCGAAGTTAGGAAGGGAAACTAATGAAATGATTTCTCCAGACTCAACATTCATAAGAAGAGAGCCTCCCCCAGTAGATTTAAATGTTAATAGAGCATTATTTAATTCTTGGCTAATTAAGTGTTGAATATTTACATCTAAAGATAATTGTAAAGGTTTGTTTGATAAATTTTTGTTTTTTAATTCCTTATCAAAATATTTTTCAATTCCTGAAATACCATAATTATCATAATCTACTTGTCCAATAATGTGACTAAAAAGATTTGCATGAGTATATATTCTTGATTCAAATGGTTCAAAAATAATTCCTTTTTCTCCAAAACTCCATAACCTCTCTTTATCTATCTGGGTAATGCGTTTTTTTAAGTAAAAATATTTTTCTTCATTTAATTTTTTTTCTATTTCTTGAATTGGTAATTCTGGAAAATTTAATCTTAATTTAATAAGAAAATTATTTTTATTTTTTATTAAATCTGGTTTTACTGCAGCGTGAAATGATTTTATATTTGTTGATATCAAAACTCCGTTTCTATCTACAATATCTCTACGAAGTGAAATAAACTTACTTTTTTGATTTTTATTATTGTGTATTTCAATATTATTTAGAGAAATATGTATTATTTTAATGTTGAAAATGAGTATTAAAGAAATAAATAAAAAAAATAATAAATAAATTCTATCTTGAAAAAAATTATTTTTCTGGGAAAATTTATTTTTTTTAGTAGTTTCTAAATAATCTTCAAAATAAAAGCTACTCTGATTTTTATTTAATCTTTTATTTTTTTTTAATCTTCTAGCCATTTAATTTTTTTCAGTAAATTTATTTTTTAAATCTAAGAAGTTCTCTATACTCAAAAAGATCTGTGAGTATTCCATTGGAAAATATCTATTACTATCTAGAAGTTCCAGTTTTTTTTCTATTTGTAACGGAGAAGTTAAGTATGAGTAATCTAGTTGAGATTCTTTTAAATCTTTTTCTTTAATAAAAATTGAGTTATTTGCTTTATGAATTTTTTTTTCGATTTCCCTTGTTTTATTTTTAATGATTGACGTCCCAATTAAAAAAAATGAAAATACAAAAATTGATGTGAGAATTTTTAATTTAAACATTGACAGCCTCGATATCTAAATATTTGTTAAATTTCTTGATCAAATCGTAAGGATATATAAATGAGCTATTACTTCTTGTTGCAAATCTTAACTTAGCAGATCTTGATGGATTGTTTTCTAATATTTCTGATTTTGAAGGTTTAATCACTTTATTAATATATTTTTCAAACAATTCGATATTATTTTTATTGTCTTCGGGAAGATATCTTGATGGTTTTGATTTATTTTTAGAAAAATTGCTAAAGAAATATTTTACTATTTTATCCTCTATTGAATGAAAACTTATAACAATAATTTTTCCACCAGGTTTTAAAAATTCTGTAGCATTTATTATACCATGAATAAGTTCTGATATTTCTTTATTTACAAATATTCTTAAAGCTTGAAAAGTTTTTGTACAGGGGTTGATTTTGCTTAAAAAATTTTTCTTTTTACTTTTTTCAATAATTTGAACTAATTCATCAACTCTAGTAATTTTTTTTTGAGACCTAGCAATAACAATATTTTTAGCTATTCTAGATGCCTCTTTTTCCTCTCCTAATACTTTAATAATTAATTTTAATTGCTTCTCACTTAAATTATTGATGGCTTCTTGGGCTGAGATATCAGTCAAACCCATTGTCATATCTAGTTTGTCATTTGATTTAAAAGAAAACCCTCTTTTTAAATTATTTAATTGTATCGACGATAAACCCAAGTCAAAGATTATAGCATCTGCTTTATCTTTTGTTATTGACTTCAACTCACTAAATTTGAGCTGATAAAATTTAAATCTATCTTGGAATTTTTTTTCAAGTTTTTTTGCTGCTGGCATTACCGTAGAGTCTCTATCGATACTTATTAGTTTAGTTTTTGGAAATTTTAAAATTGCCTTTGAATAACCGCCACCTCCAAAAGTACAATCTACAAATAGTCCGCCTTTGGAGGGTATTATAATTTGAATGATTTCACTCAACATCACTGGAAAATGGGAATATTCCAGTGGTTGTATTTGAGTTTTCATCAATATTTGGATTGATCATTAAAATTTTTGTCTTCTTAAAAAAGCGGGGATTTCAAAATCCTCATCTTCATTAGTATCTTGATCAAATAATTGCTCCGATACACTATTCTCATCTTGATCTCTTGTCTCAGTATCCACTTGATTTTTTTCATCTGAAAAAAGTTTTGGAGTAAAGTCTTCATCAAGATTTTCTTCTTCATATTTTTTTTCTTGATAATCAGTGTTTCCAATTTTTATATTATTTTCCATGTATGATGCACTTTCTATAGAAACACCTGATGGAACTTCATCGTTATCATTCTTTTTAATTAATTCATCATTCGCTATTTTGTTCTCCTCATTACTTTCAAAGCTTTCAATAAGAGCATTTTGTTCTTCGCTATTTTTTATTTCGTAACTTTCATCAAGTTTTAATGCGTTTGCGCCACTTATAGAACTTACAACGTTTTGATCTACGTTATTTTTTGCGAATAAATTATCTGGGAAACTGTTGTTCTTAGAACTTGTACCGTTAACAACATTAAAAATTGGTTTTGATTCATAAAGATTCATAGAACCCTTTAAAGAAGTAGCTACTATTGATACTCTTATTTTACCATTCATATCTTCATCTTTTATTGCACCAAAAATTAACTCTGCTTCTGGATCAACTTCAGCTCTAATTTTATTTACTGCTGCATCAACTTCGAAAAGAGTTAAATCACTACCACCTGTAATATTAATTAATAATCCTTTTGCTCCTTGTAAAGTGTACTCATCGATGAGTGGGTTGTTCAAAGCTAATTCTGTTGCAGCCATCGCTCGGTTATCACCATCTGCTTCACCAGTTCCCATCATAGCTTTACCACTGGAACTCATTACTGTTTCAACATCTGCAAAATCTAGATTTATCATTCCCGGTCTTACCATTAAATCAGTAATACTCTGAACTCCATGTTTTAACACGTCATTTGATAAACTAAATGACTCTTCGAAACCTGTGGACTCATTTGCTATTTTAAAAAGATTTTGATTTGGTACTACAATAGTTGTATCTAAATGTTTTTTAAGTTCTTCTAATCCTGCAACTGCTCGTCTCATCCTTTTAGGTCCTTCATAAGAAAAAGGTAAAGTTGTAACACCTACAGTTAAAATATTCATATCTCTTGCAGCTTTGGCGATAACGTGTGATGCGCCTGTGCCTGTTCCGCCTCCCATACCTGATGCAATAAAGACCATATTACTTCCTTGAATATAATTAACTATTTCATTAATTGACTCATCAGCCGCTGCCTGACCAATATCATGTTTAGCTCCAGCTCCTAGGCCTTTTGTTAAGTTCATTCCTATTTGTATTTTTGCATCAGCCTTACTCATTTTTAGATCTTGCGCATCAGTGTTGACTGCAACAAATTCAACTCCCTGCATGCCTGCTTCGATCATTGCATTTATAGCATTTCCTCCAGCGCCTCCAACTCCAATTACTAATATTCTAGGTTTTAACTCTCTCAACTCACCTCCTCCAACATTTATAGTCATGACAGCTCCCCTTTCTGTTTATTTTCCCATTTCAAATTAGATCTATTTTTAAAAGCTTTTTTTCTTGCAAAAATTTTAAATTTTTCAAAATTTTTGGGCTCCCAGATTTGAAAGGTTTTGCCAAGACCTACAAATAGTAAATTATTTTTGATTTTTGCATGATTTAATAATTTTTTAGATAATGAAATTCTTCCTTCTGTATCGAATTGTAAATTTTCACTTTCAGATAAAACTGAAGTTGCAAAATAATCTCTTTTTTCTTCAAATGGATTAAGTGAATCTATTGTGTTAGATAATTTTTCTATTCTATCTTGAGCACATGCCTCAAGGGCGTCATGATTGAAGGATGGATAGCTTATAAAACCATTATAACCCATAGAATTTAAATAAGATCTAAATGTTGCTGGCACTGAAACACGACCTTTCTTGTCTATTTTGTTCTCGAAAGTTGATAAAAACATAATTAAGTAAAAGCTCTTTTTTTATAATAGTTTTCAAATCACCCTCCATTATGGGATTATTTGGGATAGTATGGGTTTTTTAGAAATAGTCAATAAGATAGTTATTTGATTTTAGTACAAAAGTAGAACGTTAATATCAGATTTTGCCAGATAATCTGTAAGCCGGGTTCTGTCATTGAAGATATCATTTCTCTAGGCTTAGACTCTCACCTAAGCTCAAGCGGTTAACCCAGAAGACTAACTAAAGACTGTTTTTAGCAAATATGCAGTGTCTTCTCTATTTAACCTTGCTCCCAGTGGGGTTTGCCTTGCGTTTTTTGTTACCAAAAAACCGGTGAGCTCTTACCTCGCCGTTTCACCCTTGCCTTGATTAGGCGGTTTATTTTCTGTGGCACTATCCCTGAGGTCACCCTCGCCAGCCGTTAACTGGCACTGTGTCCTTATGGAGCCCGGACTTTCCTCTATTAAATTTATAATAGCGATAATCCAACTATCTGGCATGCCGTTCATAAACAATATCCAGAAATATTTCAAGGCAAAAATCTACTGATTGGCCAAAAACTGGCTTATTTTCAATGTTTTAAGATCTATATTGCCCGTAATATTATCTGGTAGAAATCTTCTCTGAAAAGCTCTAATTACTAAACTATCGGATTTATTTTTCTTTCTTAAATTAAAGTATCTATACCCAATTTTATAAATATTTTTAAAAAATGTTGATCTAATATCAACTTCATTTTTTGTTAGGTTTTCAAATATTTTTTTCTGGTACCAAAATCCTATTTTCAACTTACTTAACCTTTTCCAAGGAAATTTTTCACCAGGATCTAATTTTCTAAAAGGAGCTATATCTGAATGACCAAGAAAACTCTCATTTTTAAAATTATATTTCTTTTTCAAATAAGTGCATAGTTTTATTAAACTCTTAATTTGTAATTCAGAATATTTTTCATATCCAAACTTGTGACCTTTATTAACCAGTTCTATTCCCAAAGAATACTTATTTAAATTATTAATTTTTTTCCATTTAGATTTCCCAGCGTGCCAAGCAATTTTTGTATCTGGAACCATCTTAGTTATTAAGCCTTTTCTGTTTATTAAGTAATGACAACTTACTTTAGACGATTTGTCTTTAAGTCTCATAATTGATTCAATTTCAGATTGCATTCCGGTATAGTGAATTATTACGTATTTAATAAGTTTTTTTGACCTTGTTTTTTTATCAAAATTTGGAGAATTGACTATTTTTAATCTCATAAAAACATAATTGATCTTATTTTTAACAAAATATAAGCTCTATTTAGTTCAATTTTTAATAGTATCTAAAAAAAAAACATATATATAGCTTATAAATGTATTCAAAAAAAATTATAGCAATTTCTAGCTTTTTAATAATACTCATTTTTAGCGCTCCTGGTGTAAAAAGTGCTGAAGAATGTTTTGAGAATGTAAGTAGAGCAGTTTTTAAATTCAATTTAGCATTTGACGATATTATTTTGGAACCGATAGCAAAGGGATATAATAAGCTACCGAATCCTGTAAAAAGCGGAACAAGTAATTTTACATCTAACATTTCAACATTACTATCTATACCTAACAGCTTACTTCAAGGCGACTTAAAGCAGGTCGGGCATTCAACAGGAAGTTTTTTAGTTAATACTACTGTTGGTATTTTAGGTTTCTTAAACCCAGCTGAAAAAATTGGATTGAAACCACACAAGGAGGACGTTGGTCAGACACTTGGAAGTTATGGAATTGGTCAAGGATGTTATTATGTGCTACCAATTTTAGGTCCTACAACAGTAAGGGATTCGATTGGTTTAGTGGCAGATACTTTTATTGATCCGTTCGCACATGTAACAATTAGACAAAATGAAATTTTAGGCGTATCAGGAAATGATTTGGATTATTATTCTGTTAAAGGAACAACTGCAATCGATTTTAGATCTGACAATCTTTTAAACTTTGAAAGTTTAGAAAAAAATTCAATTGATCTCTACTCATCTTTTAAAAGTATATATTTACAAGATAGAGAAAAAAAAGTTAAAAACTCAGTCTCAAATCAGGACGATTGGGGTAATCTGGATTAATCCAAAAACTTGATGAAAAAAATTGGTGTAATCTTTATATTTATCTTTTTATTAAAAAACTCGTTATATGCTTACAGCTCAGATCCAAAAAGTTTTGTATCAGAATTAGTAAATGATGTATTAACTAAATTAAATAATAAAAGTGTAACTAAAGAGGAAAAATCTCAGTTTATTGAAGAGATTGCTTCCTCTAATGTAGATATTGATGCTTTAAGCTTGTACACTCTTGGTGAATTAAGAAAATCTACTAATAAAGAAAAATTAAACGAGTATCAAAAGATTTTTGAGAAATATTTTTTAAAAAGTTTAACTTCTAGACTTTCAGATTATTCATCAAGTAAATTTGAAGTTATTGAAGCAGAGCAAAAAAGTTCAAATTATACAATAGTAAGTTCAACTGTCAGACCGGATAATGGTAATCCTGAAATTAAGATTGATTGGAGAATATATACAAAAGATCCTAACAAGCCTCTGATAAGGGACCTAATTGTAGAGGGATTGAGTTTAGCAAGAACACAAAAAGAGGAGTTTGCGTCAATTCTTAACTCGAACAATAACGACATAGATATACTAATAAGCAAACTTGAGGAATTTATTAACAAATAAGTGGTGGGCCCGCCAGGACTCGAACCTGGGACCAATACATTATGAGTGTACTGCTCTAACCAACTGAGCTACAGGCCCTTAAGATTAAAATATACTTATCAGTATTTTAGTGTAAATTCAATTTTGTTATTAAATGCATATTAAATTTATTAATGCAAAAGAGTATCGATGATTACTTATAAAGCAAAAATACAGAAAGTTTTGAATAACATTATTCTTACAAAACAATCGCCAATTAGCGTTGTTCATTTTTTAACTAATAGATGTAACGCTAGATGTTCTTTTTGTTTTATAGACTTCGATAATCCAAATACTTTTAAAAATGAACTTTCGTTAGATGAAATTAAAATTTTAACTAAAAATTTTGGTGAAACATTATTAAATGTCAACTTTACTGGAGGTGAACCCTTTGCTAGGAAAGATATAACTGAGATAGCCAAAAGTTATATTGACAATACCACAATTCAATCAATTTATATAACAACTAATGGAAGTTTGCCTGAAAGAGTCATCTCATATGCTAGAGAAATTCATAATTATAACAGTAAAATCGAACAAAGCTTTCAAATATCAGTTGACCATTTTCCTGAAAATCATGACAGAGTTAGAAAAATAAAAGATTTATTTAACAATTGTTTAAAAACTTATGAGGGTTTAAAAAAATTAAATATTGAAAACATTCAGCCTTCAATAAATATTACTGTTTCTCAAGAAAATTGTAAAAAAATAAAAGATATTTTTTACTATTTAATTAATGATTGTGGAATTGACTCAATTAAATGTTGTATTGTCAGAGATGAAGGGATTTACAAAACACCTAATGAAAAAAAGAAAGAAATTTATGACGCATATATTTGGCTTACAGGTGAGATTAGTAAGTTAAAAAAACACAATAAAATTAATAATTACAGTAATTCAATACAAAGCAAGATTCACAATAAAAAAGACGAAATTTCATGGGACATGGTAAAAAAAATGTATATGGATAATAAATATATAAGCCCTTGTCACGCCTCATCTTTATTCGGTGTTATCACTGCCGATGGTAAAGTGTATCCTTGTGAGATTTTAGAAGATAAACTAATTGGTGATTTAAGGAGTAATAAAATGAACTTTATAAATTTATGGAAAAGTAAAAAAAATTCTGAGATCAAAAGTTTTATCAAAGACACAAAATGTAGATGCACATATGAATGTGCTCTTTCTTTTAATATACTCGGTAATTGGCGATATCAATTTAAATTATTATCGAGTATTTTGTAAGAATTATAAGTTATTTTTCCAAAAAACTTTTTAATTGCTTTGATCTACTTGGATGTTTTAGCTTTCTTAAAGCTTTAGCCTCGATTTGTCTAATTCTCTCTCTAGTAACAGAAAATTGTAAACCAACCTCCTCTAAAGTATGATCAGTGTTCATGCCAATACCAAAGCGCATTCTTAAAACTCTTTCTTCTCTAGGAGTTAAAGATGCTAAAATTTTTGTTGTAGACTCGCTTAAGTTTGATTGAATTGCTGTATCTAATGGTTGTAATGCATTTTTATCCTCTATGAAATCTCCAAGGCTGCTATCTTCTTCATCTCCAACTGGAGTTTCAAGTGAAACAGGCTCTTTAGCAATTTTTAATACTTTTCTTACTTTTTCTAGTGGCATTGCAAGTTTTTTGGCAAGCTCTTCAGGAGTTGGCTCTCTTCCAAATTCACTCATTATTTGCCTTTGAGTTCTGACTATTTTATTAATTGTCTCAATCATGTGCACTGGAATTCTTATTGTTCTAGCTTGATCAGCTATAGATCTAGTTATTGCTTGTCTTATCCACCAAGTTGCATAAGTAGAAAACTTGTATCCCCTTCTATACTCAAATTTATCAACTGCTTTCATAAGACCAATATTACCCTCTTGAATTAAATCAAGAAATTGAAGGCCTCTATTTGTATATTTTTTTGCAATTGAAATTACTAACCTAAGATTAGCTTCAACCATTTCCTTTTTAGCTATTCTAGACTCTCTTTCGCCTTTTTGAATCCTACTTACTAATTTTTTGAACTCTCCAACAGAAAGACCAATTTTTTTACTGAATTCAACTAGTCTATCTCTAATTTCTGAAAAATCTTTTTTGTATTTCTTAAAAAATGCTTTCCATGAAGCATTTTCTTTTAAAAATGTTTCAAATTTAGGGTTGATTTCGTTTCCAATATAATATTTTAGAAACTCTTCACGAGAAATTTTATTTTCCATTGCTAGTCGCAATAATACTCCCTCTAGAGAGACAATTTTTTTATTTTCTTTATAGTGAGCTTGAACAAGCTCCTCAACTATATGTGGTGCTAATTGTAAATTTTTAAAGTTATCTACGAGTATTTCCTGAATTTTTTTAAAATTTTTATTTTTAGAAACTGAAAGTTCTTTGCTATTTAACAAACACTCTAATTTTTCAATTTGATATTTTTGAAGTTTAGAGTAATTTTTATTAAGGGAATCTAAAATATTTATTATTTTAGGTTTTATCTCCTCCTCCATTTTTGCCAAGGAAACATTGAACTCATCATCATCATTTGAATTTTCCTCTTCATCTTTTTTTGGTTCTTCGTCTTTTTCCTTTTTAGATTTTGCTTTTTTTTCTAGCTTTCCATCTTCATCTTCTATCGCTTCAAAATCCTCATAGGTAGAGTCAATATCGATAATGTCTCTCACTAAAAGTTGTTGATTAATGATTTGCTCTTTCCACTCGAATATTTTTTTTCCTACTATTGGGCTTTGTGTCAAAGCATTAATCATTACATCTTTCCCAGCTTCAATTCTTTTCGCAATTGCGATCTCACCTTCCCTAGATAAAAGCTCGACCCCACCCATCTCTCTAAGATACATTCTAATTGGATCATCACTTTTATCTGATGTTTTTTCTTCTGAAGTACTTGGAGTATCTTTCTTTTTGTTTGATTGATACTGTGATTTTTTTTCAACTAATGTAACTTTCTCATCGACTAGTATTAAAAAGGCTTTCTCTAAATTTTCATTAGTACCGTTTCGTTTACCTAACGATTTACCTAGCTCCTCATAAGTTATAAAACCTCTATGTCTCCCTTTATCAAGAAGCCTTTCAAATGATTTTGTTATCAACTTTTCTGCCATATGAAGTGAACTGTATATATAATGTCTAACGTGAAAAAATCTATACTTTATTTATTCCCTATTTATCTGGTTTTTAAGCTTTATTAATTCATGAAATGAATTTTCATCAAGATTATTTATAAGTTTTTTTTCAAGAGATTCTATTTTTTTTAAATTATTTTGTTCCTTAAAGTCTATAATTAATTCATCTAGTAAATTTAAAATTTCTTCATTATTTTTTCCTTTTACAATTAGTTGGATATTTGAGTTTTCAGTAATTTCCTCAATAAGCTTTTTATAATCTATTTCAGTTTTTAACTTAAGTTCATTTTTATTTTTTCCCTCAAGCAATAGTTTAATAATCATGGCTTTTAAATTTTCATTTTTTTCCGATAAAAAAACTATTTCAGATAAATCCTCTATTTTTTGGGAGGCGACTTCATCAAAATTTAATATTATAAATAAAATTGAAAATTCTAAAATTTGTATTTTCGAAAGATCTTTTCTTTTTTGATGTAATATTTTTGTTTCTTTTAAAATTGAAAAATTGTCTTTTTTTGAATACTTTGAGAATTTATAGTTTTGTCTAGCAGATTGTAGTGGAGTTAAATTTTTTAATTTCTGAAGAAAGTCTTCAAACACATATTTTCTAAGCGTTTCATCCTTTATAGAAAACGAGAGTTTTTTTATTTCCTTCTCAAAATTTGAAACTTCGTAAGGATTGTTTTGATTAATTTTACTTAAATTAAAGTTCCAAATAAATGATTGTATTACTTGTTTTGTTTTTAATAATTCAATGAAACTTTCTTTGCCATTTTGTTTTATAAATTCATCTGGGTCAATTTTATCTGGCATTATAGAAAAGAAGATTTTATTTTTCTCGTTTATTAAAGGAAATAATTTTTCTGCTATTCTTATTGCTGCCTTTTGTCCACTTTCATCTCCATCCAGGCAGATAATCGGATTAGAAAAAAATTTCCAAATGAGATCTATCTGTCTTTCTGTTAAAGCAGTACCCGAATTCGCAATTACATTTTTAATACCCGAAGAATAAACGCTTACTACATCCATATAACCTTCTACAATTACTACTTCGTTTGTATTGGCTCTACAGTCCTTTGCTTTATCTAAATTAAATATCATATTTCCTTTTTTATAAAATTCAGTTTCTGGTGAGTTAATGTACTTAGCAAGCTTAACATCACGAATAATCCTTCCTCCAAATGCGATTGTTTCGCCATTAAGATTATTTACAGGAAATATGATCCTTGAGTTAAATCTATCAATGAACTCATTGGTTTTATCACTCTTGTAATATAATCCTGTGGAACTTATCTCTTCCTCTGAGTAATCTTTTAATAATATAGAATAAAAATTATTTTTCCAAGGCACATAACCTAATTTAAAATCTTTGATAATACTTTCATTTAGTCCGCGCTTGTGCAAGTAACCAAGAGCTTCAGAATTATTTTCATTTAAAAGTTGTTCATGGAAGAAATTTGAATATTCATTAAAAATTTTTTTATATGTTAAAAATCTTAATTCTTTTTTTTTATCGAAAGTTGAGAACCTGTAAGGTTGTAACCCGGCCTCAGCGGCAAGTATTTTGACTGCTTCTCCGAAACCAATTGATTTGGTCTTCATCAAAAAATCGAATATATTGCCATGTTCTCCTGTACTAAAACAGTGATAGAATTCTTTTTCATCGTTGACTGTGAATGATGGAGTTTTTTCATTTTTAAATGGGGATAGACCAATAAACTCTTTGCCTCTTTTTTTTAATTGAACTATTTTTCCTACAACTTGAGATACTTTTAATCTTAGTTTAATTTCATCTAAATATTCTTTGGGATATTTCATTATTAACTTAAAAGACCTTTTAAAATTACACTTACTTTTGAAAAGTCCAAACTATCTGCATGTTTCGTTTTCAAAACCCCCATGATCTTACCCATGTCTTTAATTGAATTAGCGTTTACGGACTTAATCGTTTCCTGGCAAATTTTTTTAGTGTCTTCATCGCTTAGCTGTTTAGGTAAAAATTTACCAATTACCTCAATTTCCTTTTTTTCGTTTTCTAAAAGCTCGTTGCGGTTAGCTTTTTTGTAAACCTCACAAGACTCGTTTCTTTGTTTAATCATTTTTTTGAGCAAAGAGACAATATCGCTATTCTTTAATTCCTTCTCTCCTTTCGATCGCATTGCTATTTCAGCATCTTTTATCGCTGATACTACTAATCTTAATGTGGGATAGGTATTTTTATCTTTAGCTTTTAAAGCTTCGTTTAGCTTGTCTTCAATTTGTTTTTTTAGAGACATATTTTGAATTATTATTTTAATCACAATTCTTATATAAAATAAAAAGAACTTTCTTGACGATTTTGGTTCTATTTCATATGTTTCGCAAAATCATGTTTATAAGTTTTTTACTTTAACTCATGAGTTGTATTTGAAGAAGATTTGTCAAAATATAAACTCTAAAAAAAATCTTAAAAAGATCGATACTACTGCTATTTTGGTTCTTCAAAATGGTAAATTTTTTAAAGGTGTGGGTTTAGGTTACATGGGCACTGCAACTGGTGAAGTATGTTTTAATACTTCTATTACTGGTTACCAAGAAATTATATCTGACCCCTCTTATGCTGATCAGATTATAAATTTTACCTTTCCGCACGTTGGAAATGTTGGAACTAATAAAGAAGATCACGAGTCAGATAAGATTTGGACTAAAGGAGTAATAATAAATACGGAGATAACTAATCCATCAAATTACAGATCTTTAAAACATTTAGATCAATGGTTAAAGAAAAATAAGATTGTTGGAATAACTGGAATTGATACTAGAAATTTAACAAATTTAATTAGAGATAAAGGTGCTCCTAAAGGGACAATATCTTTTTATAACAAAAATAAATTAAATATAAAAAAACTAATTAAAATAACTAATAAATGGAGCGGCCTAAAAAACTTAGATTTGGCAAAAATGGTTACTACTAAGAAAAATTATTTGTGGCAAGATTATAAAACATGGGAAAAGGGAAATGGATATTTAAAAAATAAGAAAAAAATATTACATGTTGTAGCCATAGATTACGGAATTAAGAAAAATATTTTAAGATATTTTTCAGATTTTAATTGTAAAGTTACAATCGTACCATGCAAAACAGCTGCAAAAGATATTCTAAAACTCAAACCTAATGGAATATTTTTATCAAATGGACCCGGAGATCCTGCAGCGACAGGGAAATATGCAATACCGACAATCCAAGAATTAATCAAAAAAAAGTTACCATTATTTGGAATCTGTTTAGGCCATCAAATCCTAGCTTTGGCACTCGGTGCTAAGACAGAAAAAATGAAATTAGGGCACAGAGGAGCTAACCATCCTGTTAAAAATTTGATTGAGGGAAATGTTGAAATTACAAGTCAGAATCATGGATTTGAAGTAGTAAAAAAAGGTATGCCTAAAAATATTAGAGTCACTCACCAGTCTTTATTTGATAATAGTATTGAAGGTATCGAGTTAAAAAATAAACCCGTTTTCTCAGTTCAATATCATCCAGAATCTAACCCTGGTCCTCAAGATAGTGTTTATTTATTTGATAAATTTGTAAAGAGTATGAAAAAAAATGCCAAAAAGAAAAGATATTAAAAAAATTTTAGTTGTAGGTGCGGGGCCAATTATTATTGGGCAAGCTTGTGAATTTGATTATTCAGGAACTCAAGCCTGTAAAGCTTTAAAAGATGAAGGTTTCAAAGTAATTCTCATAAATTCAAATCCAGCAACAATCATGACAGATCCAAACATCGCTGATAAAACTTATATTGAGCCAATTACAATAGAAGTTCTTGAAAAAATTCTTATCAAAGAAAAACCTGATGCGATCTTGCCAACCATGGGTGGTCAAACTGCTTTAAATTTAGCAATGGAGGCAGAAAAAAAAGGTGTTCTTAAAAAATATAAAATTGAACTTATAGGCGCTAATTCAAAAGCTATTTCCAATGCAGAAGATAGAAAAAAGTTCAGAAAAAATATGATAGAGATTGGTTTAGATCTTCCCAAATCAAAAATAGTAAACAATTTTAAACAATCTTCAAAAGTATTAAAACAAATCGGATTACCGGCAATTATAAGACCGGCTTTTACTCTAGGTGGTTTGGGAGGTGGTATCGCAAAAAATAAAAAAGATTTTTATAAGATAATAAAAAATGGGCTTCACGAGTCACCTGTAAATCAAGTCTTAGTTGAAGAGTGTTTAGAAGGATGGAAAGAATTTGAGATGGAAGTTGTCAGAGATAAAAACGACAATTGTATTATTATTTGCTCAATAGAAAATTTAGATCCCATGGGAATACATACTGGGGACTCTGTTACTATCGCTCCAGCATTAACTTTGACCGACAAAGAGTATCAAGTAATGAGAAATGCCTCTATAGCTTGCCTGAGAAAAATTGGTGTGGAAACAGGAGGGTCAAATGTTCAATTCGCAATAAATCCAAAAAATGGAAGAATGGTAATCATTGAGATGAACCCTAGGGTTTCAAGATCATCAGCGCTAGCTTCTAAGGCCACTGGGTTTCCAATAGCAAAAGTAGCAGCGAAGTTAGCTGTTGGATATACTTTAGATGAACTAAAAAATGAAATTACAAAAGTTACGCCTGCATCTTTTGAGCCTACAATAGACTATGTGGTCACTAAAATCCCAAGATTTACTTTTGAAAAATTCTCCTCTTCAGCTGCAGTTTTAGGAACCTCAATGAAATCAGTGGGAGAGGCAATGGCTATAGGTAGAAATTTTAAAGAGTCTCTTCAAAAAGCGTTGGTATCTCTGGAAACAGGTTTCTCAGGTTTAGACCAAATATTTAATTTAAATACAAAACAAATTAGACAAAAACTTAAAGAAAATATTCCAAATAAGATATTACTTGTTGGAGAGGCTATAAGAAAAAAAATTAATTTAAAGGATATAAATAAACTATCGAAAATTGACCCTTGGTTTTTAAATCAAATAAAAGAAATCATAGAAAATGAAATTAAAATAAAGAAAAAAGGTCTTCCTAAAAATTTCAATGAATTTAATTATATAAAGTCGATAGGGTTTTCTGATAAAAAATTATCTGAACTTACGAATATTTCGGAGTCGTTAATTAGAAAGAAAAGAACTGCTTTGAAAGTTTTACCAGTTTATAAAAAAGTCGATACTTGTGCTGCAGAATTTAAGTCTTTCACTCCGTATATGTATTCTACTTATCAAAGAAATTTCTCTTATAATTCAGAATGTGAGGCCGATCCTTCTAGTAAAAATAAAATTATAATACTGGGAGGAGGCCCTAATAGAATAGGTCAAGGAATAGAATTTGATTACTGCTGTTGCCAAGCAAGTTTTGCTCTAAAAGAAGCTAAATATGAAACAATTATGGTTAATTGTAATCCTGAAACCGTGTCAACAGATTACGATACAAGTGACAGATTATACTTTGAACCTTTAATAGATGAATATGTTTTCAATATTATAAAGAAAGAGAAATCAAAAGGTAATGTAAAAGGTGTCATTACTCAATTTGGAGGACAAACTCCTATAAAACTTGCAAAATTTTTACACAAAAACAAGCTTCCAATTTTAGGAACTCAATATTCATCGATTGATCTTGCTGAGGATAGAGATAGATTTAGAGATCTTTTAAATAAACTTAATTTAAATCAAGCTGAAAGTGGTATAGCTAAAACTTTTCCTCAAGCAACAAAAGTTGCGGATAAAATTGGATTGCCTCTGATGGTAAGGCCATCTTACGTTTTAGGTGGAAGAGCAATGGAGATTGTTCATGAAAAAAGGCAACTCAAAGACTTTATAAAAGAAGCATTTAAAGTCGCTGAAAAAAATCCAATTTTAATTGATAAGTTTATTGATAATGCAATGGAAGTTGATGTTGATGCAATATCAGACGGTAAAAATGTTTTCGTAGCCGGTATTATGCAACACATTGAAGAAGCAGGTATCCACTCAGGTGACTCAGCATGTAGCTTACCTCCGGTATCAATAAAACCTTTTTTGATTAAAGAAATTGAAAACCAAACAAAAAAATTAGCTTTAGCACTTAAAGTTAAAGGTTTCATGAATGTTCAATATGCAATTAAAAAAGATAAGATTTATGTAATTGAGGTTAATCCTAGAGCAAGTAGAACTGTGCCATTTGTTTCGAAAGCAAAAAATTTACCCCTCGCCAAGATAGCATCAAGAGTGATGGCGGGAGAAAAATTAACTAATTTTAATTTAAAAAGTAAAACAAAAGATATGTTTGCAGTAAAAGAGGCAGTATTTCCATTTAATAAATTCCCAAACAGCGATCTTTTACTTGGTCCTGAAATGAAATCAACAGGTGAAGTTATGGGTTTTGACAAAAATTTCGGGATGGCTTTTGCTAAGAGTCAAATTGCAGCCTCAAACTCTCTTCCTAAAAAAGGCTTAGCTTTTATCTCTTTAAAAAATAGTCATAAAGAAGAGGGGGTGCAATTAGCAAAACAATTAATTAAATTAAATTTCACACTTTGTGGAACCGGAGGCACTGCCGATTATATTACCAAACACGGGATTAAGTGTAAAAAAATTAATAAAGTAAATCAGGGATCTCCTCATATTGTTGATATTCTAAATACTAAAAAAATAGCATTAGTAATTAATACAGGTGGCGGAAATAGTGAAGCTCAGTTGAGCGATGCGGTAGCTTTAAGAAGGGCTACGTTAGCTAACAAAGTTCCATATTGCACGAATATGTCGACAGCCAAGGTTTGTTTGGAAGGTATTAAATCTCTTAAATTGAGAGATATCAGCGTTACTTCTTTACAAGATCTTTAACTTTTAACTTTCCAATCAGTTTCAAATGTAACATAATTTATTTGAATACATCTTCTCTCTTTTTTAATCTCTTTTTTTTCCATTCCATGCCAAGTGTTTGGTCCGCTGGTAAAGAAGTATCCATAATTATGTTTATAAGGAACAGTTTTAACTTTGTTCAATTTTGCGTCATAAAAATCAGTTCCTAAATTCTCTGACTCATTATGTAAATTAACAAAAACTATTGATGACATTAATTTTTCCTCAATATCGCAATGAGGCTTTAACCAAAAACCTTCTCTATCACAAATTACCTCTAGCCTTACATAAGAATTACTCAAATCTTTTCCAATTAATGATCCAATCTTTTTATAAACATCAGGTGATCTTAATTCTTCTATAAATTTTGTTAAATTTGGAAATTGATTAGAGTTTTCTTTAGTAACATAACATCGAAGTTTTTTTGCTTTACCACCATCTATAATTCCAGCTCGAAAGGCTCCCTCTCCTCCATCAAGAGCTCTTGTTCCATCATAATTTAAATTTTGTTTTCTGGGATCAGCTATCTCTGCACTACAGATTTCATCAATAGCATTTTGTGTTAATGGCTGGTTGATTTCAAAGTGTTTAAAAGGATCGCTAAATAATTTAGTCCTTTGTTCTAATGATTTAAATAATTCCATTTTTTTTCATTTTTGCTTTTACAATCGGAGCAATTCTGTTTACTTCATTTAGACTATTATAACTCCAATTTTCAACCCTATCTTCTAATTCTCTTGTTATACCTAAATCTTTCAATTGTGAATAAAATTTTTTAAACCTACCAGTTGGCTTAAAAGACTTCATCATGGCAATATAAACAGGTTTTCCAGTCATAGCAGCTTCTGAAATCATTGACGTGGAGTCGCAGGTTACAACTATATAATTTGAGATTGCTAATGCAGAAAGATAAGCTTTTTTATCAATATTTTTTACCACATGATGATTAATACTAAAGGTGTTAAATGCTATTTTTAAAATATTTTCAGGGGTTCTGTATGAGGGAATAACGATAATTTTAAATTTATCTGGAGTAAACAAAGTCTTAACTTTGTTAAAAAGTTCATGAATTTGTTTTTCTGAATAATTATAGTATTTATTTGGTCCGCCTATTATAAATGCAACTAAGTCTCTTCTCTTGTCTTTTTCAATTCCAAGATATTTTGAATTCTCATTAATTTCTTTTTTATTAAGATAATGTATGGCTCCTGTAGTGTTAATTATATTTTCTCCTTTTAAATTGTCATGCTCTGGACTTACTATAAGGTCGAAGTATTCAAAAGAAACTTTGGGATCTTGTATGTGAATATTGAAAATTTGATTACCTAATCTTTTTTTTAAAGCTATTGATGGTATGACACTTTTTCTTCCACACGATATAATAACTTTACAATCACATACGAATTTATTTTTTACCAAATTTTCTGATATTGGGCTGATTTTTGGAGGAATAAAATTCCAAAAAGATTTTAATTCTATTTTTTGGTGTTTATAACTCAGGCCCAAAGCTTTAGCCAATCCCTCTACTTGACTAACCATGCCGTGCATACCTTGCGTTAAAAGAAGTGCTTTTAATTCTAACATTAGTTACTATATACCTTTACATAATGAATAATAAATCAACAAAACACACAAAAGTGTTAATTCTTGGATCTGGCCCTGCTGGCTATACAGCAGCTATTTATGCGGCCAGAGCCATGCTTAAACCGATACTTGTTCATGGTTCTCAACCCGGAGGACAATTAACTACCACTACAGATGTTGAAAATTACCCTGGATATTCAAAAGTGATTCAGGGGCCATGGCTAATGGAAGAAATGAAAGGCCAAGCAGAAGCTGTGGGCACAGAGATGATACAAGATCATATAAGTGAAGTTGATTTAACAAAAAAACCTTTTACAGCAAAAGGTGATAGTGGTCAGGTTTACACTGCAGATAGTTTTATAATTTCAACAGGAGCGCAAGCAAGATGGTTGAATTTAAAATCTGAACAAGAGTTTAGAGGATTTGGAGTTTCGGCATGCGCGACTTGTGACGGATTTTTCTTTAAAGAGAAAGAAGTGGCAGTAGTTGGTGGAGGAAATGCCGCCGTTGAAGAGGCAATGTTTCTAACTAAATTTGCTTCAAAGGTTTATTTAATACATAGGAGAAACGAACTTAGAGCAGAAAAAATGCTTCAATCAAAATTAAAATCTAATAAGAAAATAGAAATTATTTGGGATACAGTAGTTGAAGATGTTATTGGAACAAAAGAGCCAAAAACTGTTAATGCACTAAAAATTAAAAATGTAAAAGATAATAAAGTTAAAGATCTTAAAGTTGATGGTTTATTTATTGCCATAGGTCATGATCCAGCTACATCTTTATTTAAAGATCAACTTAAAATGGACAAAGAGGGGTATTTAATTACAAAACCTGACTCTACTGAAACGAATATTCCAGGAGTTTTTGCTGCTGGAGATGTAAAGGATAAAATTTTTAGACAAGCTGTTACAGCTGCTGGAATGGGTTGTATGTCAGCACTTGAAGCTGAAAAATATCTCTCTGAATCTAATTAAGGCTATCACAAAAAGTTTTAATTCTTTTCATTGCTTTTTTCAAATTTTCCATTGAGGTAGCGTAAGATATCCTAAAATAACCTTCCAAACCAAAGGCAGAACCTTGAACCACAGCTACCTCAGCTTTTTCTAACAATTTTTCTACAAAATCTTTATCAGTTTTAAGTTTTGTTTTCTTGTTTAGTAATTTTTTGCAGTTTGGAAATACATAAAAAGCTCCTTCAGGACTTAAACAGCTTATACCTTTTATATTATTTAAACTATCAACAACAAAATTTCTTCTTTCTTTAAAAGAATTTGATCTTTCTGTAATAAAGTCTTGTGTTCCATTTAAAGCCTCGACTGCAGCTGCTTGACTTATGGATGTAGGATTACTAGTTGATTGGGATTGAATTTTAGCCATTGCTTTAATTATATCTTTTGGACCTGCAGCGTAGCCTATTCTCCAGCCAGTCATTGAGTAAGATTTACTCACTCCATTCATTGTCAAAGTTCTGCTTTTTAATTTTTCAATTTGCGCGATTGTAAAAAATTTAAATCCGTCATAAGTAATATGTTCGTAAATATCATCGCTTAAAATAAATAAATTTTTATGTTTTATTAAAATCTTCGATAAAGCTATTATCTCATCTTTTGTATAACCAGAGCCTGTAGGGTTAGATGGAGAGTTTATAATTATCCACTTTGTTTTCTTTGAAACTGCTTTTATTAATTTTTCTGGTGTTAATTTAAAATTATTTTTTTCATCACACTTTACTATTTTGGGCTTTCCTCCGGCTAACAAAACAATGTCGGGATAGGAAACCCAATAAGGTGCAGGAATTATTACTTCGTCACCTTTATTTATAGTTGCCATTAAAGCATTATATAAAACTTGCTTTCCACCAGTGCCGACTGAAATTTGGTCAAGCTCATATGATAAATCATTTTCCCTAGAAAATTTTGCTTGGATAGCTTTTTTTAAAGCTGGGGTTCCATCTACTGCAGTATATTTTGTATCACCTTTTCTAATCGCTTCAATCGCTGCTTCTTTAATATTATCTGGGGTATCAAAATCAGGCTCTCCAGCCCCTAAACCGATAACATCCTTTCCGGCAGCTCTCATTTCCCTAGCTTTTGAGGTGACTGCTATTGTAGGCGACGGTTTTATACGTTTTAAACTATTGGAAACTATGCTCATTGAAATTTATAATATAATTAATTTATTATTAACACAAAATGCAAAATACTTATCAAGAAAAATTAGCTGATCTAGAAGTTAATAACTCAAAAAAAATTAAGAAGTTAGAGGGAGGTATTAACTTCAAAATTAAAAGTGATTTTCAACCTAGCGGTGACCAACCAGAGGCTATAAAGCAAATATTAAAAAACTTAAAAGATAATAAACAAGAACAAGTGCTTTTGGGAGTTACAGGATCGGGCAAAACTTTTACAATGGCAAAAGTTATTGAAAAGGCTAATAGGCCAGCTCTGATTCTAGCACCAAATAAAACCTTAGCAGCTCAATTGTACGGAGAGTTTAAAAGTTTTTTCCCGGAAAATGCTGTAGAATATTTTGTGTCGTATTACGATTACTACACCCCAGAAGCATACGTTCCAAGATCCGATACTTACATCGAAAAAGAGGCTTCAATAAATGAGCAAATTGATCGAATGAGACACTCCGCAACAAGATCTTTGTTGGAAAGAGATGATGTGATTATTGTTGCGAGTGTATCATGCATTTATGGTTTAGGTTCTGTAGAAGCCTACTCAAAAATGACTATCACTTTGAAAAAGAATTATGAGTATGAACGAGATGATTTATTAAGGGCTTTCATAAACTTACAGTATAAAAGAAATGATCAAAATTTTTTTAGAGGAACCTTTCGAGTAAGAGGAGAAAATTTAGAGATCTTCCCATCACACTTAGAAGATAGAGCTTGGAGAATAAGTTTTAATTTAAATAAATTGGAAAAAATTGAAGAATTCGACCCACTTACTGGAGATAAGACAAATGATTACTCAATTATAAAAATTTACGCTAATAGTCATTACATAACTCCTAAACCAACTATCGAACAAGCAATTAAACAAATTAAATCTGAATTAGCTGAAACTTTAAAAAAACATAGAGAAAATAATAAACTTTTAGAGGAACAGCGATTAAGAGAACGAACTAAGTTTGATCTAGAAATGATTGAAGCTACAGGAACTTGTGCAGGGATAGAAAATTATTCAAGATTTTTATCAGGAAGAAAAGCTGGTGAGCCACCTCCTACTCTATTTGAGTATTTTCCAGATAACGCAATTATATTTGTAGACGAAAGTCACGTAACAGTCCCTCAATTAAATGGAATGTATAAAGGTGACCGAACAAGAAAAAGCACTTTAGCTGAATATGGGTTCAGACTCCCGTCATGCATGGATAATAGACCTTTAAAATTTGAGGAGTGGGATTTAATGAGAACACAAACAGTTTTTGTCTCTGCTACTCCAGGACCTTGGGAACTAAAACAAACAAGTAATAAATATATTGATCAAATTATAAGGCCAACAGGTTTAATAGACCCACCAGTTGAAATAAGGCCAGCAAAAACTCAAGTTGATGATCTTATGCATGAGTCAAAAGAGATTGTTAAAAAGGGATATAGAGTACTTGCTACAACACTGACAAAAAAGATGGCTGAAGATCTTACAGAGTATCTTCATGAAAATGGTCTTAAAGTAAGATATATGCATTCTGATATTGATACACTTGAAAGAATTGAGATCATAAGAGATTTGAGGATGGGCGTGTTTGATATTCTTGTAGGAATCAATTTGCTAAGAGAAGGATTAGATATTCCCGAATGTGCTCTGGTAGCAATTTTAGATGCCGATAAAGAGGGATTTTTAAGATCTGAAACTTCTTTAATTCAAACTATTGGAAGAGCAGCTCGAAATGTTGATGGTAAAGTAATTTTATATGCTGATAAAGTCACGAAGAGCATTGAAAAAGCAATGAAGGAAACAGAAAGAAGAAGAAATAAACAATTAGAATATAATAAGAAAAATGGAATAACTGCCGAGTCAGTTAAAAAAGAAATAAGTGATATTTTAGAGTCAGTTTATGAAAAAGATTACGTTAAAATCAGTGAAGGCTCAAACGTTGGTGGAAATCTAAAAAAACATCTTAAAGCTTTAAACAGAAAAATGAAGGAAGCTGCATCTAATTTAGAGTTTGAAGAGGCTGCTAAACTAAGGGATGAAATGAGAAAATTAGAAGCTAGTGAACTTGAAATAACTTTAAATCCTAAGATATCCCAATATAATTTAAAAAGTAAGGTTTATCCAAAAGGAAGATCAACTATGGGTATGCCTGGCACAAAACCAAGAAAAGCAATAAAAAAATGGAAGCCAAAAAAATAGTTATCACGGGTGGAGCTACTAGAATAGGGTCTGCAATCGCTAAAAGTTTAGTAAGCTTTGAAACAAAAATAGGTATCCACTTTAACAAATCTAGAAGTAGCGCTTTAAAATTAAAAAAAGAGTTAGAAAACCTTGGGGCTGAGGCATACTTATTTAAAGCTGATTTAAATAATTTAAAACAAACCGAAACTTTAATAAAAAAGGCTTATAAAACTCTTAAAGGATTAGATTGTTTAATTAATAATGCATCCATTTTTGAAAACGATAATCTTGAAAATTTTTCTGAAAAATCCTTTACAAAACATATGAATATCAACTTAAAAGCACCAGCCATCTTAACGCGGAATTTTAAAAGATTAGTTAAAAACAGAGAGGGATGCATCATTAATATTATTGATCAAAGAGTTGAAAAATTAACTCCCTTTTTTTTCTCTTATACTTTAAGTAAGTCTTCATTGGCCACCTTTACAAAAACATCAGCCATGAAATTAGCGCCTTACATAAGAGTGAATGGCATCTCGCCCGGACCAACTCTAAAAAACAAAAGACAATCTGAAACGCATTTCAAAAAACAATGGAAATCTACGCTCTTAAGAAAAAAAGTAGATTTAGAAAACATATGTAACGGAGTAAAGTTTCTTATTAAAAATAAAAGTATAACTGGAGAAATAATAAATATCGATAGCGGACAAAGACTTGCTTGGCAAACACCAGATATTATTAATACAAAAGAATGAAAATAATTAAATTTAAGAAAAAAGAAAAATTTAAGTATAAAAGAAAAGTAATTATAAAAGATTTAATCTTAAATATTTCTATAGGAATACACAATTTTGAAAAGAGAGAGAGACAAAGAGTAAAATTTAATATCGAAATTTTAACAAATCCATATGTAACTCCAAATAACAAAGATTTGAATTCTATTCTTAATTATGAGGAAATTGTTAGTAAAATTGAGAAAATTACTTATCTAAAACACCATGAGTTACTTGAAGACTTAGCAGAAAATATTTTTAATATGATATTCAAAAATAAACTTGTTAAAAAGATTAATCTTAAGATAGAAAAGTTAGATATCTTAAAGAAAACTAAATCTGTTGGTATCGAGGTATCAAAATCAAAAGTATGATGAATAGTTTAGATTTAGGAAAAAAAGTAATAAAAGAAAAAATACCGCTAATACCAAAAAACCCCGGTGTTTACAAAATGATTAGTTCTACTGGTGAAATTCTATATATTGGTAAAGCTAAAAATATCCCAAACAGACTTAAAAGTTATGTGACTGAGTCTAATCTTCCTATTAGAACTGAAAGGATGCTTTCACTTACGCACAACCTTGAAACCACTACTACAAGCAATGAGAGTGAGGCTCTTCTATTGGAAGCAAATTTAATAAAAAAATATAAACCTCGATACAATATCCTTTTGCGAGATGACAAATCTTTTCCTTATATTTATATTGGAAATAAAGATAAGTGGCCACAACTTACGAAGTTAAGGGGGAAGAAATCAAAAACGGGATATTATTTTGGTCCATTTGCATCAATTGGATCCGCTAATTGGACAATTAAAATTTTACAAAAAATTTTTCTTTTAAGAGTCTGTGATGATACCGTTTTTAAAAATAGAGAGAGACCATGTATATTGTACCAGATTAAACGGTGTTCAGCTCCGTGTGTTGGACATATAAATGAGAAAGATTATGAGTCTACTGTAGCTGACGCTATTGATTTTATTTCAGGTAAATCCAGAAGAATTCAGAAAAATTTATCTAAAGAAATGGAAAAAGCTAGTAAAGATTTGAATTATGAAAAAGCAGCTATAGCTAGAGATAGAATAAAAGCGTTAACTCAAATACAAACTTCTCAAAAAATAAATCAGACAAATTTAACAGAAGCTGATGTTATAAGTATTTATAAAGAAACAGGAAAAACCTGTGTTCAGGTGTTTTTTTTTAGATCAAAACAAAACTGGGGTAATCAAGCTTTCTATCCTAAACATGATCCGGATGACAGTGTGGAAGATATAATAAGTTCTTTTATATCGCAATTTTACGAAAACAAAACAATTCCAAGGCTTATACTGACTAATTGTGAAGTAAAAGACAAAAAACTTATTGAGAAAACATTCTCTGAGAAAGACAAAAAAGATATTATTATTAAGCAGGCAAAAAGTAAAAATGAGATAAGTATTTCAAATCTTGCAGAAAAAAATGCAAAACAATCTTTAAAACAAAAACTCATTCAATCTGATACTAATAATAATCTTATTGAAGAATTGGCATCTAAATTTAATATTAATAATAATATTGAATTAATAGAAGTTTACGATAATAGCCACATACAAGGAACTGATTCCGTCGGATCATTAATTTGTTTCGGTAATGAAGGTTTTGTTAAGAAAAGATACAGAAAATTCAATATTAAAGATGAAAAGGTGAAAAATGATGATTATGGGATGATGAAAGAGGTTTTGTTTAGAAGATTTTCAAAAGCGATTAAAGAAAAATCTGGGTCATTGTCATTGCCGGATTTAATAATGATAGATGGTGGAAAAGGGCAATACTCTGCATCTAGAGAAGTTTTAAATGAATTAGGATTACATGACTTGCCAATTATAGCGGTGGCAAAAGGGAAAAAAAGAAATGCCGGAGAGGAAAAAATCTATTATCAAAGTAAAGAGTATATTTTAGAAAAAAATGATCCATTATTATTTTTCATACAAAGGCTGAGGGATGAGGCTCACAGATTTGCTATAAGCACTCACAGAGCTAAAAGAAAGAAAAACCTTAGTAAATCTCTATTAGATCAAATCCAAGGGGTTGGAAAACAAAGAAAAAGAGCTTTATTAAATCATTTTGGGTCTGCACGTGCTGTTGAGTCTGCAAGCTTTGAAGATTTAAAATCAGTAGAAGGAATAGAAGACAACATAGCAAAGAAAATATATGATTATTTTCACGAATAAATGAAATTAAAAATACCAAATATACTTACAATTGGCCGAATAATTATTGTGCCAATTTTTGTTGTAACTTTTTTTATTCCTGGATTTTTCGGCGATTTAATACCTTTTTTTTTATTTGTACTAGCTAGTTTTACTGATTACCTTGATGGGTTATTAGCCAGACTATTCAAAGAGGAATCAAAATTAGGTGAATTATTAGATCCTATAGCTGACAAAATTTTAGTTTCTGCTGCTCTTATTTTACTAGTAATGAATGGAACTATTAAAAACTATGAAGTTATTGCAGCAGTCATTATTCTTACAAGAGAAATTTTAATTTCAGGATTAAGAGAATTTTTGGCAAAAGGAAAAATAGTTATGCAAGTTACAAGTTTATCTAAATTAAAAACTTTTATTCAAATGACTTCAATCGCTATTTTATTGACTGGTGATATAGGAAATAAAATTATAAATTTCCAAGATTATAATGCTCAAACCGTGGGAATAATTCTTTTGTGGTTATCAGCTTTTTTAACGTTATATACTGGCTATGATTATCTTAGAAAAGGTATTGACCATGCTATCAATGAAGATAACAAAGATTAAGCT
The DNA here is from genome assembly GCA_902556855.1 of uncultured Pelagibacteraceae bacterium. Lineage (GTDB taxonomy): Bacteria > Pseudomonadota > Alphaproteobacteria > Pelagibacterales > Pelagibacteraceae > Pelagilacustribacter. The sequence goes on along the minus strand of CACDXJ010000003.1, from coordinate 45,809 downwards.
GCAGTATCTTTTCTAACTAAATTTTGATAGGCGTCATCTAATTCTGAAATAACTGAGCAAACTTTAAACTTGTATTCGTTTATTTGTGAAACTGGAGTAATTTCTGCAGCTGTGCCTGTCAAGAAACACCCTACAAAATCTTTCATTTCTTCAGGCTTTATTTTTCTTTCAATTACTTTAATCCCTTTTGATTTCGCAATTTTAATTACTTCACGCCTAGTGATACCATCTAAAAAAGAGTCAGGGATTGGAGTGTGTAATTCACCAATCTTATTTTTAAAAAAAATATTCGCCCCTGTGGCCTCTGCAATATCACCTTGATGATCAAGCATTAATGAATCTGTATAACCCTGCGCCTCTGCTTCATGTTTGGATAATGTACAAATCATGTATAAACCCGCTGCTTTTGTATCCCATGGAATGGTATTGGGTGCGGGTCTTCGCCAACTAGAAATATTTAATTTTATACCATTTAACTTAAGTTTAGGGTCAAAGTAAGATCCCCATTCCCATGTTGCTATAGCGACATGTATTTTATTTTTTTGTGCAGATATAGCCATCATTTCACTTCCTCTCCATATTAAAGGTCTTACATAACCATTTTGAACTTTTTGAATGTTAACAATATTTCTACAAGCATCATTAATTTCTTTCTGAGTATAGGGAACTTTTATTCCCATTCTCTCAGCTGAATAGAATAGTCTGACAGTATGTTCCTCTAGTCTAAAAATTTCTCCATCATAAACTCTTTCGCCTTCAAAAACACAACTTGCGTAATGCAGGCCATGGTTCAAAATATGGATATTTGCATCTTTCCATTCAACAGTTTTGCCGTTGAACCAAATTTTTCCTGATCTTTTGTCGTAGGGTATACTTTCCATTAGCAGTAAATATATAGATTTTTTTATTATAAAAAAGTATATTCCAAAACAGGATAAGTCAATATAACTTACCATTATGAAAGATTTGCTTTATCTAAAAGATGACCAAATAAAAGAGTTTATACAGTTGCTTTATTACGCTTATAGAGAAACATTTTCAGATCCTAGAGAAATTCTCTCAAAAAAGTTTTTTGGACCTGCTCACTTAAGAGCTTTGCATCTAATCGAGAGTAATCCAGGTATAAATTTAGGTGAATTAATCTTTAAATTGAAGGTAACAAAACAAAGTCTTAATAGAGTTCTTCGAGATCTTTTAAAATCTAAAATGATAAAACAAATTCAAGACGAAAATGATACCAGAAAAAGAAATTTATTTCTAGACAGAGAGGGTAAAGTCTTTTTTGATATAGTGTATAATTCTCAAAAAAAAAGGATTTTTAATGCTCTTAAAAATTCAAATTCAGACTCAGTTATAAAATTTAAAGATGTTTTAAAAAAAATAATTAATGGAAAATAAATTACATATATTAATAGTTGACGATGATGATGGTATTAGAAATCTTTTAAAAGAGTATCTAAGTCAAAATAATTACATAGTTTCAACAGCTGAGAACGCCGATCAGGCAAAAAAAAAATTGAAAATAATAAAATTTGATTTGATAATTCTAGATGTAATGATGCCAGGACAAAACGGATATGACCTTACTAAAGAAATAAAAAAAAATATTAAAATTCCAATTATTCTTTTAACAGCTAAAGGTGAAGTGGAAAATAGGATACAAGGACTTGAAATTGGAGCTGATGATTATATTGGTAAACCATTTGAACCTAAAGAATTACTTTTAAGAATTAATAATATCATAAAAAATAATTTTAAAATTGATTTGAATTCTTCTTATAATGTAGGAAAAGCTAAAATTGATTTAAATAAAATGATAATCTCTTTAAATAATGATAACAAAAAAATTAATAACTCTGAAAAAAAAGTTTTAGTAGAAATGTTATCAAATCCTGGAAGAACTTTTTCTAGAGAAGAGATAGGAAAAATATCTGGTATAGGCCAGGAACGTTCTATTGACGTAATGATAACTAGATTAAGACAAAAAATAGAAATTAATCCTAAAAATCCAAAATTTTTGCAAACAATAAGGGGCTCAGGATATGTTCTCTGGATTGAGTAAATTTTTAAAAGTTGTATTGCCTAAAAGGTTGTTTTATAGAGCATTAATAATTGTAGCAGCACCAACTATTATCTTACAAATTATAATAACTATAGTTTTTTACGATAGTATTTGGATTAAAGCTAATAAAAACATAACAAGATCTCTTGTGGCTCAACTAAAAACAATCGAGGAAGTTTATAAAAATGATAAAAAAAATTTAGATTTCTTTACTGATAGCTATAAGAATAATTTTAATTTTGAGATAGGAATTAGTAAAGAAAAATTTCCGAATGAGAGTGGAGAGAGAAAATTCAGCCCTATGGATAGATCTCTTCGAAGAGAGTTAAAGTCTACATTTGGGAATAATAATTATTGGTTTAACACTACCAAATTTAAAAACGCTGTTGAAATTAAAATTAAATCTGAAAATGAAGTTCTAGAATTTTTAGTGCCAAAAGAAATGGTATCTACTTCCTCGATTAGAATATTTGTTTTATGGACCACTTTACCTTCAATCGTATTAATTATAATAGCTTTAATATTTTTGAAAAATCAAACTAGACCTCTAGTAAGATTAGCTAAAGCAGCAGAAAGATTCGGAAAGGGAGATTACGTAAATTTTTTTAAACCTTCTGGAGCACAAGAAATTAGAAAAGCAGCTTATGAATTTGATAGAATGGCCAAAAGGATTAATCGTCATCTGAACCAAAGATCAGAAATGTTGTCTGGTATAAGCCATGATTTAAGAACACCACTTACTAGACTAAAATTACAATTAGCAATGATAAAACAAAAAGATTTATCAGAAAAAATGTCTAAAGATATTGACGAAATGGAACGAATGCTTAACGACTATCTTCAATTTGCAAAAACACAGTCACAAGAAAACACTTCTAAGATAAATCTTAGATTAATATTCGAGGAATTTAAAAATAATTTTAATGAAGAGCATTTTAAAGTTTCTTGTGACAAAGATATATTTTTAGAAGGTAGGCCATTATCATTGAAAAGATCTTTTGAAAATATAATTCAAAATGCATTAACATATGGTAAAAATGTTTATGTTGATATTCTAAAAACTTCAAATAGGGTAGTAATCTTATTCGAAGATGATGGTCCTGGGATCCCGGAAGATCAATATAAGAATGTTTTTAAACCATTTTTTAGATTAGATAAAAGTAGAAGTTTAAATCATTCAGGAGTTGGTTTAGGTTTAGCTATCGTAGAGGATGTAATAAATTCCCATGGTGGTAGTATTCAACTTAATAAAGGAAAGTTGAACGGCCTTCAGGTTAAGATCTCTTTACCTTTTTAGTTTTTTTAGTCTTTAATAATTTTTTTATAATCGAGTCTTGTTTTTGAACTATTTTTTTGAGTACTTCAAACTCATCTCTGGATACAAGATTTAATTTATTAATTATTTTGTCTTTTTTAAATTTTAGGTCAGTAGAGATTTCATTTTTAATATCTTTGGAAGAGAGAATGCCATTTTCAATTAAACCAGATAAAGTTTTTAAAATTTTTTCCGAATTATTCATAAAAGTATCTTATTTGATAGTATTACTAATTTCAAATGTGATATAAATAATTATGTTTACCCATAACTTTGATCCTGTAATATTTAGCTTTGGGTTTCTAGATATCAGATGGTATTCTTTAGCATATATTTTCGGAATTCTCATTGGGTGGTCATATGGAAAAAAAATCATTTCGTCAAAACTGACCTCAACAGAAGAGCTGGTCAATTCTAAAGAATTTGACGATTTAATAACCTATCTAATTTTATCAATAATTATTGGAGGCAGATTAGGTTATGTGATTTTTTATAATTTAAATTATTATATCTCTTCTCCTATTGAAATTTTTAAAATTTGGGAGGGTGGAATGTCTTTTCATGGAGCTTTAATAGGAATAATATTAGGGACATATTTTTTTACCAATAGAAATAAAAAAAAAACTTTGTTCCTCTTAGATGTTGTGGCATGTGTTTCCCCTATAGGAATTTTTCTTGGGCGAATTGCAAATTTTATAAACGGTGAGTTAATCGGAAAAACAACCAATATTATTTGGGGAGTTATTTTTCCCAATATAGACAACTTTCCAAGACATCCCTCTCAAATATATGAGGCAATTTTGGAAGGTCTTGCTTTATTTATAATTTTAAATGTTAGATTTTTTAGTAAGAATTATAAAACTGGTCATTGTTCTTGTCTATTTCTAATTTTCTACGGAATTTTTAGAATTTTCTCAGAAATTTTTAGGGAACCGGATAGTCACATTGGATATATACTAAATTTATTTAGTATGGGAACAATCCTTAGTTTTTTTATGATTGTAGCAGGAATATTTCTCTTTAATTTTTTAAAAAAAAATGAAATCAAATTTAAAATTTTTTAAAAAAGTAAGATCTTTACCTGTAGACCAATTTTTCCAAAATGTTTTATATGATAAAAAGATTGGCTACTATAATTCTAAACAGCCTCTTGGATTAAAAGGTGATTTTATAACTTCCCCAAAATTATCAAATTTGTTTTCTGAAATGATTGCGATATGGATTATTTCTACTTGGGAAATTTTTGGAAAACCTAAAAAGATTAACCTAGTAGAACTTGGCCCCGGTGATGGAAGTTTAACAAAAACTCTTTTAGATGTTTTTAAAAGATTTCCGATATTTAATAACTCGAAAAAAATATACTTATTTGAAATAAGTAGTTTTTTGAAAAAAATTCAAAAAAAAAATATAAAAAATAATAGTGTTCAATGGATAAATGATTTTAAAAAAATTAAAAATGGACCAGTAATATTTTTTGGTAATGAATTTTTTGATGCAATTCCAATAAAACAATTTAAACGTGACCAAGGTAAATTATATGAAAAGTACTTTTTTCTTGGAAAAAATTCTCAAATAGTTGAAAAGTTTAAAAAGGCTTCAACAGAAGATGTTAAAATCTTAAATTCATATAGATCTCTTAAAGATTTAAAATTTATTGAATTTCCCAAACTTGGGCTTAACGAATTAAAAAAAATAATTAAAATTATAAATAAATTAAATGGATGTTTGTTAATAATTGATTATGGGTATCTAAAGCCTCATAATCAAAGTACTTTACAATCAGTAATTAGACATAAAAGAAATATATTACTTAACAATTTAGGAAAAGCAGATGTTACCTCGCATGTTAATTTTTCCATTTTAAATGAGTTTTTTTTGAAAAATAAACTTAAAGTTAAAAAAGTTATTACTCAAAAAAAATTTTTAGAAAAAATGGGTATTATGAAAAGAGCTGAAATAATAGCCTCTAAAATGAAGTTTAACGATCAAACAAATCTTTACCTCCGATTAAAAAGATTGTTAAACCCAAATTTAATGGGTGAATTATTTAAGGTAATTTTAACTTATAAATTTAGAAGAAATAAATATTTTGGATTTGATTAATGTATCGCTCTAAAAAACTTAAAAAATTTTTTGAAATAAAACATTATTTCTTTTCAAGAAAAAATGGTTACTCCAAAGGACTTTATAAAGGTCTTAATTGTGGAAGAGGCTCTAAAGATAAAAAAGAGAATATTGCAAAAAATTTAGAATTCGTCTCGAAAAAGATGCGTGTTAAAAAAAACCACTTAATTCTCATGTTTCAAACACACAGCAACAAAGTGATTGAAATAAATAAAGCAAGTTCAATAAAGAAAATAAACTCGGATGCAATGATAACAACAAAGAAAGATATAGCTTTAGGAGTAGTTACAGCTGATTGTGTGCCCATATTATTGTTTGACTTCCGAAATAAAATTATAGGCTGTATACATGCAGGATGGAAGGGAGCGTTTTCAGGTATAATACAAAATACAATTACTAAAATAAAAAAAAAATATTTAAAATGCAAAATTTATGCATCTTTAGGTCCCTGTATTGGGAAAAAGAGTTATGAGGTAGATGAAAATTTTGTAAATAAATTTTTAAAAAAATCGAAAAAAAATAAAAAATATTTTTTCCGTAAAAATAATTGTAAACAGTTATTTGATTTAAGAAGTTTTGTAGAAGATCAACTTTTGAGTCTAAACGTAATTGTAGATCATGTAAATTTTGATACATATGTTGAGAATAAGAAATTTTTTAGCTTTAGAAGGTCAACTATACTAAAACAAAGCGACTATGGCCGAAATATATCTGTTATTAAATTAAATTTGAAAAGTTAAAGAAATAATTGTATAAATAACTACATTTCATGAAAATTTTATCTGGAACTAGCAATCTTAAGCTTAGCAGAGATATTTCCAAAAACCTCAAACTAAAATTAATAAATACTAATATTAGAAGATTTGCTGATGGCGAAATATATATTGAGATTAATGAAAATATTAGGGGTAACAGTGTTTTTGTAATCCAATCTACCTCCAATCCAGCTAATGATAACATTATGGAACTTTTGTTAGTAGTTGATGCATTAAAAAGATCTTCAGCAAAAACTATTACAGCAGTAATTCCTTACTTTGGCTATGCAAGACAGGATAGAAAGGTAGCTCCAAGAACTTCAATATCTGCAAAAGTAGTAGCTAACCTAATTTCAAATGCTGGTGCGACTAGAGTAGTCACAGTCGATTTACATGCAGGACAAATTCAAGGTTTTTTTGATATGCCAGTTGATAACTTGTATACAGCTCCACTATTTGCAAAATATATTAAAAAAAAATTAAATTCAAAAAAACTAATATGTGTTTCACCTGATGTGGGTGGAGTTGCTAGGACCAGAGCTTTAGCAACGAGAATAAAAGCTGATCTTGCAATTATAGATAAAAGGAGACCGGCCCCTGGAAAATCTGAAGTAATGAATATAATTGGAGATGTAAAAAATAAAACCTGCATTATCGTAGACGATATTATAGATAGCGGAGGAACAATAGTTAATGCAGTTGATGCACTTAAAAAAAGTGGAGCAAACGAAGTCTATGTCTTTATAACCCATGCAGTTTTAAGTGGGGACGCCGTAAAAAAAATAAAAAATTCAAAGATAAAAAAATTAATTATAACTGACACTATAGACAACGTTCAAAAGATTAAGAATAATAATAAAATTGAGGTGTTATCTATTGCCTCACTAATGTCTGAAGCAATTAAAAGAATAGCAAATTCTAATTCTGTATCAGATTTGTTTAATTAACACTTGTTTTAGTGCATATCTTGAGTTATATACGCTTCTCAATAAACTTATGAGTAATCTAAAAGCTATAAAAAGAGAAAATTTAACATCTGGCTCTAATAACAAGTTAAGAGCAAAAGGTTTTATTCCTGCAATTCTATACGGAGGCAAAGACCCAAATCAAAATATATCTATCAGTAAAAAAGAAATTTCGAATTTAATAAATTCCGATACTTTTTTATCTAAAGTATTAGAAATTGAAGTTAATGGCAAAACAGAAAAGGTAATTCCTAGAGAAGTAGCTTACAACGTAGTTTCGGAAGAGCCAATACATATTGATTTTATGAGAATTGTATCTGGTAAAAAAATTATTTTGGAAATACCAGTGAAATTTATTAATCACCCTGACTCCCCTGGTTTAAAAAGAGGAGGTGTTTTAAATATTGTTAGGAGAAAAGTAGAACTGAGGTGTCCAGCAGAAAATATCCCGAATGAGATTATAGTTGACCTATCGGGAACGGATATTGGGACGAGTATAAAAATTTCTTCTGTAAAACTTCCAAATAATGTTTTTCCAACTATTACTGATCGTGATTTCGTAGTTGCAACTGTTGCTGCTCCAACTGTTATTAAAGAACCAGAAAAACCAGTTGAAGAGGCATCAGCTGAAGGTGCTGAGGGAGAAACTCAAACTGCCGAGGGTGCAGAAGCTGCAGGGAAAGACGGTGACGTTTCTAAGAAGGATGATAAAACTAAAGAAGGTTCAACTGAAAAAAAACCTGAAGAAAAAAAACCTGCTGAAAAAAAATAATTTATATGCTTTTACTTGTTGGATTGGGAAATCCAGGTTCTAATTATACTAATACAAGACACAATATCGGATTTAAAATTATCGATGCGATTAATTCTCATTTTAAACTCTCAAAACAAAAACCTAAATTTAAAGGATTGCTGACTACTGGTAATATCGATGAAAAAAAAATTTATGCAATTAAACCTTTAACTTTTATGAATAACTCAGGCACGGCTATCAAAGAACTTATAGACTATTTTAAGATCGATGCTAAGGATGTAATAGTTTTTCATGATGATATGGATATTGATTTTGGAAAAATAAAAGTAAAATTTGGTGGAACTAGCGCTGGTCATAATGGTATCGAGTCAATTGATAAATTTATTGGAAAAGATTATTCGAGAGTAAGAATAGGAATCGGTCATCCCAAGCAAAAGAAAAAAGTCAACAATCATGTCTTAGAGGATTTTAAAGAAGATGAAGAGGAAAAAATTAAAGAGATTACTGAAAATATTGTAAAACAAATTCCTACACTTATAGATAAAAAGATAGACTTATTTTCAAGCAAGGTAAACCAAAATCTTAATGGGATTTAAATGTGGAATAGTTGGTCTTCCTAATGTAGGTAAATCAACTTTGTTTAATGCTTTAACTGCATCAAAAAAAGCTGAGGCAGCAAACTTCCCTTTTTGTACAATTGATCCTAATATTGGTATAGTTGATGTAAAAGATGAAAGACTAGATCAATTAGCTAAACTGTCTAGCTCAAAGAAAAAAATTTACGCAAACATTACTTTTGTAGATATTGCTGGTTTAGTAAAAGGTGCATCTAAAGGAGAAGGTTTAGGCAATAAATTTCTATCTCATATAAGGGAAGTCGATGCAATTATACACTTGGTAAGATGTTTTGACTCTGAAAAAATTACTCACGTTAACTCTATTATTAATCCAGCAGATGACCTAGAAACTATTAAGACAGAAATTATTCTCTCAGATATAGATATTATTCAAAAAAAGCTAGAAAAGAGTAAAAAAAAAGCATTAGGTGAGAAACAGATAAAAGTTTTGGAGGAAAAGCTTGGCCATCTTAGCAAAGGAGAAGAGGCAACGATTAATGATAAAGAGGAAGAAGAATTACTCTCTGGTATTGGTTTGTTAAGCATAAAGCCAAAAATAATAGTATGTAATGTTGATGAAGATAGTTTATCTAAAGGAAATCAATATACAAAACAGGTAAAAGAAAAATACCCGGGTGAAAAAATGATTAATATTTGTGCCGACATTGAAGATCAACTTTCAGGGCTTGATTTAAATGAAAAAGAAGATTTTATGAAAGACATTGGTTTAGAAAAAACTGGGTTGAATAAACTTATAAGAGCTGGTTATGATCTTTTAAGACTAGATACTTTTTTTACCTCTGGTCCAGAGGAGAGTAGAGCTTGGACTATTAAGAAAAATACATCTGCCCCTAAAGCTGCAAGCGTAATTCATACTGATTTTCAAAAAAATTTTATTCGAGCTGAAACTGTAACCTCTGAAGATTTTATTAAATATGGAAGTGCTGAAAAATGCAAGGAAAATGGAAAATTGAGAATAGAGGGTAAAGATTATATTGTGAAAGATGGAGATGTATTATTTTTCCGAGTCAACCCTTGACCATATTTTTTTCATACTTAAATAAACTAAAATCGTCAATAAAAGTAAATAAATAATTACTTTCACACCAGTTTTATGCCTTTCCTCAAGTTCAGGTTCCGCTGCCCATGCTAGAAAAGTTGTTACATCTTTAGCCATTTGATCGACTGTAGATTCTGTTCCGTCCGCATATTCAACTAACCCATCCATTAAATTATTAGGCATTTTAATTTTATTGCCAACCATATATTTATTGTAATAAACACCATCGTCTAAGGTCACACCTGGAGGTGGATCTTCATAACCAACTAATACTGAATAAATATAGTTAGCCCCTCCTTTTCTTGCTTTAACTAGAACTGACATATCAGGTGGGTATGCACCGCCGTTAGCAGCCGCTGCTGCTTGAACATTTGGATACGGACTTTTAAATTTATCTGAAGGTCTACCGGGTCTAGTAAACATTTCACCTTGAGGGTCTGGACCGTCTTCTATCTCAAAACTTGCGGCTATAGCTTTCACTTCTTGCTCTGAAAATTCAGGTCCACCAGGTTCTCCTAGATTTCTATAGCTAAGATATTGCATTGAGTGGCATGAAGCACAGACTTCTTTATAAACTTGAAATCCTCTTTGTAGTGATGCTCTATCAAAGGTTCCTGTTAAACCTTTAAAACTCCAATCCACTTTAATTGGATCAACCATTTCAGCACTTTGTAGTGGTCTTAGTGATATAAGTAACAAAAAAAATAAAACAAATAGTTTTATATTAGACTTTATCATCAACCTTCCTAGCTAAAGATGGTTCTGCTCCTCCAGTTAAAACTGGCTCGGAGATGCTCATAGGAATAGGATCTGTTTTTTCCAAATATCCGACGACAGGCATAACAACTATAAAATGTAAGAAGTAATAAATAGTTCCAACTCTAGCTAATACTAAGTAAATTCCTTCAGCTGGCATCGCACCAACATAACCAAGCATTAGAACGTCTATTACTAATATCCAAAAGAACTGTCTATAAATTGGTCTAAAAACAGCCGATCTAACTTTTGATGTATCCAACCAAGGTAAAACAAATAAAATAAAAATTGCACTGAACATTAAAATTACCCCACCTAATTTATCAGGGACAGATCTTAAAATTGCGTAAAACGGTAACAAATACCATTCAGGAACAATGTGAGCAGGTGTAACTAACGGATTAGCAGGTATATAATTGTCTGAGTGGCCCAAAACATTAGGAGTAAAGAATACAAATCCAGCAAATATGATCATAAAAACTAAAAGTGCGAAAGCGTCTTTAATTGTTATATAAGGATGGAATGGCACTGTATCTTTAGATGGTTTTTTTATATCAATTCCAACTGGGTTATTATTTCCTGGAACATGTAAAGCCCAAATGTGCAAAACTACTAATCCTAAAATTAAAAACGGTATTAAATAATGTAAACTAAAAAATCTGTTTAGTGTTGGATTATCTACAGAATATGCTCCCCACAACCAAGTTGTTATGCTGTCTCCGACTAATGGAATCGCGCTAAATAAGTTAGTTATTACTGTAGCTCCCCAGAAGCTCATCTGACCCCAAGGCAAAACATAACCCATGAAAGCTGCTGCCATCATTAATAAATAAATCATCAGACCAATTATCCAAATTACTTCTCTTGGTGATTTATATGATCCATAAAATAAAGATCTAAAAATGTGAATGTAAACTGCTAAGAAAAACATAGATGCGCCATTGCTATGAATGTATCTTATTAACCAACCATAATTTACATCTCTCATTATATGTTCTACACTTGCGAAAGCTAAATCTGCGTGAGCAACATAATGCATTGCTAAAACAATTCCTGTGACTATTTGGGTAATTAAACAAAAAGTTAAAATTCCACCAAAAGTCCACCAATAATTTAAATTTTTAGGTGTTGGATAATCTGTAAGGTGTGCTCCAAGAGAAAGTAATGGTAAACGGTCATTAAACCATTTCCCTGCTTTAGATTTCGGTGTGTATTCGTGCTCGCTCATAATTTTTTTTAACCAATCTTAATCGTGTTATTATCTACAAATTCAAACTTTGGTATTTCCATATTTGTTGGTGCAGGTCCTTTTCTAATTCTGCCTGATACATCATAATGTGAACCATGGCAAGGACAGAACCAACCATTAAAGTCTCCTTTGTCTTTTAAAGGAACACATCCTAGATGTGTGCAAACTCCTAACATAACTAACCATTCATCTTTTCCCTCTTTTACTCTTTCTTCATCCTTTTGAGGATCAGGCAAATCGTCCATATTTACGGCCCTAGCCTCTGCTATTTCATCAGGAGTTCTTCTTTTTAAAAAAACTGGCTTACCTCTCCATAAAACTGTGATTGATTTTCCAGGTTCAATGTTGCTAATATCAACTTCAGTAGTAGCTAGTGCTTGTTGGGCTTTATCTGGATTCATTTGATCAATCATTGGCCAAATAACTGCTCCAACACCTACCGCCCCAACAGTATAACTAGCTGTAAATAAAAAATCTCTTCGATTTACTTTTTTTTCTTCTTTGCTCATTTATGTAAGTGCTTATAATGTAATTATTAAATAAAACCATATTATAAAAATTTCTAGGGTCAGAATGACACATAAATTAAGCTTAAATAATGCACATAGTTCTCTATAAACCTGATATCCCACAAAATACTGCAGCTATAATTAGACTAGGTGCATGTTTAAATTTAAAAATACATATAATTGAGCCTTGTGGCTTTAATATCAATGATAAGAGATTTAAAAGAGTTGTAATGGATTATATGGGATTGTGTAAGGTTTTTAGATACGATGGGTATGATAGTTTTGTAAAAAAACACAAAAAATCCAGAATAGTTTTAATGACAACCAAAGGGAAAAAATTATATTATAAATTTAAATTCAAAAGTAATGATATGCTTTTGTTTGGAAGAGAAAGTGCCGGCGTACCAGATTATTTTCATAAAACAATTAAGAATAAAATAAAAATTCCTATGAACAAAAAAACAAGATCTTTAAATGTTGCAATGAGTGTAGCGATTATCTCATCAGAGGCAATTAGACAGAAAAATTCATAATATGAAAACTGATTTTAAAAAAAAAATGACTGATAGTTGGTTTTCTTATCTACAGACTCAAATATGTAAAGAATTTGAAGACTTAGAAAATAATAGAATTAAATTTTTTAAAAAAGATTGGAATAAGAAGGAAAAAAAAGAAGGTGGAGGAACATCTTTAATTTTATCTAATGGAAAAATATTTGACAAAGTTGGAGTCAACAAATCTACAGTTTCGGGAGTATTTCCAAAACACTTTAGATCTAAAATCTATGGTGCAAATAAGGAAGGCAAATACTGGGCGTCAGGTATATCGGTGGTAGCTCACATGAAAAATCCAAAAATGCCAGCAATACATTTTAATACGAGATTTATAGTAACTACAAAAGAATGGTTTGGGGGAGGTATGGATGCAACACCAAGCCATGGTGACGTAATGGAAAAAAAAATTATACACGACCATTTAAAAATCGTTTGTAAGCAAAATAAAAAAAGTTATAAAAAATATAAAAAATTATGTGATGAATATTTTTACTTACCACATAGAAAAGAGCCTAGAGGTATTGGTGGTATTTTTTTTGATTATGAAAGCAAAGATTGGATTAAAAATTTTAAATTTGTAAGAGAACTTGGCTTGACTTTTATCAATATCTCCAAACAGATAATAAAAAGAAAAAGAAAACTTAAGTGGACAAAGGCAGATAAAGAAAGACAGTTGATAAAACGTGGCAGATATGTTGAGTTTAACTTGTTATATGATAGAGGAACTAAATTTGGATTAAATTCTGGAGGAAATATTGATGCAATTTTGATGTCATTACCTCCTGAAGCTAGATGGAAATAATAATGGATAAAGAACCTATTACAATTAACGGATTAAATAATTTAAAGACTGAATTAGAAAATCTTAAAAATGTGCAAAGGCCAAAAGTTGTTGCTGCTATAGCTGAAGCAAGATCTCATGGAGATTTAAAGGAAAATGCTGAATATCACGCGGCAAAAGAACAACAGGCTTTAATTGAAAGCCGAGTAATAGCAATAAATGATTTGATTGCTCGTGCGAACGTGATTGATGTTACAAAGATTGAAAATGATGGAAAAGTAATATTCGGCTCAACAGTGAAAGTAAAAGACTTGAATGCAGACAAACAAATTTCCTATAGACTTGTTGGACAAGATGAAGCTGATATTTCTAAGAATTTAATTTTTTTCAAAAGCCCAATCGGTAAAGCTTTAATAGGAAAAGAAAAAGGAGAAATGGTAAGTGCGAATACTCCTTCTGGTGAAAAAAATTTTGAAATACTTGATGTTGAGTATATTTAAATTTTATAAATATCTATAATCTCTTTTACTCTATTTTGTGAAATTGCAAAATTATTTTCAATCCATTCATTTTCTACAATCTTTAGGGCTTTTCCTAGTGATGCTCCTTCCTGCATTCCGTATTTTTTAAGATAATCTCCATCTATATGAAACTTTGGAATATCAGCCTTTAATATTGACTTCAAATTTGTTGAAAATTCAGCTAATTGAATTTTAGGTTTAAATGTAAAGTTAATTATATTTAGAGCAACTAAATGGTTTTTGCCATGAATATAAAGATTTTTAAGTAAATTTTTTTCTAAAAAATTTTTACTTTTATCCATTTCTTTTAAATGAGATGCAAATTTTTGCAAATTTCCCTTAATTTTATTTGAAACATTGTATTTATGTGAAAAATACTCATGATTATCTTTTTCATCAATTAATAATACTGCAAGAAGAATATCAATATTTAATTTGGAGTGATCATATATTTTGTGGAGTCTTTTAAGTCTATCTAGATAAATAAATTCAGGAAATATTAAACAAAATATTTCACTAAGAGATTTGTTTTCATTTATTTTTGTGAAATTTTTAAGTTCCAAAATTTTTAATAATTCTGAAAGAATTCTCTCTTTTGAAATTTTTTTTATACCGTCTAAATTTTGTTTTATTGCATCAACAGTAGTTTGCTCAGTTTCTAGATCATACATGACTTTAAATCTAATAAATCTAATAATTCTTAAGTAATCTTCTGTAATTCTTTTTTGAGGATCACCAATAAATTTAATATTTCTATTTTTAAGATCAACTGTGCCCATTTGAGGATCAAATATTTTTCCGTTGATATCTAAATATATAGCATTAATTGTAAAATCTCTTCTTTCTGAATCCAATTTCCAATCCTCAGTATATTCTATCAGCGCGTGCCTTCCATCTGTCCTAATATCTTTTCTTAGAGTAGTAATTTCAACTTTTTTGCTTTTTGAAACTAATGTTAATGTTCCGTGTTTTAATCCTGTTTCTAAAACCTTAAAGTTTGTATCTTTAAATCTATTCTTTACTTGATCTGAAGTAAGAGTTGTTGCTATATCTATGTCATCAATTTCTTCACCTGAGAGATATTTTCTTACACAGCCGCCTACAAATCTTGCAGTTGCTGTTTCCTTGGGGGTATCGCCTTGAAGTATTTTAAAAATTAATTTTAATTCCTTATTTTTATAAAAAGGAAAAATTGATCTTTTAATACTATTTATGAAATTGAAACTTAAATTAAGCATAAGTTTTTTGGCTGGGGCACTAGGATTCGAACCTAGGATGGCGGTATCAAAAACCGCTGCCTTACCGCTTGGCTATGCCCCAACTAGAATGAGTGATATATCATAAATAAATAAATTTAAATAGTTTTTGCAATTGAAAACCAAAATTTAGGGTATATTTTTCTAAGAGATTTAAGTGCGGCTTTTGAACAGTTTTCATTTTTGAATAAACCATAACAAGCAGATCCTGAGCCAGTCATTTTTGACAAATAACAACCCCGTTTTACTCGAATATTATGTAGTAGTCCTGTGACAACTGGATATTTTTTTTCAACAATTAATTGTAAATCATTTCCTTTTTTAGATATTTTTTCAATAAATTTATTTTTATTTTTTAATTCTTTCTGTGAAAAAAATTTTTTAGAAGAGAATTTATTTACTCTTGAATATACCTCTTTGGTAGAACATCTAATATTTGGATAAGCTACTACGAAATATAACTTATGTTCTTTTGAAAGTTTGTCGACTGAATTGATATTTTTAAGATATCCTTGTTTTTGAAAAAAAAGTCTTAAGTCAGAACCTACACAATTAACCATTTTTTTTAAAAGTTTTTTTTCTATTATTTTTTCTTTATATAAAAACTTCAAAATTGTAGCTGCATTACTAGTGCCTCCCCCTAGTCCTGCAAAAACTGGAATGTTTTTAAAAACTTGAACTGAATAAAAGTTTGAGATTAATTTATTTTTTCTCATCAGGATTAAAAGTTTTTTTATTGAGTTATTTGAATTTTTTATATTTGCTGAAAATGGACCCTTAAATGAAACTTTATCGGCCTTACCATAAATTAATTTCTTTATTCTTATTTTGTCGAATAAATCAATTTGACAAAAAATAGACTCGATGTCATGTAACCCATTAATTAATTTTCTTTTAACTGATAAAGATAAGTTTATTTTTGCATAAGATTTTAGTAACGCCATTAAAGGCCTTTTGTTAATTTTTTTTCAACCTTTTCCTTTAAATCTTTTTCAGCGTCTTCTATACTCATTACATAGTTCCAATAATACCTAGCTTGAATTTCTTTTCCATTTTTCCAAAGTACATCACCATAATGGTCGTTAACTATTGGGTCTGCTGGCATTAATTTTACTGCTTGCTGAAGATAATCTTTTGACTCTTTATATCTTTTCATTTTAAAAAGCGCCCAACCCAAAGAGTCGATTATATAAGGGTCGTTTGATTTTAATTTATTAGCTTTTTTTAGCATCTCCAAAGCTTCTTTAATTTTAATACCCTTTTCTATCCAAGTGTAAGCTAAATAATTAATTACATACGCTTGGTCAGGGCTAACCTCTAAAGAATTTAGGAGATCTTTTTCTGCTTTTTTCCATTCATCAATTCTTTCATATGCAACTCCCCTGCCATCAGTTACCTCTGGATACAAAGGATGCTTTTTATCAATCTTATTTAAAATTATAGTATAATATTTTATAGACTCTTCAAATCGTTCATTATTTTTTAAAAACTCTGCATAATCAAAAGTTTCATATAAACCTTTCACAGCTAAATCATTGTAAGATTTTTTTAAAAGTTTAAGAGATTTATCCTTTCTTTCTTGCTTTATTAAAATTCTTGAAATTTGTTTATTTGCGAACCATTTGAAAGCGTCGCCGTAATTTATCAGTTTTTGATAAGTTTTTTTAGAGTTTGAAAAATCATTTATATTGTAAAAGTTTTCTGCCATTAAAGTATCAAAAGCATGAAATTCTTTATTTAAATATTTAGCTAAATTTAAATAAAAGTTCGATAATTGATAAATAGACTGAGATGAAAGTGCGTTAGCAGTTATATAAAATATTTCCGCAATTACATGTTGCTCTTTTTTACAATCAAAGTAAAAATTATTTTTTAAATTTGCTAAGTCGAGTTTGTATTGATTAAGTAAAAGATTTCTTGGATATTTTTTTAGTGATCTTTCAACAACATTAAAAGCTTTTTCTTTAAGACCAATACTATCTAAATAATTTGCATAGAAATAGTTATATCTTGAGAAGTCTGTTCTTTGGTTGGATATTAATTCATTAAATAATAATTCAGTTTTTTCATTATTAAAATAACAGTTCAAAAAAATCTTTTGAATTTTTTTGAGATTTTCAAATCTTTTATCTAATTGATTTAAATTATTAATAG
The DNA here is from genome assembly GCA_902556855.1 of uncultured Pelagibacteraceae bacterium. GTDB lineage: Bacteria > Pseudomonadota > Alphaproteobacteria > Pelagibacterales > Pelagibacteraceae > Pelagilacustribacter. The sequence goes on along the minus strand of CACDXJ010000003.1, from coordinate 28,377 downwards.
CATTCTCATATTTTTCATTTTTTACATTCGTCCAAACTAAAAGTGAATTTACGACATAATTATCTAATACTGTTCGAGAATTTCTTTTTTTTGCTTTTAGAAAAAATTTTTCGGCAAGATTTGGCTTAGAGTTTTTTATTAAAAAAGTTCCGATAATTAAATCACTTTCAAATGAATCTCTTTGGTCTTTATCGAGTTTTTTTGAGTAATTATATGCTTGATTAAATTTTCCAGAGTTGACTAAAGAATAAAGGTATTTTGAAGAATAAGTGGGATGACTTATCTCTAGACCATCTAACCTTTTTAAATACTCATAAGAATCTTTGTACTTACTTTGATTAAGAAGCAATATTCCTGAAAAATAATCTGATAAATTCTCCCCCTTGTTGAATTTATCCAAATTTTTAGCTTCTAATGTGGAAAAAAAAATAAAAACAATGACAAATAAAATTTGTGCTGTAATCTTTTGTAGTTGCTTAATAATACTCATCTAATGTTAAAAAAGAATATGTCTCACTCACTTAAACTTATTCAATACTATAAATTTATTAATCATAATTTAATTTATAATAATAAGGCAATAAATAGATATAAAAAAGAAAATTTTGAAATTTCAGAGGATAAAGCTGTAAAACTCAAAATATTAAAAAAATCAATTATGAATGTAAATAACTGTGATTTAAAAAAGCATGCTAAGAATGTTGTATTTAATGATGGTAATCCTAAATCAAAAATAATGTTTGTAGGTGAGGCGCCTGGTTCTAGTGAAGATCAAGAGGGACTTCCTTTTGTAGGAAGGGCTGGGCAGCTATTAGACAAAATGTTATCTGCTATAAATCTAGATAGGAAAAAGGTTTATATCTCAAATATCGTAAATTACCGTCCCCCTGAAAATAGAAGGCCTACTGAAGAAGAAATCAAAAGATACCTCCCGTTTATTACTAGTCATATAGAAATTATAAATCCAAAAATATTAGTATTACTTGGCAGCACTGCAATGAATGCTTTAATTGGAAGTGATAATGTGATCTCAAAAATGAGAGGTAAATGGTTAGAGAAAAAATTCGGAAGATGCAAAACTTCAGTGATTATCACTTTTCATCCAGCATTTTTGATGAGACAACCGGCACAAAAAAAAATGGCTTGGATTGATCTGAAAATGATAAGAGAAAAAAAAATCAATCTTAAAATATAATTGAAAAAAATAATTATAGCAGGTGTTGATGAAGTGGGCAGAGGATGTCTTGCTGGTCCGGTGGTCTCTGCCGCTGTAATATTGAAAAAGGGTATAAATTTAAAACTTTTAAAGGACTCAAAGAAAATACCATTTAAAAAAAGGGAAGAAATTTCAGATCATATAAAATGTAATTCTTATTTTGCAATAGGCGTTGCATCAGTCGAAGAAATCTTAGATTTAAATATTTTGCAAGCATCATTACTTTCTATGAAAAGGGCTATTGTAAAACTGACAGTGAGACCAAGTTTAACTTTAATAGATGGAAATTTTGCACCGGTTGGCTTAAAAAATTACAAAACAGTCATTAATGGAGATGAAAAAGTTAAAGTAATAAGTGCAGCATCAATTATTGCAAAAGTTTATCGAGACAGATTAATGATAAGACTTTCCGAAAAATTTTCTAATTACGCTTGGGAAAGTAATTTTGGTTATGGTACTAAGGCTCATTTAGAAGGTTTAAAAAAATTTGGTATTACCTCTCATCATCGAAAAGGTTTTAAACCCGTGCACAAGATATTGTCTAACTAAGAATCTCAAACACAAGAAGATTCATTTTTTTACCAAAAACGTTTGACCCTGGATTCAATTTCGGGTTGAATCCAAAATATGTTAAAGTTTTCAAACCAAATCATTAATGGAGATTGTTTAAAAGAAATAAAAAAAATTCCTGACAAGTCTTTTGATTTAGTTTTTGCTGATCCACCTTACAACATGCAAATAGGAAAAAAATTAACTCGTCCAGATGCAAGTAAAGTTAAAGGGGTAAATGATAAGTGGGATCAATTTAATAGTTTCAAACATTACGATGAATTCTGCATTGCTTGGCTTAACGAATGTAAAAGAATTCTAAAAGACAATGGAAGTATTTGGGTAATAGGATCGTATCATAATATTTTTAGATTAGGGTACCACTTGCAAAATTTAGATTACTGGTTGCTTAACGATGTTATCTGGAGAAAAAATAATCCTATGCCAAATTTTAGAGGTACACGATTTACTAATGCTCATGAAACTCTTATCTGGGCTTCAAAAAATAAGAAATCAAAATATACGTTTAATTATCAATCGTTAAAATGCTTTAATGATGACTTGCAGATGAGATCTGACTGGACATTGCCTATTTGTAACGGAAAAGAGAGACTAAAGAAAAACGGAAAAAAAATTCATTCTACACAAAAACCAGAGGCACTTTTACATAGAATTATTTTAGCTACTACAAATAAAGGTGATGCCATCTTTGATCCATTTTTAGGTACTGGAACAACAGCAGTTGTAGCTAAAAAATTAGGAAGAAGATACTTTGGTATAGAAAAAGACAAAAAGTATTTTAAAGCTGCTAGTGAACGAATAAATAAAACCAAAGCTATAGAAGATAACTATTTAGATACTATTGAGAATAATAAATCTAAACCAAGAATACCTTTTGGTTCTCTTGTTGAATTAGGAATATTAAAGCCAGGCACTACCCTTTTTGACATGAAAAAGAAGATTAATGCTAAAATTATGGCTGATGGAAGTATCAAATATAAAGAGTCAGAAGGATCTATTCATAAAGTGGCAGCAAGAATAATGGGTGCTGAAAGCTATAATGGATGGACTTATTGGCATTGTAATATAAATGGATCTACTGTTGTGATTGATAGTTTAAGACAAAAATTCATAAATGAAACAAAAGCTTAATTCCTATAAACTTTACCTAAGTATGTATTAACAAAAAATTTACGTTTTACCAAAAACTTCAAAAATAGATTTCTTATATTTTGCATAATTTTGCTTGAAAAGTGAAAAGCAAAGAAATTAAAATTTGATCTACTTCTAATAATTTTTGCCCTTTTTGATCTAATTTCAAAATAATTATTTTCTTTATCAAGCTTATTATTTTTTAATAAATTAAATATTTCAAAAGCACTTTCTATAGATTGGCCAGCGCCTTGTGCAAGAGTTGGTAAAAACCCATTAAAAGCATCTCCAATATAAAATACCTTTTTGTTAGAAGAAGGAATAATTTTTGGAGTAAAATATAAAGGCCATGTTTTTATTTCATTCTCAAATATATTTTTTAATTTTGGGTTTTGTTTCAAAACTATTTCATGGACTAACTGCTTAGTATAATCAGGATCATATTTTTTACATCTCATAATGCAAACCATATTTAGTTCTTTTTTTTCATTTATTGGATAAAGAACAATATGACTATTACTACCTAGCATTATACTTATATTTTCTTCATTTATATCTAATTCAGATTTTGAATTTAATATTATTCTTGCTGCAATAGCTTTTTTAAATTTTGGCTCAATTTTTTTTATTTCAAAAAATGATCTGGTATTAGAAAATATTCCATCAGCAGCAACAACAAAGTCTACCAGATCATTTGTATTGTCATCAAATTTGATAAGAACTTTATCTTTAAGTTCAGAGACCTCTTTTATTTTTTTTCCAAATCTTAAATGCTGTGTATAAATTTCCTCTTTCAAAAATTCGATTAAAGTAGATCTTTGAAGTGTTGTATATTTTGCTTCAGGACTATTAAACTTAGATAAATTTAAATCACATATTTTTTCATTTTGTATATTATAAAAATCTATTGTTTTTGGGTGAAAAATTTTTTCGTTGTTAATTTTGTCAAAACCTATTTGGTTTAAAATTTTTATACTGTTTGTTGCTAATTGAATACCGTAGCCCTCCTCAAGAGACAAACTTTCCTCTCTTTCGTAAACCATAAATTCATGATTAGAATTTTTTTTAAGTAAGTTAGCCAAGGTCAAGCCTGCTATACCAGCGCCGATAATTGCCAATTTTTTTTTCATTTAAATAAAGTTGAGATCTGTTTGAATATTTTTTTTGTAAAACTAGGAATAAACTCTTTATTTTTCTCCAAAGAGTACCAATTATGAGACTGAGGAATTCTTTTAGCGAACTTGTAATATAAATTAATATTTAATTTCAAGTTTGAAATAGGATTTTGATAATTTTTTAAAAATTTCCAGTTTCGATTATTAAAAGAATTTGCATCCTCTATAATTGTTGGTAAATAGAAATTTTTCAAAAAACCTATTTTATTTTCTTTTGTTAATGCTATCTGCTTTTTTTTATTAATATAACAAAATACATTGTAATTTTTTCTAATCATTTTTCTTTTAGATGATCTAATTTTATTCTTAGATTTAAAATACTTACAAGTTTTTTTCAAACAACACGTCAGACAATTTGGGTCTTTTGGTTTACACACAAGTGCTCCGAATTCCATTAAAGCCTCGACAAAGTCTGCGTTACGATTAGTCTTAAAGAAATTTTTTTTGTTTTTATCAATTAAATTTTCAAAATTGATTTTATTTTCTTCTTTGTTAAGTATTCTTGAGAAAACTCTCTTAACGTTCCCATCAACTGCTATAGTTGGCATATTATAAACTAAACCTAATAATGCATTTCCAGTATAATCTCCTATTCCTGGAAGTTTTTTTATTTTTTCTAATGAATAAGGAAGTCTTGACCCATGATCTCTCACTAGTTTTTTAGAACATGCCAATAAATTTCTAGCTCTTCTGTAATAGCCAAGCCCTTCCCACGTTTTTAGGACTTCTCTCTCGCTACTTATTGATAATGATTTTAAAGTTTTAAACTTTTTAGTAAAATTATTGAAATAAGGAATAACAGTTTTGACCTGAGTCTGCTGCAACATGAATTCACTTAAAAGTCTATAATACAGCTTTTTAGGTGACTTTTTGCCAACACGCCAGGGTAACTTTCTTTTGTTATTATCATACCAAGCTAAAATTTTTTTTGATAGAATTGGATTTATATGCATTACAAAAATAATAATAAAATGCAGACCTTCATACAAGGACTTCGTCCTTTTTCAAGATCTATTCCAAAGGCTCTAAAAAAACATTTAAAAAAAGGTGGTTATAACTATTCAAACATAGTCGATAATTGGACAAGAATGGTCAGTAAAAAAGTTTCCGATGCTTGTTACCCGGCATCAGTAAAAATGAATAAAGAAATGAAAGATGGAACTTTAATTTTAAATGTTTTACATGGAAAAGAAATTGAGGTTGAATATGGTAAAAAAGAAATAATTGATAAAATCAATAGCTTCTTTGGGTACCAATGTATTAACAGAATTATATTAAAAGTCGTGCAAGATAAAATTAAAAAAAATTATAAAATTTTTCCTAAAATTAAAGATTTAAACAAAATTGACGATAAGATAAAAAAAGTAAATGACTCAAAATTAAAAGTCTCTCTTAACAACTTCTTGAAAGCTTATAATGCAAGAAATAAATAAAACTTTGTTTAGAATAATTTATTGCGTATTTTTTTTATTTTCTGTGAGCGCAGAAAGTAAAATTTTAAGCTTAGGTGAAAATAATGCAAAAGTAACAGTTAAAGTTTTTTCATCCTTAACATGTCCCCATTGTGCAGATTTTCATAATATAATTTTTGGCAATTTGAAAAAAGATTTTATTGATAAAGGTCTTGTAAAATTCGAGCACCATGCTTTTCCATTAGATCTTGCGGCATTAAATGCAGAAATAATTATAAGGTGTATTGATAGTAATGCTAAAAGATTTGATCTTTTAGAAAAAATTTATGAAAAACAAAAAATTTGGGCAGTTGGATCTGATATAAACAAAATTAATAATTCAATTAAAAAAATTGGATCTGAGTTAAATTTAGAAAAAAATCAGATGAACTCATGTTTAGAAGATGAAAAAAAACAAGATGACATTCTTAATCAAAGAATTGAAGCTCAAAAAAAATATAAAATTGAGTCAACTCCTACTATTTTCATAAATGAAAAAAAATACACAGGTAAAGTCGAATATAAACATTTTAAAAAAGTTATAGAAAAAAATCTTTAAATGAAATTTAAAAATTTAGAAATGACAGGTTTTAAATCTTTTTCTGAGAAGACAACTATTCTTATTGAAAAGGGTCTTACAGGTATAGTTGGTCCTAACGGTTGTGGTAAATCAAATATTGTAGAAGCTTTAAGATGGTGTATGGGAGAAAATTCAGCAAAAAGTATGAGGGGTTCTGGAATGGAAGATGTAATTTTCTCAGGAACATCAAATCTGCCTTCAAAAAATATTTCTGAGGTTGCTTTATTATTAGATAACCAAGAAAAAACCGGGTCTGCTCAATATAATAACTTTGATGAAATATCTATTAAACGTAAAATTGAAAAAGATAAAGGTTCCAAATATTATATAAATGATAAAGAAGTAAGAGCTAGAGATGTGCAAACTTTTTTTGCCGATCTTTCTACGGGTGCGCACTCTCCTTCTTTAATAAGTCAAGGAAGAATTGGTCAGCTAGTTACAGCTAAACCAATCGAAAGAAAATCTATTTTAGAAGAAGCTGCTGGAATTTCAGGAATTCATGCTAGACGACAGGAGGCTGAGACAAGATTAAATGCAGCAGAAAATAATCTCAAAAGAGCTGATGAACTAAAAAGACAACAACAAAAACAACTTGATAATTTGAAAAAACAAGCAGAAGAAGCTACTAGATATAAAGAAATTTCAAGTCAAATTAAAAAAATTGAAGCTGGTTTATATTTTTTAAAAATAAAAGAAATCGAAAAAGATAAAAAACAAATTTTGGAAAAAATAAGTGAATTAGATGATGAAATAAGTGCAATTAATATAGATTATAATCATAACAATTCTCTCTTAGAGGAAGAGAGAAAAAAACTAGCTCCACTTAGAGACAAAAAAATAGAGAGTGCTGCTTCGCTTCAAAAACTTAATTTAGATATGACGAATCTTGTAGAAGAGGAGGCTAGAGTAAAATCGCTTCAAGAGAAACTGGAGAAATCAATCAAAACTGCTGAGTCTGATCTTGAGAGAGAAAAAAGTATTTCTCTAGACGCAGATCTTAACGAAAAAAGAATTTCAAAAGAAAAACAGGAACTTTTAAACACAGAAAATAAGCTGCTAGATGTAGAAAAAAGCTCTTCAAGAGAACTTCAAATATCAAAATCAGATCTAAATAAATTACAAAATGAGTTGGATGTCATGTTAGATGAAATTGAAGAGTATATTGACAAAAACAAAAAACTTTCTAAAGAAACATTTAAAAAACTTAAACTACTTGTAAAAAAGATTACTCTTTCTCAAGAAGAGTATGCAGAAAAATATGGAAAGAATAAATCAATAGAAAGTGACTCGATTAAAAGAAAAGAGCGAATAAAGAATATTGATGTTGAATTAGAAAATTGGCGAAATTTAAAAACTAACTCAGAGAAAATGGTTTCTGAATTAAATGACAGAAAAAATAAAATTAAATTAGAAATTAGTGAAAATCAAAAAAACCCAGAAAGAATTGCTACCTCAAAAGGGCAAAATTTACAAAATCTTGAAAATATAAAAAAAAGGAATGAAGAAATTGAAAATGAGCTGGTAGAGGCTGAAAAGAAATATAGTGCAATAAATGAAAATCTTAAAGAAATTCAATTAAAACTTTCAGATCTTAGAGAGAATAAAGCAAGAAATGAAGCAACAGTTGAGGGAATTGAAAATAGAAAAAAAGATTTACTCTATTCTGTTAAAAATGAACTCAACATTGATAATGAGACTTCGATTTTACCACAATCAGATTTAAACGACATAGAAATTGAAAGCTTTCCAACTATTGAAGAGCAAACAGAAAAAATTGAAAAAACAAAAAAAATTAGAGAATCTTTGGGCTCTGTAAATCTTAGAGCAGATGAGGAAACAAAGAAATATGAAAATGAAATAAAAAAAATGGAAGATGATAGAGCCGATCTTTATTCTGCTATTGTAAAATTAAAGACGAGTATCGATGAGTTAAATCAAAAAGGTAGAGAAAGACTGCTTGAGGCTTATACAAAAGTTAATAGGAAATTTAATGAGGTTTATACAAAATTGTTTAATGGGGGAACTGCAAAAATTGAATTAGTTGACTCGGATGATCCGCTTGAAGCGGGATTGGAGATGTTTGTTTCACCTCCAGGGAAAAGACTTCAATCAATTACTTTACTTTCTGGTGGAGAGCAGGCTTTAACAGCTTTGTCTTTAGTATTTGCAGTTTTTCTAGTCAATCCGTCACCAATTTGTGTTTTAGATGAAGTAGACGCTCCATTAGATGATGCGAATGTAACAAGATTTTGTGGTTTACTTGATGATCTAACAAAAATTACAAATACGAAATTTATAATCATAACACACCATGCATTGACAATGTCCAGGATGGATAGATTATATGGAGTTACTATGGCTGAACAAGGAGTAAGCCAATTAGTTTCTGTTGATTTACAAAGAGCTGAAGAATTGGTTGCTTAATTAATTTATAATGAATATTCCTGAAGATTTTAAAACTCGCCTTAAAATTGCAAAATCGAAAATTAAAAGACCCCCCATTAATGAAGAAGGAAAAAGAGGGTCATTTATGGGTAATGCATTTAAGTTAGGCACTGAGTTAGTCGCCGCAGTTGCAGTTGGGACAATAATTGGGTTTATTTTAGATAGCTGGTTTGGTACTAAACCTTGGTTTATAATAATTTTCTTTTTTTTAGGAGCAGCAGCAGGCATGTTAAATGTAATACGAGTAGCTAACAAAATGCAGAAAGAAGACAAAGGTTAATATGGCAAGTAATCCAATGCAACAATTTACGGTCTATAAAATAGGACCTGAAATTAAAATTGTGGGAGTAGATCTTTCCTTTACAAACGCAAGTTTGTTTATGGTCATAAGTGCTTTAGTAATTATTCTTTTTTTGTTTTTTGGCTCAAAGGAAAAAAAGATTGTGCCTGATAAAATTCAACTAGTTGCTGAATTATTTTATACCTTTGTGGCAAAAATGATTAGCGATACGGCTGGGTCAAAAGCAAAACCTTATTTTCCATTTATATTTAGTTTATTTATGTTTGTTCTATTTTGTAATATGGTTGGAATGCTTCCTTACTCATTTACTGTTACAAGTCATATAATTGTAACTTTAATAATGGCTTTATTTATCTTCGTAGCTGTTACAATAATTGGTTTTATTAAACACGGTTTTAAATACTTAAGTATTTTTGTTCCTAGTGGAGTGCCAGTTGTTTTATTGCCATTAATAACTGTAATTGAAATTATATCTTATCTTAGTAGACCAGTGAGTTTATCTGTGCGTTTATTTGCTAATATGATGGCTGGTCATACAATGTTAAAAGTTTTTGGAGGTTTTGTAGTAAGTTTAGGAGTACTAGGTGGCTGGTTACCGCTTAGTTTTTCAGTAGCATTGACGGGATTAGAAATATTAGTTGCTTTTTTGCAAGCTTACGTTTTTGCAATATTAACCTGCATCTATTTAAATGATGCATTAAATTTACACCATTAATTAATAAAGGAGGAAAAATGGAGTTAGAAGCGGCAAAAATGATTGGAGCAGGTCTTGCTGCAATCGCATTGGCTGGAGCTGGAGTAGGTATCGGAATTATTTTCGGTAATTACCTATCTGGTGCAATGAGAAATCCGTCTGCAGCTCAAAAACAATTCCCAAACTTGCTGTTGGGATTTGCTTTAGCAGAGGCAACAGGATTATTTGGACTTGTAGTAGCTTTAATTATTTTATTTGCATTTTAGTAAATTAAATATGAAAAGTTTGTTAAGTTTAGTAATAGCTTTTACAGCTACAAATATTGATTTGTATGCAGCTGAGGCTGGTATGCCTCAGCTGGATCCAAAATATTGGGCTTCTCAAGCATTTTGGTTAATTTTAGTTTTCACTACACTTTTTATCTCGATATCAAAATTTTACTTACCAAAAATTAAAGATAATCTAGACAACAGAGAAAATAAAATCAAAGAAGACTTAGAGAACGCAAATAAATTTAAAGAACAATCAGAACAAAAACTCAAGGAGTATGAAAAAATTTTAGATAACGCTAAAAAAGAAGTTTCCAAAATTCACTTTGAGTCGAAAAATATTTTAGATAAGAATATCCAAAAAAAAAAGGATGAGATAGAAAAAAAAATTGAACAAGAGATAACCAAAACACAAAAAGAAATAATTGAAATAAAGAAAAACTCTATAACCTCGATACAAAATATCTCAGAAAATATTGCTGCGAATATTATTGAAAAAATATCAGGTGATAAACTCAATGAAAGTAATATCAAAGCTACAGTAGAAGAAGTTTCAAAAAAGAATATTGGTAAGTATCTATGACATTAGACGCTACTTTTTGGGTAACTATTTCATTCTTTATTTTTCTTGGAATATTAGTTTATTTCAAAGTTCCTCAAAAAGTAAAAGAAACTCTAGAGCAAAACATTTTAAATATTAAAAATCAAATCAATGAAGCTGAGAAACTTAAAGAGGATGCAAAAAATATTTTAAGTGAGAATGAAAAAAAAATTAGTAATTCAAAAAATGAAGTAAAGAATATGATAGTTAGAGCTAATGAAGAAGCTGAAAAAAATATTATTAAAACTAATAAGGAATTTCACGCTCTAATGGAAAACAGAAAAAGAAATGCTGATGAAAGAATAAGGCAGCTAAAAAATCAAGCTATTAAAGATATTAAAAATGCCTCAGTAAATATAGCGATAGAGTCAGTAGAAAAATTGATCAAAAACTCTTTAGATAAAAGCAAATTAGATAAAATTTATAGCTCAAGCATTGAAGAAGTAAAATTAGCACTTAAGAAAAAATCCAGTTAATATAGGCCATAAACAAAATGGCAAAAAAAATTATAGTTATAGGCTCTGGATTTGGCGGTTTGGCTGCATCAATAAGATTGAAAGCAAAAGGCTATAACGTAACACTATTAGAAAAACATCCTGATTTGGGAGGTAGAGCAAGAGTTTTTAAAAGAGGTGATTTTACCTATGATGGTGGTCCCACTGTCATCACAGCTCCTTACCTTTTTGAAGAATTATTTGATTTATTTAATAAAAAAATTTCTGACTACGTTGAAATAGTTCCTTTAAATTTATGGTACAGGTTTGTTTTTGATGATGGGCAGACTTTTGATTACTCCGGAAATAAAAAATCAATGGAAAAAGAAGTTAAAAAGTTTTCGGAAAAAGACTTTGAAGGTTATATTAATTTAGTTAATTTCACCGAAAAAATATTTAATAAAGGTTTTACAGAATTATCGGATAAACCGTTTAATAAACTTACATTCATGATTAAACAGGTTCCATCACTAATAGGTTTGAAAAGCTATAAATCTGTTTATAAATTAGTATCAAAATATATATCTAATGAAAAATTGAGAAGAGTTTTTAGTATGCACCCCCTTCTAGTAGGTGGTAATCCTTTCACAACTACATCAATTTATACTTTAATTTTATTTTTAGAAAAGAAGTGGGGTATTCACTATTCCATGGGTGGGACAGGCAGTATGGTTAGCGCTCTGGAAAAATTAATGAGGGAAGAAAATATTGAAATTATTAAAGATGCTGAAGTTACTGAAATAATTTCTAGCGATAACAAGGTCAAAGGTGTCAAGATCAATAATTCTAAAATTTTAAATTGTGACTATATTATTTGTAATTCAGATCCACCGAATGTTTATCGAAATTTAATTAAATCAAAAAAAAATTATAACTTTTTATTTAAACAAAAAATAAAAAGAATGGATTATTCAATGGGTTTATTTGTTTATTATTTTGGATCAAAAAAACAATATAAGGATGTAGCTCATCACACTATTTACTTTGGTAAATCTTATGAAAAACATTTAGATAAAATTTTTGAGAAAAAGATTTTATCTGAGGACATTAGCTATTATTTACATAGACCTTCGGCTACAGACCCAAATATGGCCCCAAAAGGTCAAGATGCGTTTTACGTTTTAGTCCCCGTTCCAAACAATCTATCAAATATTAATTGGTCTCAAGAGGGTCAAGAATTCAAAAATTTAATACTAGATAAAATGGATAAATCGGTCCTACCAGGAATTAAACAAAATGTTGTAAGTGATTTTTATTTAACTCCAGATTATTTTGAAAAAGATTTAGCAACGTTACATGGATCTGGATTTTCAATACAGCCAAAATTTTCTCAGTCAGCTTATTTCAGATTTCATAATCAATCAGAAGTTTTTAATAATTTATATTTTGTGGGTGCTGGAACACATCCAGGTGCTGGAATGCCCGGTGTACTTTCTTCTGCTAAGGTATTAGATAGATTATTTAAATGAACAATTTATTAAAAAAGCATGCAAAATCTTTTTACTGGGCAAGTTTTTTTTTATCTAAATCGAAATTTTATAAGTGTTCATCTCTCTATAATTTCTGCAGAACTTTAGATGATATCGTGGACGCTGACAATAGTTTGGAAACTAAAAAAGAAAATTTTTTAGAATTTAAAAAATGTTTTGAAAATAAAGATTTTAAAAATCCTGTTATAAAAGAAATGTGGTCTATAATTGACAGTGAAGGTATTACTAAAAAGGTTGTGATGGATTTATTTGATGGGGTTGAAACAGACTTAGAAGAAAAAGTTCAAATTACTTCAAAAAAAGAATTGCTAGTCTATTCTTATAGAGTTGCAGGTACAGTCGGTTTAATGATGTCAAAAATTTTAAAAGTTAATAATAGAGAGTCGCTCAAAGGAGCAATTGATTTAGGGATAGCGATGCAGCTAACTAATATTGCACGTGATGTTTGTGAAGACAAAATTAGAAACAGGCAATATGTTAAACATAATTTTTCATCAATAAAAGAAATAATAAACGACTCTAGAATATTTTATGATAAGTCTTTTACCTCAATTAGCAGTATACCAATTGGATCAAGGTTTTCTGTCATAGTAGCAAGACGAGTTTACAGAAAAATAGGTGACTACATCCTTAAGCAGAAAAATATAGAGAATTATAATAATGCTGGAAAAATATATGTTCCAGTTTACCAAAAAATAATTCAAACTTTTTTATCTTTCTTTGACTTTATCAAGTTATTGTTTGTAAAAGAGTCAAATTACGATAACCATACAAGCCATAATATTCTACAAAATGAAATTAATATAAATGAAAGAATTTAACTATATTATAATTGGTGGAGGATGTGCTGGACTATCTTTAGCCTATGAATTAGAAATTAATGATAAGTTAAAAGACAAAACTCTTGCAATAATTGAAACCCGTGAAGAATATAAAAGAGACAAGACATGGTCTTTCTGGAAAGTTTTTAATCATAATTTTGATGATTGTGTAATTAAAAGTTGGAACAATTTTACAATCAATACTTCAGAAAACTCTCATGAATTAACTAACAAAAAATTCCCTTACCAGAGTATTAATAGTGGAAAATTTTATAAAAAAATAAATTCTAGGCTTTCTAAAAATCCCAATGTTTTTTTTTTAAAGAGTCTTAAGGAAATTAACTCAGAAAATTCAATAATTTTTAATAGTCTTTTTAACCGAAAGCTTGACAAGTCTGAGTTGTGGCAACACTTTCAAGGCATTGAAATAGAAACACCGACTAACATTTTCGATGAAGAAATATTTAATCTAATGGATTTTAATTGTGATCAGAGAAACGACGTACACTTTTTTTACACATTACCATTTAATAAAAATAAAGCTTTAATTGAAACAACCTGGTTATCAAATTTAGAAGATGAGAGCCTTAAAGATTATGACCTTCAATTAGAAAATTATATTAAAAATAATCTAGGTATTAAAAATTATAAAATAAATTTTACTGAAAAAGGCGCTATACCGCTTTTTTATCCTTTATTAGAAAATGATAACAAAGTAATAAATATTGGATCTGCTGGAGGTATGACGCGATTAAGCACTGGTTATACTTTTTTAAACATTCAAGAACATAGCAAGTATATTGTTAAAAATATTGAAAAAATTAATAAAGTTAAAAAATTCAATCTAGGAAAGAAATATCAATTTTTAGATAGAATATTTCTTAAAGTATTAGAAAAGCATCCCGAAAAGATGCCTAAAATATTTTTCAATATGTTTAAATCTTCCTCAAATACGATTATAAAATTTTTATCAAATAAAAGTAATTTAGTTGAAGATATAAGTATTATAGGCAAAATGCCAAAATTAATTTTTTTGAAAGCATTATTTTACTAATGGAAAAAATAAACTTTAAACACTCAATTATATTTTTTAATTTTTGTATTTTGGTAAGTCCACTTTATCTTATACTTAATTTTGAACCAGTAATATTTTGCTTATTTTTAATATTAGTTCTTGGTATTTCTCATGGGGCTTTAGATGATATAAAAGGAATGAGACTTTTAAAATTATTTAGATATAAACAAACAATTTCCTTTTATCTTGCCTATATATTAATTTCACTATTCATAATAATATTTTGGGTAATTTTTCCTAATACAGTCTTATTATTATTTTTAATTGTTGCATCTTACCACTTTGGAAAAGAGGATACGGTATTTTCTTTTAAAAGGAAATTTTTTATATCTGAATTTTTATTCTTCTTAAAAGGTTCGACTGTCATTATGGCCCCTTTATTATTAAAAAGAGAAGAAACTAATGAAATATTTAGAATTCTAAATTTTAATGTTTTTGAAGCAGAATATTTTAGTGACGAATTTTTAATTTTAATGTTGTGTCTTAGTTTTTTCTCATCTTTATATATTTCGAAAAAAGAAAATATTGACTTAAAAGGAGTTATGATTATGGACTTCTTTTCTTTAATTATATTAAATCTTTTTTTATCACCTATTTTAGCTTTCACAATTTACTTTTGCTTTCTTCACTCAATTAGGCATTCAATTTCTCTAATATTTGAACTTGATAAATCCTTTAAATTAGGCCTTAAAAGATTTGTGAGTAAAGCTATCCCTTTGACTATTTTAACTGGAGTGCTTTTTTTACTCGCTACATATTTTTTAAATAATTTTTACAAGCTTGATGAGGCTATTTACAAGGTAATTTTTATTGGTTTGGCGTCGCTTACTTTTCCGCATATATTGCTAGAATATCTTTTAGAAAAAAATGAAAAAAGAACTTAAAATTTATTTAGCTTCTCCCAGAGGATTCTGTGCTGGAGTAAAAAGAGCAATTGAAATCGTTGAAAAATCCATTAGCAAATTTGGTGCACCAGTGTATGTTAGGCATGAAATTGTGCACAATAAGCAAGTTGTTGAAGAATTAAAAGAAAAAGGTGCAATATTTGTTGACGAATTATCCGACGTAGATGACGTAAGTAGACCTGTAATTTTCTCAGCCCATGGAGTTCCTAAATCAGTGCCAGAGGAGGCAAAATTAAAAAATTTATCCTTTGTAGATGCCACATGTCCTCTAGTATCTAAAGTACATAGAGAGTCAGAACAATTAAACAAAAATGGATTTGATATATTGTTAATTGGACATAAAAATCATCCAGAAGTAATTGGAACGATGGGTCAGCTCCCGCACGGATCAATTAGACTAATTGAAACCAAAAATGACGTAAAAATATTGAAAGAAGAGGATTTTAAAAAACCTTTAGCTTATATAACGCAAACGACACTTTCTATAGATGATACAGCTGAAATAATTACTGCACTTAAAAATAAATTTCCAAAAATCAAAGGTCCCATAAAGGAAGATATTTGTTATGCAACCACAAACAGACAGACAGCTGTTAAAGAAATAGCTTCTAAGTGTGATATGTTTTTCGTAGTAGGCAGTCGGAATTCATCTAATTCCGTTAGATTAGTTGAAGTTGCAAAAAAAGCTGGTTGTAACAATTCACATTTAATGCACTCTGAAAAAGAAATTCCTTTTAGTGAAATAGAGAATTCAAAAACTATTGGTATATCATCCGGAGCATCTGCTCCTGAAAAGCTTGTTGAAACCTTATTGAGCAATATAAAAAAAGATAGAAAAGTATCTATTGAGGAAGTTAAAGTTGCAGAAGAAAAAGTTATTTTTAAATTGCCGAAAGAACTTAATTAATGGCTGTCTATACAAAGTTAAATCAAAATAAAATTGAGGAAATATTATCTAAATATAGATTAGGCAAGCTTGACTCTTTTAAAGGAATTGAGGAAGGAATTGAAAATACTAATTACTTTTTATCAATAAACAAAAATAAATTCATACTTACAATTTATGAAAAAAGAGTGAAATCTGAAGATCTACCTTTTTTCTCAGACCTTATGACTTCTTTGAACAAGGCGAACTTTAAATGTCCTGCTCCGGTTTTAAACAATAACAACCAAACTATTACTGATTTTAATGGAAAGAAGTTAATGATTGTTTCATTTCTTGAGGGAAAGGCAAAACAGAATTTAACGCCTGTAAACTGTAAATCGATTGGTTTTGAAATAGCAAAAATGCATCAGCTTACAAAAAATTTGAAACTAAATCGTAAAAATGATCTTTCAGTTCATTCATGGAGAAAATTGTTCTATAAAGTAAAAGACAAATGTATTGAAATACATAAAGATCTTCCAAAATTAATTGAAGAAAATCTTAATGATGTTGAAAAAAATTGGCCGAAAAACTTACCTAAGGGGATTATACACGCAGATTTATTCCATGATAATATTTTTTTCTTACAAGATAAGTTTAGTGGTGTGATTGATTTTTATTTTTCTTGTGAAGATTTTTTTGCTTTTGAAATAGCTATTTGTTTTAATGCTCTTTGTTTTGATGGGCAAAAAAGTAATCTAAGCTTTAATGTTACTAAAGCAAAGAATTTTATTGATGGATATACATTAATTAGAAAACTTACTGATGAAGAATTAAATAATATTAAAGTTTTGTCTCAGGGGGCTGCTTTAAGATTCTTATTAACACGAGTATTCGATGCTTTAAATAAAGTTGAAGGAGCAATAGTGAAAATTAAAGACCCAATGGAATATTTAAAAAGATTAGAATTTCATAAAAATTCGAAAAATCATGAGGATTATTTTTTTTAATGAAATTTAAAATTTATACTGATGGAGCTTGTTCTGGTAATCCTGGTAGAGGGGGGTGGGCAGCAATTATTTTAGATAATAAGTTAATTTCAAAAAGTATTGCTGGTAGTGAAAATAACACAACTAATAATAGGATGGAGTTAACGGCACCAATTATGGCACTAAATAAAATTAAAAAAAGTTCTCAAATTACTATTTATACAGATTCCAAATATGTAAAAGATGGGATTACAGATTGGATAAAAAAATGGAAACTAAATAATTGGAAAGGATCAAATAAAAAACCTGTAAAAAATAAAGATCTATGGATTAAGCTAGATAGCTCCTGCAAAAAACATAAAGTTACTTGGAAGTGGGTAAAAGCTCATGCAGGAGACAAATTTAATAGTATTGTTGATCAACTAGCAGTTAACCAAACTAAATAGACTTTAAAAAACTTTCAGCAGAGGTAAGTTCGCAATGCCCAGTTTCCTTTTCCTCCTCAATTTTTTTAATAACCCCTTTTTCTACTAAAATGGTATACCTGTTTGATCTAATACCTAGTCCTTTTTCAGTTTTGTCAACCTCTGCGCCAATGGCATTAGCAAATTTATGAAAAGGATCTCCGGCCATAAAAATTTTATCCTCTACATTTTGACTTTCCCCCCAAGCTTTCATTACATTTGGGTCATTTACAGCTATACAAACTATTTTTGATACATTTTTTTTTAGTGCTAAATCATAATTTTTAACATAACCAGGAAGATGTAGTGCTGAACACACTTTTGTAAATGCTCCAGGTACGCCTATGATAATGGTTTTATCATTTTTACAAACATCTAAGATATCTACTTTCTGAACAACATTATTTGAGTCGAGATAAAATAATTCCGAGCTTGGTAGTTTTTCTCCTATTTTTATTTTCATTTTATTTTGCCTAAAATATAATTTTTAACTTCTGAAATTGAATTGCCAATAATATCAAATGTTTCCTTTTTATCCATATTCAATTTAAGATGTTCAGGAGAGTCTAAATTTTTACCTATAGCTTTTTGTATAGTATTGTTAAATTTATAGGGATGAGCTGTGCCGAGAACAACTATATCTCCTAAATTTTTAAAACTTTTTGCTGCTCCTACTCCAGTAGCAGTATGAGGGTCAATTATAAATTTATGTTCTTTATATATTTTATCGATTAAAGATACTGTCTCTTCGTCTGTAACTTTTACTGCTTCAAAATCTTTTTTTATTTTATCAATTTCTTTTTTTTCTAAATTAAATAAACTTTTTGATGCTAAGTCACTCATTAGCGATTCTACCTTACTGTCGCTTTCATCTAATATGTAATAAAGCAGCCTCTCAAAATTACTTGCAACTTGAATATCCATACTTGGTGTGATCGTTGGTTTTACTGTATCGGGTTTATATTCACCTGTATTGATAACTCTTTGTAAAATATCATTTTTATTTGTAGCAACTATAAGTTTATTAATTGATAAACCCATTTTTTTTGCTACATATCCGGCATAAATATCTCCAAAATTTCCAGTTGGTACCGAAAAGCTAATATTGTTTTTTTTTAATTTGAAGAAAGAATAAAAATAATACACAATTTGACAAACAATTCTTGCCCAATTTATAGAATTTACACCGGACATATTTATTTTTGTTCTAAAACTGTCTTCATTAAAAAGATCTTTTACAATTTTTTGACAATCATCAAATGAACCCTCTATAGCTATATTATAAATATTAGCTCCTCCAATTGTTGTCATTATTTTTCTTTGAATATTAGAAATTTTATTATTCGGATGCAGAACAAAAAGATTTATATTTTTTCTATTGCTTAATGCTGCTATAGCTGCTGAGCCAGTATCTCCTGATGTAGCAACTACGACATTTACAGTTTTATTTTTTGCTACTTCTAAGTAGTCATACATATTTCCAATTACCTGCATTGCAATATCTTTAAAAGCTAAAGTGGGTCCATGATAAAGTTCGAGAAGATTTATATTTCCAATTTTTTTTATACTTACAACTTCTTTTTCTTTAAAACTACTATAAGATTTTTGTATGAGTGAATTAAGCTCTTTCTTTTTAATTTCATTTGAACAAAAATTAAAGATAATCTCTGTTGCAAGATCATTATAACTTAACTGACTTAAATTATTAAGTTCTTCTTGACTATACTTCTTTATTTCATAAGGCAAAAACAGTCCGCCACCTGGTGCAAGACCTCTTAAGAAAATATCTTTAAAACTAAATTTTAAAGATTTGTTCCTAGTGCTAAAATAATTCATTTTTTTCTTCTAAAATATAAATAATAAAAAATTATAGAGATTGATATTGCATACCACGTTATAGCATATTTAAGGTGATTATTTGGCACGTCTATACTAATCTTTTTAGGAAGTGGAGTCTTGGCCTTATTATCCTCTAAAAAAATTACAAACTCATTAAATTGCTCTCCCGTAGCTTCTTTTAAATCGTCTAAATTTAATGAAAACCAAATATTATTTGAAATATCATTGTCTGGTTTAAATATACTTGGTTTATAAATTTCTCTTAAAAGACCAATTATTTCACTATCGGTTTCTGCTTTGATGTTAATAGTTGAACTATTTTTTAGTTCTTTTTTAATCCATCCTCTATTAATTAAAACATTTTGATTTTTATCTGTCCTAAAGGGAGTAATTACATCGTAGCCTGGTTTTCCACTATCGTTCAAGCTATAAAGATAAATTTGCTTATCAAAATTAAACTCTCCTTTTGCGCTTACTCTTTGATAATTTTTCTTAATTGAATTTGAGTATTCTATTGGTTTAGAGTCTAATCCAAAAGTTATTTCACTTATAAGCTCCAGCTTCCATTGCAATCTATAAAGTTGCCAAGTTCCTAAAGCACAAAATACAGTTACAAAGAAAATTACGAATAGTTGAAATAAAAATGCTCTTTTCAATTTGAGATTAGCTTCCCCAAATATAGATCGCAGCAAATAAGAATAACCAAACTACGTCAACAAAATGCCAGTACCAGGCTGCTGCTTCAAATCCAAAATGGTGTTGAGGCGTCGAGTGGCCTCTCATTGATCGAAACAAACAAACTGCAAGAAAAACCGTTCCGACAATTACATGAAAGCCATGAAAACCAGTCGACATATAAAAAGTGGATCCATAAATTCCACCGTCTAAAGTAAATGTTGCGTGATGATATTCATAAGCTTGAAAACAAGAAAATATAAATCCTAAAAATACTGTTGCGATCAAACCATTTACTAATCCTTTTCTGTCGTTTTCTAACATTGCATGATGCGCCCAAGTTACAGTAGTTCCTGATAACAATAAAATTAGAGTGTTGATCAATGGTATATCCCAAGGATCAAAAGTTTTAATATCTGCTGGTGGCCATATACCTCCTATGGAGTCTGGTGGAAATAAACTTGCGTTAAAGAATGCCCAGAACCATGCAACAAAAAACATTACTTCGGAAGCAATAAATAGTGTCATGCCGTACCTGTGTCCAATTTGAACTACAGGCGTATGATGACCTTGGTGTTCTGCCTCTTCTATAACATCTCTCCACCACATAAATGCACCATAAACTACTAAAGCAAAACCAATTAATAACAACCAGAGAGCTTTAGAGTGAAAGTAATAAACTGCACCAAAGGCTAAGACTAAAGTTGCGAATGAAACATAAATCGGCCAAGGACTTGGGTCAACTAAATGGTAATCGTGTTTTGGTTTTTCTGCTGACATTATGTGTTACTCTTTTCGTAGTAGCCTGATGAAAAAAAAGTAAAAGACAAAGTTACATCAGACATATTTTTAGTTTTATTATCATCAACGACTTTAGGGTCCAAGAAAAATGTTAATACAAACTCTTTTTTTTCACCTGGTTGTAAAGTTTGTTTTTCAAAACAAAAACAACCTATCTTGTTAAGATAAATACCAAATGGTGATGGGGACACATTAAATGTTGCTGAACCTGAAGAAATTTCATTACTAGGATTTTCAACGTTAAATTTTACCGTGTGAACTTCACCTGGCTTTAAGTTTAAAGTATTGATCTCAGGATAAAATTTCCAATTTAAAGTACTATTAATGTTTGTATCAAATCTCATTTTATAGTCTTGGTTTACTACAATTTTTGGAATTTCTTTGTCAGAAGCGTTTTGAGTAGTTCCACCGAATCCTGTTACTCTACAAAACAAATCATATAAAGGAACTGCTGCAAAAGATAATCCAAGCATTAGTAAAAATATTGATACTAGAGCGATAGGCGTTAAGTTTTTTTTGCTTATATTCATTATATTTCTCGATTATAAATTCCAATATTATAGAAGGTTAACACAAATAAAAAAATCATAAACAAGATTAATATTAAAGCTGTTATCAAATTTTTTTTCTTTTTATTCATCATATTATTTTTAATAAATTATCAATTAATAAAATTAAAAAAATAAAAAACAAATATAAAATTGAGTATATGAAAATTTTTCTCGCTATTTTATTCGTAATACTTGCTACTTTAGACCTATATAGTCTTACACATAAATAAATATAGTATGCAGACATCACAGAAGATGCGGCTAGATAAAATATGCTAGCAAAATTCAAGAAGAACGGTGCAATTATTGCAGGTAACATCATTAAGGCATAAACAAGTATATTCACTTTTGTTATTTTTGCTCCTGAAACTATAGGGAGCATTGGAATTTTCGCTTTTTTATAATCACTTGATTTATATAAACTTAACGCCCAAAAATGTGACGGTGTCCATAGAAAAATAATTAAAAATAAAATTAATGGCTCAACAGAAATACTTCCAGTTGCTATTGTCCATCCAATAACAGGTGGCAATGCCCCAGCTGCACCTCCTATAACAATATTTTGTGGAGTTTTCCTTTTTAACCAAATTGTATAAATAAAAAAATAAAAAGCAATTGTTGAGGCTAATAAAATTGCAGAAATTAAGTTAGCTGAAAAATATATTATACTTACCGACAAAGCTGATAAAATTAAACCAAAATATAAAGCTTGATCTTTTTTAACTTTTCCAGTTGGGATTGGTCTTAAGCAAGTTCTACTCATTAAAGCATCTAAATCAGACTCGTACCACATATTAAGAACTCCAGCCGCGCCTGAACCTATGGCTACCGCTAACAGAGAAATACAAGCAGACGTAAAGTCTACATTAATTGGTGCTATTAATAAGCCAACCATACAAGTGAATAAGACAAGAGACATTACTCTAGGTTTCATTAAATTAAAAAATGAACTTAGGTTTAATGCTGAACTAAGTTTAGAGTTTCTAGCTTTTATACTTATCTGGCTCAATTTACTTTACTTTAGGTAGCTCTTCAAAAGTATGGAATGGTGGCGGTGATGACACTGTCCATTCTAGAGTTGTTGCTCCTTCTCCCCATGGATTTTGTTCAGCTTTTTTCTTTTTCATAAAAGCATACAAAAGATTTAATAAAAATACTGCTAAGCCAATAATGGATATATATGAACCAATTGAAGAAATATAATTCCAACCAGCAAATGCATCCGGATAATCAGCATATCTTCTTGGCATTCCTGCTAACCCTAAGAAATGCTGTGGAAAAAATATTAAGTTTACTCCTATAAACGTCAACCAGAAATGTAGTTTTCCCAAAAATTCAGAGTATTCATAACCTGTCATTTTACTAAACCAATAGTAAAATCCTGCAAAAATCGCATAAACAGCTCCCATTGATAATACGTAATGGAAATGCGCTACTACATAATAAGTGTCGTGAAGTGCGGTATCAACACCTGCATTTGCTAGAACAACTCCAGTTACACCTCCCAAAGTAAATAAAAAAATAAAACCGATAGCCCATAACATTGGAGTTTGGAAGCTTATAGAACCACCCCACATTGTTGCTATCCAAGAAAAAATTTTAATTCCAGTTGGGACTGCGATAATCATTGTTGCTGCTAAGAAATAAGCCTTTGTGTCTGTGTCTAGTCCAACAGTGTACATATGGTGAGCCCAAACTACGAAACCTACAACTCCAATAGCAACCATGGCATAAGCCATACCAAGATAACCAAACACAGGTTTTCTTGAAAAAGTTGAGACAATATGGCTAATCATTCCAAAACCTGGTAAAATTAAAATATAAACCTCTGGGTGACCAAAAAACCAAAATAAATGTTGGAATAGAACTGGATCTCCACCTGTTTGAGCTTCAAAGAAGGCAGTTCCAAAATTTCTATCAGTTAAAAGCATTGTTATAGCCCCTGCTAAAACTGGCAATGATAATAAAAGTAAAAATGCTGTAACTAGAATTGACCATGAGAACAATGGCATTTTGTGTAAAGTCATACCTGGAGTTCTCATATTTAAAATAGTTGTAATAAAGTTAATTGCTCCCAAGATTGAAGAAGCGCCAGCCACGTGTAAACTCAAAATTGCTAAGTCCATTGCTGGACCTGGTTGACCAGTTTTTGATGATAACGGTGGATAAATCGTCCAACCTCCTCCTACTCCTTTCGCGCCCGGAGGGCCATCAACAAAAATTGAAGCTAGTAATAAAATTAGAGCGACTGGTAATAGCCAAAAAGAAATATTATTCATTCTTGGAAAGGCCATATCTGGTGCACCGATCATGATCGGAACAAACCAGTTACCAAATCCACCAATCATCGCTGGCATGACCATAAAAAAAATCATAATTAGACCGTGACCAGTTACTAAAACATTATATAAATGATAATCACCTCCAAGAATTCCGTCTCCTGGATGCATTAATTCCATTCTCATTAAAACTGAAAAAGCAGATCCAATTAAACCAGCAACGATTGCAAAGATAAGATACATCGTACCAATATCTTTATGATTAGTTGAATAGGCCCACCTCTTCCAACCAGTTGGATTATGATGATGCTCGTGATCTGCAGTAGTTGCTGACATTAATTTATCTCCTTAATTTTTTTTGCTAGTTTAATGTTTTTATTCATCTCCTTTTTGGCAAATTTTACTTTAGCCTCTTCTAGCCATTTATTATATTCATCCTCAGACACAACGTTAACTGTAATTGGCATAAAAGCGTGTTTAATTCCACATAATTCAGAACACTGACCGTAGAAAGTTCCAGTTCGGTCTGCTTTAAACCATGTTTCGTTTATTCTTCCAGGAATTGCATCTCTTTTTACTCCAAAAGACGGTAGAGCCCATGCATGTAAAACGTCGTTAGCTGTTATCATAACTTTTACAACTTTATTAACTGGTACGTAAACTGCATTATCAACTGCTAATAACCTTGGTTGATTTTCTTTTAAATCCTTTTCATCAATCATATAAGAATCGAAAATTATATTTTCATCCGGGTATTCATAACCCCAATACCACTGATATCCTATAGCTTTGATGGTAACATCTGCTTTAGGAATTTCGTCTTGCGAATATAAAACTTTAAATGAAGGAACTGCCATAACGATCAAAATTAAACAAGGGACTAGTGTCCAAATAACTTCGATCAATGTGTTGTGACTTGTTGTGGATGGAACTTGATTTTTAGAAGCTCTGTATCTTACGCATACATATAAAAGTAAAAATAAAACAAAAGCAGTGATAGCTGTAATTATTGGTACAAGCATGTAATCGTGAAACCAAACAATATCGTCCATACTTTTCGAAGCTGATTTTTGAAAACCTAATTGCCAGTCCTTAGGTTCATTGGCTAAAAGCGATGTAGGCCAGGTAAATATAAATAAAAGTGTATAAGTAATTTTTTTAATCATGAGTTTTTATACAGCTTTTAGATGATTTCACAATTTCAATTAATGCGACAATTAATGAAAGTTATTGATAAAATTAACCAAAGAAATAGCGCTTATTACAGCAGTATCTGACCTTAGAATGTTTCTAGATAAGGTAAAAGGTTTTACTGTAGTATTTTTGAGGATAGACTCACGTTCTGACGGAGAAAAATCACCCTCAGGACCAATTAAAATACATAAAGATTTACAATTGTTAAGGTCTCCAGCCTTTAAACTGTATTTAGAGTTTACATCAGCAAATAAAAGTTTGGAGGTTGTATCAAAGGTTTTTAAAAAATCTTTTAATGTAATTAAATCTGATATTTTAGGTGGCACGAGTTGATTAGATTGTTCGGTCGCCTCTATTACTATTCTATTTGCTCTTTCGAAATTTAATTCTTTTACCTCTGTTCTTTCTGAAATTATTGGAATTATCTTACTCACGCCAAGCTCTGTAGCTTTTTGTAAAATTGTTTCCATTGGATTTTTTTTTACTATACAAATAGCTAGTTCAGTTTTAGATAAATCAGTAGTTCCTTTAATCTTTTCTAAAAATTTTACTTCGACTCTATCTTTATTGAGAAAAATTACTTCACTTTTCCATTCTCCATTTCTATTAAAGAAATTTATATTTGAACCTCTTTTAAGACGCATTACATTTACAACATAATGGGTATGTTCTTTGTTTAATAAACTTGTTGTATTTTCCAGTATACTGTCTGGGTGATATAATCTAATATTCATATAAAAATATAATATAAATAAATTTAGAAGATATAAAGGAGCATTAATGAAAAAAGCTAAAAGATCCGGTGATTCTCCAATTGGGTTTGATGTGTTAGAAGGAAAATCTTATTTTTGGTGCACTTGTGGAATAAGTTCTAAACAACCTTTTTGTGATGGTTCACATAAAGGAACAGATTTTTTACCACTCAAATATTTAGCTGATCAATCAAAAAAAGTTTTTTTCTGCACTTGTAAACAAACAAATGATCAACCACTGTGCGATGGTTCTCATAACATTAAATAAATTATGAAAAAAAAGACTGTAGTTTTCGATGCTTACGGTACACTTTTTGATGTAAATTCGGCAGCTAAAAAATGTAAAGAAAAAATTGGTAGTGATTGGGAGTCATTTGCGAATTTTTGGAGATCCACTCAGCTTGAATATACTTGGCTCAGAAGTTTAATGAAAAGACATAAAAATTTTTGGGAAGTAACTGAGGATAGTTTGGATAAATCAATGAAAGTATTTAATATTGATAAAAGTATGAAGGATGAATTGTTAAATCTTTACAAAATATTATCTCCTTATCCTGAGGTAAAAGAGGTCTTGGAAAATTTAAAAAAAAGGAATTTTAAACTTGCAATACTTTCTAATGGAACGCCAGATCTTTTAAATCAATTAGTTAAAAATAGTTACTTAGACAATTTAATTGATGATCTTTTTTCAATTGAAGAAGTAAAGGTTTATAAACCTGACTCACGAGTATATGAAATACCAGTTAAGAAATATAATGTTAAAGCTATAGAAATTACTTTTTTGAGCGCCAATACATGGGATGTCTCTGGAGGTGGAAATTATGGTTATAATTCTATATGGGTAAATAGAAATAAATCGAAATTTGATTTACTTGATTTTCAACCAAAAAATGAAATAAGCAATTTAACACAGCTACTTGATATAGTTTAAACATGTATTATATTTATTTCCATGTCACAGATTGAAGTTAAAAAAATTATTAAAGCGTTAAATGCTTCAGATGGAGCAGGTGTAAAATTAAAACGAAGCATAGGAACCCCTGAGGCAGATTATATTGATCCTTTCTTAATGCTTGATGAATTTGGATCTGAAAATAAAGATGATTATGTTGCTGGTTTTCCTCCACATCCCCACAGAGGAATAGAAACTGTTACTTATATGTTAAACGGAGAGTTTGAACACAAAGATAGCACTGGGGCTAAAGGAATTATGACATCTGGAGATGTGCAGTGGATGAAAACTGGTAGGGGCATTATACATTCCGAAATGCCTGCGATGAAAGAGGGAAAATTATTAGGATTTCAACTTTGGATAAATATGCCAGCTAAAATGAAAAAAAATAAGCCTGAATACCTTTATATTAAAGGTAATGAATTGGGTAAACACGAAGATAGTGAAAAAACTGTAAAAGTTATTGCAGGTAAATTTGAAAAAGCTGAAGGCCCTGAAAAAAATCATAACGTTGAACCAGTATACTTTCATATAGTTTTAAATGAGAAAAAAGAATTTAGATGCGAAGTTCCGGCAGGTCACAACTCTTTTATATATCTCTTGAAAGGCGAGTTAAATATTGGAGAAAAAAAGCATGACAAAACATCTGACTCAAACTTAATTCTTCTTGAGAAAGGTACGCGGCTTAAAATAAAAGCAAACAAAAAGTCAGAATTTTTATTCATAGCTGGGAAACCTATTGGTGAGCCAATCGCAAGAGGTGGGCCATTTGTAATGAATACAAAAGCTGAAATACTTGAAGCTATTCAAGATTATAACAACGGAACATTTGCTAAATATTAAAACATAAAGTACGTTCCCGTTTAAAATGGCAAAATCTATAATAATTAATAAAAATGGAGGACCTGAAGTTTTAGAATTTCAGGAAGTTAAGGTTGGATCACCCGGCCCAGATGAAATTAAAGTTACGAACCATGCTATCGGCTTAAACTACATCGATACTTATCATAGATCTGGATTGTATCCGGTTAAATTACCAAGTGGTATTGGTTTAGAGGCTGCCGGGAAGATAGATGAAGTTGGTTCAAACGTCACTAATTTAAATAAAGGTGACAACATAGCTTACGCTTCAGTTCCTATAGGTGCTTACTCTCAACAAAGAATTATTCCTTCTAAAATAGCTGTAAAAGTTCCAGATGGAATTTCACATGAATTAGCTGCAACTTTAATGACAAAAGGTCTGACCACAAATTATTTACTAACGAAAACTTATAAGCTTAAAGCTGGTGAGACAGTATTATTCCATGCAGCTGCTGGTGGTGTTGGACAAATCTTTGCGCAGTGGGCAAATAGTATTGGCGCAAATGTAATTGGAACAGTAGGATCTGATGAAAAAATAAAGATTGCACAGGATAATGGATACTTGAACGTAATTAATTATTCTAAGAATGACTTTTCTAAAGAAGTAATGAAAATTACTAAAAATGAGGGAGTTTCTGCAGTGTTTGACGGTGTGGGAAAAAATACTTTTCAAAAATCTCTAGCATGTCTTAAAGTTAGAGGAATGATGATTAGCTTTGGTAATGCTTCTGGACCATTAGATCCAGTAAATGTTCCTAAAGATATACAACCAAAAGGTCTGTACTTAACAAGACCCTCAATAGCACAATACTTTACTAACAATAAAGAACTACAAGCTGGAGCTGACGCAATTTTTGAAAAAGTAAAATTTGGTAAAATAAAAATTAGAATAGCAAAAAAATATAAGCTTTCTGATGCTAAACAAGCGCATGCTGAT
>CACDXJ010000002.1 GCA_902556855.1 uncultured Pelagibacteraceae bacterium | reverse complement strand
AAAAAACTTATCAATCTCGAATTTAAAGATTGAAAATTTTAAAGTTGTAAATGCACCAGGAATGGTAAAGTTATTGTCTTTAGCTGATCTTGGAGGATTGGCTGATCTTGCTGAGGGTGAGGGAATATCATTTGATATTTTAGATATTAAAATGCAGAAAACTAATGAATTATTAAAGTTAAATGAAATACTTGCACTTGGTCCAAGCATTTCTGTGATCATGGAGGGATATCAAGACTCATCCGTAACAAGTTTAAAAGGAACATTAGTACCTGCAAAAACACTTAATAAAATTATTTCAAAAATTCCTGTTATTGGTAAAATTGTCATTCCAAAAGATGTAGGCGAGGGTTTGTTTGGTATTAGTTTTAAATTGAAAGGACCACCAGGAAATATTAAAACAACTATAAATCCTATTAGAACAATTACTCCAAGGTTTATTCAAAAAATTATTGAAAAAAACAAAAATCTTAAATAATTTTTACAATGTAATGTTTTTTTTTTCCAAAAGAAATTTTTAAAATTTTTGCCTTGAAATCTATTTGTTGTATTACTCTTTTTTCGTTATTAACTATTTCATCATTTATCTTTATACCATTATTAGCTATTACACGCCTGGCTTCACTCTTTGATGATAAAATATTATTTTTTGATAAAAATTCTAAAAGATTTACACCTTTTTTTAAATCTTGAGATTTGATTTTAAACTCTGGTAGATTTGAACTTATTCCTTTACCCTGAAAAGTATCTCTTGCAGTTTTTTCTGCCTCTTTAGACTTATTTTTTCCATGTAAAATGCTGGTAGCCTCATTTGCAAGAAGAATTTTTAATTTATTTATATCTTTTTCATTTGTGCATAAATCTTTAATTTCATCTGTATCTAATTGAGTAAAAAAGTTTAAAAATCTTTTTACGTCACGATCATCTGTATTCCTCCAAAATTGCCAATAGTCGTATGAGGAGAATAATTCTTCATTAAGCCATACCGCACCTTTTTCCGTTTTGCCCATTTTTGCACCTGAGGCTAATGTTATTAGTGGAGATGTAAGACCAAAGGATTCTTGTTTTAACATTCTTCTTATTAAATCTACTCCATTAACAATATTCCCCCATTGGTCAGAACCACCAATTTGTAAGATACACTTATTTTTTTTAAATAATTGAAAAAAATCATAAGCTTGCAAAATCATATAATTAAACTCCATATAACTTAAAGATTGCTCTCTTTCCAACCTGAGCTTTACACTATCAAAAGTAAGCATTTTATTAATAGTAAAATGACTTCCAATATCTCTTAAAAAATTAATATAATTTAATTTTGTAAGCCAATCAGAATTATCAACAAATACAGGATTAGTATTTTTATTGGAAGTATCTAAAATTTTACTAAATACTTTTTTTATACTTTTTATGTTTTTACTGATATCTTTTTTATTTAGAATTTTTCTTGTAGTATCTTTTCCCGATGGATCTCCGATTAATGTTGTCCCTCCGCCTAAAAGAACTATTGGTCTATGACCATATTTTTGCATTAGTCTCAAAATCATTATTTGAAGTAAACTACCCACATGGAGACTACTTGCAGTACAATCAAACCCAATATAACCCGAGATTGGTTTTTGATTGCAAATTCGATCAAGACCTTCTATATCAGTACACTGATTGATATATCCACGTGATTGCATCTCAATTAAAAATTTATTTTTCATAGCACAATTCGATTTAGCCACTATTATACAAAAAAAGTTATAAATAAATAAAAATATGCAAAAAAAATATGTATCTGTTGGCTTAATGAGCGGAACATCAGGTGATGGTGTTGATGCTTCAATAATAAGTTCTAATGGTTTAGATCAATTTGAAGTGATTCAGGATAAATATTTTGAGTATGATTCTAGTATTTATAAAGAAATTCATCAAATAAAAAATAAAATTTTCAATTTAAATGATTTGGATAAATTTTCAAAAGAGCTTGGAGCTCTTGAGCGAAAGATAACTTTATTTCATGCAAAAATAATTAAGGAATTAGATAAAAAAAATGAAAATTTAATAATTGGATTTCATGGTCAAACTATTTACCATAATTCACAAGAAAAAGTCTCTAGACAACTTGGAGATGCAAACTTGTTATTTCAATTAACAAAAAAAATAATAATTTTTAATTTTCGAAAAAATGATATTTTAAATGGAGGGGAAGGAGCTCCCTTGGCACCAATTTTTCATCAATTGATAGCACATCAAAAAAAAATCAAACTTCCAGTCTGTATACTTAATATAGGAGGCATATCTAACATAACTTTAATTAAAGATTCAACAAAGTCTTCAGGTATATTTAGTAAAGATATTGGACCTGGCAATTGTTTGATTGACTCTTGGGTGAGGCAAAACTCTAATAAAAAATTTGATAATGATGGAAAATTAGCTCAACTAGGAAATAAAAACCAAATCATATTCGAACAAGCTCAAGAACTTTATGCAAATAGAAAAAATAAAAATAAAGTCTCATTCGATACAAATGATTTTGATATTTCTTTTTCACGAGGCTTATCACTTGAAGATGGTGCCTCAACAATTACAGCTTTTACAGCAAGTATTATCGGTGAAACTTTATCAATAATAATTAAAAAAAATGACATTAATGATATTTTGATTTGTGGTGGGGGAAGAAAAAATAAAGTTTTAGTTCAAGAAATTTCTAAATATTTAACAAAAAAAATAAATATTCAATCAATAGATAAATATGGTGTTGATGGAGATTTTATCGAGTCACAAGCTTTTGCTTTCCTTGCAATTAGATCTTACAAAAAATTGCCAATTTCTTTCCCGAATACAACAAATTGTAAACAGGCAACAGTAGGTGGGGATATAATAGAAAATTAAATTAATGCTGTTTTTTCTTTAAGATATTTTTCAATTTCTAATTTAAGCTCTTTTTCTTTATCCTTAAAAAAATGATTTGAATTTTTAATTTTAGAAAAAATAACTTCAACACCTTTTTGATTTTTAATTCTATTATCTAATTCTTGTATGCTTTCTTTTGTCACAAGTTCATCGTTATCACTATAAATAACCTGGCCTGAAGTTGGACATGGTGCAAGGAAAGAAAAATCATAAACATTTGGCTGCGGAGAAACAGCGATGAAATTGTTTACTTCTGGACGCCTCATAATTAATTGCATACATATTAGTGAGCCAAATGAAAATCCAGAAACCCAACATTGGCTGTAATCCAGATTTTGTCTTTCTATCCAATCAAGCGCTGCAGCTGCATCAGATAATTCTCCTTGGCCATTATCAAAAACTCCCTCACTTTTTCCTACACCTCTAAAATTTACTTTTATTACTGAGAAACCATTTTCTAAAAAAATATTATACATTAATTGTACAATTCGATTATTCATTGTACCTCCGTATTGAGGATGAGGGTGTAATACTATTGCTACTGGAGATCCAAACTTTGGGTTTTTGTAATACTTTGCTTCTAGCCTTCCAGCCGGACCAGGAATAAAAGTTTCAATACTTTTAAGTTTCATGATTGATAATGATTATTATTTTTAAAAAATGTACTGAGTTATAACATGTTTTTATGCGACAAATATTTTTTTTTAATCCTTACTAAAATGGTAGGAATTATTAAAAAATTACTGTAATACAACGTTAATTTATGAAACTTACTAATAAAGGAAGATATGCAGTAATGGCTATGGCCGATTTAGCATCCAATGCTAACAAAGGACCAATAAGTCTTACGGAAATATCATTAAGACAAAATATTTCATTAGCCTATTTGGAACAAATCTTTTTAATGTTAAAAAATAATAAGTTAGTAAAAAGTTCTAGGGGTGCTAACGGTGGATACATTTTAGACAAACCTGCTTCTGAAATTAAACTATCAAATATTATTTATGCTGTAGATGAGCAAGTAAAAACTTTAAACTGCAAAAAAAATTCCAAAAGAGGATGTAATAATAAATCATCCAAATGTATTACTCATAATTTATGGGATCAATTAGATCAACATATCAACGGTTTTTTTGAAAAAGTAAAATTACAGGATTTAACTAAAATTAATTAAAACTATGAAAAGTGGAGAATTAAAATATCAAGATTACAAATATGGTTTCACAACTGATATTGAAAACATTAAAGCTCCCAAAGGACTCTCAGAGGAAACTATTAAATTTATCTCTAAAATTAAAAATGAGCCAAAATGGATGCTAGACTGGAGATTAAAAGCTTTTAATAGATTAAAAGTTATTAAAGAACCTAACTGGCAGAAACCAA
This sequence comes from uncultured Pelagibacteraceae bacterium, assembly GCA_902556855.1. Classification (GTDB taxonomy): domain Bacteria; phylum Pseudomonadota; class Alphaproteobacteria; order Pelagibacterales; family Pelagibacteraceae; genus Pelagilacustribacter. Next base: position 108,225 of record CACDXJ010000002.1, on the reverse strand, counting down.
AATATCCAAAAATAGATTATCAAGATTTATATTATTATTCAGCTCCAAAAAGTATGAAAGATAAACCCAAAAGCTTAGATGAAGTAGATCCTAAACTCATAGAGACATATAATAAACTTGGCATCCCATTAAATGAACAAAAAAAATTAAGTGGAGTGGCAGTTGATGCAGTTTTTGACTCTGTCTCAGTTGCTACTACTTTTAAAGGAGAGCTTGATAAAAAAGGAATAATTTTTTGTCCGATTTCTGAGGCAATTCAAAAACATCCAGATCTAGTTAGGAAGTATTTGGGTTCAGTAATTCCTATAACAGATCATTATTTTGCAACTTTAAATTCGGCAGTATTTACTGATGGGTCTTTTGTTTATATTCCACCAAACACAAGGTGTCCAATGGAGCTTTCTACTTATTTTAGGATCAATGCATCAGAAACAGGACAATTTGAAAGAACATTAATTATCGCAGATAAAGGTAGCTATGTAAGTTACTTAGAAGGTTGCACTGCACCTATGAGAGATGAAAATCAATTACATGCAGCAAATGTAGAATTAGTTGCTCTAGATGATGCAGAGATAAAATATTCAACAGTTCAAAATTGGTATCCTGGTGATAAAGATGGAGTGGGAGGTATTTATAACTTTGTTACTAAAAGAGGGGCATGTAGAGGAAAAAATTCAAAAATATCTTGGACGCAAGTAGAAACAGGTTCCGCAATTACATGGAAGTATCCAAGCTGTATTTTGCAAGGCGATAACTCTGTTGGAGAATTTTATTCAATAGCTATTACCAATAATTATCAAAAAGCAGACACTGGAACTAAAATGATACATCTTGGAAAAAATACAAAAAGTAAGATTATTTCAAAGGGGATTTCTGCTGGAAAGGCTGACAATACTTACAGAGGTTTAGTTGATATTAACTCAAAAGCTTTTAATTCTAGGAACTACACTCAGTGCGACTCTTTATTGATGGGAAATAAGTGTGGGGCACATACAGTTCCATATATCAAAAATAAAAATTCCTCTTCTACAGTTGAACATGAGGCAACAACTTCTAAAATAAACGAGGATCAACTTTTTTATTGTAATCAAAGAGGTCTTAATCAAGAGGAGGCGGTGAGTTTAATAGTTAATGGTTTTTGTAAAGAGGTTTTGCAACAATTGCCTATGGAATTTGCAGTAGAGGCACAAAAATTAGTTTCTATTAGTTTAGAAGGGAGTGTCGGATAATGCTTCAACTACAAAACCTAAGAGCTTCTGTAAATGATAAATCAATTTTAAACGGTCTTAATTTAAATATAAAAGCTGGAGAGGTACATGCAATTATGGGTCCAAATGGCTCGGGAAAAAGCACTTTAGCGAATATACTCTCAGGAAAAAATGGTTACGAAGTTACTGGGAATTTAAAATACGAGGGTAAGAACTTACAAGATATTCCTATCGAAGAGAGAGCACAAAAAGGAATATTTTTAGCATTTCAATATCCTTTAGAAATACCTGGTGTAAATACAACTAATTTCTTAAAAACTTCTTTAAACACAATTAGAAAAGCCAAAGGTCAAAAAGAATTAGATACACTATCTTTATTAAAGCTAATTAAAGATAAAGCCTCAGAACTAAATATTGATGAAAAATTTTTATCTAGACAATTAAATGTTGGGTTTTCAGGCGGTGAGAAAAAGAAAAATGAAATACTTCAAATGAAACTTTTGGAGCCAAAATTAGCAATTTTGGATGAAACGGACTCAGGTTTAGATATTGATGCTTTGAGAATAGTTGCTGATGGAGTTAACTCACACAAGAATGAGAATAATGCTTTTTTAATTATTACTCATTATCAAAGGTTACTAGACTACATAAAACCAGATTTTATTCACGTTTTATCAAATGGGAAAATAGTTAAAACTGGATGTGCTGATTTAGGTCAAGAATTAGAGAAAACAGGTTACGAAAATTTTAAATAATGGAAGAACTATTCAATATTGATTTAGATAAAATTTCTAATTCCTCTAATAAAGAGGCATTGGATAGAAAAAAAAATCTTGAATTATTTTTTAAAAAAGGCCTTCCTAACAAAAAAGATGAAAGTTGGAAATTCACAGACTTTAGTTTAATTATAAATAAAAATTTCAAAAAAATAAAAAATAATCATGATTTTTCATTTGATGAAAAGATCGAATTAATTAGAGATTTTGATCATAATTTTATTATACTTGTAAATGGTTTATTAAATTCATTTGATATCAGCTTTGAAGACAAGTCAAAAGTAAATATTGAAAAATTAAATTCATTGGATGATTTTAAAAATCAATCAAGCAGTAATCTAAATTATCTTAATAAAGCTTTATCATTAGGAGGTTTTAAAATAGAAATTAAAGAGAATTATAAATGTAAAAAACCTATTATAATTTATAATTACTATTCAGCAAATTTAGAAAACAAAATTATTAATAATTCAAATAAAATTAAATTAAATCAAAATACAGAGTTAACTTTAATTGAGTATAATGTGGATGAAAATAGTAAATTTTTAAAAAACACCTTTGAAACTGTAGAAATTGCCAAAGACTCAGTTTTAAAAAGCATTTCAATTCAAAAATCAAAAAGTAAAGGTTATTTTTATAAAAATATTTCTGGGTCTCAAGGATATAATTCCAACTATCAAAATTATATTTTAACTTCTGGGCTTAGGTTTAATAGAGTTGAAATTGAAATGAGTCTGGAAAAAGAAAATAGCAACTGTTTCATTATGTCTGGATTAAGTTTAGGTGAAGGAGAGCATCAAGAAATTAAAACAAGAATAAATCATTTAGCTCCAAACTGCAAAAGTTATCAAAAAATAAAGAATGTTTTAGAGAAGGATAGCAATGGCATTTATCAGGGTAAAATATATGTTAAGGACGTTGCTCAAAAAACTGACGCTTATCAATTAAGTAAAGCTTTAATTTTAGACGATTTGGCAGAATTTAATGCAAAACCAGAATTGGAAATTTATGCTGATGACGTGAAGTGTTCGCATGGATCTACCTCAGGAAGTATAGACAAAGATGCTGTTCATTATTTAATGACTAGAGGAATTCAATTTACGGAAGCTAAAAAACTTTTAATAAATGGTTTTCTAAATGAAATTTTTGAGAACATGTCTGAACAAAAAATTAAAACTTTTTTAGAAAAAAGTATAGAGGGTCAAATAAATGGAATTTAATAATATAAAACAAAAATTTCCTATTTTTAAACAAAAGATTAAAGGAAAACCTCTAATTTATTTAGATAGCGCAAACTCATCGCAAAAACCAAAAATAGTTATCGATGAAATTTCAAGGTTTTATGAGACTGAATTTTCCAATGTAGGAAGAAGTGTACACACATTAGCAGTTAAGGCGACCAATAAATTTGAAGAAACTAGAGACTTAGTAAAATCTTATATTAATGCAAAGCACAGAGAGGAAATAATTTTTACAAAGGGAGCGACCGAGGCTATTAATTTAGTAGCTAATTCTTATGGAGAAAAATTTATTAAAAGTGGTGATGAAATTCTTGTTACCGAACTAGAACATCACTCAAACTATGTTCCGTGGCATTATTTAAGAAAAAAGAAAGGCGCTGTAATTAAATTCGCCTCTGTGAATGATAACGGAGATATAGATATTGATGAATTCAGTAAGCATATAAATATAAAAACTAAAATAATAGCTTTTACACATATTTCTAATGTTACAGGGGCAATTTTACCTGTAAAAAAAATTATTGATTTAGCTAAATCAAAAAACATACCTGTTTTAATCGATGGAACGCAAGGCGCACCTCATGCCTTGTTAGACGTTCAAGACCTAGATTGTGATTTTTACGCTATTTCTTGTCATAAAATGTATGGTCCGAATGGGCTTGGCATTCTTTATGCTAAGAAAAAATGGGTTGATGAGTTACCACCTTATCAAGGAGGTGGAGGAATGATAAGTGAGGTTAAAAAAGATGAAATAACTTTTGCAGACTCGCCAACAAAATTTGAAGCTGGCACAATGCAAACTGCTGAGGTCGTTGCTTTTGCAAAATCAATTAAGTTTATTCAAGAACTAGGAATTAAAAATATAGAAAAGCACGAGAGCAAAGTTCTAGAATATGGTTTAGAAAAATTGAGAAAAAACAATTCTGTTAATATTATTGGAAACCCTAAAAATAGAGCATCTATAATATCTTTTACTTTGAAAGGAATTCATCCACATGATATTGCAACAATTTTAGATGATGACGGTGTTGCAATAAGAGCTGGCCATCATTGTTGTCAAATTTTACATGAGAAACTTGGAATTCCAGCAACAGCGAGAGCATCTATTGGCGTATATAATGATAATGAAGATATTGATGTTTTAAGTGAGTCAATAAATAAATGTAAAAAAGTATTTCAGATTTAAATGGAACTTAAAGAATTATATCAAGAAATTATTTTAGATCATGCAAAGAACCCTAGAAATATGGGTAAATGCGAAGGTTATAATCACGACGCAAAAGCACATAACCCCCTTTGTGGTGACAAAGTTCATATCTATTTAAAATTAGATAATGACAAAAATCTCTCTGGTTTAAGTTTTGAAGGCGAGGGATGTGCAATTTCTTTAGCTTCAGCATCAATTCTTACAGATACTTTAAAAGGTAAAAATTTAGAGTTTTCAAAAAAAGTAACAGATGACTTTTTGAATATGTTAAAAAACAAAACTAAAATTACTTTAAACAGTCTATCTGAAAATCAGATAACTACCATTTCTTCACTGTCTGGTGTTCAAGAATTTCCAATGAGAATAAAGTGTGCAACAATGGCATGGCATACACTTTTATCGGCATTAAAAAATAAGTCTTAAAATGATTGATTTAAAAGAGAAAATAATTTCTGAAATTAAGAAAATTTACGACCCAGAAATACCTGTAAATATTTACGAATTAGGTCTTATTTACAAAATAGAAGTAGATAAGGAAAATAAAGTATTGATAGAAATGACTTTAACATCGCCTAACTGCCCTGTAGCTGAGAGTTTGCCTAATTCTGTTAAAGATAATATACTTAAAATTGAGGGTATAAAAGAAGTAGATTTGAAGTTAGTATGGGATCCACCTTGGGATAAAGACAAAATGTCTGAGGCAGCTAAGTTAGAATTAAATTTATGAGCAAGCAAGCAATCAAATTAAGCCATAAAGCAGCTGAAAGAATAAAACAGATCATGTCTAAAGCTGAAAAATTTGCAATAGGAGTAAGGGTTGGAGTAAAATCAGGTGGTTGTGCTGGAATGTCCTATATTATGGAGTATGCAAAAGAAATGAAACCAAATGAAGAGGTTATTGAGGATAAAGGAGTAAAAGTTTTTATTGATCCTAAGGCTATAATGTATTTATTGGGTACAGAAATGGATTATAAGCAAGAAAAATTCTCTTCACAATTTGTATTTAAAAATCCAAATGAGACTGAACGTTGCGGTTGCGGAGAGTCTTTCAAAATTTAACCACTATAATACATCTCAAATTCAATTGGATGAGGTGTATGCTCAAAATTGTAGATTTCCTGAAATTTTAATTCAATGTAAGCATCAATCTGATCATCTGTAAATACACCACCTTCAGTTAAGAATTTTCTATCCTTATCAAGGTTCTGCATAGCCTCTCTTAAAGAGCCACAAACTGTTGGAAGTTTTTTTACTTCATCTTCAGATAAAGAATATAAATCTTGATCAAATGGTTTACCAGGATCTATCTTATTCTTTATCCCATCTATACCCGCCATCAACATAGAAGCAAAAGTTAAGTAAGGGTTTCCAGCTGCGTCTGGAAATCTTATTTCCATTCTTGCTGCTTTTGGATTCATTATAACCGGAATTCTACAAGAAGCAGATCTATTTCTAGCTGAGTAAGCTAAGATAACAGGTGCCTCAAATCCTGGAATTAATCTTTTGTAACTATTTGTCGTAGCATTAGCAAACGCATTAATTGCTCTGGCGTGTTTTAAAATTCCTCCAATATAATAAAGTGCCTCTTTTGAAAGTCCTGCGTACTCTTTTCCCATAAATAGTGGAGTACTACCTTTCCATATTGATTGGTGGCAATGCATTCCAGATCCATTATCACCCTTAACTGGTTTAGGCATAAAAGTTGCAGTCTTACCAAATGAGTGAGTTACCATCTGAACAGCATATTTATATAACTGAACATTATCGGCTTGATTTGTTAGTGTTCCAAAATACATCCCCAACTCATGCTGACTTGGAGCAACCTCGTGGTGATGCTTTTCTACTTTTACACCCATATCTTTTAAAGCTTTTAAATATTCACCTCTCATGTCTTGAGCACTATCTACTGGAGGAACTGGAAAATAGCCTCCTTTAATTCCAGGCCTGTGTCCCATGTTACCATTTTCATATTTTTTGCCAGTGTTGTACGGTCCCTCAGAACTGTCTATTGTAAAGCTCGTTTCGTTCATATCATTTTTAAATCTAACATCATCAAAAACAAAGAATTCTGGTTCAGGTCCGAAATAAGATTTGTCACCGATACCTGTTTTTTTTAAATATGCTTCAGCTTTTTTTGCTGTTCCTCTTGGATCTCTTTCGTAGGGATCTTTTTTTACTGCATCTAAAATATCACAAAAGATATTAAGTGTTGTGTGAGAATTAAATGGATCAATTATTGGTTTATCCAAATCTGGTTTTAATATCATATCTGACTCGTTTATAGCTTTCCAACCTGCAATTGAAGAACCATCAAAGAAAACTCCTTTATCAAGCATATCCTCGTCCACAACAGTCGCGTCCATTGTCAAATGTTGCAGTTTACCTTTGGGATCTGTAAATCTTAAATCAACAAACTCGACTTGTTTGTCTTTCATAAGCTTAAGAATATTTTTAGAACTCATTAATTCTCCTTAAAAATTAGTTTTAATTTTGACCTGAACATATATAAGGAACTTTTTTATAGTAATATTAAAAATATATATCAGCTATGCATTTATCACATATATACACTTTGGACTTGAAATGAGAGAAGCAAATACATTTGATTTATTACTGTTAATTTTGTTAGCTATTATTTGGGGATCTTCATTTTTTAATATAAAAATAGCAACCTATTCTTATGATCCAATAACACTTGCGTTAGTTAGAGTTATATTTGCTAGCGTTCCGTTACTTATTTTGTGCAAAATAAATAACATCAAAATAGAAGCTTTTAGCGAAAACTGGAATTGGTATGCTCTTATTGGTTTATGCAACATTGCAATACCCTTTGTGTTGATAGCAATTGGAACAGCAAAAATTAATAGCTACCTAGCTGCAATTCTTATGAGCACCACTCCTTTAAGCGGATCAATACTAGCTCATTTTTTTACCAAAGATGAAAAGTTATCTTATTTAAAATCGTTAGGAGTTTTAGTGGGATTCAGCGGTATAATATTATTGTTTTTTGATAAGGTTATCATAAATAAAGATAATTATCTCTATGCTCTCATTACTATTTTAGGATCAACTTTTTATTGTATTGGTGGTCTGCTAACTTTAAAATTAAGAAATAAAAAAAACGAAAATGTTACGACATCTACCACTATATGGTCTGTAATTTTTTTATTTCCTTTTTCGCTTATTTTAGAGACTCCCTGGAATTCTTCTCCGTCATTGACTTCAACCCTATCACTTTTATATTTAGGCGTTGTTGCTACTGGATTTGCGTGGTTAATTAGGTTTAGAATTTTGACAGTCAATGGATTAGTTTTCCAAACCCAAGTAGCATATTTAATCCCTATATTTGGAATAATTTTTGGTTATTTTTTAATGGATGAAATTATTACATGGAGAGTTTTAGTTTCATTAGTTATAATTCTTTTGGGTATTTATATATTTAAAAAAAATAATAAAGGACTTAATAGTTAATGGGAACTGAGTCAATCGAGTCGAGTTTTTTATCAATGTTTGCTTTGATAAGCTTTTTTATTTTTTTATTAGTAAGTAAGTATTCTCATAAACTAAAAGATGGAGCTTTACTTGATGAAGATTTTTTAAAACCACAAGCTTTTCACGAAACACCTGTTACAAGAAGTGGTGGTATTGCTTGTTTTATATCGATATGTTTTTTTTGTCTGATTTATTATTTATTGTATTCAGAAATTCTTTATGACTATTTATTGATAAGCGCGTCAATGTTTTTTATAGGATTTTTAGATGATTTAAAAATTAGAATTAATCCATTAAAAAGACTTTTTTTAATGATTTTATTGCTTGGGATTATAATAAACTTTCTTCCAATCAAACTTTCAAACATTGATATCCCGTTTTTAACTACACTTATGAAGATTGATATCTTCTCAACTTTTTTTGTATTATTATGTTTTTTATTTATTATTAATGGATCAAACTTAATTGACGGTTTTAATGGTTTACTTACTATAAATTTAATTATAATAAATGTTATCTTAACTTTCATTAACTTAAATAGTGGTTTTAATGAATTTTCACTAATTTTGATTTCACAAATTATAATATTACTTTCTTTTCTTCTATTTAATTTTCCTACCGCTAAAATTTTCTTAGGCGATAGTGGAGCCTATTTAATGGGTTCGTTATTAGCTTTAAATATAATAATAACAAATAATTTAAATCCAAATATTTCCTCATTTTTTTTCTGCACTCTATTGTTCTACTTATTTTTTGAGGTTTTCTTCTCATTTATTAGAAAAATTTGGCAAAAAAAATCACCTGTTCATCCTGATAACTTACATTTACACATGCTAAGCTATTATAAAATTTCATCTATTTTTGGTAATAACCGGGGAAATTTTTTAAATTCTTTACTCATTAATTTAATTTATTTAATTCTGATATTACCTGGGTTGTATTTTATAGATAATCCTATTTTAAGCAGATACTGGTTTTTTAGTTTACTAATAATTTACTTAATTATTTATTTAAGACTTTATCGTTTAATAAAAAATTAAATTGATATATAAAACAACCGTTAATAAAAGGGCAAGTGGCGGAATTGGTATACGCGCTGGTCTTAGAAACCAGTGCCGCAAGGCTTAAGAGTTCGAGTCTCTTCTTGCCCACCAAAAACTATGAAAATTGAAGTACAATCAAAAAAAGGTTTAAGAACTATTTTGTCTGTTGTAGTTGATAAAAAAACTATTCAATCTAAAATTGAGGAAAGACTTTTAGAATTACAAAAAGAAGTTGCTTTAAAAGGTTTTAGACCAGGTAAGGTTCCATCATCAGTTATTAAAAGTCAATTTGGAAAATCTATTTATGGCGAGGTCATTGATAAAGTTTTAAGAGAAACATCGTCTAAGGCAATTTTAGAAAAAAAATTAAAGGTGGCTGGGCAACCAAAAATAGATCTTAAACAATTTGGGGAGGGAAAAGATTTAAACTACGAGCTGCAAATTGACTGCTTACCAAATATTGAATTAAAAGCCTTAGATAAATTTAAATTTACTTCTTATAAAATTAAAATTGAAAAAAAAATTATTGATGAAAAATTAAAAGAATTATCTACTCAAAACAAAAAATTTGAAGAAAAAAAAGATAATGAAAAAGCAATTAATGGTGATCAAGTTACCTTTGACTATTCTGCTACAGTTGATGAAAAAAAATTTGAAGGTAGTGAGGGAAAAGGAGTACAAATTGAATTAGGTAAAAATCTTTTTTTAAAAGGTTTTGATGAACAGTTAATTGGTGTTAAAAAAAAAGAGACTAAACAAGTTAATGCAATTTTACCAGCCAATCATCCTAAAAAAGAGTTGGCAAATAAAAAGACCAAATTTGAGTGTAAAATAATAAATATCAAAAAGGCTGTTGAAAATAAAGTGGATGATAATTTTGCAAAAATGATGGGAGCTAAAAATCTTGCAGATTTAAAAATTTTAATAGAAAAACAAATTACAAATCAGTACAATCAAGCTCTTAATTCCATAACAAAAAAAGAAATCTTAGATCAAATAGAAAAAAATCATAATATTGACTTACCTAAAAATTTGATTGAACAAGAACTTGATTTAATGACAAAAAATTTAAAACCTGAGGATAAAGAAAAACATAAAGCAAATAACGAAAAACTTGCAAAAAATAGAATCAAATTGGGTCTATTATTAAATGAATTTGGAGAAAAAAATAATTTAAAAGTGACAGAAGATGAAGTAAAAGCTGAAATTCAAAAACAAATTAAAACTATGCCAGGACAAGAAAAAATGGTTCTAGAATACTATCAAAAAAATCCAAGTGCCTCACAAAGTTTAAAGGGATCATTATATGAAGAAAAAATTATTGAATTAATAAAGTCAAAAATGAAACTTAATTTAAAAGAGATTAACTCAAAAGAAGCAGAAATAATTATTACAGATTTCAACAAACAAAATGTAGATAAGTCAGAGTCTTCAAAAACTAAATCTTCTGAAAAAGATAAATCTAAATCAAAAAAAATTAGTAAAAAGTAACCAATAGTTGTATAAAACATCTATGAGTCGCGAATTTGAGGAAAAAATGAACAGTTTAATTCCTATGGTTGTTGAGCAAACAAGCAAAGGAGAAAGAGCATATGACATTTTTTCAAGACTGTTAAAGGAGCGTATAGTTTTTCTTGTTGGACCGGTAAATGACTCAGTTGCATCATTAGTAACCGCACAATTATTATTTTTGGAGTCTGAAAATCCTAATAAAGAAATAAGTTTTTATATTAATAGCCCAGGTGGTTTGGTAACTGCTGGACTTGGTATATATGATACTATGCAATATATAAACTCACCAGTTTCAACTCTATGTATTGGACAAGCTTCTTCTATGGGGTCATTTTTATTAGCTGCTGGAGAAAAAGGTAAAAGATATTCTTTGCCTAACTCAAGGATAATGGTGCATCAACCGTCGGCGGGATTTCAGGGACAAGCAACAGATATACAAATTCATGCAAAAGAAATTTTGTCACTTAAAGAAAGATTAAATAAAATTTATTCTAAACACACAGGTAAATCAGTTGAAGAAATTTCGGACGCTCTCGAGCGAGATAATTTTATGACAGCAGAAGAGGCAAAAAAATTCGGTCTAATAGACTCTGTTGTGGAAAAAAGAAAATAAATCACAATATATAGAGCTTCACACAACTTGAACTTGATAAGAGTATTTTAGGGATTTATATTAGTTATATTGATTCGTTATGTCAGAAAAAAATAATAAAAATATTCTTTACTGCTCATTTTGTGGCAAAAGCCAGCATGAGGTAAGAAAACTTATAGCAGGCCCAACAGTTTTTATTTGTGATGAGTGTGTTGAGCTATGTATGGATATTATTAAGGAAGAAAACAAATCTTCTTTAGTTAAACATCAAGACGGTGTTCCTTCTCCAAAAGAAATCTGCAATGTTTTGGATGAGTATGTTATTGGTCAAAAATTTGCAAAAGAAATACTCTCAGTAGCTGTACATAATCATTATAAAAGATTAAATCACGAAACAAAGAATAACAAAGATATTGAATTGTCAAAATCAAATATCTTATTAGTAGGCCCTACAGGTTGTGGTAAAACTTTATTGGCGCAAACTCTGGCTAGAATTCTAGATGTACCATTTACAATGGCAGATGCCACTACACTTACAGAGGCAGGATATGTTGGTGAAGATGTTGAAAACATAATTTTAAAATTGCTGCAAGCAGCAGATTACAATGTTGAAAAAGCTCAAAGAGGAATTGTGTATATTGATGAGGTGGATAAAATTAGCAGAAAATCAGAAAACCCTTCAATCACTAGAGATGTTTCTGGTGAAGGAGTACAACAAGCTTTATTAAAGATAATGGAAGGAACCATTGCAAGTGTCCCTCCTCAAGGAGGAAGAAAACATCCTCAACAAGAATTTTTACAAGTGAACACTACTAATATTTTATTTATTTGTGGTGGTGCCTTTGCTGGTCTGGATAAACTTATTGATAGTAGAGGAAAAGGTAGCGCTATTGGATTTGGTGCTAAGGTAAAAAACTACAAAGAGCAACCTTTATCTGAAACAATGAAACTTCTTGAACCTGAAGATTTAATAAAATATGGACTAATTCCAGAATTCATCGGAAGAATGCCGATAATAGCAACATTAGATGATCTTGATGAAAAATCCTTAGTTAAAATTTTAACTGAGCCAAAAAATTCTTTAATCAAACAATACAAAAGACTATTTGAGTTCGAGGATGTTGAGTTAGAATTTAAAGATGAGGCAATCAAAGAAATAGCAAAAAAAGCGATCTCAAAAAAAACTGGAGCAAGAGGATTAAGGTCTATATTAGAAAACATTTTGTTAAAAACTATGTTTGAATTGCCTGATATGGAAAATGTAATCAAAGTAACGGTAGATAGCTCATCTGTATCTGGAAATACAGAACCAATCGTTACTTATGGTAAAAAAACATCAACATCTGTTGCTTAAAGTTAATTTGTTCCTTGAAATTACCGTATTAATTGCCATATTAATATTCTATGAAAGCATCATATATCAAACCTCTATTACCTCTTAGAGATATAGTAATATTCCCATCAATGGTTGTTCCTTTATTTGTAGGAAGAGAAAAATCTATAAAAGCTCTTCAAGAGGCAATGAAATCCGAAAAGTCTATTGTATTGGTTACTCAAAAAAATTCAGAGGTAGATGACCCTAGCAGCAAAGATTTATATCAATATGGATGTCTTAGTAAAATTTTACAATTACTAAAATTACCTGATGGAACTGTAAAAGTTTTAGTCGAGGGAGAAAAAAGAGTAAGAATATTAAAATACACGGCAGATACAAATAATTATCTCAATTGTGAAGTTCGTGTTGCTGAGGATGAAAATATTACTAAAGATTTAGAGCAATTTGCAACTGGTATTGTTAAGAAATTTGAAAGATTACAAGTACTAAGTAAAAAAGAGATTAATGAAAGTTTAAACAATCTAAAAAACTTAAAAGACCCAATTCAAATATCTAACAATATTTCTTCTAATCTAAATATACAAATTTTTGAAAAACAAGAAATTTTAGAAATTTTAGATGTAAGAAAAAGATTGGAAAAAATTAATTCACTAATTGAAAAAGAAACTAGCGTTTTATCTGTTGAGAAAAAAATACGTGGAAGAGTAAAAAATCAAATGGAAAAAACACAAAGAGAATACTATTTAAATGAACAATTAAAAGCTATTCAAAAAGAACTTGGAGAAATCGATGAAGGAAAAGACGAACTGACTTCGCTATCAAAAGCAATTAATGACGCGAAAATGCCCAAAGAGGCTAAAGAAAAATGTTTGTCAGAATTAAAAAAATTAAAATCGATGAGCCCAATGTCTGCAGAGGCAACTGTGGTAAGAAATTATTTAGATTGGATGACCGAATTACCATGGTCAACCAAATCTAAGATAAACACTGATTTAGTCAATGCCCAAAAAATATTAGATGAAGATCATTATGGGTTAGAAAAAGTCAAAGAGAGGATTATAGAGTTTTTAGCTGTGCAAAAAAGAATCCAAAAAATGAAGGGACCAATTCTTTGCCTTGTTGGTCCGCCGGGAGTTGGAAAAACCTCATTAGGAAAATCAATTGCAAAAGCAACAAATAGAAAGTTTATTAGGATTTCTTTAGGAGGAATTAGAGATGAGGCTGAAATCAGAGGGCATAGAAGAACATATATAGGCTCGCTACCAGGAAAAATAATACAAATGATGAAAAAGGCAGGAACCAAAAATCCTCTATTCTTACTAGATGAGATTGATAAAGTTGGAAATGATTACAGAGGAGACCCATCCTCCGCTTTACTAGAAGCATTAGACCCTGAACAAAATAAAGAATTTAATGATCATTATTTAGAAGTAGACTACGATTTATCTGACGTGATGTTTGTTACTACAGCTAACACATTAAATATTTTACCTCCATTATTAGACAGAATGGAAGTAATTAGGTTGTCAGGATACACTGAGGACGAAAAAGTAAATATATCTCAAAAATATTTAATACCAAATCAAAGCAAATACAACGGTTTAAAAAAAGATGAATGGTCAATAGACGAAGATATAAATAGAAAAATAATAAGATATTACACCAGAGAGTCAGGTGTTAGAAATCTAGAGAGGGAAATTTCTAAGGTTGCAAGAAAAATTGTAAAAAAAATTGATAATAATGAAAAAGTAAATAATCCTATAAACGAAAAAGATCTTAAAAATTTATTAGGGGTTCCTAAATTTAATTACGGAGAGATTGAGGAAGAAAATAGAGTAGGAGTTGTTACTGGACTAGCCTGGACAGAAGTTGGTGGAGAGATACTAAAAATAGAAACAGCAGTAATGCCAGGAAAAGGTAAAATGCAAATCACAGGAAAATTAGGTGATGTCATGCAAGAGTCTGTAAAAGCTGCAAAATCTTATATTAGGTCAAAAAGTTTAGAATATGGAATTATTCCTCCTATATTTGATAAAAAAGATTTTCATATTCATGTTCCTGAAGGAGCTACTCCGAAAGACGGTCCATCAGCAGGAGTGGGAATGGTAACGTCTATTATTTCTGCGATAACAGAAATTCCAGTGAATAAAGATGTAGCGATGACAGGAGAAATAACTTTGAGAGGGTTAGTCTTACCAATTGGGGGATTAAAAGAAAAACTTTTAGCTGCACATAGGGCAGGTATAAAAAAAGTCTTAATACCTCTGGAGAATAAAAAAGACCTTATTGAAGTACCTAAAACGATAATTGACAACATGGAAATCATTACGGTTAAAAATGTTGACGAGGTTTTAAAAGTTGCCTTAACAAAACCACTTAAACGAGTTGAATGGGTTGATGTTGATCAAATTTCAAAAAAGGAAAAAAGCAAAGAAGAATTAAGTACCCATTAAAATTAATCCAACCATACTTTAAATTTTTCTCTATTGTTAAAAATGTAATCTGGTAATTGATTAATGTCGCATTTTTTCAAAATAGATTTTCCTGACCACTTATAACCTTTCTGATCTATATTATGATCATACATTACTCTCTTTTCAAAAATAAGCTTCTTTATATCTTGAATATTTAAACCACTTTCCTCAAATTCATAATGGTGGGCAAAATTTAAAAGTTTTTTTTCTAAATCCTCAGGTGTTCTTATACAAGTAAAGTGCCAACCACCATTATCAATTATATACAGGTTTGAATATTTCTTATTAGAAAAAAAGGTATCTATTCGCCAAGCTGGATACTTTTTAGATTTTATATTTCGTAACCATTGAGGTGATTTAAAATTTTTAAATTTAACAGCTTTTGATCCAGCCCATATAAAATCTTTATAGAACAAATTTAATTTATAATAAAACATTTTTTGTTGAAAAATTACAATCTTATTTTTTATCTTATCAAAATTTAAAAAATTCAAATTCGGAATTTCGTCTAAATCGCTTACAATTATTAAATCATTTTGATTAGCACCATTTAAACCTCTGCTAAGGTTTTCTCTTTGAAAATAATCCCTGGCCATCCCATTTAAAATTAACTTTTCACCCATCTTATCTTTTGTTTCACCTTCTACTAGATTTAAAATATTAGAGGGTTGCTTATCAACGACTAAATAGATGATTTTATCTTTAAATTTTCTAAATTTGTTAATATCGAAGTTTAATTTCTTTCTGGAACCATTATGGGTATATGTGGCTTCTGTAATAACAAATTTATTTACAAATTTGTTTAATGTATTTAACCTTATATCTAATAATAGATCTTCGTCAAAATACATAAAGCAGTCATAAATATTCATGATAATTGAGTTATAATAAAATATAATATAAGTAAACATGAATAAAAAAAATTAGATGAAACAAAAAAAAATAATTATCACAGGTGGCTTGGGTTATATCGGAACTGAGCTTTGCAAGCTTTACTCAGGGTTGAGTTGGCATCATAATATTACCGTTATTGATAATAGGTTTATTTCGGAGAGAGTAAACCAAATTAGAAATTGGAACATGGATTTTATTAATGGTGATATCCTTGATAAAAATCTAATTAATAAACACTTTAGAGACGCTGATGTAGTTCACCACTTAGCTGGAGTGACAGAGGTTCCAAGGACAAAAAGTGAGTCTTCAAATGTTCAAGATGAAAAAATTAAAAATGTTGCTGTACAAGGCACACAAAATATATTGGACGTAATTAGCGACAATTGTAAAATTATTTTTCCTTCAACGCATGTTGTTTATGAAGGAATAGATAAAGTTAAAAAAGATATAATGGAAGAAGAGGAAACTAAACCTGTTTTATCTTATTCTTCATCTAAAGCGATAAATGAAAAACAATTAAAAGACTCTGGTAAAAACTATATAATTTTAAGATTAGGATCAGTTTATGGTTTTTCTACAGACTCAATGAGAATTGATATCATGCCAAACCTATTTTCAAAAATTGCTTCACAAAATGGAACTTTAAAACTTTTTGCAGCCGGTAGACAGATAAAGAGTTTGGTACCTTTAATGGATGTTGCAAGGTGTTTTAAATTCATGGAGGAAAAAAATGAATACTCTTCAGAAATATTTAATCTTACCAAAGATACATTAACTGTTAAAGAAGTTGCCGAAATATGCAAAAAGCATAACCCAAAAATTGAATTAAGAGAAACAAACGATGAAATTCCCAATCTTGGATTTTCTTTATCTAACAAAAAATTACTAAATACTGACTTTAAATTTTTATACGATTTAGATCATAGTATTAAAGAGATGATACAAAAATGGTCTAAACAAACAATTAAAAAAGATTTGGAGTACGTAAAGCATGGAGAAAATTTATACTTTGATAAGAGAGGGACAATTAGCAATCATGAACTGACAGAACCAATTAATCTGATAGGCTTAATTGACTCAAAAAGAGGGACTGTAAGAGCAAATCATTATCACCCGCAACAAGAGCAGAAATGTTTATTTACCAAAGGACAAATAATTGAAGTTTTTCAGGATATTATAAATCCTAATTCACCGAAAATAACTCAAGTAGTTAATGCTGGAGAACTCTCAGTTATAAAACCAAATGTAGCTCACGCAATGGTTTTCTCTCAAGATACAACTTTTTTAAATTTAGTAAGAGGAGAAAGAGATCACGATAATTATGGAATTACTCACACTATAAAACATATTTTTGTTGATGAAAAAGAGAAAGATTTATTATTAAGTTGCTATAAATTTGATTGCAGATCATGTGGGAATACTGATTTAAAAAGAGTAGTTTCTCTGGGCTATCAGCCTCTAGCAAATAATCTTTTAAAAAAGAAAACCGATAAATGCGAACTTTATCCTCTCGAAGTAAATTTTTGTGAAAAATGCTTCAACTGTCAATTATCTGTTGCAGTTGATCCAAAAAAAATGTTTTCAAATTACCTTTATACATCTTCAACTTCGAGTGTATTTAGAAATCATTTTGTACAAGCATCAAAAAAATATATCAAGGATTTAAGACTAAATAAAAAAAAATCATATATTATTGATGTTGGTAGCAATGACGGTGTAGCTTTAAAACCTTTCTTAGATCAAGGGTTTAAAAAGATTCTTGGAATTGAACCAGCGAAAAATTTAGCAAGATTAGCAAATAAAAATAAAATTAAAACTTTCAATGGTTTCTTAGATAAAAAAAATTTAAAAAAAGTAAAGAAGGGAGCAGATTTAATTTTAGCTTCAAATGTTTTTGCTCACTCCGACAAATTACAGGAAATGGCTGAGTGTATGTTTAGATTGTTAAGTAAAAAAGGAACAATTATAATTGAAGTTCAATACCTAATGAACACATTAAAAGATCTTACTTTTGATAACATTTACCACGAACACTATAACTACTGGTCACTTACTTCACTTATTAATTTTTTTAAAAAATTTGACAGTACGATATTTAGATCAGAAAAAGTCGATACTCATGGTGGCTCGATTAGAGTTTATATAAAGAAAGACAAAAAAACTAAGATTGAAAAGAGTGTAAATCTAATGCTGAAAGAGGAAGAAAAATTTGGCATTAAAAAATTTGAAACATATAAAAAATTTGGTGAAAGAATTTATAAAATAAGAGAAAACGTAAGAAAAAATCTAAAAAAAATTAAAAATGAAAATGAAGTAATAGTAGGTTATGGTGCTCCAGCAAAGGCAACTACAGCTTTAAATTTTTTCGGAATTTCAAAAGAAATAGATTTTATAGTTGAGGATAACAAACTAAAACATAATAAATTTGTTCCTGGAGTAAATATTCCCATAAAAAATAAATCTCAAATTAAGAATAAAAAAAATACTTTAATTGTTTTAGCTTGGAATTTTTATAAGGATATTGTTAAAAATAATTCTGAACTTTCAGAAAACTTTATAAATATTAAAGATTTAGAGATCAATAATTAGTTATTAGGTTTTTCCAAATTTCAAATATATTTCTTACACTTTCAAAAAAATAATTTAAATAATATTCAGAAGCAGGTATTTTTGAGATTATAAATCCTTTAGAAAAATATAAAATACGTGACAAAGCTATAACAAAAAAAATAAATACAATTAGTGAATTATAAAATCCAAAAGAAATTTCCCCTTTTTCCTGTTTACTAATTTTTTTTTCAGGCTCTACATCATTGATATTGATACCATGTTTTTTTGCTAGATATTCTGGTGAGTACAAACTGATTTCTCTTGTTTTTTTCGGAGTAGTTTTTTTTACTTTTTTAGGTTTTTGTATTTTTTGTTGTACCGGCTCAGGTTTCGAAGCTACTTTTTGTGGGCGAGATGTTGATTGAGGTTTTGTAACTTCACCTACAGGAAATTGTTTCCATTTTAAACCACAAAAACCGCATTGTACCAATCTACCAGATGCTGGAATCGAGTTATCAGGTAGTGTAAATTTTTTTTCACCACAATTACAAGTTATAATCATAATATTTCAATAATACTGCTATTTATATAAATTACACTAAAATTTAAATACTTTTTTACTTTATAAAGTTTTTATTGTATATCTCGATTTTATTTAATCAGGGCGGTTAGCTCAGTTGGTAGAGCATCTCGTTTACACCGAGAGGGTCATAGGTTCGAGTCCTTTACCGCCCACCATTAAATAGGGGGTGTAGCTCAGCTTGGTTAGAGCGCCTGCCTGTCACGCAGGAGGTCGCGGGTTCGAGTCCCGTCACTCCCGCCATTAGTTGATAATGATTTTCATCTAGAAAGTTGGAAATCAACATTATTCAATCAACAAAATGCTTCTTTCTGTCCTGTACACTTCGAGCAGAAATGTTATAAGAAGTCATTATTAATATAAGAATCCTTAAACTACGGTATTAAGGTAGATATTAATAAAAAAACATGATTTACAATTTTTTATCAGAATATTTATCTATAATTATATTTCTATTCATTGCATTGTTTTTGAGTATTGGGTTTATTTTTGCTAATTTTTTAGCTTCCCCTTCAAATCCAGATCCCGAAAAATTATCCGCGTATGAATGTGGTTTTGATGCATTTGATGACTCTAGAATGGAATTTGATGTTAGATTCTATTTGGTTGCAATTTTATTTATAATTTTTGATTTAGAAATTGCATTTTTATTTCCATGGGCAATATCACTAGGTAGCCTTGGGGCTTTAGGTTTTTGGTCTATGATGATTTTCTTAGGTATTTTGACAATCGGATTTATCTACGAATGGAAAAAAGGAGCCTTAGAATGGGAATAAAATTTAACATTAACCCAGATAAAAAAAAACAAATTCCCGAAGAATTTAAAGATTTGGCAGAGGATTTTGCAAAAAAAGGTTTTATAACAACCTCGTCAGCAAATCTAATCAACTGGGCAAGAACTGGATCTTTGCACTGGATGACTTTTGGACTAGCATGTTGTGCAGTCGAGATGATGCAAACTTCTATGCCAAGGTATGATCTTGAAAGGTTTGGTGCTGCTCCACGAGCCTCACCTAGACAATCAGATGTAATGATAGTTGCTGGCACGCTTACAAATAAAATGGCCCCAGCATTAAGAAAAGTTTACGATCAAATGCCAGAACCAAGATATGTAGTATCAATGGGAAGCTGTGCTAATGGAGGCGGTTATTATCATTACTCTTATTCTGTTGTGAGAGGATGCGATAAGATTGTTCCTGTAGATATATACATACCAGGATGTCCCCCTTCTGCAGAAGCGCTTCTTTATGGAATTTTACAATTACAGAAAAAAATAAGAAGAGAAGGAAAACTGGAAAGATAAAATGATAGAGAATTTAAAAAATGTTGAAAAACTGATTAACTCTGAATTAACAAGCAAAATTCAAAAATCTGTCATTGAAAATCAAGAACTATTGATTGAAATTAATGAATTAGATTTAATTGAAGTTATACAATTTCTTAAATCAAATGAAAAATTAAAGTTTAAACAATTAATCGATATTGCAGGAGTTGATTACCCAGATGAGGAAAAACGTTTTCAACTTGTTTATCTATTTTTGTCCCATGAATATAATAATAGAATAAAACTATTAATTAAATTTCAGTCAGATCAAGTTATAAATTCAATAACAAAAATTTTTCCCTCTGCAAACTGGATGGAAAGAGAAGTATTTGATATGTACGGTATCAAGTTTAAAAATCATCCAGACTTAAGAAGAATACTAACCGATTATGGTTTTAAAGGACATCCTTTGAGAAAGGATTTTCCTTTAACTGGTTTCAATGAGGTCAGATATAGCGAAAAAGAAAAAAAAGTTATTCATGAACCTGTAAAGCTAGAGCAAAATTATAGAAATTTTGATTTTGAGAGTCCTTGGGAGGGAACAAATTATATAAAAAAAATAAAAGATAGAGAAAAAAATGGTAAAGAAAACTAAATCACTAAATTTAAATTTTGGACCACAACATCCAGCAGCGCACGGAGTGCTTAGACTTATTTTGGAACTTGATGGTGAAGTAGTTGAAAAAGCTGACCCTCATATTGGCTTACTTCACAGAGGAACAGAAAAACTTATAGAACATAAGACCTATACTCAGGCTCTACCTTATTTTGATAGATTAGACTACGTTGCTCCGATGAATCAGGAACATGCCTTTGCGCTAGCCGCAGAAAAATTACTGGCAATAGAAGTTCCAATAAGAGCTAAATACATTAGAGTAATATTTTGTGAAATTGGAAGAATATTAAGTCATATATTAAACGTTACCACTCAAGCACTAGACGTTGGCGCTCTGACTCCTTCATTATGGGGTTTTGAGGAGAGAGAAACTCTTATGACTTTTTATGAAAGAGCATCTGGCTCAAGATTACATGCAAATTATTTTAGAACAGGAGGGGTTCATCAGGATATTCCATTAAAATTAGTCGAGGATATAGAAAAGTTTTGTAAGTCTTTTCCAAAAATAATAGATGATCTAGAAGCTTTATTAACTGACAACCGTATTTTTAAGCAACGTAATGTTGAAATCGGTATAGTGACAAAACAAGAAGCTTTAGACCATAGTTTTTCTGGAGTAATGTTAAGAGGATCTGGCATTCCTTGGGATCTTCGAAAATCCCAACCCTATGAAATATATAAAGATTTAGATTTTAAAGTACCTGTTGGAAAAAATGGAGATTGTTATGATCGTTATCTTTGTAGAATTGAAGAAATGAGAGAAAGTGTGAAGATAATTTTACAATGCATTGAAAAATTGCCAAAAGGTCCAGTAAAATCTATTGATGGAAAGATATCACCACCAAATAGAGCTGATCTAAAACAATCTATGGAAGCTTTAATACACCACTTTAAACTGTTTACTGAGGGTTATAGAGTTCCAAGTGGAAATGTTTATACTGCAGTTGAAGCTCCTAAAGGTGAATTTGGTGTTTATTTAATATCCGATGGCAGTAATAAACCTTATAGATGCAAAATTAGAGCTCCTGGTTTTTCACATCTTCAAGCAATGGATTATTTAATTCGTGGACACATGTTAGCTGATGTTCCAGCGGTATTAGGTTCTTTAGATATTGTTTTCGGGGAGGTAGACAGATGAGTTTAAAAAAAGTTCATGAAGAGCAACCAAAAGATTTTAAATTTTCAAATGAAAATTTGAAAAAAGCAGATGAGATTTTAAAAAGATACCCTAAAAAAAATAAAAAAAGTGCAGTTATGCCCTTCTTATATTTAGCACAAAAACAAAATAGTAATTGGATACCTTTAGCAGCAATGAAATATATAGCTAATTTATTATCAATGCCTTACATCTCGGTTTATGAAATCGCAACATTTTATACAATGTATAATTTGGCGCCTGTAGGAAAACATTTTGTACAAGTGTGTACTACTACTCCATGTTTAATAAGGGGAGCAGATAAAATTGTAAAACTTTGTAAAGAAAAAATTTCTCCTAATGAAAATGAAGTTTCAAAAAAAGGAAACTGCTCTTGGATGGAGGTAGAGTGCTTAGGTGCATGTGTCAGTGGTCCAATGATACAAATAAATGACGATTATTATGAAGATTTAGATGAAAAAAGTACTATAGAAATTTTAGAGTCACTTATAAAAGACAAACCTTTAGGTCCAGGTTCTTATAGAGGAAGAAAAAACACTTCACCAGAAAAGAAACAATCAATAAATGGAGAAAATCATGCTTAAGCCAGAGAATAAAATATTTAAAAATTTATATAACAATTATGGTTGGAAAATAGAAAAAGCGATTGAAAGAGATGATTGGAAAGATACAAAAAAACTTATTTCAAAAGGTAGAGAATGGATAATCAATGAAGTAAAAATTTCTGAGCTAAGAGGAAGAGGAGGAGCAGGTTTTTCAACAGGACTTAAATGGTCTTTCGCTCCAAAAGAAGTCGGCTCAAGACCTCACTATCTTGTGATAAATGCAGATGAATCGGAACCTGGAACTTGTAAGGATAGAGACATATTAAGATTTGAACCTCAAAAATTAATAGAAGGGTGCTTAATAGCTGGATATGCTGTGAATGCGCACATATGTTACATTTATATCAGAGGAGAATATTTAAATGAGGGAAAATCTTCAAGCTGTTATACCTGGCGGTTCATCAATGCCGCTATTACCAAAAAAAATTTGCGAGACAATCACAATGGATTTTGACTCTTTAATTGAAAATAAAAGTGGATTAGGTACTGCAGGAATAGTCGTTATTAATAAAGATCAAGATATAATTGCTTGTATGGCAAGAATTGCAAGATTCTATAAACATGAAAGTTGTGGTCAGTGTACACCTTGTCGAGAAGGAGCTGGATGGATGTACAGAATATTAGATAGAGTAGAAAAAAGGAAAGCTACTTTTAACGACATCGATTTATTGAGTGATGTAACCAAACAGATTGAAGGTCATACAATTTGTGCATTTGGAGAAGGCTCAGCTTGGCCAGTCCAAGGTTTGTTGAGACATTTTAGAAAAGAAATTGAAAGTCGTTGTAGAGAAGAACCTCTAATTAAAAAGAAAATTAATAACCCTTATTTAGTTGATCAACATTTATTAGAAAATAAAAATGCCTAAAATAAAAATTAATGGAAAAGAAATTGAGTTTGAAAATGGAATGACCATTCTTCAAGCTTGCGAGCTAGCAGATGTTGAAATTCCAAGATTCTGCTATCATGAAAAATTATCAATAGCTGGTAATTGTAGAATGTGCTTAGTTGAAATGGAGAAATCTGCAAAACCAATCGCTTCCTGCGCTATGCCTGCAGCAGAGGGGATGAATATCAAAACAAATACTCCCTTCGTTGAAAAAGCTAGAAAAGGTGTAATGGAATTTTTATTAGCTAATCACCCACTAGATTGCCCAGTTTGCGATCAAGGAGGAGAATGTGATTTACAAGATCAATCAATGTACTATGGAGTTGATAAATCAAGATTTGTAGAAAATAAAAGACAGGTCAAAGAAAAATATATGGGGCCATTAATTAAAACACAAATGACAAGATGTATTCACTGTACAAGATGCGTAAGATTTGCAACAGAAGTCGCGGGCGTTCCTGAAATTGGTGCAATTGGTAGAGGGGAAAACATGGAGATTACAACTTATTTAGAGCAAGCTATGAACTCGGAACTTTCTGCTAATGTTATTGACTTGTGTCCAGTAGGGGCTTTGACTTCCAAACCTTATGCTTTTGAAGCAAGACCTTGGGAACTTAAAAAAACAGAGAGTATTGATGTGATGGATGCAGTGGGATCTAATATCAGAGTCGATACTTATAACTGGGAAGTGAAAAGAATATTGCCAAGACTAAATAATGAAATTAATGAGGAGTGGATTTCAGATAAAACAAGGTATTCTTGTGATGGATTAGCCAAACAAAGATTAGATATCCCTTATGTTAAAAAAAATAATAAATTACAGAAATCTAATTGGGATGAGGCTATTTCTATATTAGTAGAAAAAATAAAAGCTGTTAATCCTAATGAAATAGGCGGGCACATTGGAGATATGGTAAACTTAGAAAATGCTTTAAGTTTTAAAAAATTTTTTTCAGTCTTGAAAAGTGATAATTTAGAATTTAGAGAAAAAAAATTTTATATTAATTCAGCTGAAAAGAATAATTATATATTTAATACCTCAATTAAGGGCATTGAAGAAAGCGACTTAATACTTTTAATTGGAACAAATCCAAGACATGAAGCTACAATGGTTAATGCAAGGATTAGAAAGGTATACGCTAAAAAGCGTATTCCTATTTTTTCGATCGGTGACCCTGGCAATCTCACCTATAATTATAAAATTATTGGCGATACTACGGGTGATATTAAGAAGATATTTAATGAAGAGACAGAGTTTTCAAAAAAATTATTATCTTCAAAAAAACCAATCATAATTATAGGTGAGTCTGCATTAGAATTGAAAAGCGGCAAATATATAATTGAAGGATTTAAAAATTTTTTAAAAAAAAATAATTTTATAAATAAAGATTGGAATTCTTTTAATTTTCTACCACAAAATGCATCTACTGTGGGTTTAATAGATTTAAAAATTCTATCTAAAAATGATGAAGAAAAATTCTCATTCTTTCAAAAGCTAGAAAATAAAGAATTTAAAATATTGTATCTTTTAGGTTCAGATAACTTAGATATAAAAAAAAATAATGAATTTGTTGTTTATCAAGGAAGCCATGGCGATAGAGGAGCGGAAATTGCAGATTTAATTCTTCCTAGCGCTGCGTTTACAGAACAAAATGGACTTTATGAAAATCTTGAGGGAAGAGTGCAAGAATGTAAAAAAGCCTCTTATCCGATTGGGGAGTCAATAGAAGACTGGAAAATTTTTAATTTAATTCTGAAAAAACTTGAAAAAAATGAAAATTTGTCAAGTTTTGAGACATTGAGAAAAGAAGTTTTGAACTTAATTCCAAATTTTACAAAATTAAATGAGCTACCTTTGTACAAGGAAACCTTCCTTAGTGATATTTCATCAGATTTTACAAGTGAAAGAGTCAATATAAAGGAATTTGATTATTATTTTTCTAATGCTATTTCAAGAGCATCAAAAACAATGAGTGAGTGTCGACAAATCAGACAAAATTTAAAAAAAACAGGTACGAATAACTAATGATAGAATATTTACAAATTTTAGGGCAAGAAATTTATAAAATTATTTTTCTTCTTGTTCCAATTCTTGTATCGGTCGCAATGATTGTTTGGTTGGATAGAAGGGTTTGGGGTTTAGTTCAAAAAAGAAGAGGACCAAATGTTGTCGGTCCTTTTGGACTTTTTCAAACTTTAGCTGATGCATTAAAATATATTTTTAAGGAAATTATAATACCTGCGAGCGCTAATAAAGTTGTTTTTATACTTGCCCCAATTGTGACAATGACCTTAGCTCTAGTTGCTTGGGCTGTAATTCCAATGAGTGAAAATTTAGTTTTAGCAGACATCAATGTTGGAATTTTATATTTGTTCGCAGTTTCATCTCTAGGTGTATATGGGATCATCATGGGAGGATGGGCATCTAATTCAAAATATCCTTTTCTAGGAGCTATTAGATCTGCTGCACAAATGGTTTCTTATGAGGTTTCAATCGGAATTATTATTATCAATGTTCTTTTATGTGTTGGGTCATTGAATTTAAACGATATTGTGATCGCACAAAAAGAATTGTGGTATGTAATTCCTCTTTTCCCAATGTTTGTAATATTTTTTATTTCTGCACTTGCAGAAACAAATAGACCTCCATTTGATCTTCCAGAAGCTGAGGCAGAATTAGTAGCTGGCTACCAAACGGAGTATTCAGGAATGATGTATGCTATGTTTTGGCTAGGAGAGTATGCAAACATACTTTTAATGTGTGCTATGGGTTCAATACTTTTCCTAGGCGGGTGGTTACCAATTATAGATATTTACCCACTAAATGTAATTCCTGCACCTATTTGGATGATATTAAAAATTTTATTATTATTTTTATTGTTTGCTATTATTAAAGCGATTGTTCCTAGATACAGATATGATCAACTTATGAGATTGGGTTGGAAAATATTCCTTCCATTCTCATTAATTTATCTCGTATTAACAGCTAGTTTCCTATTTTATTTTGACAAATTACCTAAGGTTAATATTTAATGAATTTTAGCAGATTTCTTAAAACTATATTTCTTGTTGAATTTATTTCTGGTTTACACATAGCCATAAAAGAATTATTTAAAAAATCAAAAACCATTAATTATCCTTTTGAAAAAGGTGCGATTAGCCCTCGAATGAGAGGCGAACATGCTCTCAGAAGATATCCAAATGGAGAGGAAAGATGTATTGCCTGTAAATTATGTGAAGCAGTTTGTCCTGCTCAAGCTATTACTATTGAGTCAGCAGAGAGGTCAGATGGAAGTAGAAAAACTACTCGTTATGATATTGATATGCTTAAATGTATTTACTGTGGACTCTGTCAGGAGTCATGTCCGGTAGATGCTATTGTTCAAGGACCAAATTTTGAATTTGCAACTGAAACCAGAGAAGAGCTTTATTACAATAAAGAAAAACTTTTAGAAAACGGTGACAGATGGGAGTCGGTTCTGGCTAAAAACATAAAGCTTGATAAACCTTACAGATAGATGATAGCCCATTCAATTTTTTTTTATTTCTTTTCTATAATTGCGATTTTTTCATCTTTAATGGTAATAACTTCAAGGAGCACTATAAATTCAGTTTTCTTTTTAATTTTAGATTTTATTTCAGTAGGTTGTCTTTTTATAATGGTAGGTGCAGAGTTCTTGGGAATGATTTTATTAATAGTGTATGTTGGAGCAGTCGCAGTATTATTTTTATTTGTGGTTATGATGCTAAATGTTGCAGAACAAAAGCAATCTTGGTTTATTGGTAAAAAATCAACTCACATACCTACAGGACTAATTGTAAGTGTTCTAATTCTATTAGAATTACTAGTTGTTGTAGGCGGTTGGAAATATAAAGACAACGTAATGTCTAGTAGTACATTATTATTATCTGAAACTTCAAATACTCACCAATTAGGTTTAGTAATGTATACAGAATATATTTTATATTTTCAGTTAGCAGGAATAGTTCTTCTTTTATCAATGATTGGCGCGATTCTTTTAACATTCAGGGAGAGAATAGGTGTTAAGAAACAGAGTTATATAAAACAAATTTCAAGAAACCCATCAACAGCGGTAGAACTTAAAGAAGTGAAGTCAAATGAGGGAGTAAAGATTGATGATTGAGATTGGTTTAGGTCATTATTTGTCACTAGGAGCCATAATATTTTTTTTAGGTGTAATTGGAATTTTCTTAAATAGAAAAAATGTCATTGTAATTTTAATGTCTATAGAACTAATTTTATTAGCAGTTAATATTAATTTAATATCGTTTTCTATTTTTTCTGGTGATATTGTTGGCCAAATTTTTACTATGCTTATCTTAACAGTAGCAGCAGCTGAAGCAGCAATCGGACTAGCTATAATAGTTGTGTATTACAGAAATAGAGGCTCAATTAGAGTGGAAGATATTCACGGAATGAAAGGTTAAATGGAATACGCGATAATATTTTTACCTTTAATTGGTTCGATCGTTGGTTATTTTGGAAGATTTTTAACCAAATACTTTGCAGAAATAACAACGAGTTTATTCGTAATTATCTCTGCAGGTTTGTCAATTCTTGTTTTTTGGAATGGGTTTCAAAATAATATTTATGGAAACTATATAATTTTTGAGTGGATAAGCTCTGGAGGTTTTATAGCGAATTGGTCGATTAATATAGATCCTTTGAGCTCAGTTATGCTTGTTGTAGTTACTTTTGTATCTGCGTTAGTACATATTTATTCAATAGGTTATATGAGTCATGATCCTTACAAACCAAGGTTTATGTCTTATCTGTCACTATTTACTTTTTCAATGTTAGTATTAGTTGTTTCAGACAATTTTTTACAACTCTTTTTCGGTTGGGAAGGAGTAGGTTTATGTTCTTATCTGTTAATTGGATTTTGGTATAAAAAAGAGACAGCTAATAATGCAGCAATCAAAGCATTTATAGTGAACAGAATTGGAGATTTTGGCCTTGCAATTGGAATATTTTTAATTTTTTTATTTTTTGGCACAATTAATTTTCAAGAAGTATTCCAAATTACTAACCAATTTGCTGAAAAAAAAATAGATTTTCTTGGCTTTGAAGCAAGTTTGATAACTTTAATTTGTATATTTTTATTTATTGGTGCAATGGGAAAATCTGCACAATTTTTACTACATACTTGGTTACCCGATGCAATGGAGGGTCCCACACCAGTTTCTGCTTTAATACACGCAGCCACGATGGTAACGGCTGGAGTTTTTCTTATTGTAAGATGCTCACCAATATTTGAATATTCACAAGTAGCTTTGAATTTAGTCACAATTGTGGGAATGATTACAGCAATATTTGCTGCTTCTGTTGCGTTGGTACAAAATGATATAAAAAAAATTGTAGCATATTCAACTTGTAGTCAACTTGGATATATGTTTTTTGCAGCAGGTATTGGTGCTTATCATGTAGCAATGTTTCATTTATTTACACATGCTTTCTTTAAAGCTTTATTGTTCTTAGGCGCTGGTTCAGTAATACATGCATTTAGGGATGAGCAAGATATTAGAAATATGGGAGGTGTAAGAAAAAAATTACCTTACACTTATTTGTTCATGTTGATAGGTACCTTGGCATTAACAGGATTCCCTTTCTTGTCAGGTTTCTACTCAAAAGATGCAATTATCGAATTTGCGTATCTTAAAAATTCTTCATTGGGTAATTATGCTGCTTCAGTAGGTATTTTTACTGCATTTTTAACTTCCATTTACTCTTGGAGATTATTTTTTAAAACTTTTCATGGATCGTATAACAATAAAAAAATTTCTATAAACGAAACACACGAATCTCCTTTAGTTATGTTAACCCCTTTGGTATTTCTAAGTATTGGAACAATATTTTCTGGATATTTGTTTAAAAGTACTTTTATTGGACATCAAAACAACGAATTTTGGCAAAGTTCAATCTTTTTTTTAAATGAGATAATTCACGACCCTATACCAATATGGTTTTTATTAACTACGCCTTTCTTAGTATTAATATCAATACCCATCTCGTTTTATTTTTATATCTTAAATCCTAAAATGTTAGAGGATTTTAAAAACACTAATATACCTTTATATAATTTTTTATTAAACAAATGGTATATAGATGAACTTTATGAAAAAGTTTTTGTAAATCCATCAAAAAAAATAGGCTCATTTTTCTGGAAAAAGGGAGATATAGGAATTATCGATAAATTTGGACCAGATGGCATATCTAAACTAATTAAGATTATTTCAAATAAAACAGGACGTTTACAAACAGGATTTATTTACGACTACGCTTTTGTCATGTTATTAGGATTGTCAATTTTATTAACCTATTTAATTTTGAAATAAAATGAATTTTCCGATATTATCAACTTTAATTTTTTTACCACTTGTTAGTTCTTTTTTTATTTTCTTATCTAGAGAAAAAACAAACAATTATAGTTCAATTTATATTTCTTTATTTAGTAGTATTGCCACCTTCCTCCTGTCGTTATTCTTATGGTATTCTTTGGATACCAATACTTCAGAGTTTCAATTTGTAGAAGAAAAATCCTGGATAAATAATTTTATTAAATTTAAATTGGGAGTAGATGGTATATCAATACTTTTTATTGTTTTAACAACACTTATTACTCCTATTTGTATTATTTCATGCATTAATAGCGTCAAAACAAGAATAAAAGAATTTTTGATAGCCATTTTAATTTTAGAAACATTTATGATAGGGGTATTTTGCTCTCTCGATTTAGTAATTTTTTATTTGTTTTTTGAAGCAGGTTTAATTCCAATGTTCTTAATTATTGGTGTTTGGGGTGGACCGAAAAGAGTTTACTCAGCATTCAAATTTTTCTTATTCACCTTACTAGGTTCAGTTTTAATGCTTGTGGCTATAATTTTTATCTACTGGTTAACAGGAACAACCGATATAATTCAAATATATGAAATAAAAATACCAAGAGAATATCAAAATATATTATGGCTTGCCTTCCTGAGTTCTTTTGCAGTTAAGTTGCCAATGTGGCCCGTTCATACATGGTTACCAGATGCCCATGTTGAAGCTCCGACCGCTGGATCTGTTATCCTTGCTGCTATTTTATTAAAAATGGCTGGCTACGGTTTTTTGCGATTTTCAATACCTATGTTTCCTATAGCTTCAGAGTATTTTACTCCTTTAATTTTTACTTTAAGTATTATTGCAATTATTTACACATCTTTAGTAGCTTTGATGCAAGACGACATGAAAAAATTAATTGCCTATTCATCAGTTGCTCATATGGGTTATGTAACTTTAGGAATTTTTACACTTACAAAACAAGGCATCGAAGGAAGTATTTATCAAATGATCAGTCATGGGTTAATATCTGCAGCGTTATTCTTATGTGTTGGAGTAGTCTATGATCGGCTTCACTCAAGAATGATAAGTAGTTACGGCGGACTAGTGAACTACTTACCAAAATACTCTTTTTTATTTTTATTATTCGCTCTAGCCGCTCTAGGCTTACCAGGAACCTCAGGATTTTTAGGAGAATTTCTTGTTTTAACTGGAACATTTCAAAAAAGTTACCTTGCAGCTATGCTAGCAACATTTGGAGTTGTATTGGGAGCTGCATATATGCTTTGGTTAACGAAAAGAGTAATTTTTGGCATTACAAATAACAAAGATGTCAAAAATTTAAACGATATAAATAAATCTGAAATTATAATGCTAACCACATTAGCTTTTTTGGTACTGTTTTTTGGATTTTATCCATTACCATTAATGGAGACTTTTAGTGTATCGGTTAATAGTTTGATTAATAATTATGAAGCGGCATTAATATCAAATTAAATATGATTAATAATTTAAATATAATGATACCCGAGATTTTTTTATCTCTATCAATTTTTTCTGTTCTCATGATTGGAGTGTTTATAAAACAAAGTTTTAATTTAATATTCAATTTAACTTCAATAATAATAGTTATTACAGTTGCAATTATTTTGTCAGGTCCTAACAATGAGGAAAAAATATTTTTGGATAGTTTTACTAGAGATGCCTTCTCAAATTATTTTAAAATCTTGATACTCTTATCATCCTTATTTGTTCTTAATGCATCTAAAAGTTTTATAATTGATAATAAATTAGATAAGTTTGAATACCCTATAATAATTTTATTATCCATTTTAGGAATGTTTTTTATGGTTAGTTCAAACGATTTAATCCTTTTCTATTTGGGTCTAGAACTTCAATCTCTTTCATTATATATATTAGCATCTATTGATAGAGACAATCTAAGATCAACTGAATCTGGAATAAAATATTTTGTATTGAGCGCTTTATCATCTGGTTTGTTATTGTACGGTTGTTCATTACTATATGGTTTTACTGGATCAACAAATTTCGATTTAATATCTGATCAACTTAATAAAGATAATACAGGTGCTGTATTTGCAATGGTGTTTATTTTAGTAGGCCTAGCTTTCAAAGTTTCTGCTGTACCTTTCCATATGTGGACGCCAGATGTTTACGAAGGTGCACCAACTTCTATTACAAGTTACTTTGCCGTAGTTCCAAAAGTTGCTGGGTTAGCTTTATTGATAAAATTTATGTTTATTCCATTTTCTAATATTTTATTAGAGTGGCAAACAATCATTATATTTATTTCTTTAGCATCAATGATTTTAGGAGCTGTAGCTGCTATGGTTCAAAAAAATTTTAAAAGACTTCTTGCTTATAGTTCAATCGGCCATATTGGTTATGCTTTAGCTGGTGTGGCAACCGGCGTTGTTAATGGATATCAAAGTTCTATTGTTTATATTTCTATATACGTAATTATGAATATCGGAGCTTTTTCATGTCTTTATTTATTAAAAAAAAATGGACAATATAAAGAGGACATTTCCGATTTATCTGGGATTTCAAAAAAGCATCCGCTTTTATCAATATCATTATTGATAATTCTTTTTTCATTAGCTGGTGTTCCTCCACTAGGAGGTTTTTTTGCAAAATTTTATGTATTTTTGGCAGTTGTAGAGCAAAAAATGTATGTTCTCGCAATAATTGGGTTGTTAACAACAGTAATGTCAGCATTCTATTATCTTAAGATTGTTAAAACAATTTATTTTGACGATAATGTTATTTCTTATGAGCCAGCGAAGAATAAGACGGCTCAAATTTCTATATTCGCGAGTTGTGCATTTTTAGTAACCTTCTTTCTATATCCCTCAATACTTAATAATTTAGTTATATCTTTATTTAGCAGTTAATGAAAATAAAGCTAAAAAAATTTAAAATTGTAAAAAGCACTAATGATATTGCTATCAAGCTTATCAAAAAAAATATTTCTGGACCCATACTGATTACCACCCAAAGACAGACTGGAGGAAGAGGCAGAATTGGAAAAAAATGGGTTTCCAAAAAAGGAAATCTTTTTATAACTTTATTTTTAAAATTAGATAAAATAAAGATTAATTATAGACAGTTTGCTGTACTTAATGCTTTTTTACTCAAAAAATTAATTTCTAAAATAGTCCAAAAAAAGATAACAATAAAATGGCCAAATGATTTATTGTTTAATAAACATAAATTTTGCGGTATTTTACAGGAAATCATCAAATACGATAAATTTAGCTATTTAATAATTGGTATAGGTTTAAATACTAATGTGGCTCCAAAAAACAAAAGCTTTAAATCAACGTGTTTAAAAAATATAATTAACAGAAAAATTAATAATCAACAGCTTCTCAAAAATATTTTAAAGGTATATGAAAAATTTCTTAATAAGACTAAAGTCATGACATTTACAGAACTCAAAAGGAAATATTGTTAATATGCATTACATTGTTGGAGATATAGGAAATACATCTACTAGAATTTGTCTTTTAAATAAAAACTTCAAGATAATTAAATCAATCATAATAGATACAAAAAAAATTTTTATTAAGGGATACATGAAAAAAATTTTTAAAAAATTATTCAAAATTAATGTTAAAAAGAAAATTTTATTTTCAAGCGTTGTTCCTTTTGCACTTAAAAGAATTAAAAACTGTTTAAAAGACTTAAATAAAGATGCGGTAGAAATAAAGAAATTTAATTTAAAGAGATTAATAAAATTGAATATTAAAAATGTAAATCAGATTGGTTCTGATAGAATTGTAAATTCTATCGAGGGAAAAAAATATAAGAATTGTTTGATAATTGATTTTGGAACAGCAACTACTTTTGACATTGTTAAAAACAGAGTTTATGAAGGCGGGGTAATAGCCCCTGGAGTAAAATTGTCTATGAAAAATTTGAGTCAATCTACAGCACTATTACCAATGTTTAATCTTAAAAATAAACAGAACAGTTATGGAAAAAATACAAAAGAAGCACTGAATGCTGGATTTATTTGGGGTTATGAGGGATTAATTAATAATATAATTAATAAAATAACACTTAAATGGAAAATGAAATATAAAATTATACTTACTGGAGGATATTCAATTTTTTTTAAAAAAATGATTAAAAAAAAAGGTGTGATAGTTGACAAAGACATTACAATCAAAGGTGTTGCAAAAGTTTATAGGGAGCTATTATGAATAATAAAGAATTAATTTTTTGTCCTTTAGGCGGATCTGGAGAAATAGGTGGAAATATGAATCTATATGCTTACGGAAAAGAAGATAACCAAAAATGGATAATTGTTGATATGGGAGTTTCATTTGCAGATGACTCTGTGCCAGGAGTAGATTTAATTATGCCGGATGCAGGTTTTATAATAGATAAAAAAGATGATTTACTTGGAATAGTTTTAACTCATGCACACGAGGATCACATCGGTGCAGTTGCTCATATTTGGCCTGAATTGAAATGTAAAATGTATGCAACTCCATTTACTGCAGCGCTGATATTAGAAAAATTTAAAGAAAAAAAAATCGACATTTCATCTTATTTAGAAGTTGTTCAACTTAACAGTAAAATAAAACTAGGAGATTTCGAAATTGATTTTGTGACTTTAACACACTCAATTTTAGAGCCAAATGGTCTATGTATTAAGACACCAATAGGAACAGTTTTACATACTGGCGACTGGAAAATTGATCCTAATCCATTAATAGGTAGTCAAATTGACGAACAAAAATTAAAATCTATTGGAAATAAAGGTGTCTCAGCAATGATTTGTGATTCTACAAATATATTTAGCCCCGGTAGAGCAGGATCAGAGTCTGATGTAAGAGATAGTTTATTAAGAATTATGGAACTAAAAACTAATAGAATTCTTGTTACCTCATTTGCTTCAAATGTTGCTAGAATGGAGTCTATATTTTACTGTGCGAAAAAAACGAGTAGAAATATATGTTTAGTGGGAAGATCAATGCAGCGGATATATAAAGCAGCAAGAAAATGCGGTTATCTTCATGGTCTTATAGAACCTTTAGAACCCAGAGATGCAAAGAAAGTTGCGAAAAATAAAATTCTTTATTTAGCAACTGGCAGTCAAGGTGAACCTATGGGAGCTATGAATAGAATAATCAATGGTAATCATCCTGAGGTCAATCTTGAGAAAGGTGATTGCGTGATTTTTTCATCAAAAATTATTCCAGGTAATGAAAAAAAATTATATCATTTACAAAATCTTATTGTGAAAAATAAAATGGAAATGATTAGTGAGGAAAATGCTTTTGTCCACGTATCCGGTCATCCTAACAGAGATGATTTGAAAGATATGTATAATTGGGTAAAACCTCAATGTG
The DNA here is from genome assembly GCA_902556855.1 of uncultured Pelagibacteraceae bacterium. GTDB lineage: Bacteria > Pseudomonadota > Alphaproteobacteria > Pelagibacterales > Pelagibacteraceae > Pelagilacustribacter. Next base: position 73,008 of record CACDXJ010000002.1, on the reverse strand, counting down.
TAATTCCTGTTCATGGAGAACATCGCCATATGGTAGAGCATGTATCATTTGCAAAAGAGATGCAGATTCCTAAAACACTATTAATTGAAAATGGAGATATTATAAAAATATTACCCGGGGATAAACCTCAAATAATTGATAAAGCACCCTCAGGAAAAATATATCTAGACGGAAATATAAATGTTGAGACAGACTCACAATCTATCAAAGACAGAAAAAATCTATCAATTAATGGTTATTTAGAGATTACATTGATTATTTCTAACAATGGTAAAATTAAAAAACCTGTAATTTCTCATAAAGGTATACCCCAAAAAGATACTGACGAGTCTTTTATTTTTGATATGGAGGACGAAATTTTAAATATTTGTAGAACATTTTCAATGGATAACAAAAAACAGCAGCAAAATTTAATTGAGACGGTCAAACAAAATTGTAGAAGAATAGTAAGGGAAAAAACAGGAAAGAAACCTTTTACAAACATTAATATAGCTAGAGTATAATGGGAATTACAGGTTCAATAATAGTATATGTGTGTATTTGGTGGATAGTTTTTTTTTCAGTATTACCGGTTGGAATTCAATCAAATAAAGAAATTTTTAATGAAAAGATAGGAGGGATAGATCCTGGTGCACCAAAAAATCCAAAAATAGCAAAAAAATTTATAATAACTACTATAATTTCTACCATAATTTTTTTAGTAATATATTATCTTGTTAAAATTGATTTTTTAAATTTAAGGAAATTTTTACAGTAATGTACCTATCTAAATTATTTATACCAATAACAAAAGATCTTCCAGCCGAGGCTAAAATAAAATCTCACCAACTGATGTTAAGAACAGGAATGATAAAACAATCATCAGCGGGTATTTATTCATGGCTTCCGCTTGGTTTTAAAGTAATGAAAAAAATTGAACAAATTGTAAGAGAGGAACAAAATGCTATTGGTGCTCAAGAAATGTTAATGCCAACTATTCAATCGTCTGAAATATGGAAAGAGAGCGGAAGATACGAGGATTATGGAGAGGAAATGTTAAGAATTAAAGATCGTCAAGGTAGAGAAATGCTTTATGGTCCAACTAACGAAGAGTTGATCACAGATGTTTTTAGATCGAGTATAAAATCTTATAAATCTCTTCCACAACTTTTATACCATATACAGTGGAAGTTTAGAGATGAAATTAGACCAAGATTTGGAGTTATGAGATGTAAAGAATTTTATATGAAAGATGCATATTCATTTGATCTAACAGACGAAGAAGCAAAAATATCTTATAATAAAATGTTTTATTCATACTTAAAAACTTTTAATAGACTAGGTCTGAAAGCAATACCTATGGCAGCAGATACTGGACCTATTGGAGGTGATCTTTCTCACGAATTTATAATACTTGCTGAGACAGGAGAAAGCCAAATTTACGCTGACAAAAATATTTTTGAGATAGATCTTAATCAATATAAGTTTAATGACGAGTCTTTACAAAAAATGAGAGAGGATTTTACAAATATTTATGCAGTTACTGACGAAAAATTTAAAAAAAATGAATTTGAAAAAAATGTAAAAAAAGAAAATCAAATGATCACAAAAGGAATAGAGGTAGGACATATATTTTATTTTAGCGATAAATATTCAAAACCAATGAACTGCTTAATTGATGATAAAAGTGGAAAAAAAACTTCTGTTAAAATGGGATCTTATGGAATAGGTGTTTCAAGATTAGTTGGTGCTACTATTGAGGCAAATTATAATAATAATGTAATGAAATGGCCTAAATCAATTTCCCCATATGATGTGGTAATAATACCTGCAATTAACAAAAACAATAAAGAAAACTTGGAAAAAGCTGAAAAAATTTACCAGGAGCTCAAAAAACAAAATATTGACGTATTGTTAGATGATGTTGATGAAAATATGTCTAATAAGTTTAATAAGCATGACTTAATCGGAGTTCCTTATCAGATAATTATTGGCTCCAAATCTGATGGGGGAAATTTTGAATTCAAAGAATTGAACTCTAATAGCGAAATTTTAAGTCTTGAAAAAATTAAATTAAAATTAAAAAAATAATCCATTGTTTACAAAAGCAGAAAGACTTATTTCTTTAAGAAACCTAAGGCCTAAAAAGAAAGAGGGTTTCTTAAAAATCATATCAATATTTTCTTTTCTAGGAATAATGTTAGGGGTTTCGATATTAATAATTGTTATGTCAGTTATGAATGGTTTCAAAACGGAATTAACAAAAAAAATTTTAGGGCTTAACCCTCATGTAGTAATCCAACCAAATGGATTTACAATTGAGAAAGAATTTATTATTAAATTAAAAAATAACTTCAAAGAAATATCTTTAAGTCAGTCCTACTCAGGAGAGGGAATAATTATAAGCAATGAAAATGCTAAAGGAGTTATTCTTAAAGGAGTAAATACAAATGATAAGATAATTTCTAACTTTTTTGAAAAATATATTTTAGAAGGAAATTTAAGTGAATTTGAGAGTAATAAAATATTTATTGGTTCAGAACTTGCTTTTAATCTTAATCTTAAACAAGGCGATACTTTAAGTTTGATGTCATCAACTTTTATAGCCACTCCTTTAGGTAGTTTACCTAAACAAGAAAATTTTAAGATAGCTGGAATATTTAACACAGGGTTTTTAGAATTTGATCAAAATATCGTTTTTTTAAATATAGAAGATGCGCTTTCTATATTTAATGAAGAAAGTAGAAATCAAAATTTGGAGATATATTTAAAAGATCCGTTAGAGGCAAATTTTTATAAAGAAAAAATTCAGAAAATTAATCAAAACTATTTCGTTTATAGCTGGTCAGACTTAAATAAATCTCTTTTTAGCGCTTTAAAAGTAGAACGAAATGTAATGTTCATCATTCTTTCATTAATCATTATTGTAGCGGCTTTTAATATCATATCTGGTTTGACAATTTTAATAAAAAATAAAACTAAAGAAATTGCAATTTTAAAAACCTTGGGTTTAAGCAATAAATCAATTAAAAAAACCTTTTTTCTTACCGGTTTAACCATTGGTTTTTTTGCAACAGTAACTGGTACAATTTTAGGTATTTTAGTTTCCTTAAATATTGAAAAATTAAGAGCATTTCTCGCCTCAGTATTTAATTTAGAAATTTTTCCATCTGATATATATTTCTTAGAACAATTGCCGAGTGAAATCAATTTTGACTCAATTATATTAGTTTTTATAATTTCTATAATAATATCAGCTATTTCTTCATATTTACCCGCAATGAGGATTTCGAAAATGAGCACATTCAGAGCTTTAAGATATGAATAAAATTTTATTAGAAACAAATGATTTAACAAAAAGTTATGAGCATTTAAACGGAACTATAACTTTGTTCAAGAATTTTAACATAAAGATTAAAAAAGGAGATCTAGTAGCTTTGGTAGGTCCATCGGGATCTGGTAAGTCGTCGTTACTTCATTTACTAGCTTTATTAGATGAACCATCAAAAGGAAAAATAATTATTGATAAACAGGAGACTAAAAATCTATCTAATAATAAAAGAGACGAATTAAGAAGAAAAAGTATCTCAGTAATTTTTCAAGATAACAATTTATTAACTGATTTTACTGCTTTAGAAAATATAATGATGCCTCTAATCATTAAAGGCGAAAAAAGTAAAACTATATCAGAAAAAGCCTCTAAAATTATGAAAGATCTTAAAATTCAAAATAGATCAAACCATTTTCCAAATGAACTTTCAGGCGGTGAACAGCAAAGAGTTGCAATAGCTAGAGCATTGATTGCAGAGACAAAATTAATATTAGCTGATGAACCAACTGGTAATTTAGATTTTAAAACCTCAAAAGAAATTTTTTCACTATTTATAAAATTAAAAAAACTTGGAAAGACCGTAATCTTTGCAACTCACAATAGAGAACTTGCTAACAGGGCTGATTACAAGTTGTATATTTCTGATGGTATTATAAAACGAGTGAATGCTCGCTAATGAAAAAAAATTCAATCATATAAAAATACACACTCAATATTCAATTTGTGAAGGCGCAATTAAAATTGATGATTTAGCTGAATTTTGTAAAGCAAATAAAATTAAATCAATTGGTCTTGCTGATAGCTATAATTTATGTGGAGCCCTTGAGTTTTCTGAAAAACTATCTAAAGTCGGCACTCACCCAATAATTGGCACTCAAATAAACCTTAAAGCGCATAATGTTATTGGTAAAATTACACTTTATGCAAAAACAGTCGTTGGATATAAAAACCTTACCAAACTATCATCTTTAAGTTATTTAAATAGCAAAGAAACAGAGGAACCATCATTAAACATTGATGAACTCATCTCAAATAATCAAGATATTATAATTCTTACAGGAAGCTTTAGAGATTACTTTGGCAAATTAATTCAAAGTAATAAAACTAAGAATTTTATCGATACAATTAATCTATTAAAGGCCCACTTTAAAAACAGAATTTACTTTGAAATTCAAAGACACAACGAAATAGATGAAAAAAACTTTGAGAATTATCTTTTAAAATATTCTAAATCTTTAAATGTCCCCCTAATAGCAACGCAAGAAGTTTTTTATCTTGAACAAGAAATGTATGAAGCACATGACGCGTTAAAGTGTATAGGTGAAAAAAGTTTTGTAGATGACAAGAATAGGTTTAAATTAAGCAATGAACACTACTTTAAAAAAATTGACGATTTAAAAAAGCTTTACTCTGATATACCAGAAGCTTTAGAAAATAATTATAATTTTCATCTAAGATTTAATTTTAAGCCAAAAAAATCAAAACCGATACTACCTTCTATAGCTGATGGGAAGAGCGGATCCCCTGAAACTGAATTATCTACTCAAGCTCAAGCAGGATTAAAAAATAGAATTGCAAACTTTATTTTAAAGAGAAATTTATCAAAAACAAAAGAACAAATATTTAAAATATACAGTGATAGACTTCATCATGAGATTAATATTATCAATTCAATGAATTATGCTAGTTATTTTTTAATTGTATCTGATTATATAAAGTGGGCAAAAAAAAACTCGATTCCTGTAGGACCAGGAAGAGGATCTGGAGCTGGATCTCTTGTAGCTTACTGCTTAGATATTACTGATCTGGATCCTATAGAATATAATTTAATTTTTGAGAGATTTTTAAATCCAGATCGAATTTCCATGCCAGACTTTGATATTGATTTTTGTGAAGAAAAAAGAGATCAAGTTTTTGAATACTTAAGAACTAAATATAAAGATGGCGTAGCACACATTATCACTTTTGGAAAACTGAAAGCTAGAATGGCTCTTAGAGATGTAGGCAGAGTGCTTGGTTTGTCATATGGACATGTTGATAGGCTTTGTAAAATGGTTCCTTTTGATCCCTCTCGTCCACTTACTTTACAGGAGTCAATTGACAGAGAGCCAAGGTTCAAAGAAGAGGTAAAAAATAACTCGAAAGTGAAAAAATTGCTTGAGCTATCTTTAAAATTAGAAGGTTTAAATAGAAATATGGCAACTCATGCCGCTGGCGTAGTGATTGCAGGGGATAAGTTAGCAGAACAATTTCCGCTTTATGTGGATCATAGCTCAAACTTAATATTGCCCTCAACTCAATTTGATATGTATTCAGCAGAGAATGCAGGTCTAGTCAAATTTGATTTACTTGGTTTAAAAACACTTACTGTAATAGATAAAACCTTAAAAAGATTAAAATCAAAAAACATCACTGTAGATATAACTAAAATAGATCAAAAAGATGAGAAAGTTTTTTCACTTCTTTCTACGGGTGAAACCACTGGTTTGTTTCAGTTAGAGAGTGCCGGCATGAGAGAGGCTATAAAACAAATGAAACCAAACAAATTTGATGATATAATAGCTTTAGTAGCTCTTTACCGTCCAGGGCCAATGAGCAATATTCCAGTTTATAACGATTGTAAAAATGGAATTAAAGAACCAGACTACATTCACCCAATTTTAAAAGACATTTTAAAATCTACTTATGGAATTATAATCTATCAAGAACAAGTAATGCAAATTGCTCAGACTTTAGCGGGATTTACTGCTGGTGAAGCAGATATTTTAAGAAGAGCAATGGGAAAAAAAAAGAAAGCAGAATTAGACAAACAGAAAGAAAACTTTATCAGTGGAGCGATTAAGAACGGTATAGCAAAAGAAGTAGCAAACTTTGTATTCACAAAAATAGAACCTTTTGCGCAATATGGTTTTAATAAAAGTCATGCAGCAGCTTATGCTCTTATTGCCTATCAAACAGCTTTTTTAAAAACATATTATAAAGAGGATTTCATTGCTGCTACAATGTCGACTGAACTTACTAATAGTTCAAAATTAAGAGAGTTTGTAGAGGAATTAAAAAGATTAAATGTAAAAATTGTCAGACCTTCAATAAATAGATGTTTTGCTGAATTTAAATCTATGGATGGAATAATTTATTATGGTTTAGGAGCGATTAAAAATGTAGGTTTTGAAGCTATTTCAAATATAGTCAAGGAAAGAGAAAAAAATGGTAAATTTAAATCTTTATTGGACTTTATAAATCGAGTAGACGCTAAAGATGTAAACAAATTACAACTTGAAGGTTTGACAAAAGCGGGCGTATTTGACGAATTTGACACTGATAGAAGTAAAATTTTCAACTCAATTCCCAAAATTATCCAACAAATTAAAAATATTAATTTAGATAAAAACAACAATCAAAGTAATCTATTCGATGAAACTGAAAATTTTAAAGATGAATTTGAATTTGCAATATCAGAACCATGGTCTCAGAAAGAGCTTCTAAGTGAAGAATTCAAAGCCTTAGGATTTTATATTTCAAATCATCCACTCAGTGAATTTAAAGATATTTTAAATCAATTGGATATTATTTCTTATGATCAATTTTATAATAATAATGCAAAAGATGGTACGGTTGCAGGAACAATAATGTCAATCCAAGAGAAAAAGAGCGCTAAAGGTACACCATATGCAATCATTAAATTTAGTGATGAAAAAGGAGAATTCGAATTATTTGTTTTTGCTGAAACATTAATTAATAATAGAAGCCAATTAAAAGAGTCGGAGTCATTTGTCTTATCTTTACAAAAAGATAATATTGTAGGTAATGATACGAAAAAAAGGGTTAATATAAAAAAGATATCAAGTTTATATGAGGTAATAAATAAACCTTATTCTAAAGTTACTATAGAATTAAATGAAAATTTTAATTTAGACGAAATAAAAAAAATTTTATCTAAAAATGGGAGCACATCAATAAATCTAATTATTAAAGATAGAAAACAAACAGCAAGTTATTTCCTTAAAAATAATCGAAAATTTGACTTGAAAGATTTAAAAGCTCTAAAAGCCAAGGAATATGTGGAAAAAATAACCTTTTAGAGTATTGATTTTTTAGGTTGTTTGTATATATCAGTTGAATATTACGCACACAGTTAGAAGGGCATTGCCCTACCGGTCCATTAAAATGGAATTACTGTGGTGGATTAACCGGAAAAAAATATGAACGTACCAAAAGTAGACATAAAACAATTATTAGAGGCGGGTGTACACCTAGGTCACAAAACGCTTAGATGGAATCCAAAAATGAAAAAATTTATTTTTGGAGAAAAAAATTCAATACACATTATTGATTTAACACAAACTGTTGAGTTTTTAAAAAACGCATTGGTTCAAGTACATAAAGTAATATCCAATGGAGGAAAAATTTTAATCGTATCTACAAAAAAACAAGCATCGGAACAAATTAGTGAACTTGCTAAAGAAACTAATCAATATTACGTTAACTACAGATGGTTAGGCGGAATGCTTACAAACTGGAATACAATTCAAAATTCAATTAAAAGATTAAAAAAATTAGACGACCAACTTTCAAAAGAAAACGTAGGATTTACAAAAAAAGAAATATTAAAATTTGGTAAAGAAAAAGAAAAACTTAATAGATCGTTAGGTGGTATTGTTGAAATGAAAAAAACACCAGATTTATTATTTATAATTGACACTAATATAGAATCTCTTGCAGTAGCAGAAGCAAAAAAACTTGGGATACCGATTATCGCTGTCTTAGACACCAACTCGGATCCAACAGGAATTAATTTTCCGATACCTGGTAATGATGATGCGAGAAGATCAATTAATCTTTATTGCGAATTATTAAAAAATACAATTAAAGATGCTGAAAAGTTTATCAAGGATGCTGATGTTAAAAAAGATAAATCATTGAAACCTGAAAGTAAAAAAAATTAATATTTTTTCAAAAAATAATGTCAAATAAAGAACTGTTAGAAAATATAAAAAAACTCAGAGAACTTACTGGTGTAGGATTTAAAGACTGTAAATTAGCTTTAGATGACACAAAAGGTGATATAGAAAAATCTATAGAATTTTTAAGAAAAAAAGGTATTGCTAAAGCATCTAAAAAAATGAGCAGAACTGCTTCTGAAGGTTTAGTCTTAGCCCAAGAACATGAAGGACAGGTTTCAATTATAGAAATAAATAGTGAAACAGATTTTGTTGCAAAAAATGAGGATTTTATAAGTTTCTGTAAAGAATTATCTGAAATAAATTTTATATGTAAGGCAAACTTAGAAAAAATAAATAGCTATAAAACAAAAAACGGTCAGACAGTTGAAGACAATTTAGTAAGTTTGATCGCAAAAATTGGTGAAAAAATTACCATAAGAAGAGCAAATTTTTTTAATAATGAAAATGGTGTGAATTCTTTCTATGTGCACTCCGCAATAGAGAAAAATATTGGTAAAATTATAGCTATTGTAAAATTAGAAGGGGGAACATCAAAAGAGATAAAGGAGCTAGGTACAAAAATTGCAATGCATGTTGCTGCATCTAACCCTCTTTCAATAACAGAGTCAGGTATAGATAAAAAAATTGTAGACAAAGAATTAGAAATTATAAAAGCAGAAATAATTAATTCTGGTAAGCCTGCAGAAATGGTAGATAAAATATCTAAAGGAAAAATAAATAAGTTTTTAAACGATAACTCACTTTTAAATCAGATTTGGATCATGGACTCACAAAAAAAAGTCTCTGATGTTATTAAAGAGAATTCTTCAAATGGTCAAATAAAAATAAAAGATTTTATAAGATTTAAAGTTGGTGAAGGAGTGTAAAATTGAGCTCTGAATTTAACGAGAAAAACTATTCAATTAAAATGGAAAAGAGCATCCAATCATTCAGAAAAGATACATCTACATTAAGGACAGGAAGAGCTAATATAAACATGTTGGATACTATCAAGGTCGATGTATACGGACAATTTATGCCAATACAACAACTTGGAACTGTAAGTGTGCCAGAGGCAAGATTGATTTCGATACAAGTTTGGGATAAAGCAAATATAAACCTTATTGAGTCAGCTATACAAAAATCAGAATTAGGAATAAATCCACAAATAGATGGACAAATAATCAGATTACGAATTCCAGACCTTACGGAGGAAAGAAGAAAAGAGATGATTAAGATTCTAAAAAATATGGGTGAAAAAAGTAAAATCGCAATAAGAAATATCAGAAGAGAAGCTAACGAAGATTTAAAAAAAAAACTTAAAGATAAAAAAATATCAGAAGATGAAAATAAAAATTTTGAAAAAAACATACAAAAAATAACCGATTCAAACATTGAAAATATTGAAAAAATACTAATTGAAAAAGAAAAAGAGATTATACAAATATGAACAAGCTCAACCATATTGCTTTCATTATGGATGGCAATGGAAGGTGGGGTAAAAAAAAATCTAAAGGGAGAAACTTTGGCCACATTAAAGGAGTTGAGACAGTTAAAAAAATTGTTAAAGCCTCAATAAATCTAAAAATACCATTCGTTACTTTTTATGTTTTTTCATCTGAAAACTGGAAAAGACCAAGAGCAGAGATAAATTTTTTATTTAGACTAATTAAAAGTTACTTTTCTAAAGAGTTGAAGATTATCAATTCATCAGGAATAAGAATTAACATATTAGGCGATCAAAAAAATTTATCTCCAGATATAAGGCAAATTCTAAAAAAAACACTGAGTTATACAAAAAAAAACAAAAAAATTGTTGTAAATTTAGCTGTCAATTATGGATCAAAAAATGAGATAGTAAGAGCAGCAAATAAAACAAAACAAACTAATGTGAAAAATTTTGAAAAAAATCTTTATACTAAAAATATGCCTGACCCAGAAATACTTGTAAGAACAGGCGGACATCAAAGACTGAGCAATTTTATGCTTTGGCAGCTTGCATATGCTGAACTTTTTTTCTTAAAAAAATTGTGGCCTGATTTTAATTCTAGTGATTTAAAAAAAATTATATCTAAATATAAAAAAAGTAAGAGAAATTTTGGCAAAATTTAATGAAAAAAAATTTTAAAAACAGAGTTTATACATCTTTATTTTTGTTAATAATGGTATATCTAATTTTTACCTTAAAAATATTTTTAGTATATAGTTTAATAGTATTAGGCGTAATTGCGCTTCTTGAATTTCATAACTTAATAAATAAAATATTTAAAAGAAATATTTTCATATTTTTTTTCAATTTCTTTTTTATAACCTATATGTTTTTCTTTTGTTTTTTATTTTTGGTATTTTCCGATTTAATTCATCTTAAAATTCTAATTTTAATTATATTATTAGGTTGTATATCTTCAGACATTGGAGGATATGTTATTGGAAACTTTTTAAAAGGACCAAAACTTACAAAGATAAGTCCCAATAAAACAATTTCTGGCGCAATAGGTTCTATTGTATTTACTTATTTAACAATAATGTCCCTTACTTTTTATTATACTAATACTGTAAACCTAAGCATCTTATTCCTTTCGATCGGAATTTCTATAGCATGCCAAATTGGAGATTTAATTTTTTCATATATAAAAAGAAAAGCAAAAATTAAAGATACAAGTAATTTTTTACCAGGTCATGGTGGAATTCTTGACAGGTTAGATAGTATACTTTTTGGTTTACCAACTGGACTCTTATTATTTTTTCTATGACTAAATCAATTTCAATTCTTGGATCAACTGGCTCAATAGGCCTTTCTACATTAAAAATTATAGATAAAAAAAAAAATCATTTCAAAGTAAATATTCTTTCAGCAAATAAAAATTACTCGATAATTCTCAATCAAATCAAAAAATATAAACCAAAAATATTTATTATTAATAATTTTGAAACATTTAAAAAAATAAAAAATAAATTAAAAAAAAAGAAAATTAAAATTTTAAATAATTTTGAGTCACATAAATCTTTTATGAAAAGTGATTTAACTATATCTGCTATTCCTGGATTAGCAGGATTAAGGCCTACTATTTCTATGATTAAAAATTCAAAAAAAATACTGATTGCAAACAAGGAGTCGGTTATATGTGGATGGAATATAATTAAAAAAGCTGCAACTGTAAATAATACAAAAATTATTCCAATTGACTCAGAACATTTTTCAATAATGAAAATTTTAGAAAATCATAACATTAATGAAATTAAAAAAATAATTATTACGGCCTCAGGAGGCCCTTTTTTAAATACTAAAGTGAATGATCTTAACAAAATAAAACCCTCTGATGCTTTAAAACATCCTAGGTGGAAAATGGGTAAGAAGATCTCAATTGATTCTGCAACTTTAATGAATAAAATTTTTGAATTAATTGAGGCTCAAAAATTATTTAATTTACCTGAAAGTAAACTTGAAATTGTTATACACCCAGAGTCTCTTGTACATGCAATAGTAACATTTAAAAATGGATTAACTAAATTTGTTTATCATGAGACATCAATGATAATACCTCTAGCAAACGCTATTTTTGATAAAGGTCTAAATATTAAAGAATTTTACAAAATTAAGGAAAGCAATTATTTAAAAAGTATTTTCTTTAAAAAAGTTGATCAAAAAATATTTCCAATTATAAAGCTCAAAAAGAGAGCAAATGAATATCCGTCTACTCCTATAATTATTAATGCAGCAAATGAAATATTAGTTGAACATTTTTTAGGAAAAAAGATACCTTTTCTCAGCATTAATAAATTCATTTTGAGCATTCTGAAAGATAGAAATTATAAAAAATATGCTATAAGAAGACCTAAAAATATTAATCAAATATATGAAATTGATAACTGGGCGAGAAAATCAACTATAAAGAAAATTAGTTAATACTTATGAAAAATATTTTGATCATTTTGATAATTTCGATTTTTTCAATAACCTCTTTAAACGCCGAGGTGGCAAACAACTTAATCATAAAAGGGAACAAAAGAGTTTCTGATGAAACAGTTAAAATATACGGAGAGATAAGTATTGGTAAAAATTATTCTGATAACGATTTAGATGACATCTTAAAAAATTTATATTCAACTAATTTTTTTGAAAACGTAAGTGTAAATTTAATTAACAACACTCTTACTGTTACTTTAAAAGAGTATCCAATTATAAATCAGCTAATTATATTAGGTGAAAAGAGTAATAATTATAAAGATCAAATAAAAAAAATAATCAAGCTAAAAGAGAAGAGGTCATTTATAAAATCTTATTTAGCTAAAGATATTGAATTGATTAAAGATTTATACGCTTCTGCAGGTTACAATTTTAGCTCTGTTAATGCAAAAGTAAGAGAGGTTGATAGTGATAATTTAGATTTAGTTATTGAAGTTGATAGAGGAAAGCAAACAAAAATATCCTCGATCAAATTTATTGGAAATAATTCAATTAGATCAGGTAGACTTCGAGATATTATTGCAAGTGAGGAAGATAAATTTTGGAAAATAATTTCGAGAAATACAAATTTTTCTGAAAACTTAATTAATTTAGATAAAAGACTTTTATCAAATTACTATAAATCTCTTGGTTTTTATGATGTAAAAGTAAACTCTAATATGGCACAAATTAATCAAGATACGGGTCAAGCTGATTTAGTTTATTCTATTGATGAAGGAATAAGATATGTAATTCAAAAAATATCAACAAATGTAGATCCAGTTTTTGATAAAAAACTATTTTTTTCATTAAACAAAGAGTACGAAAAATATTTGGGTAGTTATTATTCACCGTTTAAGGTAAAAAAATTATTAGAAAACCTTGATGAATTAATTGCAGACAAAAATTTACAATTTGTTGAGCATAATGTTGAGGAAGTAATTGAAGATGATACTATCAAAATTATATTTAATGTTTTTGAAGGAGATAAGGTATTAGTTGAGAGAATTTCAATAACTGGAAATAACGTAACTAATGAAGATGTTATAAGAAGTGAACTTATTTTAGACGAAGGCGACCCTTTTACAAAACTTAATTTAGATAAATCAATAGCAGAAATAAAATCAAGAAACATTTTTAAAAATGTTACATCAAAAGTAGAAGACGGAAGTAAAAATAATTTAAAAACTATAACTATTAATGTTGAAGAAAAGCCTACTGGGGAAATATCAGCAGGTGCAGGTGTAGGTACGAATGGTGGTAGTTTTGCGTTTAATGTTTCTGAAAATAATTGGTTAGGCCAAGGTAAGAAAGTGGGGTTTAATGCTGAAGTTGACGAGGAGAGAATTAAGGGAACTTTAAACTATGAAGATCCAAACTATGATTTTTTAGGAAATTCTTTAAATTATTCTATATCTAGTACTAATAATGATGTTCCAGATAGAGGTTATAAAAACTCGATTTTATCAGCTGGTATTGGAACGTCTTTTGAGCAATATAAAAATATTACAGCGTCATTAGGATTTAGCGGAAGCTATGATGATTTAGAAACAAAGACTAACGCCTCTGATACTTTAAAAAAACAGAGTGGAACTTTTAGTGAAGTAGCTGGAAGGTATGGGTTTAGTTACGATAGAAGAAATAGGGCATTTATGCCTACAAGTGGTTCGATCATAAGTTTTAGTCAAAGCTTACCTTTTTACTCAGATAGCGCGTCAATCTCAAATGTTTTAAGTGTAAGTAAGTATCATTCTTTTAGTACAGATGTAGTTAGTGCATTCAAATTTTACGCCTCAGCAGTTACTGGTGTTGGAGAGGATAATGTAAGACTGAGTAAAAGAACTAGCTTAAGCTCAAGAAGATTAAGAGGTTTTGAAAAAAATAAAATTGGACCAAAAGATGGAAACGATCATATTGGTGGAAATTATTCAGCAGCTTTTAATTTTGAAACAAATTTGCCGTCTTTGCTTCCTGAATCGACAAATACTGACATTAGTTTTTTTCTTGATTTTGGAAATGTATGGGGGGTGGATTACGATAGTTCTGTAGATCAAAGTAATGAATTAAGATCTTCCACAGGCCTTACAGCTAGATGGAACTCACCTATAGGCCCGATGACATTTACTTTAGCTTCTAACCTATTAAAAGCAGACACAGATGTAACAGAAAGTTTTAATTTTAACCTTGGAACAACTTTTTAAAATGAGCTTTTTAAGAAAGATTTTAATTATTTTATTTATAAGTTTTTTTTCAGCTAATAGTTTATTTGCAGATGCGCCTTATTTTCTAGATTTTAAATTTATTCTTAATGAGAGTAATGCTGGTAAAAAAGCTCAAACATATCTTAAAAACAAGCTAGATAAAGGTATTAAAAGTTTAAATAATAAAGAAAAAAATATACAGGAAGAGGAAAAGAAAATTATAGAGCAAAAAAAAATTATTTCACCCGAGGAATATAAAAAAAAAGTAACTGAATTAAGATCAAAAGTTTCAAACTTACAAAAAGAAAGAAATAACCTGTTAAATTCTGTAGCGACTGAAAGAGCCAAAGCAAGGAATGAACTTTTAAAAAACCTTAATCCAATTATAAGAGAATATATGCAAGAGAAGAAAATTAGAATGGTTATAGACAAAAAAAATCTTCTCTTAGCAGATGAAAATTTGGATATTACTAAAGAAATAATGGGAAAATTAAATCAAAAATTAAAATCAATTAAGCTAAATTAAATTTGAATGAATTCAAATTTTTTTTTCAAAAAAAATAATATAAAAATAAATAAAATCTTTCCTAATATTGATTTTAAAAAAAATTTTATTATTAATGATATTAAACCTCTAAAAAAATCAAAAAGAAATGACCTTACTTTTTTTGACTCAGCAAAATACGTAGATGAAGCAAAAAATACAAAAGCTAGTGCTTGTATTACAACTGAGAGGTTGAAAAATCATCTTCCCTCTAGTGTTGACAAAATAATTGTAAAAAATGTTTTATTTGAATTAGCAAAATCTTTAAAAAAAATCTATCCAGATGCCGATATTGATTATCCAGATTTATCTTTAAAATCACCAAGCAAGAAGAGTTACAATTCTGTAAAATTTGGAAATAATGTTTTAATTGGTAAAAAGGTTAAAATAGGCAAAAATTCTATAATCGGATCTAATACAATTATTGAACAAAACGTAAAAATTGGCGTTAATTGTATTATTGGATCAAATGTAATTATTAAAAACTGTTTGTTAGGAGATAGAGTAGTGCTTCAAGATAATTGTAAAATAGGACAAAAAGGTTTTGGATTTATACCTCTTAAAGAAAAAAACTTAAAATTTCCTCACATTGGTAAAGTTATTATCAATAATGATGTAGAAATATCATCAGGATGCACAATTGATAGAGGATCAATTGACGATACTGAAATTGGAAAAAATACTTATATAGATAATCAAGTACACATAGCACACAATGTTAAAATTGGATCTAATTGTATGATAGCTGGCCAGGTAGGTTTTGCAGGAAGTACAAAAATCGGCAACAATGTTTCAATTGGAGGACAGGCAGGCGTATCAGGCCATTTAAAAATTGGTAATAATGTAAAAATAGGCGGAGGAAGTGGGGTAGTTAATGACGTTGAAGACAACAAAATAATAATGGGTTATCCTGCAGTTTCTTTCAAAGATTTTATAAAAAATCAAAAAAAAAAATGATTATGGAAACATTAAGTAAAAAAGATATAGAAAATTTATTACCACATAGAGAGCCCATGCTTCTGATTGATAAAATAATTAATATAGTTCCACTCAAATCAGCCACAGGGATAATGTATGTAAAAAAAAATGGATTCTATGTACAAGGTCATTTTCCAAATCAACCTGTTATGCCGGGTGTACTTATTGTTGAGGCTTTTGGTCAAGCAGCCGCCGCTTTTACAGCACATGGTATTGATCGAGAGGTTTATGACAATAAGTTAGTTTTTTTGATGGGAGTAGACAAGGCTAGATTTAGAAATCCAGTCATACCTGATTGCGAATTACATTTAGAAGTTGAAGCGCTTAGAACTCATGGAAGAGTTTGGAAATACAAAGGAACAGCAAAAGTAGAGGGAAAAAGAATGGCAGATGCAGAATGGTCAGCAACAATAGTCGATAGAAAATAATGATACATAATACGAGTATAATTGACAAAAAAGCTAAAATTTCAAAATCCGCAAATATTGGACCATTTTGTTTTGTTGGACCAAATGTTGAATTAAAAGAAAATGTAAATTTAATTTCTAATGTTCATATAGAGGGATACACCACAGTTGGAAAAGGGACAAAAATTTTCCCGTTTGCGAGTATTGGTACACAACCGCAAGATTTAAAATTCAATAATGAAAAAAATAGTTTAGTAATAGGAGAAAATAATACTATTAGAGAATATGTAACTATCAATCCAGGAACAGAAGGTGGAGGATTGAAAACTATAATTGGCAATAATTGTTTATTTATGATTTCTTCACATATAGCTCATGATTGTAAAATTGGAAATAATGTTATTATTGCAAATAATGTACCCTTAGGTGGTCACGTTTTAGTAGAAGACTCTGTAATTATTGGAGGAAACGCAGCTGTTCATCAGTTTACAAGAATTGGAAGAATGGCAATGATAGGTGGACTAACTGGAGTAACAAAAGATGTTATACCGTTTGGACTTTGCCTAGGTCATAGAAATTATCTAGAGGGATTAAATTTAATAGGTTTAAGGAGACAAAAATATGATAATAGTAAAATTATGGAGCTTAACAAAGCTTATAAAGAAATATTTTCATCAAGCAACCTTCTTCAAAATCTAAATAAAATAAGAGAAAAATACAAAAATAACATTTTAGTATCAGAAATTATTAACTTTATTAATAAAGATAAAAAAAGACCAATTTGTTTACCAAATAATTAAAATATTATGATTGGCTTAATTTTTGGAGAAACAAACCTTCCAAAATATATTTATAAAAAAATTAAATTTAAAAAAAAATTTATCATAATAGATTTAACTAAAAAAAATATTTTTAAAAATTACAAAAATAGTTTCCCAGCAAAAATTGGAGAATTTGGAAAAATAATTTCAATTTTAAAAAGAAATAGATGTAAAAAAGTCCTCTTTGCTGGAAAAGTGAATAAACCAAATTTTTCTAGAGTAAGATTAGATTTTAAAGGTTTGTACTATTTTCCTAGAATTTTAAAAGTTTTAAAATTGGGAGATGCAGCTATACTTAAACAAATAATTAAAATTTTTGAAATAGAAAAAATAAAAACTATTAGTTCAAATATATTTACTCCAGAAATAAGTTTGAAAAAAGGAGTTTATACAAAACAAAAGCCAAACGAAAAAGACAAAATAGATATAGTTAATGCAATTAAAGCAATAAATGATTCAGGAGATTACTCATTTAGTCAAGGAGCTATTTCTAGAAACAACAAAGTAATTGCGATAGAAAAGAAAACTGGAACAGCTGCAATGTTAAAAAATATTAAAAAGAAAAATAATAATTTAAATGGTGTATTAGTTAAATTTCCAAAAAAAAAACAGGATTTAAGAATAGATTTACCGACTGTGGGACTAGAAACTATTAAACAATGTAAAAAAGCTGGATTAAAAGGATTAGTATTAAAGCACAAAAAGAATATATTTTTAGATAAGAAAGCATCAATAATATATGCAAATAAAAATAAAATATTTATTTTAGTAAAATGATAAAAAAAATTATTATTTTCTTCCTTTTGTGTTCAAATTTAAACGCTAAAGATTTCAAATTAGAAAAAATTAAAATAGGATTTGAAAAACCTTGGAGTTTATCTTTTATAAATAACGAAGAAATTCTCATAACTGAAAAAATTGGGAATATAAAATTTTTTAATCTGAAGGATAAAAAAACTATAAATATAAATCATAACCTTAATATTTTAGAAGATGGCCAGGGAGGTCTATTAGATATCCTATATAAAGATAATTTTGTTTATATTTCTTATTCAGAGGATAGATCAAAAGGTATGTCTAGTACATCGGTTGCTAAAGCTAAATTTAACAAAAAAAAGATGATATTTAAAAATATATTTCGGGCTGAACCACCAATTAATTCTGGGTATCATTTTGGTTCAAGAATAGTCATTAAAGATAAACATTTGTATATAAGTGCCGGTGAGCGTGGAAAGGGTATGATAGCACAAGATTACACAAAACATCCTGGAAGCATCATTAGAATAAATTTAGATGGATCTATACCAATAGATAATCCAAAATTTATAAATAAAAAAAATTGGCTTCCAGAAATTTTCCAAATTGGAGTGAGAAACCCCCAAGGAATGTCACTTTCACCTTTTGATAATAAAATTTATCTTACAAACCATGGAGCTAAAGGTGGAGATTGGTTTGGAACAGCCAATTTAGGAGAGAATTACGGATGGAAAATTCTTGGATGGGGCGGAACTAATTATTCAGGCACTAAAATTGGGCCAAAATGGAAACCAGGATTTACTAAGGCAATTAAATATTGGGTACCATCAATTGCAGTTAGTGCAATAACGATTTACGAGGGAGAAACTTTTAAACAATGGAATGGTGACGCTTTGATAACATCTCTTAAAGATCAATCCTTGAGAAAAATAAAATTTAATAACTCTAAATTTATTAATGAAAAAATTTTATTTAAAGGAAATATCGGAAGAATTAGAGATATAAAAGTACATAGTAGTGGAGATTTATATTTATTATCAGATAGAGGTGAACTTTGGAGAATGTATAAATGAAAAAAATATTTATACTTACAGGTGAACCATCAGGAGACAAGCTAGCATCAAAGGTAATAAAAGAATTAAAAAAAAAAGTTTCAGAGGTAGAATATCTATGTGTAGGAGGAGAGAACCTAGAGTCTTTAGGTATTAAGTCAATTTATAATCTTAATGAAATCACATACACAGGGTTCACAAATGTAATAACAAACATTTTTAAGATAAATAAAAAAATTAACGATACAGTGAAGGCTATAATAGATTTTAAACCAGATATTTTACTTACTGTTGATAGCCCAGATTTCACTTTAAGGGTCGCAGAAAGAGTAAAAAATAAAGATTCAAATATTAAGACAATACATTATGTAGCTCCTCAAGTCTGGGTTTGGAGGGAAGATAGAGTAAAAAAAATCAAAAAATTTATCGATCATATCCTTTTATTATTTAAATTTGAGAAACCATATTTTGAAAAAGAAAATATGAGCAATGAATTTGTTGGTCATCCATTATTAGATGAAACATCTGAGAGTAAAATTGATATCAATCAAATTATAGACAAGAACAAAGCATTAATATCAGTTTTTCCTGGAAGCAGAACTTCAGAGATAAAAACTTTGATGCCGATCTTAATGGAATTTATAGAGTTAATGAATAATAAATATGAGGATTTTGTTTACATTTTTCACTCAACGAAGCAACACACTGACTTAATAAAATTTTATTTAGAGTCAAAAGGAACAAAAAATTGTGAAATTATTAGTGACGATAAAATTAAATTACACACTCTTAAAAAATCAGTTTTTGCAGTTTCGAAATCAGGAACAGTTTCATTGGAAATTTGCAAATGTAAAATCCCCTCTGTAATCATATATAAAATGAATATTTTCAATTATCTAATAATCAAGGCACTAGTAAAGATTAAATATGTAAATATAATAAATTTTGCAGCTAAAGAGGAAATAATACCAGAACTCATTCAGTCAAAATGTAAATCGGAAAATATATTTAAATGTGTAAGTTCTTTTGTAGAAGATCCAAATAAAATTAAAGAGCAAGTCGAAAGAACTCAATCAATTTTAAGTCAATTTAAAAATTCTATCCCAGCATCAGAAAAAGCAAGCAAGGCCATAGTTAAATTTTTATAATTTTTTTATTTTAAATTTAAACTTATTTTGACGGTATCCATTTTTCATTATTTTAAAATAATAACCAGAAGGATATTTAATAGGAAATTTTTTTTTTAAACAGTAATACATAATTTTTTTTCTATAATATTTAAAATGTTTCTTTATATATAATTTTGGAAAGTCCTCGTATTTATCCAATTTTTTTATAATATCATTATTAATTTCATAAATAAGTCCAGGAGTTTTTGAATTTTTATCTCGTTGAAGATCTGGCACTCTGTAGTTTGTTCTAAAAACTACTTTAAAATTTTTTAGATAGTATTTTTTTTTAATTTTTGCATCTTTAAACTTTTTTAAAAAAATTTTTCTATTTAGATTTGTTCCATAAGCAAAATAATAAATATTCACTTTTTATAAACTTTCCTTTTTATTAATTATACTTATAATGAGAATATTACATAGCTAAAAGAGAGGAATTTTAAATGATTATTTATTCACATTCAGACTGTTTACTAAAATTTAATGGAGTTAATCATCCAGAGAGAAAAGAAAGATTAGACTGTATTTTAAGATCTATTAAATCTTCAGATTTAAGAGTAAAGTTTAAGGAAGCACCTCAAGTTGATTTAGGAACAGTTTCTCTAGTTCATCCTAAAGAACATATAGAAGAAATTTTTGCAAATATACCAAGAGAAGGAATAATTGGTGTTGAAAAGGAACCTTACGCAGATACAATGTTATGTCCTTATAGTAAAAATGCAATCCTAAGGTCTTGCGGTTCAGGAATTGCAGCTTGTGATGATCTAATTAAGAATAATGAGAGAGTTTTTTGTGCAATTAGACCTCCAGGGCATCATGCAGAAACTGTAAGAGCGAATGGATTCTGTTTCATAAATAATGTTGCAGTGGCAGCGAGATATTTACAAAAAAAATACAAAGTAGGAAAAGTAGCTATTATTGATTTTGACGTTCATCATGGAAATGGAACACAAGAGATATTTTATAAGGATAAATCGGTTGCATACGGATCTTCTCATGAATTTCCTCTATTTCCTGGAACTGGAGCTGAAAATGAAACAGGTGTAGGTAATATCTATAACGCCACTTTAAAAGCTGGTTTAAAAAGTAAAGAATTTCAGGAAATTTTTGAAAAAAAAGTTTTAACTCCTGTAGAAAAGTTCAAGCCAGAAGTTATTTTAATTTCAGCCGGCTTTGATGCCCATAAAAGAGACCCTCTAGCAAATATAAATTTAGAATCTTCTGATTTTTTTACTATTACAAAAAAAATAATTGAAATTGCTAATATTCATTCAAAAGGAAGAGTAATTTCTTTTCTGGAAGGTGGCTATGATTTACAAGCTTTATCTGAAAGTATAATTGAGCACCTAAAAGGGTTAAAGACCCATATTTGACCAGTTATCAGGATTTTCAAATTTTTCTATTTCTTTTTTTGTGACAGGTCTAAAAAGATAATAAATAATATATGCCGTTAAAAAAAATAGAAAAATTGAATTCATTATTTGATTTTATCAAATTTTGAGTAAATTTAATCATTAAAATATCAATATTTTCGTATTTTTTTATTCACACAGCACCCAAATCGTTCACATAAAAAGGTGATTTAATAAACCAAAAGTTTAGAATCCGACTCATGGATCCAATTATAGTTTTAGCTGCTGGCATAATTCTTGTGGTAACAGGGGCAATAGATCCTCTTATTAAGAATAAAGAAGACGTAGCCCAAGCACCTAAAACTGAAGTTTCAACGCCCGCTCCTGAGCCTAAAAAGGAACCAGAACCAGAACCAGAGCCGGAACCAGAACCTGAGCCAGAACCAGAACCAGAACCTGAGCCAGAACCAGAACCAGCTAAAGAACCGGAGCCAGAACCAGAACCAGCTCCTCAAACTGAAAAGCCAAAAGAACAAGTAAATGCTGAAGCCAACCAAGAACAAGATGCTAAACCTGAAGAAGAGGAAGTGAAACCAGTTACAGAAGAAACACCAATTGAAGAAGAAAAAGAAGGATTAAGTATTGTAAATATCATGTTGTACATTCTAGGTGCTATTGCAGTTATTGCTGCCGGAATATATTTCTTTATGAGAAGAGAGCCAACTCCACAAACTGCAGCAGATATTGCTAGAGCTCAATCACAGGAACCAACTCCTGAACCTGAGCCAGAACCTGAACAACCAGTTCAAGAGGAAACACGTACAGAAGAGACTACTCAAGAGGAAACTCAACCAGAAAATACAGACCAATCATCTAATAATGATGATGAAAATAATAATAGATAAATTAAAATTTCTTTCCACCTTCAAGATAAGCACACTTTTCGCAAGTTTTTTCAATTTTAGGTGGCTCATCTAAGTTTAGAACATCTTTCATTTCAATTAATTTTTTCTCTATCCAATCAGTATTTACTCGGTATGGGATTAGTGTAGTTTTAAAATCTATTTTATTATCAAATTTATTATTTGTTTTTTCTCCATTACAAACATAAAAAAAAGTTCGGTCTGAAACTTTGAAATTCATTTTCCTTAAAATATGAACATATATGTCCATTTGCAATTTATAACTCGAATGCCATTCAGCATCGAGATAAGATGATACAGTTACTGGATAACTTGAAGATTGAGCTTTATAATCCACTATTACTAATTTTTTTTCGGTTAAATCAAACCAAATATCATCGACTCCTCCATGAATAATAAGGTTTGTATTTTCATCTAAATATGAAATACCCCCTTTCAAAGAATTTCTCCAAGTATCTAAATCTTTGTGCTGATAAGGAACAAAGTTAAGTTTATGTTTAATCATAATAGGATGAGGTTTTTGCTCTTTCCTATATAAATCAAACTCTTTTTTTAAAAGTTCATCTACAGCTACGTTTAAAGCCCAACCAGGCATTGAAGGTTCTTTTAGTCCTTTTACACGATCTAAATAGAAGCATCTTTTACAACTAATAAAATTAAAAAATTTAGATCTACTTATTTTAAAAGGAGAATTCGATTTTTTATCGTAAATAGAAGTTTTTCTTGTTCTGAAAGATACAGCGTCTTTCATTAAATTTGTTTAAGTCTTTTAATTACTTCTGATTTATCTAAGGACAAAATTACATCATATATACCTGGCCCAAATCTTGAACCCACTAGTGCTATTCTTATAGGTTGACCCACACCTTTAAAATTAGTCTTATGTTTATCAATCAAAGACTTGATTATAGGCTGTAAAGCTTCTCTAGATAAAGCGGATAGTTTTTCATACTCACTAGTAAAGTCTTTAATTACTTTCTTAGATAAATCATCAATAAGTTTTTTGTCATCTGTGCCAATTTCAATTTTATCATTAACAATATATTGGGCATTATTCCAAATATCCTCTAAAGTTTTTGCTTTATTCTTTAAAAAGCACATTGATTTTAAAAGCATATTTTCTTTTGATTGATCTATAGGTTTTTTGTATTTTGAAACATATTCCTTAAAAAAATTGAAAAGATCTTTTTCATCAATAGATTTTATGTATGTTTCATTAATTGAATAAATTCTGTTCATATCTAATTTTGAAGGAGATTTACCGACACCACCTAAATCAAATAAATCTATACTTTCTTGCTTAGTAAAAATTTCTTTATCTTTGTAAGACCATCCCAATCTTAATAAATAATTCCTTAAAGCATCTGATATAACTCCTATTTTAATATAATCTTCAAGAGTGGAAGCATTATCCCTTTTTGACAATTTTTTTCCTTGTTCACTATGAATTAAAGGTATGTGTGCAAATTTTGGGACTTCCCAACCCATTGCTTCATAAATCTGTCTTTGTTTAAAAGAATTGATCATATGATCATCTCCTCTAATAACATGAGTTATCTTCATTTCATGATCATCAACCGTGGCTGAGAGCTGGTATGTTGGGGTATTATCTTTTCTTAAAATTACAAAATCCTCTATAGTGGAGTTTGAAATATTTCTATCCCCTTGAACTAAATCTTTTATAATTGTATTCCCTGATATTTTACTTTTAAATCTTATTACCGGTTTTACTCCTTCTGGAATATTTAAATCTTTGGCATCTCTCCATTTTCTATTGTAGACATATGGTATTCCTTGTTTTTTACACTTTTCTTTTTGCTCATTAATTTCTTCCTCAGAACAATAACATTTGTAGGCAAAACCTTTTTTCAATAATTCCTCTGCAACTGCAACGTGTTTAGATATATTTTTAGATTGAATGTATTCATCTCCATCGTGCTCAATTCCAAGCCAAGCTAAAGATGTAATAATTTGTTTTTTGAATTCGTCTTTAGATCTTTCTTTATCAGTGTCTTCTATCCTTAGAAAATATTTACCCTTATTTTTTTTAGCCAAAAGCCAATTGAATAACGCTGTCCGAACTCCACCAATATGAAGAGGCCCAGTAGGAGAGGGCGCAAACCTACAATTAAAAGACATTTATATTAATTAGACTATTTTAATGAAAGTTTCTATATAAAGAAACAAGTTTACCTTGAATTTTTATTCTATTTGCAGCGTAAATTTTAGTTCCGTAGTTTCGATTTGCTGCTTCAAGAGCGATAGTGTTTCCTTTTTTTCTTACTCTTTTTAAAGTAGCTTCCTGATCGTCTATCAAGACTACTGCAATCTGACCATTATCTACATTAGAAACTTTTTTTATAATAACAGTATCACCGTCAGCAATACCTGCTTCAATCATTGAGTCACCTTTTACTTTAAGACCATAGTGCTCACCATTATTTTGAAGATCTTCTGGTAAAGCAACTCTATCAACTTCTTGTTGAATAGCTTCAATTGGTGTACCAGCGGCAATACTTCCTAGTACCGAAACATCAGTAGATTTATTGTTATTCTTATCTAATCCACCTTTGATAACGCTTGGTGTGAAAGTATTAAATATATCATTAGCGCTAGCATTCTCTGGCAATTTTACTACCTCTAATGCTCTAGCTTTATGTGCTAATCGCTTAACAAAACCTCTTTCTTCTAATGCAGAAATTAATCTATGTATTCCTGATTTCGACTTGAGGTTGAGTGAATTTTTCATTTCTTCGTAAGATGGAGAAATTCCTGAAGATCTTATCTTCTTATTTATGAATATTAATAAGTTTTTTTGTTTTTTTGTAAGCATAGAACAAACCTTGTACATTAATGTTCTACAAAAGTTCTTTTTGAATTACAACTCTAAATAAGTGGCTTATTTATTGAGTAATTTGAATTAATTTTTTCATTAATTCATCAGGTTTGTCGGATTTTAAAAGTGATTCTCCAATAAGAAAATTTTTAATTCCGGTTTTTTCATAAATATATTTTGCGTCATCAGCATTTTTAATCCCACTCTCAGAAATAATGGGACCTTTGTGTGTTTTTATAATTTCAAAAATTGAGATAGTATTATTTAAAGAAACTTCAAGTGTTTTCAAATTCCTATTATTAATTCCAATTAATGCTTGATCAAACTTCAAGGCTGTTTCAGCTTCTTTCTGATCATGTACTTCTACTATGACAGATAAATTATGTTTTAAAGCTTCAGAATAAATTTCATCAGCTTGTGCCCCATTAAGAGCCGCAATTATTATTAAGATACAATCACAGCCATAACTTTTAGATAATGCAATTTGATAAGGATCTATAAAAAAATCTTTAGCTAAAATTGGTACTTTTATTTGTTTTTTTATATCTTGAATATAATCTAATTTTCCCAAAAAATGATTTTCTTCCGTCAAAACCGAGAGGCAGGTAGCGCCATTATTTACATACATTTTTGCGATTTCTAAATGATCAAAATTGTTTACAAGAACACCAGCAGATGGGCTAGCTTTTTTGATTTCGGTTATTAAAGAAACACTCCGATTTTTTTGGATTGTTTCTTTGAAATTTAAAAAACTCTGCTCTTTGATATTTTTTTCTAAAATATCTAAAGATTTTTCTTTTTTAATCAGGTCCAAAGAGTATTTTTTTTCCTCGATAATTTTTTCTAAAATATTAGTCATCAATTTGATTGAATTTTCACTAAGTGGTGAAATACCTTTCCTGAATTTAAATGTTTAGTAGCCTTTTCGAACGAAGTCTTAAAATCACTTTCTTTACCAGAAACTATTAAACCTGCTGCTACGTTAAGAGCAACAGATTGAGAGAATTCATTATTTTTTCCTTTAAATATTTCAATAATTTTTTCAGAATTATATTCCGCATTTTTTCCTTTTAAATTTTCCTTATTTGCAGTGTTAATTCCTAAAGTTTTTGGATCAATTATAAATTCTTTAATTATTGAGTCTTTAAGTTCTACCACATATGTTTTTGCAAACGGTGATATCTCATCCATCCCATCTTCGCTGTGAACGACGAATGCGTGGATAACTCCGTTTTCTTTAAGTGCCTCAGCAAAAGGTTTCATCCATTTTTTATCAAATACTCCTATCACCTGTCTTTTTACTTGTGCAGGACTACTTAAGGGACCAATTAAGTTAAAGATCGTTTTCTTTCCCATTTTTTTTCTAGCAGGGCCAACATGTTTCATTGCTGAGTGATAATTAGGTGCAAACATAAAAGCAAAATTAAACTTTTTTATACTTTCCTCAGCTTCATTTGCTTTCAAATTTATATCTACTTTTAATGCTTCTAATACATCCGCAGATCCACAGTTCGAAGAGACAGCTTTATTACCGTGCTTAGCAACTTTAACACCCATACTCGCCAAAACTATAGCTGCAGCAGTAGAAATATTTAAAGAGTTTTGCCCGTCTCCTCCTGTTCCGCAAGTATCTATAGTATTTTGTTCAGCTTTAACTTTAGTAGCTTTTTCTCTCAAAACAAATATCCCCCCAGCTAGCTCATCTTTAGTTTCACCTTTTTTAACGAGAGACTCTAAAATTTCTATAATCGAATTTTCATTATATTTACCCTCCATTAGCCCATTGAAAAGAGCTTTACTTTCTTCAAAAGAAAGGTTTTGACCTTTTTTCAAACTTTCAACAAAATTAGACATTTAATTACTTATAAAGTTTTTAATTAATTTCATTCCTACTTTAGTACTTATACTTTCAGGATGAAATTGAAACCCATGAATATCATATTCTTTATGCATCAATCCCATTATTGTCCTATTTTTGGTCTCAGCAGTGATTAATAGTTTTTTTGGGAATTTTTTACGATCGACTACTAAACTGTGGTATCTAGTTGCCTCAAAGTTATTTTGAATATTCTTAAACAGACCCTTTTTAGTATGTTTAATTTTACTTGTTTTGCCGTGCATTAAATTCTTAGCGTGAATAATCTTTCCACCAAAAACTTGTCCTAAGATTTGATGTCCTAAACAAACTCCAAGAATTGGGATTTTTTTATAAACTTCTTTCACAATTTTAAGACAATTCCCTGCTTGATTAGGGTTTCCAGGACCTGGGGATATTACAATTTTATCATATTTTTTTCTTAGAACTGTTTTCCCATCTATCTTATCATTTCTAATTACTTCAACATTTTTCTTAATTTTTGAAATATAATGAAACAAGTTATAAGTAAAACTATCGTAATTATCTATTAATAAAATTTTCATTTAATCCACTGCCTTTAGTAGAGCTTTAGCTTTATTAACTGTTTCAGCGTATTCTTTTTCAGGCCTGCTGTCAGCTACAATTCCTGCTCCCGCTTGAACATAAAACTTATCTTTTTTAATTATAGCTGTTCTCAAAGCAATACAGGTATCAAATTCATTATTTGGAGTGAAATAGCCGATCCCACCTGCATAAAGTTTTCTTTTATTTTTCTCAAGTTCGTCAATTATTTCCATAGCTCTGATTTTTGGGGCACCACTTACTGTGCCTGCAGGAAAACCTGATAGAAGTGTTTCAAAAATAGAGTTTTGACCGTTGAACTTCCCAATTACATTGGAAACTATGTGCATTACATGAGAATATTTTTCTATTTTAAATTTTTCAGTAACTTTTACGGTGTTAATTTTGGCAACTTTTCCTACGTCGTTTCTCCCTAGATCTAGCAGCATAAGATGTTCAGCTAATTCTTTTTTATCTTTAAGTAACTCAGATACATATTTTTGATCTTCCTTTTTAGTTCCTCCTCTTGGTCTTGTACCTGCTATTGGTCTGATTGTGATCTCACCCTTTCTAAGTCTCACTAAAATTTCTGGACTGCTTCCTAAAACATTAAAATCTTCATAATTAAAATAAAACATAAATGGAGAGGGGTTTGATTTTCTTAAGTGATTATAAATTTCTATAGGTTTTTTATTTATTTTTCTTTCAAATCTTTGGCTTAAAACCACTTGAAAGATGTCTCCATTTTTTATGTAATCTTTTGCTTTTCGAACTAATTGTTGAAATCTTTTTTTTGTAATGTTCGATTTAATTGAATGTTTATTTTGCTTAAATGTAAATTGCTCTGGGAGCTTTATATTTTCAAAATTTTCAAAAAGTTCAAACTTTTTGATAATAGACTCATAAGTTTCTTTGTAATCTTTAATTTTAGTATCTGCATAAACATTTTCAATGTAGTGAATCTTTTTTCTTAAATTATCGTAGATAACTAAGTTTCTTGGACGCGAGAGTCTCACGTCTGGAATTTTTAAATCATCTCTACAATTATTAGGAATTTTTTCAATGTAACGAATTATATCATAAGAAAAATAACCAACTAACATTGAAGTCATTGAAGGTAATTGACTTGGAATCTTAATTCTAAAATCTTTTATAAGTTTATTTAAATACTTTAATGGATTTGTTTTTATCTTTATTTTTTTTCCACTAGTCTTTATTGTAACTACATTATTGTTAATATCCCAAATTTTATCAGGATTCAGACCGATAATTGTATATCTTCCCCTAACAACACCTTTTTCAACTGATTCAAAAATAAAACTATTCTTTTCAGCTAAAAGAAATTTATATAAGTTTTCTACTTTGTAATAATCTTTACAATTAAAAGATTTGAATAAGATTTGATGTGTCTTTTTTAAGTGTCTCTTTCGAAAATCTTTAAAACTAGTGTTTATTCGCATTAAAATGAATTTTTAACTCGATCTATTGTTCTTTGATTTAATTCAACTTTGTATTTTTCATTAAGATTATTATCATGAGATTCATAGATTTTATTTATTAAATTTAAACGACCTTTTGCTTCATATTGCTCATATTCATTATTATTCTTTTTGAGGTCTTTATAATCAGATTTAATTGCCAATACCAAAAAACTCTTTGAGAGGGTGTTATTTGTTATAAGGTCTATTTCTCCATCCTTAATTAAAAAAATTCTTTTTATAATACCCTCAGAAAAAATTTCATTTTGTTTTAAATTTTTAATTTTATAATCTTTAACTTCTAATTTATTCTCAATTGCAAATTTGGAAAATTTTTGCTTATCCAAAGCGCCCATACTTATATCTTTTATAATTGATGCATTATTTTCAATTTTATATTTAAAACTTAATTGTGCATCTAAAGCTTCTTGAACTTGTGGATCGCTAAAAGATTTATCCTTTTTTTCAATATCAGATATTTCTGCTATAAAATATTTATTATCCAGATTGATGATTTCTGGAGCTTTCACTGAATTCAAGTTGTATACCTTTTTAAATAAATTATTAGAAATATTTTTTACCTCATTTTTATTTTGATCTTTTCTGTTGGCATCTATTTTTTTAATAATTATTACATCTAAATTATCATTTTGGACTACCTCTTCAAAAGATTGTCCATCTAATATATTATTTTCAATTATATCTAACTGTTTAAAAAAATTTTCATTATATTCCTTGTCACCAATTATTTTTTCAGGAGAAATTTCAGCATAACGAATAGTTTTAAACTCTGTAAAAAAAATATTTTTATTTCTCTCATAAAGCTCTTTCTTACTTTTTTCTGATGGTTTTTTTTGTAAATGGTAATTATTTAAATCAATAAATTTAATTGTTTTTGTTTGATTTTCTTTTCTGTATTCCTCATTGACTAATGATTCAGGCAAAACAATTCCACTAGAAAGAAAACTTAAAAATTGCCTTCTTTTTTCTTGTTCAGCTATATTAGCCTCAAATGTTGGGGCTGTAACACCGCTTTTAATTAAAAATTTTTCATACTCTGTTCTGGAAAATTTCTTATCTTTAGAAAATAATTCATCATTTTTGATAATTTTTCTTAGCGAATTATCATTAACAGTTATACCTAACTTTTCTATTTCTAAATTCATAACTCTCTTACCAATATATTCAGATAAAATCTTTTCTATTAAATCTGTTTTATTTAAATTTTTTATTTGCTCATTATTCAAGTTTAGTGTTCTTAGATAGTCTACAAATTCTTGTGTACTCACTTTTTCAGAGTCTATGGAAGCTATCACATTTTGATTACCACCTCTGAACACATCACCCATACCCCAAAATACAAATGGCAGAATAATTATTCCTACTAAGAGCTTGATAAAAAAAGACTTAGAATATTT
Organism: uncultured Pelagibacteraceae bacterium; assembly: GCA_902556855.1. GTDB lineage: Bacteria > Pseudomonadota > Alphaproteobacteria > Pelagibacterales > Pelagibacteraceae > Pelagilacustribacter. The sequence continues at coordinate 42,455 of CACDXJ010000002.1, read as the reverse complement.
TCCTATTGAAGTTATCATTATAATAATCTATTAAGTTTCTAAAATTATACACCTATAGATTAAATTTAATATTAAGGCAAATAATGAGATATTTTATTGGAAACTGGAAAATGTTTGGTGTTCCAAAATCAATAAATATACTCAATAAAATTAATTCTTTTTATTCAAAAGATAAAAATCGCAAAAAATACAGAGTAATTATTACTCCTCCATATACCCTGATTGAGACGTTTTCAAAACATTTTAAGAGTAAAAAAATCTCAATAGGCTCACAAAATTGTTACCAGAAAGATCAATTTTCATCAAATACAGCAGCTATAAGCCCATTTATGATTAGGAGTGTTGGAGCGAAATATACTTTAGTTGGTCATTCAGACAATAGAGTGGAGGGAGATACAAATATTATGCTCAAAAACAAAGTTCACTTTGCTTTAAAGAATAATTTAAAAGTAGTATTTTGTATTGGAGAAAACAGAGCTGATAAAAAGAAAAAAAAAACTTTCAGTGTTCTTAAAAAACAAATTACTAAAGTTTTAGATAAGAAAATGAATTTAAACAATATTATTGTTGCTTATGAGCCAATTTGGTCAATTGGCACTGGAAATATACCCACTGAAAATGAATTATTTAAAACAACATTGTATATTAAGAAAATTTTAAAAAGTATTAATAAGAAAAAAAGGCCATTAGTTCTTTATGGAGGATCAGTAGACGGAAAAAACGTTAAGATGTTTAAAGAAATAAGAGAAATTGACGGTTTTTTGATAGGGGGAGCTTCTAAATCCCACAAAAAATTTATTGATATAATAAAGAATTACTATAGATAAACAGCATGGAAAGTTTACTTATATTCGTTAATATTATTCTTGCTGTAATCTTGATCATTGTAATTCTTTTACAAAGATCAGAGGGTGGTGCATTAGGATTAGGTGTTTCACAAGACAATTTCACGTCAGCTAGATCAGTTGGAACTTTCTTAACCAAATTTACCTCTATAATCGCAACTTTATTTATAATTTGCAGTATTGCAATTGTTGCCATATCAAGAGATGAGTTACGTGAAACACAGTCTGTTTTAGAAAAAGAAGAAGAGGAAAATTCGAACCTTCCACAAATTCCAAAATCTGAGTAATTAAGACTTTGTAATTATCAATTAATAAAGTATAACATACTTCCATGGCGCGATATATATTCGTTACTGGCGGCGTGGTTTCATCTTTAGGAAAAGGACTATCATCAGCTTCATTAGCTTATTTATTACAATCAAGAGGTTACAAAGTAAGAATTAGAAAACTTGATCCATATTTAAATGTAGATCCTGGAACTATGAGCCCATTTCAACACGGTGAAGTTTTTGTTACTGATGATGGTGCTGAAACAGATCTGGACCTAGGACACTATGAAAGATTTTCAGGTATATCAGCAAAAAAGTCAGACAATATTACTACAGGCAAAATTTATAGTGATGTTTTAAAAAGGGAACGACAAGGAAAATATTTAGGAAAAACCGTTCAAGTTATCCCACATATAACAAATAGAATTAAAGAATTTATTAAAAATGATGTTGTTAAAGAAGATTTTGTCATTTGTGAAATAGGAGGCACCGTCGGTGATATCGAAAGCTTACCTTTTTTAGAAGCTATAAGACAATTTTCAAATGAAATAGGTAAAAAAAATACATTATTTATTCACCTAACTTTAGTTCCCTACATGAAGGCCTCTGATGAGATAAAAACAAAACCAACACAACATTCAGTCAAAGAATTAAGGAGTATAGGTATACAACCAGATATTATTATTTGCAGATCTGAAAGATCTATACCTTTAGATCAAAGAAGGAAAATTTCATTATTTTGTAACGTTGCAATAGAAGATGTAATAGAAACTGTGGATGTAAAAACAATCTATGAAGCTCCGATAAGTTTTAACAAAGAGAAACTAGATGAAAGAGTTTTAAGATTTTTTAAAATCAAATCTAAGAAAAAAGTAAATCTTTCTCCTTGGAAAAAAATTACACAGTTGGTTTTGAATACAAAAAATAAAGTAAACATAGCAATAATTGGCAAGTACGTTGAACTTAAAGATGCATATAAATCTTTAGACGAGGCTTTAACACATGGAGGAATAGCAAATAATTTAAAAGTGAATTTAATAAGAATTGAGTCTGACTTTTTAAAACCAAGTGAAATAAAAAATAAACTTAAAGGAGTATCTGGGATTTTGATACCAGGAGGATTTGGTAAAAGAGGTACAGAGGGAAAAATAGCAGCTATTAATTATGCAAGATTGAACAAAATTCCTTTCCTTGGTATCTGTTTTGGTATGCAAATGGCAGTGATTGAATTTGCTAGAAATAAATTAAATATAAAAAAAGCAACATCTAGTGAATTTGGACCATCTAAAGCGTCAGTCGTTGGACTTATGAGTGAATGGACAAAAGATGGAAAATTGATGAAAGGCACTGACAAAGATTTAGGTGGAACAATGCGTTTAGGTAGTTATGAAGCAAGACTTAAAAAAGACACAAAAATAAGTAAAATTTACAATGCAATGAAGATAAACGAAAGACATCGTCATAGATATGAAGTTAATATCAATTATAAAAAAGATTTTGAAAACAAAGGTATGATTTTTTCAGGTTTATCTCCAGACAATAAATTACCAGAAATTATAGAATTGGAAAACCATCCTTGGTTTATTGGTGTTCAGTTTCATCCTGAATTTAAATCTAGACCTTTATCACCACATCCTTTATTCTCATCATTTATAAAGGCCGCAAAAATCAATACTAGAAAATGAATAATCATAAAGTAAAATGCTCTAATTTTGAAATTGCTAACAATAAACCATTCACCCTAATTGCCGGCCCTTGTCAGTTAGAGAGTGAAGAGCACGCTATAAAGATTTCAAACGAACTTAAAAAAATTACAAGGGAACTTGGTATTAATCTTGTTTACAAAACTTCTTTTGATAAAGCTAACAGAACAAGTTTAAAAGGAAAAAGAGGTTTGGGTTTAGAAAAATCACTTCCCATTTTCGATAAAATTAGAAAAGAAGTTGGTGTTCCAGTTCTAACCGACGTTCATACTGCAGAACAATGCACTGTAGTATCTAATCATGTTGATGTCCTTCAAATTCCGGCATTCTTATGTAGACAAACTGATTTATTAATTGCTGCAGCAAAAACTGGTAAAATAATTAATGTTAAGAAAGGACAATTTTTAGCTCCGTGGGATATGGCTAATGTAATAAAAAAAATTGAAGATTCTGGGAATAAAAATATTTTAATTACAGAAAGAGGTGCGAGTTTTGGTTATAATACTCTTGTTTCAGATATGAGAGCTTTACCTATAATGTCTAAATATGGATTTCCAATTGTTTTTGACGCAACACATTCAGTACAACAACCAGGTGGTATGGGAGAGAAAAGTGGTGGGCAAAGAGAGTTCGTTCCTTATTTAGCCCGCGCGGCTATTGCTGTTGGTGTAGGAGCAATCTTCATAGAAACACATGAAGATCCAGATAACGCTCCATCAGATGGTCCAAACATGGTTCCTCTAAATGAAGTAAAAACTTTATTAAAAAAACTTACCGAAATCGACAAGATAGTAAAATAAAAATGGTAAAAATTAAAAGTATAAAAGGCAGACAAGTCTTTGATAGCAGAGGAAATCCAACAGTAGAAGCAGAAGTTTTTTTAGAAAATAATATTTCTGCAACTGCAATTTCTCCATCAGGTGCGTCAACCGGTGCATTTGAAGCACACGAATTAAGAGATCAGAATAATAATAAATTTTTAGGTAAAAGTGTAAATATAGCAGTTGAGAATATAAATAATAAAATTTCAGATAAACTTAAAGGTTTTGAGTCAGAAGACCAAAAAAAAATTGATAAAACTTTATTAGATTTAGACGGAAGTGAAAATAAAACAAATTTAGGAGCTAATGCTACTCTTGCAGTTTCACTCGCTAATTCAAAATGTTCAGCTTTGTCAAATAAAAAATCATTATTTAAATACATAGGAGATAATTTTTGTTTACCCATACCTTTAATGAATATTATTAATGGTGGAGCACATGCTGACAATGACTTAAATATCCAAGAATTTATGATTAGGCCTGATTCTGCTAAAAATTTTATGGATGCTATAGAAAAATGTTATGTTGTAATTCAAAATTTAAAGAAATTATTGAAATCTAACAAAATGCTCACAAACGTGGGAGACGAAGGTGGATTTGCTCCATCAATTAATACAAATGAGCAAGCTTTAGAGTTAATTGTAAACGCAATTGAAAAGTCAAATTTAAAACCAGGAAAAGATATAGTTATTTGTTTAGATGTAGCAGCCAATGAATTAATTAATGAAAAAGGAGAATATTCTATTCGATCCAAAAATTTCACATCAGTTGAAGATAATATTAGCTATTATAAAAAACTAACATCTAGCTATCCAATAAAATCAATAGAGGATCCTTTTGCTGAAGAGGACTGGGAATCGTGGAAAAAAATTACAAATGAAATAGGTAAAAATATTCAAATTGTAGGAGATGATCTATTCGTTACAAATGCAAAGCGTTTAAGTAAAGGAATAAAAGAAAAGTCAGCAAATTGTATTTTAGTAAAACCAAATCAAATAGGCACTTTGACTGAAACTCTAGAAGTAATTTCAATGGCAAAAGCCGCAAATTTTAACACTATCATTTCTCATAGATCAGGGGATACTGAAGATACATTTATTGCTGATTTGGCGTGCGCGACTATGTCTTCTCAAATTAAAACTGGATCTTTGGCGAGATCTGAAAGAGTAGCCAAATATAACAGGTTATTACGCATAGAAGAAGAACTTGGAAATCAGGCCAAAATGGCTAGAATCTAACTTATGCGACTTATTGAAAGTTTAAAGAGAAAAAAATTTATATTATTTAATATTTTCCTTTCGCTTTATATAAGTATAAATTTGATTGGAGGCGAAAGGGGCTTAATCTCTTATTTTGATAAAAAGAGAATTCATGAAGAGCTAGAGATTAAGGATAAGGCACTAACTAGCGAATTAGAAGACTTAGAACATAAAATTTCACTAGTTAAAAATAATGACCTTGATTATTTAGATATGCTTTATAGAGAAAAATTTAGATACGGTACAAAAGATGAGATTATTATAAAGTTAAAATGAGTGAAAAACCTAGACATCCAGAAAAAATAAATAAGCCTGTTAATCCAATCAAAAAGAAGCCTGAATGGATTAGATCGAAAATATTAGACTCGCAAATTTTCTTTCAAACCAAAAAAATTGTTAATCAAAATAATTTAGTTACGGTTTGTCAGGAAGCAAACTGTCCTAATATCACTGAGTGTTGGAGTAAAAAACACGCAACATTTATGATTATGGGGGATACTTGTACAAGAGCTTGTGCGTTTTGCGATGTTAAAACCGGAAAACCAGGTGATCTGGATATTTTTGAGCCAGCTAAAATTGCTAAAGCTGTTAAAAGTTTAAATCTAAAACATGTAGTAATTACTTCTGTAGATAGAGATGACCTTGATGATGGTGGATCTGATCATTTTTACAAAGTAGTAAAAGCGACAAGAGAAAAAAATCCAGAAACGTCAATAGAAGTTTTAACTCCCGATTTTTTAAGAAAAGGTGAAGCCTATAAAAAAGTTTTAAAGGCTGACCTAGACGTATTTAATCATAATATAGAAACAGTACCAAGACTTTATACAACTGTTAGACCTGGAGCACGATATTTTGCATCATTAGAACTTTTAAAAAATGCAAAAAAATTTAATAAAAAAGTTTTTACAAAATCTGGAATAATGGTTGGCTTAGGTGAAAGTAAAGAAGAAGTAATCCAAGTTATGGATGATCTAAGATCTGCTGAAGTTGATTTTATTACTATAGGTCAATACTTGCAACCTTCTCCAAAACATCATCCACTAAATCGTTATTACCATCCCGATGAATTTAAAGAGTTCGAGCAAATAGCAAAAACAAAAGGGTTTTTACTTGTTTCTTCATCACCACTTACAAGATCTTCTTATCACGCAGATGAAGATTTTAGAAAATTACAAGATGCAAGAAATAAACAGCTTGAATGTCTTCCGCATCAATAAAAAAAATTATTCCCTGTAAAAAAGATCAATTAGTTGAAATGGTTCTTGACATTGAAAAATATCCAGAATTTGTTCCATGGTGTATTGAAGGTAAAGTTTTTGATAGAAATGAAAGTGCAGATCTAATTACGTTTAATGGAGATTTAAAAGTAGGGAAAAGCATCCTAAATGAAACTTTCTCAAGTCATGTATCTTACTATAAAGAAAAAGACACCATAATAGTCAATAACCTTGATGGTCCACTAAAACATCTTAAAAATGAGTGGAAATTTAAAGAGATAAACAATTCGACACAACTGGAATTTTTTATTGATTTTGAATTGAAAAATCCAATTCTGAATGGAATAATGAAAAAATCTTTTGAGCTTGGTTTAAATAAAATTGCCAAAGCTTTTGAAGATAGGGCAATTAAATTATATAAATAATGTTTACAATATCATCTTTACTAATTTTATTTATTTTAACTTTCAAATTCTTATCCTCGTATATCAAAACAATTAGAACAGGTGATCCGAATGAAACTAACCTAACTTATTGGATGTTTTCTTATGACTTCAAATCTAAAAATAAAGAGTGGGTACCTGAAGATAAAAAATTATTACAAAAGAAAAGGGCTAGAAATTTTTTAGTTTTTATACTTTATATAATAGCTTTCAGTATTTTCTTATTACTTAACAGTTTTACTGCTCATCTTTTAGATTTAATTGTTAACCCAGAGTTTAGCTATCCCGTTTAATAAGTTGTGCTAATAAATTTAGAGTCTTTTTTACAGTTTGTTTTTGAATAAAAATTCTTCCTTTATTCTTAAAATTACATTTATTAACAACAACCTTTTTTCCGACCCTAATTCCAATATACACCAAGCCAACTGGTTTTTGTTTAGATCCTCCTTTAGGACCAGCTATTCCTGTTGTTGAAACACAGATCTTTGATTTACTAATCTTGCTAAGATTATTAACCATAGCCAAACAACATTGAACACTTACAGCCCCATGTTTTTTTATTATTTTTTTTGGAATTTTTAATAAGTCTGTTTTAGCTTGATTTGAGTAAGTGACTAATCCCATTGTGAATATTTTGGATGATCCACTTACAGATGTAATAGCGCTCGACAACATTCCTCCAGTACAAGACTCAGCAATCGCAAGCTTTATCTTTTTTTTTTTAATTAATGAAATTACTTTTTTATTTAAACTCATTAGAAAAACTTTGATTTAATTATCATAAAAATTATCAATGTAAGGACAACATATAGTCCTGCAACTACGTCGTCTATTACTACCCCAAAACTATTTTTAAATTTTTTATCAAAAAAACTCACTGGAAAAGGTTTTTTGATATCAAAATACCTAAACAAAATAAAAATATAAAAATAAAATAAAATTGATTCTTGTGGACCTTTCGTAGTTCCGTGCGCGATTTCATAAAGGTAAATTGGAATAGACTGGCCAATAAATTCATCTACAACAATTTCTTTAGGGTCTTTATCTTCATTATATTCTATATATTTAGATATTGCATAAAATGAATATATAAAAACTAAAAATAAAATTAATAAAATAATACTGCTTGATAGATTAACTACATGAAATAAACTATATAAAAAAATAGTTGTAATTAGAGAAGTTATTGTTCCTGGAGCAAATCTAAAGGATCCAATACCTAAACATGTAACAAATAAATAGTTTATTTTTTTAATCATATTTTATTACAGAACATATAACTTCGCACGCTATTGCTTTTTCTTTTCCGATAACACCTAATTTTTCTGTAGTTTTACCTTTGATGTTAATTTGATTTTTTGAAATCTCACAGAGTTTAGCAATATTATCAAGCATCTTATTTTTGATATTTTTGATTTTTGGAGTTTGAGTAATAATATTAATATCTATATTATTTATAAAATATCCTCTTGATTTAATTTGGTCCATTACAGATTTTAGTAAAATAGTAGATCTAATATTTTTAAATCTTTTATTTTTATCTGAAAACATTTGGCCGATATCTCCCATTTTGCAAGCTCCTAAAATTGAATCTGTTATTGAATGAAGAATAGGGTCTCCATCAGAATGACCTAGCGTGCCTAGTTTAGATCTAACTTTTAAACCTGCTAAGTAGAGCTTTCTATTAGGTACTAGTCTATGAACATCAAAACCAATTCCAACAGTTTGGTTTGATTTATAAATATTTTTAAGGTTTTCAAAGTCTGATTTATCTGTAATTTTAAAGTTATTTTTTTCACCCTGTATAAACTTAACTTTATTTAAATCCATATATAAAGAAATATCGTCATCTTTATATTTACCAGAATTATTCTTATGCAAATGATAAATTTCTTTCAAATTGAAGGCCTGAGGTGTTTGTGTCAAAAACAAATTTTCTCTTTTTTTGCCTAAAATGTACTCTTCTTTACTTGAACTTATAATTTGTTTAATTGCATCTTGGACTTCTAATTTGGGGACAACTGCTTTAGCATTTCTTATATTTTTTAATATTGTGCTTAAAAGTTTTGTGGAAAAATTTGGTCTTGCTACATCGTGTATTAATACTTTAGAGATTCCATTTTGTTTAATTAAAAACTTAAGAGCATTAAAAGTAGATTCTTGTCTGCTTCTTCCACCTGTAATTAATTTTACATTTTTGAGCTTTAGTAATTTGACTCTTTTTAAGTCTTTTTTATTATAAACGACAATAATATTTTTAATTTGTTTAAATTTACGAGCTTTATTGACGTTTATTTCAATTAATGATTTGCCAGCTATTTTTTGATATGGTTTGCCAATATTAGACTTAAATCTATGGCTATTACCTGCAGCAAGAATTATTAAACAAAAACTCATGGTATAAACTTATATAATATTTATACAGATATTTAATGCTTATTTAAGATGTTTAAAATTATTAAAAATTTTGATTGGATAATTATTTCCTCATTTTTATGTATTTTTATGGGGATTGTAACTTTTTTGACCTTCATAAATGAAGGTTTCGTAAAACTTACAGATAAAAATCTACAGACTTTATTAGTTATTGATATAATTTTATTACTTACTTTTTTTGGATTAATATTTAAAAATTTTTACAGATTTTACTATACTGGAAAAAAAAATAAAAAAGGATCTCAAACTAATCTTAAATATATTTCTGTATTCTCACTTTTCACTGTTATACCATCTTTAGTAGTAGCAATTTTTTCATTATTTATCTTTAATTTTGGAATACAAAATTATTTTGATAAACAAATCACAAAAGCTGTAAATAATTCCTATGACGTAGCAAAAAATTATCTAGACGAAAGTAAAGATAATGTTTTATCTGATGTAATATTAATGAGCGTTGGTTTGAACCGTGCATCGAATGAGTATTACTCAAATCCCAATCGGTTTAGAAATATTATGAGAGCAGAAAAATTATTAAGAAGAATTGATGATGTTTATCTAATTGATAGTTTAGGAAATGTACTCCTTTCAGATGTTACAGATATTAGTGAAGAATTTGTAATACCTTCAGATGAGGATTACGATCAAGTTTTGCAAGGTAAGCCAGTTTTTGTTTCAAATAACCTGGAAAATAAAACTACCGTGATGACAAAACTGACATCTCTAGTAGATACCTATCTATATATCTCCCGAAATATAGATCCAGAAATTTTAAGATATTTAAATGAAACAGAGGAAGCAGTAAGTTTTTATTACTCAGTTGAAAATAGTCAGACAGGAATAAAAATCACATTTGCTATTATTTATATAATTGTTGTAACATTATTGTTGTTTTTATCGACATCAATAGCAATTACATTTGCTTCAAGATTAACTAAACCTATAGTAAATTTGATTGGAGCTTCAGACTCTATAAGTAAGGGTGCATTAGATGTTAAAGTTCCAGAACTTGAAACAGATGAAGAGTTTAAACAATTAAATAAAAATTTTAATTCAATGATTGAAAGACTCAAGGAACAACAAGATAAACTCCTTATAAACGAAAGATATGAAGCATGGGAGTCGGTGGCACGAAAATTGGCTCATGAAATAAAGAATCCACTAACTCCTATCCAACTATCCATAGATAGCTTAAGAGATAAATATAAAAATAAGCTTACAAGTGATGGTCAGCAGTTTGAGAAATATTTAGAAACAATTAACAGACAGATAAAGGATATCGAAAAACTTGTTAATGAATTTTCTAATTTCGCAAGAATGCCTAGACCAATTTTAAAAAAAATAAATATTCTTAACATAATATCAAAATCTGTTGATTTCATAAAAATTTCTTCAAAAAATAAAATTAATTTAATAAAAAAAATTGATAACGCTTATTTACTCGGTGATGAAGACCAACTAAATAGAGTATTTATTAATCTGATTAAAAATTCCGAAGAGTCTTTTATTGAAAAATCTGAAAAAAACCCCAATTTCATAGGTAATATTGACATAGAAATTGATGTAAATAATGACTATATAGTGTGTAGGTTAACTGATAATGGATTAGGATTTACTGATCTTAAAAAAGCAATGACACCTTATTTTACAACAAAGAAAACAGGCACTGGTCTAGGTTTGCCAATAGTAAGTAAAATAATTAATGAGCATTCGGGTACCTTTTCAATAAATAATAGAACTAAAGGTGAGGGAACATTAATAAAGATTTTATTTCCAAAATTGAATGCATAAAGAAATTTTAGTTATAGACGATAATCCAGATATAAGGCTTCTAGTAAGCAATATACTTAAAGACCAAAATTATTTAGTTAGAACTGCCGCTAATTATGATCAAGCTATTTTTGAAATAAATAAAAAATTACCAGATTTAGCAATCGTTGATATTAAACTAGATAAACCTGACAAAGATGGTATTGACCTATTAAAAATTATTACAAAAAAAAGTAAAACTACTCCCGTAATCATGATCTCAGGACATGCTACAGTTAAAATAGCGATTGAGGCAATTAAAATTGGTGCTTATGAGTTTATTGAAAAACCTTTTTCTAGAGAAAAAATTCTTAATTATGTGAATAGGGGTCTTGAGTCTTCCGAGCTAAAAAAAGAAAAGGCATTAATTGAGAACAAACTTTTCCATTCATTTGATTTAGTCGGTAAAAGCCTAGCAATTTCAAAAGTTAAAAAATTTATAGATAAGCTCTCTACTTCAGATAGTAGAGTATTAATCTCAGGGCCGACAGGTTCAGGAAAAGAGCTAGTAGCAAGAAAAATACATAAAAATTCTTCTAGAGCAAAAGAGCCATTTGTAATTATTAACGCTGCATTACTTAAGGAAAAAACATACGAAAAAGAATTGTTTGGTGAGGAATTTGATGATGGAAACATATCTTTTGGAGCTCTCGAAAGAGCGAACAAAGGAACGCTATTGATTGACGAGGTATCTGAAATACCATACGAAACCCAAGCAAATGTACTTAGAGTTTTAATAGATCAAAAATTTAAAAGATTAAATGGCTCTAAAGATATATCGGTAAATATACGTCTGATCTCAAGTACCTCTAAAAAATTGAATGAACTTGTTAAAATAAATGAGTTTAGAGAAGATCTGTATCATAGGCTAAATGTTATGCCTATTGAACTTACCCCTTTAAATTCTAGGACAGAAGATATTCCTTTATTAATAAAATATTTTAAGGAAAAACTTTCAGAAATAAATGGAGTTCAGCAAGCGAAAATTGATATAAATAATGATAATCTTTATACTTATAGCTGGCCAGGAAATGTAAGGGAGTTAAGAAACTTGGTCGAACGAATAACTATACTATCCGCCAATGAGAGCCAAGATAATATAAACAAACTTATTAATGACATATTAAATCCTTCCTCATTTAACGATAAAAATAATGATTTATTTGAAAAATCTTTTTCATCACCCTTAAAGGAAGCAAGAGAGTATTTTGAAAAAGAATATTTAATTACCCAACTTAAAAAAAACCATGGTAATATATCAAAAACAGCAGATTTTATTGGCATGGAAAGATCTGCTCTTCATAGAAAATTAAAATCTTTAGGAATTAAAGGTATCAATTAAAATGAATATAATTATATGTGGAGCTGGTAAAGTCGGCTTTTCAATTAGCAAACAACTCTCAACACAAGGGCATTCAGTAACAGTAATTGATCAATCTTCTGAAGATATCAAAAAAATTAATGAAACTCAGGATGTTAAAGGGATAGTGGGAAGGGCTTCACTACCAACAGTGTTAGAAAACGCAGGTGCAGAACAGGCAGATATGGTTATAGCTGTTACAAGAAATGATGAAACTAATATGATAGTTTGCCAATTAGCTAGCTCTTTGTTCAATGTTTCTAAAAAAATAGCTAGGATTAGAACTAAGGATTTTCTTGAGGGAAAATGGGGAAAATTATTCAATAAATCTAATATCCCAATAGACGTTATTATTTCTCCAGAAATTGAAGTAGCTAGATCTTTGTATAGAAGACTAGAGGCACCAGGAGCTCTAGATAATGTTCCTTTCGGAAATAATAAAGTAAAAATGTTAGAAATTTCAATAGAAAAAAATTGTCCAATTAAAAATATACCACTAAAAAAACTAACAGAAAAATTCCCTGATTTTAAAGCAAACATTGTTGGAGCACTAAGAAAAGATAAATTTATATATCTAAAAAAAAATGACCAAATTTTAGAAGATGATAATATTTATTTGGTTATTAGTAGTGATCAATTAAATCAAATATTAAAAGCCTTTGGTCATGAAGAAAAAGTTTCAAAAAATGTTTTAATTATTGGCGGTGGTAACATCGGTTTAAACTTAGCCAAGATGCTCGAGGAAAATTTTGAAGACTTAAGAATAAAAATAATTGAAAAAGATAAAATTAGAGCAGAAGAAATAGCAAACGAGTTATCTTCCTCCATTGTAATAAACGGTGATGCACTAGACGAAGAAATTTTAAAAGAAGCCAATCTCGAAGGATCAGAAACAGTTCTTGCGCTGACTAATGATGATGAGAACAATATGATGGCTTGTGTATTAGCAGAAAAATCAGGATTAAAAAAAAGGACAATAGCAATAGTTAATAAATCTAACTATAATTTATTACAAGACTCGCTTAATATAGATGATCTCGTTGACCCAAGAATGACTACAGTTTCTAGAATAATGGAACACGTTCATAGAGGAACTATCGGAACAGTTTATTCTGTTTTGGATGGTGAATATGAGTTTATAGAGGCTAAAATTTTAGAAAAATCAGAGCTTCTAAATAAAAAGATTAGAGATTCTAATTTACCAGATGATATTAGAATAGGAGCTATAGTAAGAAAAAATAAAGTTATAATTCCAAGATCAAATTTTATTTTTGAAAAAGACGATTTGGTAGTATTTCTTGCAAAAAGAGAACAGCTAAAAGCCGTTGAAAGTATTTTTAGCGTTGGTTCTATTTAATCATAGATGAATTTTAGAAATATAAGCTTTTATTTAAGTTTATTTTGTTTTCCCATTAGTCTACTTGCTTTTATAAATATATTATATTCTTCCTATTTTGATTACTTTTTAAGTATAGAGTCTTATTTTACTACTTTAATAGCTTCTTTGATTTTTGGTTTTGGATTTTTCTATCTAGGAAAGAATGCAGATAAAAAAATAAATTTTATTGATCAATTAATTTTAATTTTTCTTGTCTACTTTATTGTAGGTCTTTTAATTTCTATACCATTTTACTTAAGTAATTTTCAAGTCAACTTTATAAGCTCTTTTTTTGAGGCTATTTCAGGACTGACAGGAACTGGTTTTTCCACTTTTAAAAATATAAAATATTTAGATCCTACTTTAATTTTGTGGAGATCTTCATCGCAATGGATAGGTGGATTATATTTTCTAATTTTTTTGATTTTCTTATTCTCAAATAAATCATTTAATTTTAAAATGACTAATTTAACATATTCTGGTGAAAGTAATTTTAAATCTGAGGAGAGTATAAAAAATAATACTATTAAAGTGATAATTTTTTATAGTATTTTAAGTATTATCTTTTTAACATTATTAAATATCTCAGGCGTAAGGCTATTTAACTCTCTAAACTTGACAATGACATTAGTTTCAAATGGTGGTTTTTTGCCTGCCGATAATTTAAATGAAATTATTTCAACAAATTTACAGAAATTAATATTATTAATTATATTAATATTCTCAATGCTAAATTTTTATCTCCTTTTCAATATTTTTAATAAGAATACTTTTGTCAAAAACCATAAAGAGGATATTTATATTTTAGTACTATCTCTAGTGTTAATCTTATTAGTATATTTCAATAATTTTAATGGCTTAAATATCTTTATAGGCATAATCAGTAGTTTGGCGAATTCTGGAATTTCTTTGATTAAAGTTGATAATAATTTGAGTTTATATTTTTTATTTATTACCATCATAGGAGGTTCGCTCGTATCAAATTCTTCTGGAATTAAATTAGGAAGATTTTATATTTTACTTAAAATAACTTCTGCTGAGATAATCAGATTGATAAGTCCTAACAGTATAATAAATAAAACAATTTTTAATTCTGATAAAAAAATTACTGATGAAAATGTAAAAATTTCTTTTTTAATTTTTATATCATTTTTTATTAGCTTATTTATTTTATCAAGTTTTTTAGTTTTAGATAATATAGGTTTTGAGAAATCATTTAAATTAGCAATTCTAGCTTTAACGAACACTGTTAATTCTGAAATGTATAGTTTGCAAAATTTAAACTTTGCAAATTTACTAACATCCTCAAAAATAAGTTTAATTATTTTCATGATAATTGGAAAAATTGAGTTAATATCTGTTTTTTTAGTTTTCAAAAAAATTTTATTAAAGGATTAGATGTCAAAAATTGTAATTATCGGAGCTGGAGCGATGGGATCTGCTTTTGCATTACCTTGTTTAGATAATAATCATGATATAAATATTGTTGGAACACATTTAGAAAATGAATTCATAGATAATTTAAAGGAAAACAATAATTTTCATCCAGGTTTGAATGCTTCAATTCCTAAAGAGGTAAAAATTTTAAAGTTTGATAAATTTCATGAAATTTTAAATACAAGGGTTGATTTAATTGTTTTAGGAATTAGCTCAAAAGGTATTGATTGGGTTTCCGATCAACTGAGTACAATATTTAAAAAAAAAGATTTGCCTAAATTATTAATGCTTACTAAAGGTTTAAGTATTCATAAAAATCAGTACGAATTATTAGTTGATAAACTTGAAAGATTATTTGTAGAAAAGGGAATTACTAAAACAAATATATCTGCAGTAGGTGGACCTTGCCTTGCCGCTGGATTAGCTAATAGAGTGCACACTAGTGTTGTGATAGCAAACAAAGATTTAACAATTGCAAAAAAAATAGCTGATATGTTGAATACTAATTATTATCACACATCTTATTCTGATGACTTAAACGGAGTAGAAGTTTCCGCTGCTATTAAAAATATATTTTCTATGGCTGTAGGAGCGGCACGAGGCTTATGTAGCAAAAATGTTTCTGATGAAGTTAGAGAAAAGAATTATTTAAACACTGCATCAGCACTAATAAAACAATCTATTTTTGAAATGGAAATTTTTGTTGAGCATTTAAAAGGAAAAAAAGAGACAGTAAAAGGTCTTGCTGGTTTAGGAGATCTTTATGTAAGTTCTGGCGGGGGAAGAAATGCAAAAATGGGATCTTATATTGGTGAAGGATTAACTTTTTCTGAAGCTAAGAAAACTAAGATGGAAAAAGTAACGGTTGAAGGAGCAGATTTAGCAAAAGAAATTGCAAAAAAGGTAAAAGAAGATTTTAATCAAAAAAAATTACCTTTAATGCTTGGAATGATCAATGCTATTGTAGATGATAAGAAGCTCGAATTAGATTGGGAGTCATTTAGATGAAAAAATTTATAATTTCTATTGATGCCGGAACTACATCTAATAGATCAATCCTTTTTGATTTAAAAGGGAATCCAGTTTATTCGTCACAAAAAGAATTTACTCAGTATTTTCCGAAAAGTGGATGGGTTGAGCATAATCCAGACGAAATTTGGAGAACAACTTTAAAAACATTAAAAGACGTAATTCAAAAAGCTAAAAGATTAAAAGGTGAAATTTTAAGTATAGGTATCACCAATCAAAGAGAAACAACTGTTTTGTGGGATAAAAAAACAGGAAAACCTGTTTACAATGCAATTGTCTGGCAAGATCGTAGACAAGAGGAATTTTGCATAAAATTAAGAAAACAAAACAAAGAAACTATGATCTTCAACAAAACAGGTCTTTTAATAGATTCTTATTTTTCAGGAACGAAAATAAAATGGATACTGGATAATATCTCTAAAGCTAGACACCTGATGAAAAAAAAGCAATTATTGTTTGGAACGATTGATAGTTTTTTAATTTGGAGATTAACTCGAGGAAAAATACACGCAACTGATGCCACAAATGCGAGTAGAACAATGATTTATAATATTAGTTCAAATAAATGGGATGATACAATTTTAAATTTATTAAAGATCAAAAAACATATTCTTCCCGTAGTTAAAGACTGTGCTGATGATTATGGTCAAACTCATTCATCGGTCACAGGTAAGTCTTTACCAATAAATGGAGTAGTAGGTGATCAGCAATCAGCTACTATTGGTCAATGTTGTTTCGAGCCAGGTTCTTTAAAAAGTACGTATGGTACTGGCGCATTTGTTTTACTTAATACAGGTAGTAAAAAAATTTATTCAAAGAATAGATTGTTAACTACAATAGCATATAAAATTAATGGTAAGACAACATATGCTATGGAAGGATCAATTTTTATAGCAGGTGCAGGTGTTCAATGGCTCAGAGACAGAATGAAATTTTTTAAGAAAGCCCCTGAAACAGAAAAAATTGTGAAATCTTTAAAAGATAATAACAACATTTATTTAGTACCAGCTTTTACGGGGCTAGGAGCTCCTTACTGGGATGCTAATGCAAGAGGAGTCTTAAGTGGAATTACTAGAGATACGAGTCCAAAAGAAATAGTGAGAGCTACAATTGAAGCAGTTGCCTATCAAACATATGATTTATTTGAGGCTATGAAACATGATGGTTTAAGACCAAAAATTGTGAAAGTTGATGGCGGAATGGTAATGAACAATTGGTTTTCACAATTTTTATCAGACATAGTAAATGTAAAAGTTCTTAGACCTAAAGTTCAAGAAACCACAGCTCTGGGTGCAGCGTTCATGGCAGGTTTACAGATTGGTGTTTACAAATCATTAAGAGATATCTCAAAAAATTGGCATTTGGATAAAAAATTTTCTCCAAAAATGAAAAATCCATTAAGAAATAAACTTTTAAAAGGCTGGTCAATTGCAATAAAAAAAACATTGACTGAATAACACACTCACAAGTTGTAAATTTAAATTAATTAACCACTGTACAGTTTAGTTTATTTTTGGTTCAATAATAACATCTTAAAAACAACAATGGGGGAAATAATAAAATGTTTAAAACATTAAAAACTTTCTTAGCTGTTGCTGTATCATTTTCAATCGTAACTATTTCTAATGCGTTTGCAGACGGTCATATGGCTGCAATCAAGAAATGGTCTAATGGAGAATTTAGTCTTTCAACTTTATCTGCAAAAGAAAGAGAGAAAGAACTAGAGTGGTTCCACAATGCTGCAAAGCCATTCAAAGGAATGTCTATTAAAGTATTGTCTGAAACTATTCCAACGCACGAGTATGAGTCAAAAGTTTTAACAAAAGCTTTTGAAGAGATCACTGGGATTAAAGTTAATCACCAGTTACTTGGTGAAGGTGACGTAGTAATGGCTGTTCAAACACAAATGCAAACTAACGTAAGTATTTATGACGCTTATATCAATGACTCAGATTTGATTGGTACTCACGCTAGAATGCAACAAGCTGTTAATTTAACGAAATGGATGGCTGGGGAGGGTAAAGACGTTACTTTACCAACTTTAGACTTAAATGATTTCATTGGTAAACAGTTTACTACAGGTCCAGATGGCGACTTATACCAACTGCCTGACCAACAATTTGCTAACCTATATTGGTTTAGAAAAGATTGGTTTGACAGACCTGAAATTAAAAAAGGGTTTAAAAAGAAATACGGCTACGATTTAGGCGTACCTCTAAATTGGTCTGCTTATGAAGACATCGCTAAATATTTCTCTGAAGATGTGAAAAATATTGATGGTGTTAGAATTTATGGTCACATGGACTACGGTAAGAGAGCTCCTGACTTAGGTTGGAGAATGACTGACGCGTGGTTATCAATGGCTGGAGCAGGTGATGTAGGAAAACCTAATGGAATACCAGTTGACGAGTGGGGAATTAGAATGGAAAAAGGTTCTTGTAACCCTGTTGGAGCTTCAGTAACAAGAGGTGGAGCTGCAAATGGTCCTGCTGCTGTATACGCAATCAGAAAATGGGATGAGTGGTTAAGAAATTACGCTCCTCCAGGTGCTGCGGCTATGGACTTCTATCAGTCTTTACCGTCACTATCTTCTGGAAACGTTGCTCAGCAAATATTCTGGTACACAGCATTTACAGCTTCTTTAGTAGGAAAAAATCCTAACAACAAAGTTGTTGATGCTAACGGTAAGCCGTTATGGAGAATGGGTCCATCACCAAAAGGACCTTATTGGGAGGAAGGCATGAAGCTTGGATATCAAGATGCTGGATCATGGACTTTATTCAAGTCTACACCAGTTAAAAATAGAAAAGCTGCATGGTTGTACGCTCAATTCGTTGTATCAAAAACAGTAGACCTTAAGAAAAGTCACGTTGGTTTAACTATTATAAGAGATAGTTCAATCGATCATAAATCATTTACTGACAGAGCAGGTGATTTAGGTGGACTTGTTGAGTTCTACAGATCAAACAACAGAAATATTTGGTCACCAACAGGTGTAAATGTTCCGGATTATCCGAAACTTGCACAAATCTGGTGGCAACAAATTGGAGATGTAAACTCAGGTGCGTTTACTCCACAACAAGCTATGGATCGTCTTGCAGAAGAGATGGATTTAGTTATGTCTCGTATGGAAGCTGCCGACAAAGGTAGTAACGCATACGGTGGATGTGGACCAAGACTTAATAAACCAAGAGAAGCTTCTTATTGGTTAAATAAGAAAGGTTCACCGAAAGCTAAACGTGATGAGAAACCTCAGGGAAAAACTGTTCCATACGCGAAAGCTTGGAAATAGTAAGAGGTTAATCTAAATTGAAAAGGGGGCACTAGCTGCCCCCTTTTTTTAAAACTAAATTTTAAATTATGAGTCTAGAACTAAAAAATATAGAAAAAAAAGTTGGAATAGATACTCATATTCATCCTACAAGTCTTAAATTAGAAAAAAATACCATAAATGTACTGCTCGGTTCCACACTAGCTGGCAAGACAACATTAATGCAAATAATGGCAGGGTTAGATAAACCAACCTCAGGTGAGATATGGTTTGATGGAAAAAATGTTACAGGCATGAAAGTACAAAAAAGAAATTGTTCTATGGTTTATCAGCAATTTATAAATTATCCAAATTATACAGTTTATGAAAATATTGCTTCTCCGCTAATAATAACGGGAGTTAAAAATGATGAGATTAAACAAAGAGTAGGAAAAGTAGCTGAACTTTTAAAATTATCAGAGATGTTAAATAAAAAACCTGATGAATTATCTGGTGGGCAACAACAAAGGACAGCTCTTGCAAGAGCTTTAGTTAAGGATTCAGACTTAATTTTATTAGACGAACCTTTGGCAAATTTAGATTTTAAACTAAGAGAAGAATTAAGAGAGGAACTGCCAAAATTATTTGAAGATAGAGATTGTATCGTTGTTTATGCAACAACAGAACCTTCTGACGCATTAATGATAGGTGGAAATACAGCAACATTATTAGAAGGTAAAGTTATTCAATATGGAAAAACTCTAGAGGTTTATAACAAGCCTGAAAATTTAATTTCAGCAAAAGTTTTTAGTGATCCACCAATGAATATAGCTGAGATAATAAAAAGCGGAGAAAATTGTAAATTCACAGATAATAATGTTCAATGGAAATCATCTGTAAAAATTAAAGATGGTACTTATAAAATAGGAATAAGACCTCATAATATTACTACCTATAAAGAGGGAAATAATTCAGTTGAAATTAATGGTAAAGTTCAAATTTCTGAGCTTAGTGGATCAGAAAGTTTAATACACTTTACTAATGGAAATTTAAACTGGGTTTCATTATCTAATGGAACTCAACAAAAAAATGTTGGAGAAGATACTAAATTATACATGAACACAGATGAGTTTTTATATTTTGATCAAAATAACAGATTGGTAAACAATGGCTAAAATTACTTTAAAAGATCTAAGTCATAGTTATTTAGAAAAACAGAACAACGATTCTGATTGGGTTTTAAGAGATATAAATATTGATTGGAAAGATGGCGGTGCTTATGCATTATTAGGCCCATCTGGTTGTGGAAAGACAACTTTATTAAATATTATTTCAGGCTTATTAAAACCAACAAAGGGCATTGTTTTATTTGATGATAAAGATACGACATCACTTAATCCCGTTGAAAGAGACATTGCTCAAATATTTCAGTTTCCAGTTATTTACGACACTATGTCAGTATATGATAATTTAGCTTTCCCATTAAAAAATAGAGGTCTTTCAGACACAGAAGTTGCATCGAAAGTTAAAGAAATTGCTGAAATGCTTGAATTGACATCTACATTGAATAACAGAGCATCAGGTTTAACAGCTGATGGAAAACAAAAAATCTCATTAGGTAGAGGACTTGTTAGATCAGACGTAAATGTAATTATGTTTGATGAACCATTAACTGTTATAGACCCACATTTAAAGTGGGTTTTAAGATCAAAACTAAAAGAACTACATCAAAAAATTAATCGCACTATGATTTATGTTACACATGATCAAACAGAGGCTTTAACTTTTGCAGATCAAGTTGTAGTTATGCATGAGGGTCAAATCGTTCAAACTGGAACACCCGTTGAATTATTTGAGAAGCCCAAACATACTTTCGTTGGACATTTTATCGGATCACCTGGAATGAATATACTTCCATGTGAAATTAAAAATGGCGAAATAAATTTTAGTGGTCAAAAAATACAAAGTCATAAAGCTATAAAAAAAACAAATTTTAGTAAAACTCAAATAGGTATTAGACCTGAATTTATAAATTTTTCAAAAGATGGGATTCCAGTTAAAATTAAAAGAGTAAGTAATACTGGAAGACATAAAATTGTTGATACAGAATGTAATGGGGGTAATATCAAAATATTATCCAACGCTTCTACTCAAATTCCAAGTGGAAGCGCTCATATAACTTTCAATCAAAAATATACTTACATTTATGGAGATAACTGGATTATAGAATAATGAATAAAACTATTAATCAAAAAGCTTGGTATTTTGTAATTCCCGTATTTGTTCTTGTTGCATTCAATGCAGCTATTCCTTTAATGACAGTAGTCAATTATTCATTTCAAGAAACTTTTGGAAATAACGTTTTTGCTTGGGAGGGCACAAGATGGTTTAAACAAATTCTGTTATCTGAAAGATTTCATGCTTCATTAGGGAGACAATTTGCTTTTACTTTTATTATACTTCTTATTCAAATACCTTTAGGTATTGCAATTGCTTTGACGATGCCAAAAAAAGGTTGGGGAGTACCAGTTTGTTTAATTTTAATGTCTATGCCACTTCTTATACCTTGGAATGTTGTTGGCGCCATGTGGAATATTTTTGCACTTCCAGATATTGGTTTTCTTGGTCATACATTAAACTCAGTGGGTTTTGATTATAATTTTACTCAACAACCTGGCGATGCCTGGTTTACTACTATTCTAATGGATGTTTGGCATTGGACTTCTTTGGTTGTTCTTTTATCTTATGCAGGACTAAATTCAATTCAGCCAGCATACTATCAAGCTGCAGAAATTGATGGTGCAAGTAGGTGGGCAACTTTCAGATATATTGAATTACCAAAAATGAAAAAGGTTTTAACTTTAGCGATTTTATTAAGATTTATGGATAGCTTTATGATTTACACTGAACCATTTGTACTTACTGGAGGTGGGCCAGGAAATACTACAGCATTTTTATCTATTGACTTAGTTAAAATGGCTTTGGGTCAATTTGATTTAGGACCAGCAGCTGCGATGTCATTAATCTATTTCTTTATCGTACTTTTAGTTTGTTGGATATTTTACAATTTAATGATGAAAAATGAGGCGAAGTCATGAAAAAATATAAATGGTTAGTACCCACACTATATATAATTTTTTTAATGTTACCGATCTATTGGTTAATAAATATGTCATTTAAAACAACTACTGAAATTATAAATACATATTCTTTATGGCCACAAAAATTTACATTGGAAAATTATGTAAAAATATTTACGGACAGTACTTGGTATATGGGTTATGTAAATTCAATAACATATACAGTATTTAATACAGTTATTTCAGTTGCAGCTGCTTTACCGGCAGCGTATGCATTTTCTAGATATAAATTTTTAGGTGACAAACATTTATTCTTTTGGCTGTTAACTAACAGAATGGCTCCACCAGCAGTATTTGCATTACCTTTTTTCCAGTTTTACTCATCAGTAAACTTGTTTGATACTCATATAGCCGTAGCTTTGTCTCACTGTTTGTTTAATATTCCACTAGCGGTTTGGATATTAGAAGGATTTATGTCTGCTGTTCCTAAAGAACTAGATGAAACAGCTTATGTAGATGGGTACTCTTTTGGTAGGTTTTTCTTTAAAATATTTGTTCCAACCATTGCAGCTGGAATAGGTATAACTATGTTTTTCTGCTTTATGTTCTCATGGGTTGAGCTTTTATTAGCTAAAACACTAACAGCAACAGCTGCAAAACCAATAGCAGCTACCATGACAAGAACGGCTAGCACATCTGGGTATGAACTTGGTTTATTAGCAGCAGCGGGAACTTTAACAATAATTCCAGGAGCAATTGTAATTTACTTTGTTAAAAATTATATTGCTAAAGGATTTGCGATGGGGAGGGTTTAATGTTTACAAAATTATATGCAGCCACATGGGGTGACGTTGGTAAAGCAAAAGAAAAAGGTTTTTTTGATTTTGATTTATTTTCATGGATGGCTTGGACTTGGCAAACGGCTGCTTTTTTCATTTTTATAGCTTTATGTATAATTGTAATGCTTATTTGGGAAAAAAAAGTACCTGGAGGTTCTCCAAGAAAAGGTATTTTAGGTTTAGATACAACTAGAGGTGATAGACTGTTTGTATCTTTGTTAGGCAGTGCGTTTATTCATTTAGCATGGTTAGGTCTAGTTGGCAGTCTCTTGTGGATAGCATCAATTATTTGTGTTGCTTATTTTATTGTTGTATTTAAATACGTATAACAAATGGTCAAAGTGGGAATTAATGGTTTTGGTAGAATAGGGCGCCTTATCTTAAGGGCTTTACTAGAAAACTATGAAGGCAAAATTCAAGTAGTAGGAATTAATGATCTTGGTTCTATAGAAGCTAACGCTCATCTAATAAAATTTGATAGCACACATGGTACATTAAATCATGATATAAAGACAACTAAAGAGGGATTTCAAATAGGAGATCAAAATATCAAAGTTTTTGCTGAAAGAGATCCGTCTAAATTACCTTGGGGTAAAATTGGAGCTGATGTTGTTTTAGAATGCACAGGTTTCTTTTTAGATAAAAAATCAGCTGGTAAACACATAGAGGCTGGCGCTAAAAAAGTAATAATTTCTGCCCCAGCAAAGGAAGTAGATTTTACTGTTGTTCAAGGAGTAAACAGTAAAGATTTGAAAAAAGAACATAATATAATTTCTAATGGCTCTTGTACTACAAACTGTTTAGCACCAGTTGCCATGGTTTTAGAAAACTCTTTTGGTATTGAATATGGGTATATGACCACTATTCATAGTTACACAGGAGATCAAAAACTTTTAGACACACTTCATAAAGACTTAAGAAGAGCCAGAGCATCGGGCGATGCTATGATACCAACTTCAACTGGTGCAGCTAAAGCTATGAGCTTAGTATTACCAAGTTTAAAGGGAAAACTTGATGGTACTGCTATAAGAGTACCAACACCAAATGTTTCTTTAATTGATCTTACGTTCGTACCTAATAAAGAAGTTACATCTGAAGATATAAATGATGCTATGAGTAAAGCAGCTAATGGACCTTTAAAAGGAATATTAGCAACTAATTCAGCTCCATTAGTTTCAAAAGATTTTAATCATAACCCCCATAGTTCGATTTTTGATTTAACACAGACTCAAGTTATAAAAGGAAAATTTAGCAGAGTTCTTTCTTGGTATGATAACGAATGGGGATTTTCTAATAGAATGTGCGATACAGCTATTCAAATATCTGGCTTATTTTAATTTTTAGATTTCTCAGCTTCTTCAATTAATCTAAGTGTATTTTTAGGAATATTTGAGTCATCAGATTTAATCGATGGTTCTTTTGAAATTTTTTGATTTTTATCTTTATTTAAATTTTGAAGATCATTAACAGCTGATAAAATTTCATCGATACTATAATTATCTTCCATTAAGAACCCACTTTATAAAGCCTAACCATATTAGTCATGCCAGCTTTACCAAAAGGCAAACCTGCTGTGATGACTACAAAATCATTCTTTTTAATGAATTTTAACCTTTTTATAATTTCTTTTGAAATCGACATCATATCTTTCCATCCATTTGCATCTCTACTATTAATAGATTGAACACCCCAAAGAAGTGAAACTTGTCTACTGACATTTATGTTAGGGGAAATCGTCACTATTTTTGCTGCAGGACGCATAGCTGAAACAAGCTTAGCTGACTTTCCAGAATTAGAAAATACTATTATAGCTTTAACATTCGAATTGTATGCCATGTCTTTTACAGATAGAAGAATTGACTTAACCGGATCTTTATTTGCAATAATAGAATTTTTAAAATCTTCTATATGTTCTCTTTTATATTTTTCAGTTGAAAGTATAGTTTCTGTCATTGTAGATACAGCTTGTGTAGGAAATTTACCTATTGCTGCTTCAGCTGATAACATTACAGTATCCGCACCTTGAAAAATTGCTGTAGCGATATCATTTATTTCAGCTCGTGTTGCCGTGTTATTCTCAATCATACTTTCTAACATTTGAGTGGCAACAATTACAGATTTTGAAAATTGAGAACATTTTTTTATTAAACTTAACTGTACTTTTGGCACTTCACTATGACCAATATCAATAGCTAAATCGCCTCGTGCAATCATAATTGAGTCCGTAGCTTGAATAATTTTTTTTATATTTTTAAGCGCGTGTTTATTTTCAATTTTCGATATAATACCCATATCTTTTTTAATTAATTTTCTTGTTTCAAGAATCAACTTCTCATTTTGTAAATAAGATAAAGCTATCCAATTACAACCAAGTTTAATTGCAGTTTTTATATCTTTTTTATCTTTTTGAGTTAATTTATTAAAAGCTATATCTAAGTTCGGAATATGAAAACTCTTATTACTTTTTATAATACAATTTTGACTTCGACATTTCGTTACTACCGTATTTTCTTTTTTCCCAATTACTGTGAACAGAAACTTTCCGTCATCGATTAAAATCTTATTTCCTTTTTTTAACTTTTTTAAAATTTTCGGATAAGGAAAATTTACTCTTTTTGAGTCACCGGGATACTTTTTATTATCAAATATAAATATTTGGTTAAAACCAATTTTTTGATTATCATTTATTACTTTGCCTATTCTAAGTTTCACACCTTGTAGATCAGCTATTAAAGATAATTTTTTTCCATTTTTTTTCTCTACTTTTCTTATTCTTGAAATTATTTTATTAATCCCATTTGTGTTATGACTAAAATTAATTCTAAATGCATCAACACCAAGATCTACAAGCTTTTTTAACTTATTTTCGCTAAAAATCGCTGGACCAAGAGTAGCTATAATTTTTGCTTTTTTTTCCATTAAGACGTTTTTATGTTATAACACCACTTCTCTTAAAAAAGAATATTAAAGAAAAATAATTTAAATGAGCAATAAAAAAATAGGAATTTTAACAAGTGGTGGAGATTGCGGAGGCCTCAACGCAGCTATTAGATCAATTTTTTATAGAGCGAAAAATAAATATAAGATGGATGTATATGGAATAAGAGACGGAACAGCTGGCCTTATTAAACGACCAGTAGATGTTATGCAACTAACACATAAAACTTTCGGAGGATATTTATTAAGACAAGGTGGAACCTTTTTAGGATCAACAAATAAAGGGAATCCTTTTAAAATCCCAACAGGCAACGGCAAACATGTCGATAAATCAAAAGAAATAATCGAAGGATATCATTCGATGAAACTTGATGGTTTAATAATTATCGGCGGAGATGGCAGTATGCAAATTCTAAAAAAGTTAGCCAAAGACGGTGATATGAAAATTGTTGCCATTCCAAAAACAATAGATAACGATGTTGGAGCGACAGAAAGTTCTATAGGTTTTCATACAGCGGTAGATGTTGCAACACAAGCATTGGATAATTTACAATCTACAGCAGCTAGCCACAGAAGATCCATGATTCTTGAAGTTATGGGGCGAGATGCAGGACATATTGCGCTTAATGCCGGCATAGCAGGTGGCGCAGATATTATTTTAATTCCAGAAATAAAATATTCAATAGAGGGTATAATTAATAAACTTAATTCTATGAAAAAAAATGATATCCAGCATTCTTTGATAGTAGTTGCTGAAGCGGTAAAAAAAGAAGATGGATCTCGAGTAGTCCATAAATATATGGATGGCGAACAAAGACTTGGCGGCATAGGAGATTATATAGCCCAGGAATTAATGAAGAAAACAGATGTTGAATGCAGAGTAACATCACTTGGTCACGTTCAAAGAGGGGCACCTCCAACAGCGAGTGACAGAATATTAGCTAGCGCTTTCGGTGTTTACGCAGTTGATTTATTAAATCAGAAAAAATTTGATCGAATGGTTGCATGGAGAGATAGAAGAGTGGTAGATGTACCTATTGATGAAGGTATAAAAACATATAAAAATGTAGAAAGGAAAGACTCTTTAGTTGAAACAGCCCTATCATTGGGAATTTATTTAGGAGATGATGTTTAATGAAAGATAAAAATTTAAATTTAGTGGCAAATAAACTTGTAAATGCATTTCTCAAAAATAAGATTATAGATCCGATATCAAATATATACACGAAAAAACTTTCTAATGCTAATAAATTAAGAAAATTATGTGAAAGTAAAATTAAAAAACCAATCGTAGGATTTAAAGCAGGGGGAACGGGGATACCTGTTATAAAAAAACTAAAAGAAAAAGAGCCTTTCTATGCCTCTGTATATAAACATAACGTTTTAAAAAATAATAAATCTGTAAAAATTAATAAATATACTTTAGGAATTGAACTTGAGGTTTGTTATATACTTAAAAAAGATTTTTTTAATTTTAAAAAAAAAATATCAAAAAATAATATTAAAAAATTTATTAATTACATCGCTCCGTGTATTGAAGTAGTCGGCTATAGACAAAAGAAAAGAGGTATAAAAAGTTTTGGAGACTTATGCTCTGATTTTGGAGCAAATGTGAAATTTATTATTGGCCCAAAAAAGAAATTTAGAAATAATAATGTAAAAAATTTAAGAACCAATATTTCTAATCCAAAGACAAAACAATCTGTGAATGGAAATACCAATACTGTTTATATAAATCCTATGAATTCTTTATTGTTTGTTTTAAAAAAACTACAGAAAGATAAAATTAAACATGATAAAGATTTTTATGTCTTTACTGGTTCATCAGTTGGTGTGGTGCCCATTCTTGGTAAAGGTATTTACAAAGGAAAAATTGACAAGCTTGGAATTGTGAAAACTAAAATTAGTTAGACAATAAATAACCACCAAAAACGATAATTAGTACTATTGAGATTAATTTTAGATTTTTTACTTGGGAAGCCTTTTTTTCTCCCAACATTTTTCTTTTTGAAAGAAAATATATATTAGTCTCAGCCTTGTTTCTGAATTTTGGTCTTAGAGGGGATGGAATTGTCTTATTTTGAATATGTTTAAATTTTTTAGGATTTATTTGTAGCATAATTCTATTAACTCCATTTTTCCTAAGTTATCAACAGATTATACCACTTTATAGTGCGTCAATTATGCAAATGATAATCATTATCAATACATTGTAAATGATAATCATTATCAATAAAGTAGTGAAATAATGAAAAAAACTATAATAATAACCTATCTATTTTTAGTTGCATTTGCAGGAACTCTATTTGCAAATGAAGTAAATATATTTAGCGCAAGGCATTACGACTCTGATGTTCAACTATACGAGAAGTTCACTGCTAAAACAGGAATTAAAGTAAACGTTGTATCAGGAAAATCGGGTGCTTTAGAAAAAAGGATAATCGAAGAGGGAGCTGATAGCCAAGCTGATCTGTATATTACAGCAGACGCTGGAAGATTAGGTGCTTTTGAAGCTAACCTCCAAGGGGGACTTACTAGTGCAGCTATAAAATCTGCTGTACCAAGTAACTTTAGAACATCAAAATGGACTGGAATAGCGAAGAGAGCAAGAATTGTATATTTTGCTCCAGAAAGAGTAAGCGGTGCAGAGTTAGCTGGTTTAACTTATGAAAGTTTAGCTGATCCAAAATGGAAAGGCAGACTAGTAATTAGAGCTTCAAACAATATTTACAATCAATCACTTGTGGCTTCATTAATTAAAAATAATGGAAAAGGTAAAATAGCTGATTGGTCAAAAGGTATGGTTTTGAATATGGCTAGATCGCCTAAAGGTAATGATAGAGCTCAGATACTTGCTGTTGCAGCAGGAGAAGCTGATATAGCAGTAGCTAACACTTATTACCTAGCGCTAATGTTATCTGGAAAAAAAGGACCAGAACAACAAGCAGCAGCCAAAAAAGTAAAACCCTTCTTTCCAAATCAAGATGGAAGAGGAACTCATATGAATATTAGTGGTGCTGGACTTGTAAAAGGTGCTCCAAATAAAGCTAATGCAATAAAATTGGTTGAGTTCTTATTAAGTGAGGAAGCTCAAAATCATATTGTAAATAATACTTTTGAATATCCAATGATAAAAGGTGTGTCTCCACATCCACTTGTTGTAAATATGGGATTAGATTTTAAACAAGATCTAAAAACAAAAGTTGTCAATTACGGAAAAAGACAAGCAGATGCTTTAGAAGTAATGACATCAGCAGGTTGGAAATAGTTGTTAATAATATGAGTCGAACAATAAAAAAAGAAATTAACTTGAATAAGTTAAAATCGGTTTGTTCGCCTTGTATGTCAGAAGCTAAAAAAATGGAGCAGAAAATCTCCAATAGAAAGGTTTCTGAAATTAAAATTGAGGAAGTAAAAACAATTGTTTCCTCAATGTTTAAAAAAGATTAAAACTTTGACGTCAATTTCTCTGGATTCAAATGTTAGCTATATTCTACACTCAAGCCGCTTTAGCCAGAGAACTTTATATGATAACAAAATTCATTAATGACAAAATATAATATATGGTTTTTTGGATCACTAATTGTAGCTGCAGTAGTTGCTATGCCTATCATTACAGTTTTTTTTGGCTTTTTTAACGAAACAAGTAATTATTTCTATATATTAAAAGAAACTTTTTTGTTTGATTATATTTTTAACTCAATAACAATCTTATTATTTGTAATATTTTTTACTTTTATTCTTGGGATTTTTTCTGCATACTTTGTATCTTTTTACGATTTTCCTTTATCCAATTTTTTTAGTTGGGCGCTAATCTTATCGTTCGCAGTTCCAGGTTATATTTATGCATTTTCAATAATTGCGTTTTTTGAAAATTATGGCACAGCTTTTTCATTATTAACATTTCTTTTTGGTGAAAATAATTACAATCCTATTATTCCAAAAATAGACGGATTAATTGGGGCTATAATATCAATATCGTTTTCTTTGTTTCCGTATGTTTATGTATTAACGAGAGCATCATTTTATTATCAATCAAATAATTATATCGAAGTAGGAAAAAATCTTGGTCTTTCGTCAAAGAAAACTTTTTTAAAAATAGTTTTACCGTCAGCACGACCGGCGATCATTGCAGGTTTAGCTTTAGTATCAATGGAATGCTTGTCAGATTTTGGAACTGTATCATTTTTTAGTGTAAATACGTTGACCACTGGAATTTATAATTCGTGGCTGTCTTTTGATGACTTAAATACAGCCAATCAGATATCCTTTATATTACTTATTTTTATCCTCTTACTTTTTTCAATAGAAATTTACTCAAGACAAGAGGCAAAATATCATCAACCAGGTCGGGGTTTTAAGTCAATTACTAAAATTAAATTAACTGGAAAAAAGTCTATAATTCCAGTTGCTATTTGTTCTTTGATCTTTTTATTAAGTTTTATTTTTCCAGTTTCTCAAATGATTTACTGGACAATAAAATTTCCAAAATACATTCAAGACATTGATATATTTAAAATTAATTTTAATACTTTGATGCTAGTGGGATTAGCTAGTGTCTTGATTGTAATTGTTTCTCTATTTATAAATTATGGTAGCAGAATATCAAAAAGCAAAATTCTAAATTACCTTACAATTTTTTCAATTTCTGGTTATGCAATACCAGGAGTTATTCTAGCAGTTGCTTTTATTACATTTTTTTCAAATTTAAGTGATTTTTTTACAAATCATTTTCATTTAAAAAGTTCAAAGAGTTTATTCATAGGGTCTATTTTTGGACTTTTATTGGCGTACTTTATAAGATTTTTCTCCCTATCTTTTAATGGAATAAAATCAAGTTATGAAAAAATTAATAATTCCATTGACGAGAGCGCTTATCTTCTTGGTTATTCTAAAATTAATACATTTTTAAAAATCCATATTCCATATTTAAGCACAAATATAATTTTGATAATTTTATTGATTTCTCTGGAGGTAATTAAAGAATTACCCATGACAATGATTTTAAGACCTTTTAATTTCGAAACATTCGCTACTCAGGCTTATATATATGCCTCTCAAGATCTGCTAGAAGCAGCTGCTTTACCTTCGCTTTTTTTAATATTTTGGTCTACAATTTTAATACTTCTCTCATCTAAATATATACTTTCAAAAAAAAATTAATATAATCAAATGAATGGCTAATAATTTTTTTGAGATTCAAAATGGCAACTTTACTGCAAGTGAAAAAAATAAAGTAAATAATGTAAATCTCGGTATAGAAAAACAGGGTGAGATTATTTCTTTGTTGGGTCCTTCTGGAATCGGCAAAACCACTATACTAAGAACAATTGCTGGTTTGCAAAAACTTAGCGGAGGTAAAATTAAACTTAGAGATACAATTTTAGCCTCTGACGAAATTCATATTGAGCCAGAAAAAAGAAATGTGGCTCTTTCTTTTCAAGATAATTCTCTTTTTCCAAATTATAAAGTTATTGATAATATAAACTTTGGTATAAAAAGATCTAATGGCCATGGGTCGAATATAGATGTTAAAGAAATAATTAAATTATTAAGAATTGAACCTATATTAGAAAAATATCCTCATCAAATCAGCGCTGGAGAGGCTCAACGGGTTTCATTAGCTAGATCTTTAATGTCTAAACCCGATCTATTACTATTAGATGAACCTTTCTCAAATATAGATCAAAGTTTAAAGGAAGAAATTCAAGTGTCTGTTAAAAAGCTTTTAAAAAGAATAAATTTAACAACCATCATCGTAACACATGACTCGTACGAAGCTTTTTCAATGGCCGATAAGTGTGGTATTATTTTAAACCAAGAACTAAAACAGTATGACGTTCCTTATAATGTTCACCATGAACCTAATTCAATAGCTGTAGCCAATTTTCTAAACAAAGGGATATTTATAGATGTCAAAGTAGTAGATAGTGAATGTGCTGTTCACAGGTTAAAACATGAGGAGTTGGGGGAGATTAGAGGCAAATTGTCTAATAACTTTCCTTCAGGATCAAAAGTAAAGCTTCTTTTGCAACCTGAGGATTTGATTCATGACGACCAAAGTAAGTTAAAATTAGAAGTAGTGGATAGAAAATTCAGAGGAACTAATTTTATTTATACTCTTAAGACAAAAAAAGGTGAGTATTTGCCTGTATTTGTCCACTCACATCACATACATCAGCACGAGAAGTCAGAACAATTCGGTGTTAAGTCTCCGATTTATATTGACCACTTAGTATGTTTTTAAGTAAATATAACCATTTAGCGCCCTTAGCTCAGCTGGATAGAGCATCGGTTTTCTAAACCGAGGGTCGTAGGTTCGAATCCTTCAGGGCGCGCCATTCAATACTATGATTAAAAACATTCTTATTACTGGAGGAGCTGGTTACATAGGTTCACATATTTCAGAAGTTTTAATTAAAAATAAAAAAAAAATTTTTATAGTAGACAATTTGTCTACTGGTTATAGAAGACTTATTAATAAAAAAGCTAAATTCTTTAAAGTAGATATTCATGAAAATAAAAAAATTAAGGATATTATTTTAAAAAACAAAATAGACTCTGTTATTCATCTGGCTGCAAATTTAATAATTGGTGAAGGGGAAAAATACCCAAAAAAATATTTTAAAAACAACGTTTTAGGAACTAAAAATTTATTAGAAGCATGTAAAAATACAGGAATAAAAAACTTTGTTTTTTCCTCAACAGCAGCCGTTTATAAGGATGGTCAATATAAAGTAAATGAAAATTCTGCTATTAAACCAAAAAGTGTTTACGGAAAGACAAAAATTAAAGCTGAAAAAATTATTAAACGATTTTGTAAAAGAAATAAGATTAATTACTGTATTCTTAGATATTTTAATATTGCAGGCTCAAGCTCTACTGGAAAAATTGGATTAATAAACAAAAGCGATCACCTATTCAAAAATTTTTCAAGAGAAATTATAAAAAAAAGACCTACTCTAAAAATTTATGGAGATAATTATGATACAAATGATGGATCTTGTATAAGAGATTTTATCCACGTTTGTGACATAGCAGAAATTCATTACAAAGTTTTAAAAAAAATAAATAAGTCAAATGTTTCAAAAATTCTTAATTGCGGTTACAACAAAGGCATTTCAGTTCTTGAGGTTGCAAAAGCATTTAAAAAGCAAACTTCTAAAAAAGTAGAAATTTTGGTTTCAAAAAGGAGAAAAGGTGATTTAGTGAAAATTATTGCCTCGAATAACAAGTTAAAGAAGTTTATTAAATGGAGACCAAAATTTAATAACTTATATACAATAGTCAAAAGCTGTATAAATTGGGAAAAAAGACAATAATGTCATCGAGTCTACAAAACTCTTTTAGTGAATTTTGTAATAAAAATAAATTCGAAATAAATAAAAAGCAAATAGAAATATTAAACAGTCTTGAAAAATTTATTTTCCCAAGAAATAAATTACTTAATTTTTTTTCAAAAAAAGAAGACCTTAGTTGTTTCTACCTTCATGGAAATGTTGGAGTCGGAAAAACTATGATAGCTAATTTTGTTTACAAAAAAATAAATATTAAAAAAACTAAATTTCATTTTAATGAATTCATGATTAAATTTCACGATTTTAGACATAAAAAAAAAGATGATAATACCATCTCTAAATTTGTGAAAAATCTTAAACAAAAATTTGATTTTATATATTTAGATGAATTTCAGGTTACAAACATTGTTGATGCGATGATTTTAGGGAAATTATTTGAAAATATTTTTTTAAATGATGTAAAGATTCTAATTACGACAAATACTAGATTAAATGATTTATATAAAGATGGTTTACAAAGAGAACAATTTATCCCTTTTATCAGTTTAATCGAAAAAAAGTCAGTACAAAAAGAATTATTTTTGGATGATGATTATAGGATACAGGGTCAGGACAATAATCAGAGAATTTTTTACCCTTTAAATGAAAAAACTTTATTTAAGATTAATCAAAAGTTTAGGATATTTACAAAAAATTTAAAAAAAGAAGAAAAATCAGTAAATACCAAAGGAAGAGTTTTTAAAATTAATGATTATTATGATGGTTTAGCCAGATTTCATTTTAAAGAATTATGTGATCAAAATTTAGGAGCTGAAGATTATCTAAACATTTCTCAGATTTGTAATCATATCTTTATCTATGAGGTGCCGGTATTTGGTGAATATAATTCTAATCAACAATTAAGATTTATTACATTAATAGATATTCTTTATGAAAAAAAAATAAGCCTCACACTCTCAATGGAGTCAGACCTAAGTAAAATTGGAACTTCAAAAAAACATTCTGAGATTTTTAAAAGAACCACGAGTAGACTTCACGAAATGACTATGTCAAAATATTCTTAGTTTTGGTTGTAAATATACATATTTAGTAAACAATCATTAATATAAATCTATATGTTGACTATCATAAAATTGAAGTAAGAAAAAAATAAAATTATATTAATTCTGTTTTGAATTCTTAATTCAAAAATATTGTTAACAATAAAAAAAAGGAAATCTTAAATGATAAAATCTATCAAAACTTGGATTTTAGTTGGATTTGCGTCTTTGCTTTTAGTCGCTTGCGGCCAAGGTGGAGGAGGAGCAGGTTCAAAAAAATCTAAAACTTTAGAAAATACTAAGAAAGCTGGTTTTGTGAAATGTGGAGTTTCACAAGGTCTACCTGGTTTCTCTAATGCAGATGAAGCAGGAAATTGGTCTGGTATTGACGTAGATGTATGTAGAGCTGTTGCTGCAGCTGTATTAGGTGATGCAGACAAAGTTAAATATACTCCGTTAAGTGCTAAAGAAAGATTTACGGCATTAACATCAGGCGAAATCGATGTACTTGCACGTAACACTACTTGGACATTATCAAGAGATGCTGACATTGGTTTAACTTTTGTTGGTGTAAACTTTTATGATGGTCAAGGCTTCATGGTAAGAAAAAATTCAGGAATTAATTCTGTGAATGATTTCAAAAACGGTATTTCTGCTTGTACAAATACAGGTACGACTACTGAGCTTAACATGAGAGACTTCTTTAATTCTAAAAATATAAGTTACGAACCAATTGCGTTTGAAAAAGCAGACGAAGTTGTTGCAGCTTATGATGCAGGAAGATGTGATACTTACACTACTGATAAATCTGGTTTAGCGGCACAAAGAACTAAAATGTCAAACCCAGATGAGCACAAAGTATTACCTGAAACGATCTCTAAAGAACCGCTAGGTCCTGTTGTAAGACAAGGGGATGCAGTATGGGAAGATATCGTGAGATGGTCTTTAAATACTATGATCGAAGCAGAGGAATATGGTGTTAATTCATCTAACGCTTCTAGCCTAAAAGACTCTGAGAACCCAGCTATCAAGAGACTAGTTGGTGCTGAAGGTGAATTAGGTGCTGCTTTCGGTCTAGATAATGACTGGAGCTTAAGAATTATCGAGCAAGTTGGTAATTACGGTGAAAGCTATAAAAAACACATAGCTGATACTGGAATTTTACCTAATAGAGGTCCAAATCAATTATGGACTAAAGGTGGAATTCTTTACGTACCACCAGCAAGATAATTGCTAATAAAATTAAAAAGGGCTGGTTTTATCTGGCCCTTTTTTTACTCTCAAAATAATGATTTTTAAAAAATTCAACATTGAAAACAAAAAAGCGAGAGATTTAATTCCTCAAGCAATAACTGTTTTAGCTTTACTATCTGTAATTATTTATTTTGCTACTAATGCTCAAATCAACATGGGCAACAGAGGAATATCTTTTGGATTTGGTTTTCTAAATCAAGAAGCATCATTTGATATTACATTTTCAATGATTGAATATGATGGTTCACATTCATACGGGAGAGCATTTTTAGTAGGCTTATTAAATACAATTTTAGTCTCAGTAATTGGAATATTTTTTGCAACAATTTTGGGAGTGATAGTAGGTATATCCAGATTATCAGATAATTACTTAATCGCTAAAGTAGCAGAGTGGTATGTAGAAATTTTTAGAAATATTCCTTTAATTTTGCAAATTTTTTTCTGGTACTTCGCAGCATTAAGAGCGTTACCATTACCTGAAAATGGTATAAACTTTTATGACATTTCATTTTTAACAATTAAAGGTTGGTATGTTCCAAAATTTATATGGACAAATTTTAATATTTTTCTTTTATCAGTAATAGCAGCGTTTATAGCGATTTATTTTGTTAATTCTTATGCAACTAAACAAAGAGAACAATTTGGAAAACAAATACCAACAACAATAATTTCTTTTGCAACATTAATATTACTACCTTTAATTACATTTTTTTTTCTCGGAGTATCTCTTACTTTTGAATACCCTGTTTTAAAACAACTTTCCCCAACAGTTTTTACTTATGCAGGTGGTGTTAGCATCATTCCAGAATTAATTGCACTTGCTTTAGCTTTATCAATGTACACAGCAACTTTCATCGCAGAAAATGTAAGAGCTGGAATTTTGGGAGTGGGTAAAGGTCAAAAAGAAGCTGCAGCAAGCATAGGATTAAATAAAAATCAAATTTTAAAACTCGTGGTGATGCCTCAAGCATTGAGAATAATTATTCCACCAACTACAAATCAATATTTAAATCTAACAAAAAATTCTTCATTAGCGGCCGCAATTGCTTATCCAGATATAGTATTAGTTTTTGCGGGAACTGCTTTAATGCAAACGGGAAGGGCAATCGAAATAATTTCTATAACGATGCTTACATACTTAACTTTAAGTATCTCAATTTCAATATTTATGAATTGGTACAATAAAAAAATGGCAATAAAGGAAAAATAATGAATTTAATTGCTAAACCCTCTAAAGAGAATATTAAAACTTATGTTCCAATAGGTTTTTCACTTGTTTCTTTAAGTATTTTAGATGTATTTGCGAATGCATTCTTTAATTTAAATTTAATGGCATTTTTGCCTTCTCAATTAAGCTATCTTTTACCATTAATATTAGGTTTTATTGGTTTCTACCTTATAAGAATTGAATTTAGTGGTGTACGTTCCTTAGATATTTTAAATAAAAATATAAATTCCAATAATTTTAATGCTGTATTAACACTTTTCACAATTTTTATTATCATAAAATCAATTCCTCCAATGTTGGACTGGTTTATTTTAGAGGCTAATTTTGTAGGTAATTCAAAAGATGATTGTACAGGTGATGGTGCTTGTTGGGTTTTTATAAAAGTTTGGTTTAACAGGTTTATGTATGGTCTGTATCCTAACGCAGAACAATGGAGAATAAATACAGCATTTTTAATCTTATTTACTGTAGTGGGAGTTTCATTTTTTGTAGCTGAAAGACTTAAAAAATATTTTATCTTGTTTCTTGTTTTTGTTTTTCCATTCTTAGGAATTAAGCTTATTTCTGGCGGGAGTTTTGGGCTTGAGTATGTTGAAAGTGCAGCTTGGGGCGGTCTTTCATTAACTTTTATTATTTCTGCTTTTGCAATACTTTTTTGTTTTCCTATTGGAGTAATTTTAGCCCTAGGAAGAAGATCTTCTTTGCCAGCAATAAAATATATTTCTATAGGTTTTATAGAACTTTGGAGAGGAGTTCCTCTAATTACTGTCTTATTTATGTCTGCTGTAATGTTTCCCATGTTTCTACCTGACGGAACTTTTATTGATAAATTAATAAGAGTTTTAATTGCAATTACATTATTTGAAGCTGCATATATGGCGGAAGTTGTTAGAGGAGGATTACAAGCTTTACCAAAAGGTCAATATGAAGCTGCTAAATCTTTAGGAATGGGTTATTGGAGAATGAATGCTCTCATAATATTGCCTCAAGCACTTAAATTAGTGATACCTGGAATAGCAAATACTCTTTTAGCTTTAGTAAAAGATACGCCATTAATTTTCGTTGTAGGGTTGATGGAATTAGCAGGTATGATAGGCTTAGCAAAAACTAACCCTAAATGGTTAGGTATGGCTATGGAAGGCTATGTTTTTGCAGGTTTAGTTTTCTGGATAATATGTTATGCAATGAGTAGATACAGTCAAAATTTAGAAAAAAAATTGAGCACTGAGAGATAAAAATGGGAAAAATAATAGAATTAAAAAAAGTAAACAAATGGTTCGATAAATTTCAAGTTTTAAAAGATATAGATCTTGATGTTGCTCCACAAGAAAAAATAGTTATTTGCGGACCGTCTGGTTCAGGTAAATCAACTTTAATTAGGTGCATTAATAGACTAGAAGAGCATCAAGAGGGAAATATAATTGTTGATGGCACGGAGCTTGCTGAAAACACAAAAAATATAGAAAAAATAAGAGCTGAAGTTGGAATGGTTTTTCAGCAATTTAATTTATTTCCCCACTTATCAATATTAGATAATTGCACATTAGCTCCTATCTGGGTAAAAAAACTTCCGAAAAAAGAAGCTGAAGAATTAGCTATGAAAAATTTAACAAGAGTACAGATCGATGATCAAGCTCTAAAATTTCCTGGTCAACTTTCTGGAGGACAACAGCAACGAGCTGCTATTGCTAGAGCTCTCTGCATGGAACCTAAAATAATGTTATTCGATGAACCCACATCTGCTCTTGATCCTGAAATGATAAAAGAAGTTTTAGATGTAATGGTTGATTTAGCTAAAGGTGGTATGACTATGATTGTTGTAACTCATGAAATGGGATTTGCTAAAGAAGTTGCGGATTGCATGATTTTTATGGATGAGGGAAAAATAGTCGAAAAAGCTAAGACTAAAGAATTTTTTGAAAATCCAAAGTCTGATAGAACAAAATTATTTTTGAGTCAAATACTATAACCACTTCGGAATAGGTAAGTTTTTACTTTTAAGAAATTCTTTATTAAAAATTTTACTAGCATATCTTTTTCCGTGATCACAAAGTATAGTTACAATAGTTTTTCCTGGACCCATTTTTTTTGCAAGTTTTATTGCACCAGCTATATTGATACCTGATGAACCTCCCAGCACTATTCTTTGATCTTCTATTAAATCATAAACTAAATTTAAAGCTTCTGTATCATCTGTTTGAAAGGCATAGTCGATTAATGCTTTATCAAAATTTTTAGTAATTCTGGCAGTCCCGATACCTTCTGTTATTGAATTTCCAATACTTTTCAGCTCTTTATTATTTATATATGAATATAAAGATGATCCCATTGGATCAGATAATGCTATTTTTATGTTTTTATTTTTATTTTTCAGACCTATTGATACTCCGGCTAAAGTGCCTCCTGTGCCAACTGCGCATGTAAAGCCATCAACTGTTCCTGCTGTTTGACTCCATATCTCTTCAGCAGTAGTCTTTATATGGGCTTCAGTATTAATTATGTTGTCAAATTGATTAGCCCAATAAACTCCATTTTTGCTTTTCTTATTTAAATCTTCAGCAATTTGTTTGGATTGTTTAATATAATTTTTAGGGTTCGAGTAAGGCACAGCATCAACCTCGATTAATTCTGCTCCTAATTTTTTTAGAGTTTCTTTCTTTTCAATTGATTGAGTATTTGGAATTACTATTTTAAGTTTTAAATCATATTCTTTACAAACTATCGCTAAACCAATCCCTGTATTACCAGCAGTTCCCTCTACTATTGTGCCACCTTTTGAAATTAATTTTCTTTTTATTGCATCCTGTACAATAAATAAGGCAGCTCTATCTTTTACAGACTCTCCTGGATTAAAATATTCTGCTTTTCCATAAATATTACAATCAGTCAATTCTGAGGCTTGTTTTAACTTAATTAATGGTGTATTTCCAATTTGTGATATAATCGAATTACTCTCCATATCATAAAATATATGAAAAACTTTTTACTTTCAATTGCTTTAATATTCTTTTTAGCCACTCATATAAATGCCCATGTAGATCACTACTCAAAATATAATTATTTAGAATATGAACTATTTAGAAACAATAAATCAATAGGGTTTCACAAATATATTTTTAAAAGAAATAACAAAAATTTAGAGATAAGTAATGAAGTTAGCTTTACCATAACTAAACTTGGAGTGAAACTTTATAGCTATTATGCAAAAGGAATCGAAAGTTATAAAAATGGTGTTTTTTCTGGATTTACTTCAAAAACTAATCAAAATAAAAAAGATAAATACGTGAATATATCTATAGACCCAAAAGATAAAAACTTAATAATTGACGGTTCGTCTTTTAAAGGTAAAGCAAACAAAGAAATGATTATTGGCACATGGTGGAATCATGAAATAGCTCAAAAAAAAGCGCAGATTAGTGCTGTTTCAGGAAGAATTATTGAGCAAAAAGTTAAATTTATTGGGAAAGAGGAAATTACAATTGGAGATAAAGTTTATAAAACATTAAGATTTAATTTTAGCTCTTCTGATCCGAGTTTATCAAAAGATAAAAAACTGAATACAGATATCTGGTATGAAGAAGATACATATCTTTGGGTTAAAGCAGCATTTGATAAGACAGGTTATTGGGAATATAGGCTTAAAAAAGTCGAATAATTTTATTTTGGCACTTTATTTTAACCTAATAGTCAATACTAAAAATTTACTTTTTTTAAGCTTTTTGGACCCTAAAAAAAAAAATTATATGTATTGCCAAATTGTCCGTTTTGAGGTTTTATTATTAAAAATTAGGGAGTTCTATGGAAGAAAATTTCAATATTCACTTAGGTAAAAAATTACGAATGCGTAGATTATCATTAGGACTTACACAAACAAAAGTAGCACAAGCAATAAACGTCACATTTCAACAAATACAAAAATATGAAAAAGGCACAAATGGTGTAAGTTCCAATCGACTAATGCAATTATCACAGTTTTTAAAAGTGCCAATTATATATTTCTTTGAGGATTATAAAGAGTTTAAAGATGCAAATCTGAGCGAAGAGAATAATGATGATTTAAATTATTCTTTTTTAAGCAGAACTTTCTCATCACTATCAAGAGATCAGAAAGAGAAGATTTTACAGATTTTAAATAATACATCTAAGTTTGAAAAAGTAGGTTAATTGGCTCCTCGGGCAGGACTCGAACCTGCGACCAATTGATTAACAGTCAACTGCTCTACCAACTGAGCTACCGAGGAATAATCGCAACATACTTTTTTTGGATTGATAAAACAACTTATTTTTTTGGAGGCCACGCCCAGAATCGAACTGGGATAAAAGGATTTGCAATCCTCTGCGTAACCATTCCGCCACGTGGCCAATCTTTAGATTAAAGGATAATTAAAATCACACTTTTAATCTATTTTTATTTTCATCGAATAAATATATCTTATTTTTCGGTAAGTAAATTGTAATATTCTCATCTTTGATATTTTGAGTGCTTTTTATTCTAATTTCTGATCCATTTATGTGTGTGTAAATGATTTTCTCAGATCCCAAATTTTCAATAAGATCTATCTTAACTTTAGCTGTGATTTCACTTTTGTTTTCTAATGAAATATCTTCAGGTCTTATTCCAATATAAACCTCATTATTAAAATTTAAATTTTCAAATTGAATATCTTTATTTAAGAATTTTAATGTATTTTTATTGATAATATCTTTTTCCGTCTATAAAATCTAAACATAAATCTTTCGAGGAAGAGAGATATAGGAGAGGACCTGTATGGATCAATTGTAATTGGATTATTTATCAAGGTTTAAAAAACAAAGATAAAAATCTTGCAAAAATTATAAGAAAAAAGACTATTAATTTGGTCGAAAAAAAAAATTTCGAGAATATTATAGTTGCAAATCAGGTTTAGTAATGGGCGCTAATAACTTTTCATGGTCTGCTGCCTTATACCTAGATTTTAAACTTAATAGATCTTGAAATCTGATATATATCTATAATTATCAAATATATGAAATTTAAAAAAAAAATATGTTATATATCATCTTACAAAAAGGGGCTAGGTAGATGATTAAAAAAGAAATATTAAAGCCAATTTTAAGATATTTAGATTTTCTGTTGAATACAACTTTATACTCTAGACTTATATCGCAAGACTCAAAAATATTTGACAGAAATGACTATGCTATATCTAATTTAGATTTAATATTTATACACGTAATGAAAACAGGAGGAACATCTTTCGTTCAGATACTTAAGGAGGTTGAAAAAAAAGGAGTAAGAATTAAATATTTTGGACATTATGGTATTTCAATAGCTGAAACATCTCCTAAACCTATATATTGTACAATTTTAAGAAATCCTGTAGATCGATCAATTTCCTTATATAACCATTTTTTAAGAGACAAAAAATCTGCATATCATAATCTTGCATTAAAAGGATTTTCTACATTTATGAGGAATTGTAAGGAGGCTCAAAATAGTTTTTGTAAAAAATACTCTGGTGAAATGGATAAAGATATAAATGA
>CACDXJ010000001.1:262500-268986 GCA_902556855.1 uncultured Pelagibacteraceae bacterium | reverse complement strand
TTTACATTAAAAGCTAATGAAGAGTTGCTAATGGTTTACTGGTATAAGATAATTAAATTAGGATCAAAAAAATATACTCTAAATGGATGGTATTCGAATAGGATGCTAAAATTTGTTGAATTACTTTACTACATCAAAAAGTTTAATAAGCACTTACAGAATAAACCTCAGTTGATTTGTCTTACAAAAAAAAATAATAAACTTAGCTTAAAAATTGATGATTATTTAGGTTACAAAAAGATTTTTAATATTGATAAAAATATTTTAAACTTTTTAAAAAATAGCAAAATAAACTTAAAAAAAATTAATTTAGTTACTAATAAACTAGATAAATAGGTCGAAGTCCTCTAAAACTCTATTTTCCTCACCTTCAATAATCTTATCTATAAGTTTATTTGAATTGTGTCTTATACAATGAAATCTACAATGAGTTTTTGGATCTAGACTTTCCAAAACTTGCTCTTTTCTTTTACTAGCCCAAATTTCAGACAGTTTATTTTTAGTGGGATCTCCTATTTTCATTTGTCCATTTCCTCTATGATATGGGCAGACATAAACTCCACTTGGAGATACTACTGTTCTAATCTTTGAGACATTACAGCTTGAGTAATCTTTGACTTGAATGTTTGAATTTTCTAAAGCATCATTAAGTGTGTAAGGAGAAATAATCTTAAATTTATCGTCTTCAAAATGTTTTATATCCTTTAGTTGTTTTAAAACACTTTCATTAATTTCATCTTGTTGTTTTTGCAAAAAGTGCATAATGTCAAATGCTGGTTTTACCTCAAAATAATCACATCCAATATCTTTCGCTAATTCAGCCGCTCTTGTAATATCAACTACATTGGAACTAATTAAGTTATTATCTTTATCTTTCGTTGATAAAATTAAAAATGAATACCCTAACAATCCTGATTTTTTTTTACCAAATTCACGCATATTGTCGATAACTTTATTAAAAAATGATTTACCACTGGCATGTGGTCTAAACTCTTGGAAAACCTCTGCGCTACCTGCGTCTACTGAAACTCTTAACCATTTTGTTTTTATTGAAGAATTCATATGTCTATCCAATAAAGTCCCATTAGTAGTTACTCCGACCTGAATATTATTCTCAGTTAAATAGTCTACCAATGATGAAAATTCAGGGTGTGCCATAGGCTCTCCACCACCTATAAGTACAACTGCTTTGACACCAATTTTTTTAAAATCCTCTGCAAGTTCTCTTAGTCTTCCTTTAACAAACCCACCCTGGTTCAATAAATTTGCACTTATACAATCGTGGCAAGCCAAGTTACATGCTGTTGTTGGATCTAACTCAACCACCATTGGACCAATAGATTTTTTTTCAACGAACGTTTCTAAAATTGCCTTTCTTGCGCTTTTTTGAAGAAGTTTTTCTTGTAATTTAAGTGCTTGTGTCATTTGTTCCTTTCTATAATGTAATTTATAATTAAAAACAATATCTATTTATTCTCTTAATATTGTAGATTTATTTACCAAATAATTTCTTATTCCTTCATATCCAGTTTCCGTACCATAGCCCGAATTTCTAAATCCTCCAATCGGTAAAAAGCTGTCCCAATATTTTAAAGACTCATTAACCCACGCTCTCCCGTATCGAATATACTTTTGAAAAAAAGTTTTTTCTTTTTTATTTTTTGTA
Source organism: uncultured Pelagibacteraceae bacterium (assembly GCA_902556855.1). GTDB lineage: Bacteria > Pseudomonadota > Alphaproteobacteria > Pelagibacterales > Pelagibacteraceae > Pelagilacustribacter. Next base: position 267,320 of record CACDXJ010000001.1, on the reverse strand, counting down.
TATAGATAACAAGCCAGTCCATATTGGTTTTGATTTAGACTTAATATTAATTTTTTAAAATTATTAAATTTTTTTAAAATCAAAATTGTGCCAAACAGTTCATTTAAAAATATATTATTTTTATCTGATACATTATCTAAAATATATGGCTCTAAAGGATTATTATTGTATAAATCTTTCTTACTACCCAAAATTAACTTAGCTCCACCTTTTATAGATTTTCTAAGTATTGATTTTAAACTTTTATTTCTATTTAATGAGATCGGCGGTTGAAATTTTTTTATTTTTTTGAACTCTGATTTTAAAATTTTAACTACTTGATTGTATATCTTTGAGTCAATATAGAGAATACTGCCAGCTATACACGCTTGACCGGCATTTGCTAAGAAGTTATTTTTTATGTGTTGAATGCTTTGTTTAAGATCCGCATATTTGCTCAATATCATTGGATTTTTTCCACCAAGCTCTAAAGATAATTTTTTTATACTGTTATTTGATGATTTAATTATTTTTTTTGCAACATTAGTTGATCCAGTAAAACTAATCATGTTTATAGATTTATCAGAGGTGAGTTCTTGTCCAATCCTCTCACCTTTTCCATGAATTAAATTTACGATTTGATTTGGCGCAGATGATTTTATTATACCATTAATAATAAATTTCAAACTTGCTGCTGCATATTCACTTGGTTTTAAAATAATTGAACAACCAGATGCAATGATGTATGGCAATCTTTCGCACACCACAATAAATGGATAATTCCATGGTGTTATTAAAGCAACTAATCCAATTGGCTCGAGGGACTTTATTAACTTGTAATTGCCTTTTTTCGCAGTTTTTTCAAAATTCATTTTTTTAAGCGAATTAGCTGCATGTAACCACATATTTGTTCCGCTCTCTATCTCTTTTTTGGCATCTTCAAACCTTTTTCCTGTTTCACTTAATTCAGCTTCAACAATTTTATTTTTATTTTTTTTTAAATAATTATAGATTTGCATTAATGCTTTAATTCTTTTTGTCTTATCTTTATGGAAAGTATTTTTTTCTAAAGAAGATAGACCAGATAAGATAGCTTTACCTAAAGAAATTTTTTTTGAATTCGGATAAGATGAAATAACTTTATTATAAAAATTTTTTACAAAATATTTCCTTTTTTCAGTTTTAGACCATTTACCATCTATAAAATTAAAATTTTTTATCATCTATAAAAATATTTAATGTTTTTTCCTACTGAAGTTTTTTTAATTTGTTTAACAAATTTTATACTTTCTGGCATTTCATTTTTTGTTAACAAATTATTAAAAACTAAGATTATATCATTTTCTATATCTTTTGTTTTATAATTAGACTCTATCTCTACAAATAGTTTTATTTTGAAACCAAAAAATTCATTTTTTTGGGGGACTGCTATTACATTTTTGACACCTTCAATACTTAGAGCGATATTTTCAATTTCAGCTAGTGAAACAAATTCCCCACCAATTTTGATATTATCTTCTGATCGACCAAGAACATATAATTTATTATTTTTGAGATATCCAATATCTCCAGTATTAAAAAAATTTTTTATATTCAATTTTTTATTTATATATCTAGTCATCATAAAATCTGATTTAATAAATATTACTTTGGGGTTTTTTTTACTACCTTGACACTTAATTTTTATTTTTTTTGAAAAAGTTCCAACACAGTAATTTTCACTCTTTTTGGAATGATTAATTGTTATCGAACCACCTAATTCTGTTACTCCATAACATTCGCGAATTTTTTTTTTGTAGACACGTTCAAATTTATTTGATGTTTCAGGATAAAGAATATTAGAAGTCGAAATTATATTAATTTTTTTACTAAAACTAAAATTTTTAAGTATGCTGCTTTTAAAATTTATTATTGAACTACACATTGTTGGTGTTAAAAGTAGTTGAGTTATTTTTTTCCTTTTTATTACATCCAAAATTTGTTTTATTAAAATAACCTTGAATTCTTTGTTAAAAATTATTGTTGAGTTATTTACCAGAGGAACGAAAAATAAATTAAAAATTCCAGCCATATAATATAAAGGCCAGAATGCATAAAATATATCTTTTTTTTTAAAGCGACATAATTTGGAAAAATTTTCAGCACTTGTGATCAAACTTCCTAAACTATGAACAATTCCCTTAGGTTCACCCAGAGTTGTTCCGGATGAAAAAATAATTAAATACTCTTGATTAAAGTTTAATTTATAAAAGTTTTTTGGAATATCTTTTACTGAGCTATAGCAAACATCTTTCTTGTTTGTAATTTCCAGTTTATTATTTATGAGTTTTTTAATTTTATGAAATTTATGTGTATTAATCTTTGGTGATACTGGACAAACTTTTGCTCCTATAATTGCGCTTGCTATTAAAATTTCATAGAACAAGGAGCTATGATCTAATTTTACTAAAATAGTATCGCCGCTCTTAATGCCTTTGTTGTGAATAAAATAATTTCCCAATTTAATTGAATTTTTAAAAAGTTCGTCATATGTGATGCTTTTGTTTGTAGTAATATCTTTAATAAATGTTTTTTTCTTTCCAAAAAAACTTTGAAATTTTTTATAAAATATCATTATTGACTATTATATAATTTTTTAATATAGATTTGTTCAATATTTGAACATACTTCTAAATTTAGATAAATTCAATGTAAAATATTTAAATTTAGTTATAAATTCATGAAAAATCCATTTTCAAACATAATCAAAAACTTAAAAGATGATCCTGTTATTATTGCTGAAGTTTCTGGCAACCATCAAAACAAGCTTTTAAAACTTAAAGAATTAATACGCAAAATTTCAAAATCTGAGGCAAATATTATTAAGTTTCAAGTTTATAAACCCAGCACTATTACGTTAAATGTAAAAAAAAAAGATTTTAAAGTTGAGAAAAACTCTCCATGGAAGAAACACAAATACTTCTATGATTTATATAATAAAGCTTTTACACCTTGGGATTGGATTTTTGACTGTGTGCATTATTTAAATAAGATTAAATTTCCATGGTTTGCCTCAATTTTTGATGAGACTGCTTTAAAGTTTATGCAAAAACTCGGGTGTCCTGCTTACAAGATTGCATCACCAGAAATTAATGATGTTAACTTGATTAAAATGGTTGCAAAAACAAAAAAGCCAATCGTGCTTTCTACTGGTGCTGCAAATTTAGCTGATGTTGACTTAGCTATAAAAACTATAAGAAAATTTCATAATAAAATTGTTATTTTAAAATGTGTTTCTAATTACCCTACACAATTTGAAGATCTAAATCTTAAAGATATAATTTTATTAAAAAAAAAATATAATTTGACTATTGGTTTTTCTGACCATACACTCGGTAGTGAAGCGGCAAAGCTTGCGGCTGTTTTAGGAGCAGAAGTTTTCGAAAAACATTTTAAACTTAATAATGATAAAAAATCAATTGATGAACATTTTTCTATGAATATTTCAGAAGCAAAATATTATAAGAATGCAATAATATTTGGAAAAAAAGTAGCAGGATCTAATCACTTACTTAATTTCAAAAGTAATAGAAAAAAGATTGTAAGCTCTAGATCTTTATATATTTCAGAAGATATCGAAAAGAATAAAAAACTTAAACACAGTAATGTTAAATCTGTCAGACCAGGTTATAGCTTGCATCCAAAATATTTAAAAAAAATTATTGGTAAAAAAGTTAAGAAGAGTCTTAAAGTTGGCTCAAGAATAAAATTATCTGACTTTTACTAATTAATTTTATATTTTTTTGATAATTAAATAGCATTTGAAGTTATTATTTTTTATTTAATTTAAAATTATTGGAAAGAGATCAAAAACAAAATTTGAAGTTAGATCGAGAATAAAATCAAGATATTTTACAATATTTTTTAATTATAAAAATTTTTTTCAGTGCATAAATCAAGCCAATTGAGCTATTAGTACTGGTCAGCTGCACGCGTTACCGCGCTTCCACACCCAGCCTATCAACGTAGTGGTCTACTACGGCTCTATGGGAAGAACTTGTTTTGAGGTGGGTTTCCCACTTAGATGCTTTCAGCGGTTATCCCGTCCATACTTAGCTACCCGGCACTGCAGCTGGCGCTACAACCGGTCCACCAGTGGTATGTTCATCCCGGTCCTCTCGTACTAGGGACAAATCCTCTCAATTCTTCTACACCCATGGCAGATAGGGACCGAACTGTCTCACGACGTTCTGAACCCAGCTCACGTACCACTTTAATTGGCGAACAGCCAAACCCTTGGGACCTGCTCCAGCCCCAGGATGTGATGAGCCGACATCGAGGTGCCAAACACCCTCGTCGATATGGACTCTTGGAGGGTATCAGCCTGTTATCCCCGGCGTACCTTTTATCCGTTGAGCGATGGCCCTTCCACTCAGAACCACCGGATCACTATGACCGTCTTTCGACTCTGCTCGACTTGTCAGTCTCGCAGTCAGGCAGGCTTATGCCATTGCACTCTACGAACGATTTCTGACCGTTCTGAGCCTACCTTCGCACGCCTCCGTTACTTTTTGGGAGGCGACCGCCCCAGTCAAACTACCCACCATACAATGTCTTGCTGCCGGATCACGGCAAGCAGTTAGATGTCAAGAATAATAAGAGAGGTATTTCACTGATGACTCCATTTTAGCTGACGCTAAAACTTCAAAGTCTCCCTCCTATGCTAAACATATCATTCCTAACACCAATATAAAGTTGTAGTAAAGGTGCACGGGGTCTTTCCGTCTAACCACGGGAACTCCGCATCTTCACGGAGAATTCAATTTCACTGAGTTGATGTTGGAGACAGCGGAGATATCGTT
>CACDXJ010000001.1:0-257500 GCA_902556855.1 uncultured Pelagibacteraceae bacterium | reverse complement strand
ACATCCTATACTTGGTTATAATAAAATGCACAGAGGAACAGATTTCGCAGCACCGAGTGGAACGCCGATTATGGCCTCAGGTTCTGGTACTGTTACTAGAGCACGATGGTGTGGTGGAGGTGGAAATTGTGTAAAAATAAAACATAATTCAACATATGAAACAATTTATGCTCACATGAAATCATTTGCTAAAGGAGTCAAAGAAGGCAGAAAAGTAAAACAAGGACAAATAATTGGATATGTTGGATCGACCGGAATGTCTACAGGACCACATTTACATTATGAAGTCATAGTTAATGGAAAAAAAGTTAATTCTCAAAAATTAAAATTACCATCAGGAAAAATTTTAAAGGGGGACTCAAGGAAAGAATTTGAATTAGAGAGAATTAAAATTGATTTAAGATTATCAGAGCTTAGATGAATTAATTAGCTTGATATATTTCTTTTACTGATGAAGTGTCTTCAACTACAGCTTCCTCTTTTTTGTTGTCTTTTGTAACAATATTATCTTTAGCTTTCTCACTAAGTTCATTAAACCTTCTCAAAAAATGATCTGCATGTTGTAAATAATTTTCAACTAGTACCGGATCACCACTACTTTGAGCATCCTTTGCTAATTGTTGGAATTTTTGCATCGCTTTTTCAACACTATGAATATTATTCATCGAAGTGTTTCTTCCGTAACCTCTATTGCCATTATTATTAAAATTGTTTGAAACGCTTGAAGTTTGTGTAACATTTCTTCTTCTAAAACTATTTTTTTGAGACCTTTGTCTAAAATTTCTTCTTCTGTTATTCATGTTTTGCTAGTTTAATTTTGATAATATACATCTTACGTTATTTTTATAATCCTTAATTATACTATCAATCCTAAAGTTTTTTCTTATTAATATTTTTGAAACTTGTTTAAATTGCTCATTTCCAATTTCCAAGGCGAGCATGCCATTGTTTTTTAAGATTTCATTCGACTTGTAGATAACTTTTGTGATCACGTCAAGCCCATCATTTCCTCCATCTAATGCAATTTTAGGCTCAAAACTTTTAATATCTAATTGTAAATTTTTTATTTCCCCTCTCTTTATATATGGTGGATTGCTAACAATTAGATCGAATTTTTTATTAATCATTTTAGAGAAGGATGAATTAACTAACTTTATTTTGTTCTTTAATTTATGTTTTTTAACATTTTTTTTAGCAATTCTGATAGCATCTCGTGAAATATCTACCCCGATTCCTCTTGAATTTTTGAGCTCAGTAATCAAACTGATTAAAATACATCCTGAACCTGTACCTATATCTAGAATATTAATTGCTCTATTTTTGTATATCTTTGAGATTTTTTCTACCATTAACTCCGTTTCTGGCCTAGGAATAAGTGAGCCTTTATCTACAAAAAATTTTCTACTCCAAAATTCTTTTTCCTTTAAAATGTAAGCAATGGGTTCATGAGAAGTTCTTTTTTCAATTAATTTGTTAAATTCATCAACTTTTTGTGAGTTAATCTTTTTATCAATATTCGTAAGAATAAACTCGCGGCTTTTACTTAAAACTTTAGATAATAAAATTTCTGAGTCTAGTTTGTGCGAAATAATATTTCTATTTTTAAGCTTGTTTGAACCAATATTAAGTAGATCTAAAGTATTCATTAACTTAAATTTTCTAATTTTAGATTTTGTTCTTTTAGTCTCAATTGTTCGTTCATTTCCTCATGAATTTCACCGCTCAAAAATTCTGTTAATTTATGTAATGTTAAGTTAATTCTATGATCTGTCACTCTACCTTGAGGAAAATTGTAAGTTCTTATTCTTTCTGATCTGTCTCCACTTCCGATTTGATTTCTTCGATTATCAGATCTTTCTTTATCTTTTTTTCTTTTCTCTGCTTCATATACCCTTGACCTTAATATTTTCAAAGCTTTAGCTTTATTTTTATGTTGCGATTTTTCATCTTGTTGGCTTACCACTACGCCGCTAGGTATATGTGTTATTCTAACAGCGCTGTCAGTAGTATTAACCGATTGACCTCCTGGACCTCCTGCTCTAAATACATCAATCCTTAAATCGGTATCCTTAATTTCTATGTCAACTTCTTCTGCCTCAGGTAAAACAGCTACAGTGGCTGCAGAAGTATGTACCCTTCCTTGCGTTTCTGTTTTAGGTATCCTTTGAACTCTGTGAACGCCAGATTCAAATTTTAGGTATGAATAAATGTCATCTCCATTCACAGAAAAAATTACTTCTTTATACCCTCCAGCCTCACTCTTTGAAATACTAATTATTTCAAGCTGCCAACCTTTTTTAGAACATACTTTATCGTACATTTTAAATAAATCAGAACAAAAAAGTGATGCTTCTAACCCACCTGTTCCTGCCCTGATTTCAACTATTGCATTTTTATCGTCATCCTCATCTTTAGGTAATAAAAAAATTTTTAAATCATTTTCATTTTTTTCATTTTGTGATTTCAACTCATGTAAATCTTTAGCTGCTAGATCTATTATTTCACTATCATTTGACTTATCTTGAATTAGTTCCTCTAAATCTTTTTTTTCACTCTCAAAATTTAAATATCTCTTTGCAATGCTAATAATACTTTTTAACCTTGAATATTCTTTTGATTTCTTTGCAAATAATTTTGAGTCAATACTTCCAGAAGAAAGTTCTTTCTCAAGACTTTCGTATTTATCTACAATCTCTTTCACTTTCTGAAGTGGGACCATTAATTATTTTTTTCTTTGATTTTTTTCTCAACAAGTTCAACAACTTTATTGATAATTTCTGAATTTGCGACCTTTTCGTGAGGGATTCCTGATAAGTACAAAAGATTGCTTTCTTGTCCTCCGCCAGTTAAACCTATTTCTGTTTGTGAAGCTTCCCCTGGGCCATTTACTACGCACCCAATAATTGACAAATCTATTGGTTCTTTAATATGAGATAGTTTTTTTTCTAATTCTTTTACCGTTTCAATCACGGGAAAAGCTTGGCGCGCACATGATGGACAAGAAATTATATTAACACCTCTAGCTCGAATCCCAAGAGATTTTAATATTTCAAAACCTGTTTTGACTTCATCTACTGGATCAGAGGAAAGAGAAACCCTTATAGTGTCTCCAATTCCACTCATCAGAAGTTGTCCCATGCCAATTGACGACTTTATACTTCCTGTTAATAATCCTCCAGCTTCTGTAACGCCTAGGTGTAGAGGATAGTCGCAGATTCCTGATAAAATTTGATAAGCTTTTACTGTTAAAAATATATCTGATGATTTTACACTTATTTTAAAATTAAAAAAATCATTATCTTCTAATAATTTTATATTATATTTTGCACTTTCTACTAATGCTTCTGGACAAGGTTCTTTATATTTTTCTAATATAGATTTATCCAAAGAGCCTGCGTTTACTCCAATTCTGATTGAACAATTATTATCTTTTGCAGCTTTTATAACTTCTATTACTCTTTGTTTGGATCCAATATTTCCAGGATTAATTCTTAAACAGCTTGCACCCATCTTAGCTGCCTCAATAGCTCTTTGATAATGAAAATGAATATCAGCAACTATAGGAACATTGGTTTCTTTAACAATTTCTTTTAAAGCCTTTGTTGACTCCTCATCAGGACATGAAACTCTTACAATATCTGCGCCCGCTTCCTCTAACAAATTTATTTGGTTAATAGTTTTTTTAACATCCGTGGTCAAAGTGTTTGTCATTGATTGAACACTGATAGGTGAATTACCTCCTACTGACACTTTGCCAACTTTTATTACTCGTGTTTTTTTTCTTTTTATAATTCTATGAGGTCGTATCTGCATTTTAATCTAACTCAAAAACAGTATGTAATTTTTTGATAGCATCTAAAGTTCTATCTTCATCAATAATGACTGAAAGTTTAATTTCTGAAGTAGAAATTGCTAAAATATTTATTTTATCTTCTGCAAGGGCTTTAAACATTCTATATGTCACTCCAGGTGTTGATACCATACCAGCTCCTACAATTGATATTTTTGACACTTTATCATTATGTGTAATCTTATTATATTTGATTTCTTTGTTAAGTTCTAAAATTTTTTTGGTTTTTATCAAATCATCTCTTTTAATAGTAAAAGTTATATCCGTTGTTTTTTGATCTGAAGAAATATTTTGAATAACCATATCAACATTTATTTGCGATTTATTTAAAGGCTCAAATATGTTTGCTGCTATTCCTGGTTTATCCTCAACGCCAATTAAAGTTATTTTGGCATCATCTTTTGAATATGCTACACCTGTCACACTTTTTGTATAGTCTATACTTTCCTGGCTAAAAATTTTTGTACCATTTCTATCGGTAAAAGTAGATCTTACCTCAAGGGGAATATTGTACATCATCGCTGTTTGGACAGCTGAAGATTGCATCACCTTTGCACCTAAAGAGGATAGTTCTAACATTTCATCATATGAAATTTTTTCAATTCTTTTTGCTACAGGTATTTTATTAGGATCAGAGGAGTAGACTCCATCTACATCTGTATATATTTCACAAGAATCAGTATTAAAAATTTTTGCAATAGCTACGGCAGTTGCATCTGAACCACCTCTTCCAATAGTGGTTGTGTCACCGCTAGAGGATATGCCTTGATAGCCAGGAATTATAGCTATACCCTTTTTATCTAGAAAATTATTTATTTTTTCAATGTTCATATTAATGATCCTGGAATTAGAGTGATCACCCTCAGTCAATATAGGTATTTGCCAGCTTAACCAAGATTTCGCATTCAGTTTTAAATTTATTAAAGCCCCAGCTAATAACGCACAGGTTACTTGTTCGCCGCTAGCCAACAAAACGTCTAGTTCTCGATTATTGAAATTACTACTAATATCTTTTGAAAAAGATAATAATTCATTTGTTTTTCCAGCCATTGCGGATACAACTACGATAATTTTATTACCATTATCGTGTTCTTTTTGGACAATTTTAGCCACGCGCTGAATTCTTTCGATTGATCCAACAGACGTTCCACCAAACTTTAATACTTTTTTAATCATTTAAGAATTTATTATATTTATAAAAGATTTTAATGTACTTTATTTAAAAAATAATAATGTCATGACTACTATAAATAAAGAGGAAATTCAAAAGTTTTCAAATTTAGCTGAAGAATGGTGGGATGTAAATGGGAAATTTAGACCATTACATATGTTTAATCCAATTAGAATTCAATACATTACCGAAAAGATAAAAAAACATTTTAATTTAAAAAATTCTCAAGATTTTCTTAAAGGGCTTGAAATACTAGATATAGGATGTGGTGGGGGATTAATTAGCGAACCTTTATGTAGATTGGGAGGAAATATAACAGGTATTGATGCATCTGAAAAAAATATTAAAGTTGCAAAAATCCACTCCGATAAAAGTAATTTAAAAATAAAATATTTAAATAAATCACCAGAACAACTTAAAGATTTTGAAAAATATGATGTAATTTTAAATCTAGAAATTGTTGAACACGTTAGTGATGTAAATTTATATTTAAATTCTTGCCACAAACTACTTAAAAAAAATGGCATAATGTTTACTGCTACTTTAAATCGAACTCTCGTATCTTATGTAAAAGCAATTGTAGGGGCCGAATATATATTGCGTTGGCTACCAATTGGCACGCACGATTGGAATAAGTTTATAAAACCTGAAGAGCTAGAAAAAATTCTTTCGTCCCTTAAATTTTCTACCTTAGATATTGCAGGTCTTGAATTTAACCCTTTTTTCAAAAAGTGGAAAAAATCCAATAATCTTTCAGTCAATTATATTATTTGTAGCTTAAAAAACTAATTATCTTTTTCAACCCAAGGGATTGTAATTAAATCTATTCCTTCTTCGGCCAACTCTTTTCTTTCCTCTTTAGTCGTAGTGCCATATATAGTTTTACTCGTTTTTTTGTCGTAATAAATTTCTCTTACTTTTTTGCTAAAGTTTTCACCTACATAATCAAAATTTTTTTCAATGTAATTTCTAATTTTGATAAGATTATTTTTTTCAACTTTAAGCGACTTTTGAATTTTATCAGAATCATAATTCTCTTCTTTATTCTTTCCTGCAATCATAGGTGACATTATTGATTTTTTTATATTCTTTGAAGAACAATATATGCACTCTAACAAGTTTCTTTTTTTTAACTTATCGAATTCATTTGAGTCGGAAAACCAGCTTTCAAACTCATGATGATTTTCACATTTAAGATTATATTTTATCATAGTTAATTTCTATAATTTGCATTTATATCTATATAATCATGTGTAAAATCACAAGTGTAACATTTAAATGCATCATTTCCTAATTTTAAATTAACTTCGATTTCAATGGAGTCCCATTTCATATATTCTTTTAATTTTTCCTCATCATAGCTTTCTGAAATTTTGCCATTTTCTGTTACTAAGAAATTTCCAATTTTTATTTTAATCTTTTTAGGATCTATCTGCTCACCTGATTTTCCTATTCCCATAACAATTCTCCCCCAATTAGGGTCTTCACCTGCAACTGCAGTTTTTACTAAAGGTGAGTTGGCTATGGAAAAAGCAATATTTTTTGCGCTTCCTAAAGATTTCGCGTTAATAACATTAATTGTTATAAATTTTTTTGCACCTTCCCCATCTACGACAATTTGTTTAGCTAAGTTTAAGCATAATTTTTTTAATGCAAGTTCAAACTTTTGAATAGTTTTGTCGACCAAAGATAAATTTTGTCCTATTTTTATAGATCTTGTAGAAAAAATAGAAACCATATCATTTGTAGACTGATCGCTATCTACTGTAATAGCGTTAAATGAATTCGATACTGCCCTTTTTAAAAGAGTTTTTAGTAAATTAGAATTTATATCTGCGTTTGTGAAGATAAATGATAACATTGTAGCTAAGTTTGGTGCTATCATACCAGATCCTTTTGCTACTCCACAAATTCTTATCAATTCGTCTCCTATAATAATTTCTTCATAAGCTACTTTAGGTTTTGTATCAGTCGTCATAATAGCTGAAGCTATCTTTAGCCAAAACATTTTATTTTGTTCTCCTCTAAGTTTGTCAACTAGTTCGGGCAATCTATCTTTTATTCTCTCTGCAGGAAACTCCTCTCCAATTACTCCAGTAGATGCAAATATGAGGTCTTTAATTTTTACGGTTTCAGTCGTTCCTTTTTTTGATTTAGACTCCTTAATAGTTAAAATCCTAGATAAGTTTTTTGCTAATAGATCAATACCTTCTTTTCCTTGTTTACCAGTAAAAGTATTTGCGTTTTTTGTATTGACTAATAATCCTTTAATAACTTTTTTATGTGAACTATTATTCCATGGGATAAATTCTGAGGTTAAGCTATTTGTGGTAGTGAGTGTTGCGTAATTCGCACCTCTGCTAAAATAAAACAAAGCTAAATCATCTCTGCCATCTCCATATAAATCAGCTGAAATAGACGCCATCTCTAAACCATCAATTTTCTTTAGATTTTGAAACTCTCCCATTCTTGATAACTTAGAATTATCTTTAAGGAAATTTTTGATGTTTATTGTCATAATTACTATTTAATTTAAATTATAAATACATATATAGATGTATAATGAATTTATTTACAAGGACTTTTAGTAAAATATTTAAAAGCTCTAATCAACTAGAATTAGATAAACTTAAAAATTTAATATTAGCAGTAAACAATAAAGAAAAAGAGTTTGAGCTCCTTTCAGAGGCTGATTTTAAAGAAAAAACAAGAAACTTTAAAAAAAATGTTCAAAATGGTTCTGTTAAGATAGATCAAATTATTCCTGACGCTTTTGCTTTAGTCAGGGAAGCGGCCAAAAGAACTTTGAATGAAAGGCATTACGACGTTCAAATTGCTGGTGGTTTAGTACTACATAGTGGAAAAATAGCAGAAATGAAAACTGGTGAAGGGAAAACCTTAGTATCAACTTTACCAGCTTATTTAAATTCATTGAGTGGAAAGGGAGTTCATATTGTAACAGTAAATGACTATTTAGCAAAAAGAGACTCGGAATGGATGGGTAAAGTTTTTAATTACTTGGGCGCATCGACTGGTTGTATCACAAATGAGTTAGAAGATTTTGAAAGAAAGAAAAATTATTCTTGTGACATAACTTATGCAACTAATAATGAACTTGGTTTTGACTATTTAAGAGACAATATGAAATACGAATTGAATGAAATGGTTCAAAGAAATCATGATTTCTGCATCGTAGATGAAGTTGACAGTATTCTTATTGATGAGTCGAGAACTCCACTAATTATTTCTGGTAAATTAGAGGATAAAACAACACTATATTCAATCTCTAATAATTTTATTAACCATCTTCAAAAAGGTGATTATGAATTAGATGAAAAAAATAAAAATGTAATACTTAAAGACTCAGGTGTAGATAAAATAGAAAAACTTGCTACTCAAAAAAATATTTTAAAAAATAATAACTTTTATGATCCTGCTAACTTAGAGTTGGTACATCATACTAACCAAGCTTTAAAAGCAAATCTAATTTTCAAAATTGACAAGGACTACATAGTAAGAGACGGAAAAGTTCAAATAATTGATGAGTTTACAGGTAGAGTGCTAAGTGGTCGTAGATTTTCAGATGGACTACACCAGGCAATTGAAGCTAAGGAAAATGTAAAAATAGAGGAGGAAAATCAAACTCTTGCTTCTATCACATACCAAAATTATTTTAGACTTTATAAAAAATTAGCCGGTATGACAGGTACAGCTATGACTGAATCTGAAGAATTTTTTGATATTTATAAATTAAATGTAATTTCAATTCCCACAAATAAGAAAATGCTAAGGAATGACTTTAATGATCAAATTTTTAGAACTGAAAATGAAAAGTATAATGCAATCACAAAAAAAATAATTGAATGTAATAGTAAAGGTCAACCAGTTTTAGTCGGCACAACTAGCATAGATAGGTCAGAGAAAATTTCAAATCTTCTTAAAAATAAAAAAATTAAACACAATATTCTTAATGCTAAACAACATGAAAAAGAAGCTAAAGTAATTGCTGAAGCCGGAAAAATTGGAGCAGTTACTATAGCAACGAATATGGCTGGAAGAGGAACTGATATTAAACTAGGAGGAAATAAAGACTATGTTGAGTCTGGAGAGACTCCTAACGTTGAACAAATTAAAAAAGATGAAAAAGAAGTTAAGAAATTAGGCGGACTTCATATTATTGGAACTGAAAGACACGAAAGTAGAAGAATAGATAATCAATTAAGAGGAAGATCAGGTAGACAAGGAGATCCTGGCTCTACTATTTTTTATATAAGTCTACAAGATGAATTAATGAGAATATTTGGCGGGGACTCAATAGATTCTATGTTAAAAAAACTTGGTCTCAAAGAAAACGAATCTATTGATCACCCTTGGATAAATAAAGCTATGGAAAGAGCACAAAAAAAGGTTGAAACAAGAAATTTTGATATACGTAAAACTTTAATCAAATTTGATGATGTTATGAATGACCAAAGACAAGTAATATTTTCTCAAAGACTAAGAATTCTAAAGGAAAAAGACATAAATGAGATTTTAAATGATTTTTTCGAAGAAATTTTAAAAGGTTTAGAGAATAACTTTACAAATTATACAAAATCAAATGATGAAAAATATTTAATAGAATTAAAAAATATAACTGGCAACTCATTAAATGATCAAGAATTATCTAATTTATTATCTGGTGATAGAAATAATTTTTTAAAAAATATGAGAGATTTATTTTCTAACAAAAAAAAATCTAGAATTGACATTCTAGGTCTAGATCAAAATAGTTCTTTAGAAAAAAAAATCTTTTTACAAATAATTGATTTTTCATGGAGATCGCATCTTCAATATTTGGAACAACTCAGACAGGTTATAGGATTAAGACAGTATGGTCAAAAAGACCCTTTGTCAGAATTTAAAAAGGAAGCTTTTGTACTTTTTGAAGGATTGCTCGATAAAATTAAAAAGGATTTAATTAAGCTTCTATTAAATTTAAATATTGTTGTTCAGTCTAAGGAAGAGACCAATAAAGAAAAAAAAGAAACTCAAAATAACAACGATTTTAAAAAAGTTGGTAGAAATGAAAAGTGTCCATGTGGTTCAGGTAAAAAATTTAAACACTGTCATGGCAGTATTTAAACTTAAATTTTTTTAAAAGCATTTAGAGCTTTAGCTCTAGCCTGCTCATGATTTACTATTGGGTATGGATATTCTTTGCCTAACCTAATAATATTATCATTTTTTAATTCCCATGGTTTATGTAAAAATTTATTAGGAACATTTTTTAACTCAGGAACCCATTTTCTTACGTATTCGCCTTCTTTATCAAATTTCTCTCCCTGTAAAATTGGATTAAAAATTCTGAAGTACGGAGCAGCATCAGCCCCACATCCCGAGACCCATTGCCATCCTGAAATATTATTAGCTTCGTTATAATCTAATAAACAGTTTTTAAAAAATTTTTCACCTTCCATCCAATTTATTAGCAAATGTTTAACAAGAAAAGATCCGACTATCATTCTAACTCTGTTATGCATCCACCCTGTATTATTCAATTCTCTCATTCCCGCATCTACAATAGGATAACCAGTTAAACCTTTTTTCCAAGCTTGTAAAAATGTGGGATTTTTTTTCCATGGAAATTTATCAAATTTTTTTGAGTAATTTCCTTTTATCATATGAGGAAAAAAGTTTATTAACGAATGGTTAAACTCTCTCCATCCTATTTCAGCTAAAAATTTATTAACTCCTTTTTTTTTTATCTTAGCACATTCTTCCCATATAGTTTCTACGTGGATTTGACCATGCTTTATGTAAGGAGATAGTTTTGATGTACCTAGTCTACTAGGAAAATTTCTAGCATCCGAGTAACTTTCAATTCTATTGCTAATAAAGCTTTTTAATTCTTTAGTAGCGCTCTCTTCATTAGGGGACCAGTATTTATCAAATTTTTTAAACCATTTTTTTTTTGGATAAACCTCCTGTACGTTGATTATTTCTTTGAAAAAAGAGGACTTATTTTTACGCTTAGAAATTTTTTTTTCAATTTGAGGTATTTTTTCTAGGTAAAATTTTTCTGCAGTTCTCCAAAATGGAGTAAAAACTTTAAATGGTGTTCCATCGCCTTTTTTAACGTCAATTTCATTTAAAATATTACCTTTAAATATTTTAAAATTGATTTTATTAAGAGTAAGATTTTTTGATAAATATTTATCAAAACTAAGGTAATTAGGTTCATAAGTTCTGTTCCAATAAATTGAAAAATCTTTTTTTTTAAATAACTTATCAAAAAAAGATTTGTAAGAATCTGTTTTTATAATTTCTATATTAATATTGTAATAGTTTAGTTTTCTCTTAAAATCTTCTAGAGATTTACCTAACCACCATTTTTGAGCTTCTTGATTGTCGTATTTAATTTTTTTGTATAAATAAAAAACTACAACTTTTTCATGATTTTTTGTAGCTTCTATTAAAGCTAGATTTTTTTTTAGTCTAAAATCATCTTTTAACCAAAAAAGTCCAATATTTTTTTTCATATCAAGTTTTAACAAATTAAATTTTAAATATCGATGAGTTATAATTACTTGATGGTGGCCTTGGTAAGAATCGCACTTACGACACATACCTTTTCAGGGTACTGCTCTACTACTGAGCTACAAGGCCAATTTTTTTTCAGTAATCAGAAAGGTTTTATAACAATTAACTATTTCTTTCCACTTGTTATTACAAGAAATAAAGTAATAAATAAATGTTTGGTTTTTAAGCAAAATTTAGTATTAAATTAATAATGTTAAAAAAATTAATTAAATCCTTCCTTGATCCAATTAGAGCCATAAACGATCTCTTGTTAAATAACGAATTAAAACGTTTTATCGTCAATCCAAAAAACCCTTTGAATAAATTTGGAAAAAGATGTTATTCTCAATGTGATGAGGACGGAATTACTTTAGAAATTGTAAGAAGACTAAATATAAAAAAAGGTGTTTTTTTCGAGTTTGGTTGTGACAATGGAACTCAAAATAATACTTTAATCCTAGCTGCTTTAAAATGGAAAGGTGTTTGGATTGATGCAATTAAATTAATTTTTGACCATACTAGATCCAATCGTTTAGCCTACTTTAATACCTTTGTAACTACATCAAATGTTTTAGAAATTATTGAAAAAGGTTTAGGAGAAATAGGTGAAAAAAATATAGATTGTTTAAGTATAGATCTAGACGGATCTGATTATCACATAGTTGAAAAAATTTTAGATAATAAGATAAATCCAAGTTTTTTTATTGTTGAAATCGATCAAGCGATTCCACCGCCTGTTGAAATAATTCCTCCTAAGAAAAATAATCCTAAACAGGAAATGGTCATGGCGTCTCTTTCTGCTTATAACAATTTATTTATTAAACATGGCTATACTTTAATTTGTTGCTCTTCTGTTATGGGTCACAATGCATTTTTTATTCAAAATAAATTCCTGGATAAATTTCCAGAGGTGCCAAAGAAAGTAGAAGACATTTATATAACTCCTAATTTCACACCTTTTAGCCCAGGTTATAGTAGGAAAATAAATAAAAGTATTTTAGAAAAAATTTTTGAGAATTAATTATACAAAACTCTTAAAATCTAAAGGTTATTCTTCCTTTTGTTAAATCGTATGGAGTCATCTCTACCATTACATTATCTCCTGCGAGTACTCTAATTCTATTTTTTCTTAATTTACCAGATGTATGAGCTAATATTTCATGATTGTTTTCAAGTTTAACTCGAAACATAGCGTTAGGAAGTAGTTCTGTTACTTTTCCTTTAAATTCTAAAGTTTCTTGTTTAGCCAATTAATTTTCCTTGTTTAATCTGATTTTGATAGAGTTCGCATGTCCATCTAAATCTTCATGTTGAGCTAAATTTATAACTGATGGACCTAATCTTTCAATACCTGATTTTGTTATTTTTATCAAAGAATGTCGCTTCAAAAAATCACTCACTGATAATCCTGACGAAAATTTTGCAGAGCCTGAGGTAGGTAATACGTGATTTGGTCCAGCAATATAATCTCCTATAGCTTCAGGAGAAAATTTTCCTATAAATATTGAACCGGCATTAGTTATATTATTTATAATATTTTTGTAATTTTTAACATTTATCTCAAGGTGTTCAGGAGCAACAAAATTTACAACATCTAAAATTTTTTTTTGGCTGTTAGCAAAAATTGCTAATCCAAACTTTTTGATACTTTTAGAAGCAATATTTTTTTTTGGTAAACTTTCTAATTGAGATTTTAAACATAGATTTACTGCTTTTATTAAGTCCTTACTATTTGAAATTAAAATTGATTGAGCGTATATATCATGCTCAGCTTGAGCAATTAAATCAGAAGCAATCCAATTTGGATTAGAATATTTGTCAGCCACTACACTTACCTCTGATGGACCGGCTATCATATCTATTCCTACTTCACCAAAAACAATTTTTTTTGCAGCTGCAACATAAGTATTTCCAGGACCAACAATCTTATCTACCTTTTTAATTGTCTTTGTGCCATAAGCAAAGGCAGCAATAGAGTGTGCTCCTCCTATTTTATAAATTTCTTTTACACCACACTTTTTAGCAGCATAGATTATTGCAGGATTAACTGAATTTTTTAATGCAGGTGTAGTTAGATAAATATTCTTTACATTTGCAACAATTGCGGGAATACAATTCATTAAAACAGTACTAGGATAACTTGCTGTTCCTCCAGGTACATATACTCCAACTCTATCTATTGGAGAATATTTGTATGAGAGCTCGTTATTGTAACGGTCTTTGTACTTAAAAGGCATAAATTTTTGTTTTGAGTGAAATTTTTTAATCCTATTAAATGCAAGGTCTATTGAACTTTTTAAACGATTGTCAATTTTTTTTGAAATTTTATTTATCTCATTTTTAGAAAATTTAACGTTTATTTTCTTAGATTTAATTTTTAAAAATTTTTTTTCATATTTGATGAGAGCTTTGTCACCAAATTTTTGGACATCAGATATAATTTTATTTATTTCTGATAATTTATTATTTTGTGCATATTTACGTTTACTCAATGTTTGCTCAAGTTTTTTAAGAAAATTACTGTTATTTGCGTCTAAAAAATTTAACATTATAATACTTTGTGTTTTGGTTTGTTTTTTGTCACCCAAGCTTCTCCTTGATCGTCTAATGTTACCTCAATAACTTCTGAAATAACTTTAATAATTGAGTCCCCTGCGAAAACTATTTTCATTTCATAGTTTTTATCAGGCATTATATTAGTTTCAATAGTAAGAAAGTCCAAAAATTTATCTTTTTTTTTTTGATTAATATTTTTTGAATGAACTTTAATGATATTTTCAAATTTAAGAATAGTTCTTATTCTTTTATTTTTCCTAAATACCCCTTTTTCGACATCTTCCCACATAAACCTATTCATTTGCATAAGAAATATCTTATTTTTTTTGAGATTAGCTATATCTGAGACATTGGCTATAGAGTCCTGTAGATGAGCAGAAACTATTTTCAAATCTTCTTCAGTTCTAGCAATTAATTTTAAATTATTAGCTTTCATTTTAAATTCTTTTAATTTCAGCTTTACAAGTTTGTAATTTCTTTTCTAAAAATTCATAGCCTCTATCCAAATGATAAATTCTATTGACCATTGTTCTGTTGTCTGCAATAAGACCTGCTAAAACAAGACTCACAGATGCTCTTAAATCTGTTGCCATTACCTCAGCGCCAGTTAACCTTGATGCACCAAATATATAAGCTGTTTTATTTTTTATTTCAATTTTGGCTCCCATTCTTCTTAACTCAGGAACATGCATATATCTATTTTCAAAAATATTTTCTTTAATTTTAGATATACCTTGCGCTTGAGTCATCAAAACCATTAATTGTGCTTGCAAATCAGTAGGAAAACCTGGATATGGTTTTGTTGTAATATTAATTTTTTTTAATTTTTTTGTTTTTAAAATTGAAAGAGAATTCTTGTTATTTGTAATATTAACTCCCATTTTTTTTAAAGTATCAATTTCAGATTTAATTATTTTAGTGTCAATTTTATTTAATACAAGTTTTTTACCAATTAATGCACCAGCTATAAGGTAAGTACCTGCTTCAATTCTATCAAAAATAATTTTGTGGTAAGTTTTTTTTGTACCAAAATTTTTTCCAATTATAGTAATTTTTCTTCCTGAAATTATTATTTTTCCACCTAATTTTTTTAAAAATGAAATAAGATCAGATATTTCTGGTTCAACAGCGCAATTTAGTAAGACTGTTTTTCCTTT
Organism: uncultured Pelagibacteraceae bacterium; assembly: GCA_902556855.1. Classification (GTDB taxonomy): domain Bacteria; phylum Pseudomonadota; class Alphaproteobacteria; order Pelagibacterales; family Pelagibacteraceae; genus Pelagilacustribacter. The sequence goes on along the minus strand of CACDXJ010000001.1, from coordinate 242,205 downwards.
TGCTCCAAATGCTGCTAGTAAAGCATTTTCTGTGGCTCCGACTGAAATTGAAGGAAATTTTATTTTTGAGCCAACTAAGCCTTTTTTAGCTTCAGCAATAATATAACCATCTTTAATTTTAATTTTCGCACCTAATTTTTTTAATGCAAAAAGATGTAAATCAACAGGCCTTGTGCCTATAGCGCAACCCCCTGGGAGAGATACTTTAGCTTTTTTATATTTAGTTAAGAGAGCTCCTAGTACTAAAACTCCTGCACGCATTGTTTTTACTAATTTATAGGGTGCTAAAGTATTAATTTTTTTGTTGTTATTTTTTAATTCTATTACCTTTTGTTTTTTTTTTATTCTAATTTTAATACCTATAAATTTAAGCAACTCCAACATAGTAAATATATCTTTTACCATTGGGACATTAGCAAGCTTCACGCCATTATTAGATAAGATTGAAGCGGCTAGAATAGGTAATGTTGCGTTTTTCGATCCTGATATTGAAATAGTTCCGAAGAGCTCTTTTTTTCCTTTAATTAAAAGTTTTTGCATTAAAGAAATTTATACTTTTGGAAGTGTTACACCCTTTTGTCTCATATATTTTCCTTTTCTTTTTGCATAACTGACATTAGGTTTTTCATTCCCTTTAATGAATACAAACTGCGCAACTCCCTCATTAGCATAAATTTTAGCGGGCAGAGGTGTTGTATTTGAAAATTCTAAAGTGACGTGACCCTCCCAACCGGGTTCTAATGGTGTGACATTAACAATTATTCCACATCTTGCATACGTTGATTTACCGAGGCAAATCACTAATACATCTTCTGGAATTTTAAAATACTCAATAGTTCTTGCAAGAGCAAAAGAATTAGGAGGTATTATACATTCTTTGCCTATTTTTGTTACAAAACTTTCTTTTTTAAAAACTTTTGGATCTACAATGCCAGAATTGACATTTGTAAATATTTTAAATTCATTTGATACCCTAGCATCGTAACCATATGAGGATAACCCAAAGGAAATTTTTCCTTTACGTACCTGTTTGCTTACAAAAGGCTTGATCATACCTTTTGTTAAAGCATTTTTTTTAATCCATTTATCTGAAAGTACTGGCATATTTTTTTTTAACTTTTTTATATTTCTTTCGTTTTTTTAAATTTTTTTTTAAAGCGTTTTTACGTTCTTGAGTAAATGAATCTTTCTTTTCAGAAGAATTCATCCTTAAACTAGTTTTTGTCTGGATTGGTTAAATCCTCTAGAGTGATGGGTTTATTTATATCATGCATAGTGTCTTGGTTAGACCCTTTTGGATTTGCGCTCGATCTTTTTGCTCGCCTTTGTTCTATACGTGCTTTTCTTTTAGCCTCTTTTTTCATAGCTTTATCACCACGTGTAGATTTGTAATCATAATGAATTCCCATACTGAGCGCTCCTTCATAATATTATTGCTCAAATTTACTTCTTGAAGTACTTTTTTTCAAGTGCCTTGATTGAACAATCTGAATAATTATAAACAAAATCGACAGAATTACGGCAACTAAAACATCTTGAAAAGGTGACGCTTGTGGAAATCCATAATTCCACAAAATCACTAAAAGCAACCAAGCTATCCAATTAATTTTTCTAGCCATCTGCTACACAACCCTTTTCATTGCAATTTTTTCCCGCTTTGACATTTTGAAAAAAATCAATAGCTCTTAAAGATGTTAACATATAATTTTTATAAATATTTAAATATCCATTTAAACTATTAGATAATTTATTAGCTTCATCCATCATGCCTAATTTTGTTAAATTGATAAGCATAATAGCGTTGCCATTAGGAATTGTGTTATCACCAATATCAATTGGTTTGAAAAAAACATCATTGGTATTTTTAGGATTTTTTTGAAAAATATTTTTATCTTCAATATAAAATTTACTTATTGCTTCTTTAGATAATTTTTTCGCCAAATCCTTGTATTTAAAATTCATTGTTTTTTCTGAAAGGTCATTAAGAGCATTTATTAAAAATGCGTAATCTTCAATAAAAACAAAATCCTTGGAAAAGCTATGATACACTTTATCATTTATATATTTTTTTTCTATTTTGATTAAAAATTCCTCTGCTAATTTCAAGTATTCTTTATTTGGTAAGATTTCACTTGCTGCAACTAATGCAGATATCATTAAACAATTTAAATCTAATTGGGTTTTGTCGTCAAAAAATGGTTTATTTTTTTTTAATCTAATATTTAAAAGTTTTTTTAAAATTTCGCTATTTGGTTTTTCTTTTTCAACTAAAATTATTTTATTTTCCCAATTACCGCCAGGCTGAACTTCGAAAAATTTTTCAATATCATTTATATCTTTTATTTCATCAAAATTATATACATAATATTTACCTTCTTCTCCGTCACTATCTGCATCGTAGGCAGAACCAAAAAACCCGTCTCGATTTAAAAAATTTTTTTTTAAAAACTCAATTGTTTGTTCTAGTTTACTTATAAAATAATTATCTGGATTAATTTTACAATAATTTGATAATAAAATGATAAATTGTGCATTATCATAGAGCATCTTCTCAAAGTGAGGAACTACCCAATTTTCATCAACCGTGTATCGAGCTAACCCTCCTTCTACATGATCGTAAATACCTTTCGAACAAAGTTGCTTTATCAATATTTCAACTGGTTCTAAGTATTTTTTATTTTTTGATTTATTATAAAAATATATAAGTGTTTCATATAAATTAAATGTTGGAAATTTAGGAGCTCCTTTATATCCACCTTTGGACGAGTCCAAATGAGACAAGGATATATCTAAAATTGACTCTAAATCCTGATGTAATACAGAATTTTTTTTTAAATCTAAATTTTTAATAATTAATTCTTTTTGCTTAATTATATTTTCTCTTTGAGCTTTGTATGCATCAGCTACTTTCTGAAGAACTTCTTTAAAGGAAGGTAATCCTTGTTTTGACTCTCTTGGAAAATAAGTTCCTCCCATAAATGGAACACCATTTTCATCTAAGAACATTGTTAGAGGCCAACCTCCTCCCGATTGATTAAATAATTGGAAAGAACTTTGAAAAATAAAATCTAAGTCAGGCCTCTCTTCCCTATCAACTTTTATATTTATGAAAAGATCATTCATTAAATTTGCTGTTTCGATATCTTCAAAACTTTCATGAGCCATGACGTGACACCAATGACAACTTGCATATCCAATACTAAGTAAAATAGGTTTTTTATTTTGTTTCGAAAACTCTAAAATTTCTTTAGACCAAATTTGCCAATTAACTGGATTATCTTTATGTTGTTTAAGATACGGACTTAAATCATTAGACAAAACATTTTCATCAATTTTTATCATCAAAAAATTTTTTTTTTATTATTAAAGAAATAATCATAAGACAAGCAAACATAAGAATTGGCGAATAGATCGCTGGGGTTAAGATGAAATCAAGAATGTTAAAATTCTCTGATTGCTTTACATAAGAATTAATTCCAGCACCTATAGTGTTAAAAATAAAAAAACCAGGTATAAATCCAAAAAAACTTGAGAGAAAATAATTCATCTTACCCATACCAAATAAAATTGGTATTAAGTTTTGTAGTCCAAATGGAACTCCTAGACCACCAATAAATCTATATATAAAAAAATAGTAAAATTCATTTTTTTTAAATAAAAAAATATATTTATGGAATTTTTGTTGTAAAATCTTTTTAACAAAGTCCCTAAAAAAGAAATTTCCTATTGAATACAAAATCAATGCTCCGACTGAAATTGAAATTACAGAAATTAAAGTTCCAATCCATTGACCAAATAATATTCCGGAAATTATTAATAGAGGTGCGCCAAAACCTAGAAGGGCAACCCAAAGTACTGCAAAAATAAAAAAGTAAATTAAGTTTGTAATTATACTCATACTAATAAAATTGCTTAAATCTTTCTGAAGTTCTTTATAATATAAAAAATCATTTAATTTACTTATTTCAATGCTTGTAAAAACAAAATATAAGAATGCTATAAGTATAATTAAGTATGAAATACCCAAAAATGTTTTTAAATTTTTATTCATAATTTACCTGTACAATAGACAACAATTAAAATATATACCTTTAAATATTTATGAAAAGAACATATCAGCCTAGCAATTTAGTAAGAAAAAGAAGACATGGTTTTAGAGCAAGAATGGCTACAAAAGCTGGTAGACAACTTATCGCTCGTAGAAGAGCTAAAGGTAGAAAAATACTTTCTACCTAAGAATTAATGGTAAAGCTTGAAAGTTTAAAAAAAAGCAACCAATTTAGAAAAGCTTTAAAGGAAAAAAAATTTCATACAGAATATTATTCTATTTTTGCAGCAAAGAATTTTTTGAAGCCAAAACATAAAAATAATTTATTAATAAGTTTTGTTATGAAAAAAAAAATTGGAAATTCAGTCAAAAGAAACAAAATTAGAAGAAAATTAAAAGCAATTGTTCAAAAATTATTAAAAAAAAGAGGTGCAATTAATAAGGATTACACTTATATAGTTTTTGGTAAGTTTAATGCTTATGCTCTAAAACAAAATGTCCTTTTACAGTTAATGGAGAAAAGTTTTAGTAAATTAAAAAAATAAAATGACAAATATTCTTATTTTCATAATCAAAATTTATCAATATTTTATTTCTCCAATCTTAGGTAGTAGATGTAGATTTTTACCAACTTGTTCTGAGTATTTTATTGAAGCACTTAAAACTCAAGGTTTAATAATAGGTATTAAGTTAGGAGTAAAAAGAATTTTAAAATGTCATCCATTTAAGAAACTTGGCGGCAGTCATGGTTTAGATTTTGTGCCAATTCCTAAAGATAAAAAGGAGAACAACAATGGATAGAAATGTTTTTGTTGCAATTGCTCTTTCAATGTCTGTTTTGCTTTTCTGGGGTGCATTTTTTGAAACTCCTAAAAAAACTTCTGAACAACAAACAAATCAAAAGGTAGAGCAAAAGAATGGGCAAAGCTCTATTGCACCAACGATTAATCAGCCACAGATAATAAAAAAAATTACCAGAGAAGAGTCTATCAGTTTGAGTAAAAGAATTAAAATTGAAAATAATAGTGTAGTGGGTTCTATTAATTTAAAGGGAGCTTTAATTGACGATATATCTTTTAAAAAACATAAACAAAAAGTTGAAGACGGAAGAAATATCATTTTTTTAAACCCATCTGATACTGAAAACGGTTTTTACATAGAGACTGGTTGGACGAGCATTGGAAATAAGATTAAGGTCCCAACAAAAGACTCTGAATGGAAAGTAAAAGGCAATAATATACTAAGTGATAAATCTCCAGTAATTTTGCAATGGAATAATAAACAGGGTGTCACTTTTGAAAAAAGAATTGAGTTAGATGACAAATACTTATTCAAAATATCACAGCAAGTAACGAATAATTCAAATTCATCTATTGATCTATATCCCTATGCACAGATGACAAGGAATAAAATCCCCGATGATATTCAAAATTTTTATATTCAACATGAGGGGTTTATCGGTGTATTTGATGATGAATTAAAAGAAGACGACTATGATGATGTAGAAGAAAAAAAAATAGTAAGAGATTCAAGTGAAGGCTGGCTTGGTATAACAGATAAATATTGGATGACTGCTTTTGTACCTGAGTCAGGTAAAAATTTTAAATCAACATTCCTGTACGAAAATGGATTTAAAGCAAATTATATTATTAATGAACCGGTGAATATTGGTAAATCATCAAGTGGAGTAAATAAACTCAGATTATTTATTGCCGCTAAAGAGGTTGAGACAATTGATGGATATGCAGCAGACCAAAATATAAATAAATTTGATTTAGTTATAGACTGGGGATGGTTCTACTTTTTCACAAAACCTTTATTTTTCGTAATAGATTATTTATTCAAAATCTCAGGAAATTTTGGAACAGCTATTGTTTTATTAACTATTGCCATTAGACTTATTTTCTTCCCACTAGCAAACTTCTCTTTCAGGTCAATGGCAAAAATGAAAGCAGTTCAACCGGAGATGATGAGACTTAAAGAGCTACACAAAGATGATAAAGTTAAATTACAACAAGAGATGATGGCTTTATACAGAAAAGAAAAAATAAATCCTGCATCAGGTTGCTTGCCGGTTTTAATTCAAATTCCATTCTTTTTTGCAATTTATAAAATGCTTTTTATCTCTTTAGAAATGAGGCATCAGCCATTTTTTGGTTGGATAAAAGACTTATCGGCACAAGACCCAACTTCTTTATTCAATTTATTTGGTTTAATTCCATGGGATCCCCCAGGGTTTATGATTATAGGCATTTGGCCAATATTAATGGGAGCTTCTATGTGGGTTCAACAAAAATTAAACCCCGCTCCTGCTGATCCTATACAAGCGAAAATATTTGCTTTCTTTCCATTATTTTTAACTATCATACTTGCTTCTTTCCCTTCTGGATTAGTTGTTTACTGGACGATTAATAATATTCTTACAATTGCTCAACAGTATGTAATTGTTAAAAAAACGACTGTGAAAACAAATTAGATGTCAAAAAATATTTCTCTAGACGAGATAAAAGAATTTTGGCCTGATGAAGCTCCAGACATTAATATTGTTCAAAAATACATTAAAAAATATGAAAATGAAAAAATTGTAATTAAATATGGTGGTAATGTTTTAATAGACAGAAATGTCTTTAATAATTTCATATCTGATATAAATGTTCTCAATAGGTTGGGCTTATCTGTAATTGTGGTTCATGGTGGTGGTCCGAGAATTAAAAGAGAGTTAGATAAGAAAAAGATTGTATCGAAATTTATCAATGGCTTAAGGGTTACTGATAAAAATATAATTGATACTGTCGAAGAAGTTTTAATTGATTTTAACAAAGACATAGCTAATTCTCTCAAGAAATTAGGTTCTCAAGCATCAATGTTTCATACAAAGACTAAGAACATTATAGAAGTTGAGCCTGAAAGAGAGGAACTTGGATTTGTTGGAATACCAAATAAAATAAATGATAGTTTAATTCAAAACGCACTAAATGAAAATAAAATTCCAATCATAGCACCTTTAGGTTTAGGAAAGAATAAACAAACATATAACATTAATGGTGACACTGCTGCTAGTGCCATTGCAAAAAAACTTAAGTCTAGAAGACTAATATTAATGACGAATGTAGAGGGTGTATATGACGATAAGAAAAAATTAATATCAGAAATTAAACCTTTCGATCTTGAAAATCTCATTAAATGGAAAGTTGTTCAAGGAGGTATGATTCCAAAAATAGAAAATTGTGTTGATGCAGTGCAAAATGGAGTAAGAGGTGTTGTAATTCTAGATGGAAGGAAACCCCATTCAATTTTACATGAAATTTTTTCAGATAAGGGATCTGGAACGTTAATTAGAGAATGAAAGATTTAAAAGATATAAAATTTTGGTTATTTGACTTAGACAATACACTTTATGATGGTGCTACCAAAGTTTTTGATCAGGTAGATAAAAAAATGTCAAAATTTATTTCCGAAAAACTTAGTGTCGGCATTGAAGAAGCTAGAAAAATTCAAAAGAACTATTTTCAAGAATATAATACAACATTAAACGGAATGATAAAACACCATAAAATAGATGCTGATGAATTTTTAGAGTTTGTTCACGATGTAGATTTAAGTTTTTTAAATAAAGATAAAGATTTGGAGGAAGAAATTAAAAAATTAGAGGGAAAAAAAATAATTTTTACAAATGGGTCCAGAGCGCATGCCCTGAATGTTACGAAACGAATTGGAATAGATAAGCTTTTTGATGGAATTTTTGATATACGAGATTGCGAGTTTATTCCAAAGCCCTCAAAAGAACCATATAAAAAATTAGTAGAAAATTACAAAATTGAGCCACAATATTGTATATTCTTTGAAGATATTGCAAGAAATTTAAAACCAGCATACGAATTAGGAATGAAAACTGTTTGGATTAAAAATGATGAACCTTGGGCAGCTAAATATTCTGACTCAGAATTTATCAATTATAAGACTGACAATTTGGCAAAATTTTTAAAGGAGATTAATGAGTTACGATAAGCTAGAAAAAATTATAAACGAAAGTTTTGAAAAAAAAGAAAAAGTAGGTCCAAAATCAGATAAAAAATTAATAAAAGCTGTAAATGAAACTATTAATTTAGTGGATAGTGGAAAAATTAGAGTAGCAAACAAACAAAATGGCAATTGGATTGTAAACCAATGGATAAAAAAAGCTATTTTATTAAGCTTTAGAATAAATAATATGAAGATGATGAAAGGTCCTTACACTACTTGGTATGATAAAGTCCCTGGAAAAACGGTTGATTGGAAAGAAAAGGATTGGAAGAAAGCCGGATATCGTCATGTTCCTAATGGAGTTGTCAGAAAAGGAGCTTACATCGCTAAAAATGTTGTTTTAATGCCTAGCTTTGTAAACCTTGGAGCTTATGTTGATGAGGGTACAATGATTGATACTTGGGCATCGGTTGGCTCTTGTGCTCAGGTAGGAAAAAATTGTCATATATCAGGTGGTGCAGGCATAGGAGGTGTCTTAGAGCCACTACAAGCTGGACCAGTAATTATTGAAGATAATTGCTTTATTGGCGCTCGATCTGAAATCGCTGAAGGTGTTTTAGTTGAGGAAGGTGCAGTACTATCTATGGGAGTTTATATTGGTGCATCTACAAAAATTGTAGATAGAAGCTCTGGTGAAATTCATTACGGTAAAGTTCCTGCATATTCGGTTGTAGTACCTGGAAGCTTGCCAAATAAATTGAATCCGAATGGGCCTTCATTGTATTGTGCGGTTATAGTAAAAAAAGTTGATGAAAAAACTAGAAGTAAAACTTCTATTAATGAGTTGCTAAGAGACTAATGGCTATAATTAACGAATTACAATTATCCAAAGAGTTAATTAGATTTCCAAGTGTTACCCCAAAAGACGCAGGTGCTATACGTTTTTTAAGTAAGAAACTTAAAAAATTAGGTTTTGATTGTAAAATACTAGAATTCAAAGGTAAGGGAAGTAAGCCAATAAAAAATCTTTATGCACGAATAGGTAAAAAAAGACCAAACCTTTGCTACGCAGGGCATACTGACGTGGTACCGCCTGGAAATCTAAAAGACTGGACAGCAAATCCCTTTAAACCTTTAGTTAAAAAAAATTACTTGATTGGAAGAGGTTCCAATGACATGAAAAGCTCAATCGCTTGTTTTGTAGCAGCTGTAAGCCAGTTTTTGCATAAAAAACATAGCTTGAATGGTTCAATAAGTTTTTTAATTACTGGTGATGAAGAAGGCTTTGCAATAAATGGTACAAAGAAAGTAGTAGATTACCTTAAAAGAAAAAAAGAAAAAATTGATTTTTGTATAGTGGGAGAACCAACTAATCCAAATAAACTTGGGGAAATGATTAAAATTGGAAGAAGGGGAAGTTTATCAGGAAAAATCGAAATTACTGGCACTCAAGGGCATATCGCCTACCCACATCTTTCGAATAATCCAATAAATACACTTGTAACTATATGTAAAAAACTTCGAGAAAAAAAACTAGATAAAGGAAATAAAAATTTTCAACCTTCGAATTTAGAATTTACATCAATAAATGTAGACAATAAGGCACATAACGTAATACCTGCAAGAGCGAGAGCTCAATTCAATATAAGGTATAATAATTTACACACTTCTACCTCATTAAAGAAAAAAATTAATTTAGTTGTAAAAAAAATTACTAACAAAAGTAAATGTAGATATAAAATTGATTACATTGCAAATGGTGAAGCTTTCTTAACAAAACCAGGGAAAACTTTATTCATGGCAAAAAAAATTATTAAAAAAATCACTAAAATAAATCCAATTTTTTCTACGACTGGAGGTACATCTGATGCAAGATTTATTAAAAAAATATCTCCCTGTCTTGAATTTGGTTTAGTAAATAAAACAATGCATAGAGTTGATGAATGTGTATCTCTAGCTGACTTAAAGAAACTTACAAAAATATATAATAGTATTTTAGTTGAGTATTTTAAGTGAAAATTTATAAAATAAAAAAATCAAGAATAGATAAAAATGGTTTGTATGCGAGTTGTAATATTAAAAAAGGTACAAAAATTATTGAGTATAAAGGAAAGGTAATAACCAGAAAAAAGTCAGAAAAAGATCCAAAATTTGATAATGGAAAAGCGATTTACCTTTTTAATTTAAATAAAAAGTATGATCTTGATGGAGATTTTAAATTTAATACTGCAAGATTAATTAACCATTCTTGCGACCCCAATTGCGAAGTAACTGGAACAGGACTTAAAATTTGGGTTTATGCATTAAAAGATATAAAAAAAAATGAGGAACTTTCATATGACTACGGTTTTAGTTACGATGAAGATTATAAACAATTTCCTTGTAAGTGCCGGGCAAAAAAGTGTGTAGGTTACATTGTTCGCGAAGGATCAAGATGGAGAATAAAAAAATCTAGAAAATGAAAAAAATTTTATTTATTACCGTAAGGGATCCATTTTCAGGAAGATTTTCAGGTGACGTAATAAGAGCAAATAAATATATAAATTTTTTATCTAAAAGAAATAAAATATGTGTTGTCAGTTTAGGTAAAAATAATAAAACAAAATCAAAAGGTAAGCTTTTTCATAAAAATTTTGAAAAACAAAATTTTTTTTTGAATTTAATATATTTAATAAAATTTTTTCTACAATTAAAACCTTTACATTTTAGTTTTTTCTATTCAAGGGAAATGGAGAAATATATCCATAAGAATTTTGACAAATTTGACATAATTTTTTTTCAATCTATAAGATCTTTTCAGTATTTTTCCGATAAAATTAATAGAAAAATAATTTTGGATATGGGCGATTTATATTCCAAGAATTATTATCAAACCTATCAAGAGCTTTTTTTCTTTCATCCACTAAAAATTGTTTATTTCTTTGAGAGTTTTTTAATAAAAAAATATGAAAGATTTTGTTTATTAAAAGCAAATAAAACACTTCTATTTTCAAAAAAAGAAATTGCATATTTAAAAAAAATATCTCCTAACAAATTATTTCAAATAAACTTCGGAATAGATAGTATTAGAAAGAAATATAAATTCGATATTAAAAACTATAAAATTATATTTGTAGGTAATATTAAATATGCTCCAAATAGAAGAGCTTGTATTGATTTTATTAAAAATATATTTCCTAAGATAAGAGAGCAATATCCAGAGATAGAATTTCACATATTCGGTGAAATTTACCTTTTAGATAAAGTTTTTTTTATGAATAAAAGAAATGTAAAAATTTTTGGTAAAGTTAAAAAACTAGACCCTTATTTATCTAATGTAATTTGCGGACTTGCCAATTTAGACATTTCAACTGGTGTTCAAACTAAGTTATTAACTTACATGTCCTATGGTATACCATCAATCTGTAGTAAAAAAGTTTTTTTAAATTTCGATAAAATAAAGTCAATTAAATTGGATTATTATAATAACAAAGATGAATTTATTGATTTAATTCTTAAATTAAAAAATAATAAAAACTATAGTAATAATATTTCGTCTAAAAGTCTGAAAATTGTAGAATTATTTAAGTGGACCAATGTATTAAAAACTTTTAATAAAGTTTTTAAATAATATTCTTATCTTTTATATTTTTAAGGTCGGACTCTACCATTTCATGTACTAAATTAGTGAACGAAGTTTTAGGTTTCCAGTTTAATCTTTTTTTAGCAAAATTTGGATCTGCCAATAATGTTTCTACTTCTGCGGGTCTAAAAAATTTTTTATCAACTGTTAAATAATCCTTAAAGTTTAATCCAACATATTTAAAAGCTTCGCTTAAAAAGTCTTCCACTGAATGTTGTTCGCCTGATCCAATAACAAAATCACTTGCTTTTCCTTGCTGTAGCATTAGCCACATAGCTTTTACATAATCTTTTGCATGTCCCCAATCTCTTTTAGCTTTAATATTTCCTAATCTTAATTCTTTCTGTAAATTATTTTTTATTTTTGCAGCGGCTAATGAAATTTTTCTTGTAACAAATTCAAAACCTCTTCTTGGAGACTCGTGGTTAAATAAAATACCAGTGCAAGCAAAAATATTGTAGGCTTCCCTGTAATTTCTTGTAAGTTCAAATCCTGTCACTTTTGAAATGCCGTAAGCAGACCTAGGATAAAATTTTGTTTTTTCATTTTGGGGTGTTTCAACTGTTTTGCCAAACATCTCTGAGGAACCTGCAAAATAAAATTTCGAATTTGGTGCAAATTCTTTAAGTGATGCTAAGACGTAATGGGTTCCATTAATATTTGTATTTAAAGTTGAAAACTCATCTTCAAATGAGTTAGCCACGTAACTTTGTGCTGCTAAATGATAAATTTCATTTGGTTGAACTTTATTTATAATCTTGGCAAGACTGGGGAAGCTTTCAAGAGATCCGCTATGAAGAATGATATTTTTTTTAATATTTCTTAATCTCCAAAGTCTATGAGTTTCGTCCTCTAAGGCTACTCTTCTAATAATGCCGTGAACTTCGTAGCCTTTTTCTAATAACAACTCCGCTAAATACGAACCGTCTTGACCAGAAATTCCTGTTATTAAAGCTTTCATTAATTTTTTTTTTTAATTATTTAACATTTAATAAATCACATTATATAAGTATAGTCCATGTGCTGGAGCAGGCGCTGCACAATGTCTTCTATTTTTAGATTTAAAAACTTTCTTAAATTTTTGAAAATCCCACTCTTTAGTCGATAAACTCTTAAGACAACCAACCATTGAGCGAACTTGATTTTGTAAAAATGATTTAGAATTAAAAGTTAAAATTATTCTATCTTTTGATTTAGTTACTTTGATAAATTTTATTTTTTTAATTGGAGATTTTGCAGTACAAGATGAGGATCTGAAAGTAGAAAAATCGTGTGTTCCAGTCAAAATCTTCGCTCCTTTTTTTAAAAGTTTGATATCAATTTTTTTTTTTATATGCCAAGTTCTATCTCTATCCAAAGAAAGAGACCCAATTCTATTAGTTATAATATATTTATAGATTCTTTCTTTAGCACTAAATCTTGAGTGGAAATTTATAAATTTTTTTGTAAGGGCTGTGATAGATATTGACTCTTTTTTCAAAAAAAAATTCATAGAGTTTAAAAATACTTGACTCTCGTTAATTAAATTTTGAGTTTTAAAATTTGCATATTGGCCGTATGCGTGAACACCTTTGTCAGTTCTACCTGCTCCGATTATTTTAGTTTTCGAACGAAGTGTTTTTTTTAAGGCTTTTTCAATTTTCTCTTGTATTGAAGAGCCATTTTTTTGAATTTGCCATCCTACGTACTTAGTACCGTCATATTCTATTTTCATCAAATAATTATACATATCACGATAAGTTAAAGTCGAGAATTAGTTGATTTCCTTTGAGGTAATCTTCGATTGACATTATTTTTTTTCCTTCTTTTTGTAACTTTAAAATTTTTATTGCATTATGTGCACAAGCAACTGTAAAATTTTTGTTAATTATCTGGCCTGGTGATCCCCTTCCTTTTACTTCAATAGCTTCTATTATTTTCAATCTACTTTTTTTATATTCAAACCAAGATCCGGGTGTAGGGCTAAATGCATTTATTTTGCCGATTACTTTTTTTGCATCATCATTCCAATTAACTTTTGTCTCACTTTTACTTATTTTTTTTGCATAGCAAGCTTCTGTTTCATTTTGTTCTATAAATATTTCAGATTTTTTCTCAACTATATCTAATGATTTTAATATCATAGAGGCACCAAGAGACGAAAGTTTATCGCTTAACTCTTTATAATTTGTATTTTGAAAAATTTTAATTTTTGATTGCATCATCACAGGACCACAATCTAGTTTTGGAACAATTTTCATAATTGATATACCAGTTTCATTGTCTAAATTAATTATTGCTCTTTGAATAGGAGCTGCTCCTCTCCATTTTGGCAGCAAAGATGCATGGATATTTAAAAATTTAATATTATCAATACTTAAAATTTTTTGGGGAATAATTTTTCCATATGCTACTACTACAGCTACATCTGGTTTTAATTTTTTAATTTCTTGATATTCTTCTTCGGAGTCAATTCTCTCAGGATATCTTACTGGTAAATTATGATTTATACAAAACTGATGAACTGCAGTTAAATTAATTTTTTGACCTCTATTTTGTTTTTTCGGTGGTTGTGTATAAACTTTTAAAATATCATGTTTAGACTCATAAAGTGATTTAAGAATTGGGACAGAAAATTCTGGCGTTCCCATAAAAATTAATTTAAGAGCCATCAGGTTTACAGTACGATTTTATCGAGTTCTTTTTTTTGTTTGACTAATTTTTTTATGATCATATCTTTTTTTAATTTAGAAAGATAATCTACAAACAAAACTCCATTCAAATGATCCACCTCATGTTGTAGACAAGTAGATAATAGTCCATCAGCTTTCAATTCCTTTGTCTTTCCAAAGTAATCAATATACCTAATATGACATTCAGTTGGTCTTTCAATTTCAGCAAAATGCCCAGGTAAAGATAAACAGCCCTCTTCGTAAACTGAAGTTTTTTCTGACTTATAAATAATTTCAGGATTTATTAAAAATATAGGTTTTTTTTCTTCATCTTCTTTAGAAATATCTATAACGATAGCTCTTTTTAAAATTCCAACCTGAACAGCGGCTAATCCAATTCCTGGTGCGGAATACATTGTTTCAAGCATATCATCCATAAGTCTTTGGACTTCCTTATCAACTTTTTCAAACGATTGACTTTTTTTTCTTAAAATTGGATCAGGTTCAATTACTATTTTTTTCTTTGACATTAAAAACTATAATAGAATTAAACTCTTAAAGGTAAAGCTGAAATTAGCACTTTGTTTCGCATTTCAATTAAGTCCATCTCATTTAAAAGATTTACAACAAAATAAATTGTCTCTGGATCTAATTGGCTAGGTTCGTCTTCTCCAATAATTTCAACAATTTTTAGGGCTAAAAAGGCGTTTTGATTTTTTTCTATTAATTGAAATAAATTTTTTGGTACTTCGTATTTTTTTGCTAACTCAGAGTAATCAAAACTGGTAGGAATTTTAAAACCATCTTTTTTTAATGACTCAACTAATGCTAAATCTTTTGCTGAAAAAAAATATTTTTTGTTTTTATTAATTTTTTTGATAATTTTATCAATATCTTTTTGAATTTTTTTGTTTCCGTCATTTTCTACGTAAAATTTAACCAATTTTGATTGATGTAATATTCTATCATTATATCTGATTTTACCGAGAGATATTTCCTCATTTGTTATTATTTTTCTTTGTGCTATTTCTTTGTAGTTGTCAGGAATATTCTCTAATCCTATTTCTTTTAATTTTTCACTTAAAAAATTGGAGTATAATTTATCAATCTTGTCTTTTTTAAATAACTCATCTAAAATGAATAGATATTCAAGTTTATTCTCTAAGTCTTCAGATAATAAATATTTTTGATAAATTAATGCTCTGCCGTCACTTCCCTTAAGTGTTTGATAAATATTTTTAGCATTTATCAAGGTATTTAAGTTATATTCAACTTGTTTATAAATTCCAAATATAGTTTTTTCATCAACTTGACCCGAATTTGCTGCTAACTCTAATTCTTTTATTTTCTCTTTATCATTTATATCTTCTAATTTTATGAGATTAGCTGAATTTAGGTATTTCCAAATTTCTTTTTTTGTTTTTTTTGTAGGCTGATAATTAAAATCTTTTATTGTTATACTTGATAAATAAAAATTAAGGAGATTTTTTTCATTAATCTTTTCAGATGTTTTCGTTGTGATACCTAGTAAATAATTAATTTTATCGTCAAAAAACTTATCAGACTGATTCTGTTCTCTTAACAAGTCTAATAATAATTGTGCTTGAGAATTTTTATTGTTAAAAACAAGGCAATATATTTTGAATTTTTCTAAATAAGAGTCTTTAATAGTACTGTCTATAAATTTAATTCGTTCGCAACCTTTTTTAATATCTGCTTGAGAAATGTTTTTGTCTACCAAATATTGTACAACTTTATCTTTACCTTTAAATTCCTGATTTTGTTTTAAAAAATCTTCAATAGTATTTATTCGATCATTTTCGATTAACCAGTTTATTTTTAGATATACAAATTCTTCATCAGTCATACCATCTGGTGGATATGAAAAAGATAATAAGATTTTTTCAAGTATGTCTTTAGAAGTTTCAGATAATTCTATTCTTTTTAATCTTTTGATACTAGATCTAACATCTTCAGCACTTGTAGACGTCCACATGTTTAAATCAAAATTAAAATCTTCAGGGTCGTAAACTCCAAATATTTTTACTTCATTTGAAGAACTGAGTGGATTATCTTCAATTTTTATAGTTTGTTTTTGATTTATTTTATTAGGGTTTTCAAATTTATTTTGATTTAATTTTTGATCAGGTTTTGGTTTGTCTACGTTAGAAGTTTCTTTATTTTCATTATTTTTCCAAATATCTATTTTCTCCTCACTATTTAATGTTGTAATAAATAATGAGAATATTAATAAGCAAAATAGATTTTTAAAGCTTTTTAATTTCATTTGTAATATCGATATCGTATTTTTTTTCAGGGCTAGGAAAGTCAACTTTTTCTATCAAAAAGATACCAATAATTATTAGCAAAAAAACAAAAAACAATTTTATAATTGTTTTAATTAGTGTTGATCCAATACTTTGCTTTCTATTGTATTTAAGTTGCATACTTTATGAATTAATTTAAACTTAATAAATAAGACATATTTATGAAAAATCAAATTCAAAATGATTAGCAAATTGAAAAAAAACCTTATTTTAACAGGTATGATGGGTGTAGGAAAAACTACAATAGGTAAAAAATTAGCTGGTAAGCTTGATTATAAATTCATAGATATTGATAAAAAAATAGAACAAAAAGAGCAAAGTACCATAAGCAATATTTTTAAAGTACATGGAGAAATCTATTTTAGAAAAATCGAAAATAAGATCACCTTAACTGAAATTAAAAGAGACAAATCAGTCATTTCTCTTGGTGGAGGCTCTTTTATAAATCCTAAAATTCGTAATGAGATTAAACTGAATACTTTAAGTTTTTGGCTTGATGTTGATATTAATTTATTGGCCTCAAGAGTCGCGAGATCAAAAAAAAGACCCTTATTAATCAATAAAAATATAAAAGAAACTATGAAAAAAATTTACTTAATGAGGAAGAGATCCTATAGTGAAGCTCATTTTAAGATTAATTGTAATTCTTTAACTATTGATAAAATAGTAAATAAAATTTTAAGTCTATATGAAAGTACAGCAGATTAAATTTAAAAAACTTAAAAACAATTATTCCATAATTATTGGTAAAAATACCTTAAACCTTTTGCCTAAAAAAATTAGGCGTATTTGTCCAAAAACAAAAAAAATAGCTTTAGTAATAGATAGAAATGTACCAAAAAAATTCTTAATTTCATTAAAAAAAAAATTTAAAAAATACAATCTTTTAGAATTAAAATTAAATTCCAATGAAAAAAATAAGTCCATGAAAACAGTAAATTTTTTATTAGAGAAGTTATTATCAAATAATTTTAACAGATCTGACTTAGTTATTGCCGTTGGAGGTGGTATCACGGGAGATGTAACTGGTTTTGCAGCAAGTATTTTTAAAAGAGGAATAAATTTTATTAATATTCCAACTACTCTTCTAGCTCAAGTGGACTCAGCTTTTGGTGGTAAAACTGGAATTAACTCAAGATTTGGAAAAAATTTGGTTGGAACATTTTATCAGCCAAAATTAGTTGTCACCGATATATTATTTATAAATTCTCTAAATACAAAAGAAATGATTTGCGGTTATGCTGAAATTTTAAAACATGCAATAATTAAAGATAAAAATTTTTTCAATTGGCTCAAAAAGAATACAAATAAAATCCTAAGAAAAAATACAAAATCATTAATTTACGCAATCAAAAAAAGTATACTTATAAAATCATTTTTTGTTAACAAGGATGAAAATGAAAAGGGCTTAAGAATGATTTTAAATTTTGGACATACTTTTGCGCATGCAATTGAGGTGAAAAATAATTATAGTTCAAAGATGAGCCACGGTGAGGCGGTCTTATCAGGAATGATGCTAGAAACAAGAATTTCTGTAATTAAGAAATTATGTAGAAAAAAAACTCTTCTTGAAATTGAAAAAATTTATAATGATAACAATCTTAGATATACATACAAAAAATTTTCTAAAATAAGAGAACTAAATAGCTTATTATCTTATCTTAAGCACGACAAAAAAAATGACGATGAAAAAATAAATTTTATCCTTTTAAAAACAATAGGAAAAACAACATTGCCAAATACTCAAAAAATTTCATTAAACGAAATTAAAAAATTAGCCCTTGCTATTTCTCAAGGCTAATTTCTAAAGCATGAATTTTACTTTCAAGATCTTCTTTTAAAACTTTCATTATTAATTTTTGTGCGTCTAATCTTTTAATAGAGTTAAGAAAAGAAGATTTAATTTTTAAATGAATATGTAGTTTATCAGGTGAAAAGAATCGATGTCCTTTATGTTTATGAGAATTATCAACAATTTTAATTTCATCAATTTGAATATTTTTTTTCAATTTACTTTCTATGTCTTTTAAATAATTTTTCATCAATCTAATTTTACTATATAGATTAAATTTATGAAAATTATTTGTGACTGGGAAAACTGTAAAGAGACTGGGTCTTTTAAAGCTCCCGTTGAAAAAGATAATAGTAGAAAATATAGATTGCTTTGTTTAGAGCATATAAAAATTTTTAATAAAAATTGGAATTATTTTGAAAACATGAATGATCAAGAAATAGAATTTTTTATTAAATCAGATTTAACATGGCATAAATCAACGAAAAAATTTGGTTCTTCTGATAATTTTTTTAATATTTTATGGAATAACGCTCTAGATGATAAGTTAAATATATTTAAAAGCTCAAATTTCAAAGATTTTAAAAAGACAAAGGTCTCTCAAACAGATAGAGATGCTTTACAAGTAATGGATCTTAATGATGATGTAAAATGGGAACAAATACATATAAAATTTAAAGAACTTGTAAAAAAATATCATCCTGATAAAAACCATGGCAATAAAAAATTTGAAGAAAAGTTAAAAAAAATTACTCTGGCTTATAGTCAGCTTAAAAAGACACTAGGAAAAAAATGAACACAAATCAGTTTTTACAAAAAACAGATATTAAACTTTCAGTCAAACAGACTTTTGGTTTTGATAGTGATATGAAAATAGGAGCGTTTTCAAAAAAAAATGAATATGTCCCTAAAATTGATCCAGACTATAAATTTGACAAAGATACAACTTTAGCAATATTAGCTGGATTTTCTTTTAATAAGAGAGTCCTGATTCAGGGTTATCACGGGACTGGTAAATCAACCCACATAGAGCAAGTTGCAGCTAGACTTAATTGGCCTTGTGTTAGGGTGAACTTAGACAGCCACATAAGTAGAATTGATTTAATTGGTAAGGACGCTATTGTTTTAAAAGATAACAAACAAATCACTGAGTTTAAAGAGGGCGTGCTTCCATGGTCTATTCAAAATCCAGTTGCTCTTGTTTTCGATGAGTATGACGCTGGTCGACCAGATGTAATGTTTGTAATTCAAAGAATTTTAGAAAGTGAAGGAAATTTTACTTTATTAGATAAAAATAAGGTTTTGAATCAACACGATTTTTTTAGAATATTTGCAACGACTAATACTGTGGGCTTGGGCGACACAACAGGTTTATATCACGGAACTCAACAAATAAATCAGGGGCAAATGGATAGATGGCATATAGTTTCGACACTTAATTACCTGCCATTTGAAAAAGAATTAGAGATTATTTTGTCAAAAAATAAAAATTTTAATAATAAGGATGGGAAAGAAATAATTTCAAATATGATTAAAGTTGCGGATTTGACTAGAAAAGGATTTGTTAATGGCGATATTTCTACTGTTATGAGTCCTAGAACAGTTTTACATTGGGCAGAAAATACAGATATTTTTAAAGATAAAGGATATGCTTTTAGAATTACTTTTTTAAACAAATGCGATGACTTAGAAAAAAAAATAATTTCTGAATATTATCAAAGATGCTTTGGTGAAGATTTACCCGAGTCTTCAATAAATATTTCAATATAGCGTGGATTCTAAAAAAGATAAAATAGAAGATTTTAAAACAGCGATAAGTTCTACTGTTAGATCATTATCAAACTTAGATAAAGTTGAGGTTTCTTTTGGTAATCAAATTTCAAAATCTAATCAAAATTTAATTAAACTCCCTGATCTTAGTCATATAAATAACAGATTTAATCATGAGGAGATAAGAGCAGCAGCTGATTCAAAATCTTTAAGATTAAGATTCTCAAATCAGAAAACATTAAAAAAATATGAGCCAAGTGGAAATATATCAAAAAAGCTTTATGAGATTTCTGAAAAAGTAAGATGTGAAAGAATTGGAACGAGCTATTTTAAAGGTGTAAAAAATAATATTGAAAAATATTACCAGAAGAGAATTTCTGGTTTAGATCTTAAAAGCAGTGAAGATAAAATAATCGAGTCTTTTGAAAATTATTTAAGAGTTAAATTCTTAGATTTTAAAAATGAAAGTCAAATTGATAAAAAGTTAAAATCATATAAAAAGGACCTTAATAATCAATTTAAAGATAAAATATCTGAGTTGAAAGACTTAATATTAAATCAAGAAGAATTTAATTCTTTAATTTCCCAACTTATTACCGATATGAGTTTAGATGAAAGTATTGATGAGGAGGAAAAAAGAGAAGAAGAAAATAATGATAAAGATAGACAATCAAATCCTCAAGATCAGGAGCAAAAATCAAAAGAAAAAGAGGAAAAACCTGAGGAAATGTCAATTGATAGTGGTGTTCCTGACTTAGAGAATGAGGCAAAGGAAGCAGATGAAGCAGAAGAGGAACTTGAAATAGAGGATAGTTCAAGGCCAGAACTTAAAAAGAGTGGGAATACAAATTTTGGAGATTTAAAATATAAAACTTATACGGAAGAATATGATGAAATAATTAAAGCTGAAGAACTTGAAAATGCGGAAGAGCTAGCGAGACTTAGAAAAACTTTGGATCAGCAATTACTCCAACTTAAAAACTTCATTTCCAAATTAGCTAATAAATTACAAAGAAAACTTTTGGCTAAACAAAGTAGATCTTGGAATTTCGATTTAGAGGAAGGTTTGCTTGATACCTCAAAACTTCCAAGAATTATCATGGATCCATTCAATTCACTTTCATTTAAAAAAGAAAAAGATATTGAATTTAAAGATACATTGGTAACAATCCTAATTGATAATTCTGGATCAATGAGAGGAAAACCTATTTCAGTTGCTGCAATTTGTGCTGATATTCTCTCGAGAACTTTAGAAAGATGTTCGGTAAAAGTAGAAATACTTGGATTTACCACTAAGCATTGGAAGGGCGGATCATCTAGAGAAAAATGGATGAAAAATAATAAACCTAAATTACCGGGTAGGCTCAATGACTTAAGACACATTATTTATAAATCTGCTGATACTCAATGGAGGCAAGCAAAAAATAATATGGGTTTAATGCTTAAGGAGGGATTACTTAAAGAAAATATCGATGGTGAGGCTTTAAAGTGGGCTTTTAATAAAATGAATAAAAGAAAAGAAGATAGAAAAATACTTATGGTGATTTCAGATGGGGCTCCAGTAGACGACTCCACACTTTCTACCAACACGAGTGACTATTTAGAAACTAACCTTAAAAAAACAGTTAAATGGATAGAACAAAAATCTAATATTGAACTCTTAGCTATCGGAATTGGCCATGACGTAACTCGATATTATAATAAAGCAGTCAAAATCACTGATGTGCAAGATTTAGGTGATGTAATGATAAATCAATTAACTGACTTATTTGCAGAAAAAAATAAAAAAACTTTTCATTAAAGTTTAGTTCCAGGGACTGAGCTTTCCGAATAATCTTTTATCTTATCTATCAAAAGCCTGAATGGTATTAACATTATTAATGTAATTAATAATTTAACAACTAGATCTCCAAAAGCTAG
Source organism: uncultured Pelagibacteraceae bacterium (assembly GCA_902556855.1). GTDB lineage: Bacteria > Pseudomonadota > Alphaproteobacteria > Pelagibacterales > Pelagibacteraceae > Pelagilacustribacter. Next base: position 220,112 of record CACDXJ010000001.1, on the reverse strand, counting down.
TGTAACCCATGGAATACCAGTAGAGTAGAAAGCTATAGAAAAAAATAAAAAAGTATCTGTTATTGATCCCAAAGTAGACGAAGTAAGAGGAGCAATATACCATCTTTTTTTTCTTAGTCTATCAAACACCTGAACATCCAAGTTTTGAGCAACAAAAAAAGCAACTCCAGAACCAATCGCAATTCTTATAGAAATAATATCAGCAAAATTTGTAGAAACAAAAAGTGTTAGCAATATTCCTAAAATGAAACCTATATAAACTATTTTTCTTGCAACAAATTTTCCATAGGCACGATTTGCTAAATCTGTGATTAAAAAAGTTACAGGGTAGCTAAAGGCTCCAAAAGTTAAAATTTCGTTAAGTCCAAAATGTTGAACTGGAAATTGTACAAGATAGTTTGAGAGAACTACAACCGTAGCCATCAGAATTGACAGTTTGTAATATAAATTCATTTTATGACTTAGCAGAAATTGATGCTTTAATCTTTTTAACTTTTTTTGATAATTTTGAATTTTTTGCAGATATTAAAAATTTATCTAGGCCTCCCTTAAAGTCTACCGTTCTCAAGGCTGCATTTGCTACGTTTAATTTAATATCTTTTTTAAGTATATCGCTTCTAAAAGTAACTTTTTTTAAATTCGGTAAAAATCTCCTTTTAGTTTTATTTTTCGCATGACTGACGTTATGACCTTTAAGAGGTGATATTCCTGTTAGTTCGCATCTTTTAGACATAAAATTTTCCTAAAGCTATATAAGTGCAGAGATCAGAGTGGTCAAGCATTAATTCCGATTGCTTCTCTAATATTTTTAAGATTTTCTTTTTTTATAATTGAAATTAACTCTTTTTTCATCTCCTTAACTACTCCAGGGCCCTTATAAACCATACCGGTATAAAGTTGAACCGCATTAGCTCCCGCAGATATTTTTTCGAAAGCTGAGTACCCCGAGTCTACACCTCCTACGCCAATAATTTGGATCTTTCCTTTTGTTTCTTTGTAAAATTTTTTGATGAGGTCTGTAGACAAATTTTTCAAAGGTCTTCCTGACAATCCTCCTTTTTGATTTTTTTGATAATCCGACAAATTTTCACGATTACTATCAGTCGTATTAGATACAACAATTCCATCAATTCGATATTTAATAGTTAATTCTATTATTCTGCTAATTTCAGAATTATTTATATCTGGAGAAAGTTTAAGAGCGATAGGTTTAAAAATATTTTTTTCTTTTCTAATTTTGTTTATTCCTATCAAAAGTTTTTCGAGTTCATTTTGATCGTGAAAGTCTCTTAATCCCTCTGTGTTGGGTGAAGATATATTAATTGTCAAATAACCAGCGAAAGAAGCAAGTCTAGAGAGACATAAGTAATAGTCCTCTTCTTTTTTTTTAGTATCTTTATTTGGACCGATATTAATTCCCAAAAAACCACTGGGTAAATTTTCTGATATTCTTTTGGAAATTATTTCAGAGCCATGGTTATTAAAACCAAGTCGATTTATAAGAGCTTGATCTTTTTCTAGTCTAAAAATTCTAGGCTTCGGATTACCAAGTTGTCTTTTTGGTGTGACAGTGCCTACTTCTACAAAACCATAACCAAGTTTAAATAAAGAATTGTAAACTTCAGCGCTTTTATCAAAGCCAGCAGCTAAACCAATCGGATTGGGCAATCTCTCATTAAATAAATCAGTTTCTAGTAATTCTTCGTTGTCTACTTGAAAAATATTTTTTGGCAAAATATTAAGTTTTAAAGAATTAATTGCTAAGTCATGAGCAGTTTCAGGATCAAGTGAAAAAATGAAAGGTTTAAAAATTGAAAACATTATTTTATTTTATCAGTTATTAATTGAATTGTTTCTTTAAGTCCAAAAAAACTTATAAAAAAACCCATTCTCGGTCCATTTTCTACACCAAAAACAACTTCATAGATAAGCTTGAACCAATCTCTTAAATTTTTTTCGTATCCATTTTCTTTTCCCACAGTATAAACGTAGGTTTGAATTTCTTCTGGGCTAAGTGATTGATCAATTTTTTTCAATTTTTTAATTAGATTTTCTAAAGCATTTTTTTCTTTTGAATTAGGTTTTTTAAATTTTTTTTTGGGCTCTACTTTATCTTTAAAATAATTTATTGCGTATTCTGTAAGTCTATCTAGAATCTGATGATCTTCTGGTTTAATCTCTTTGTGAAATCTATTTATAAATTTCCAGAGAACATCTTTATTATCTGCATTACTAGATCCAACTATATTTAACAGCATTGAGAAAGGCATTACAATTTTTTCTTTTGGAGGTTTTCCATTATGAACATGCCATACTGGATTTTGTATTTGATCTTTTATATCTTGAGTTGGGTATTTTTCAATAAGAGATAAATACTCATCAACGGTTTTCGGAACTACTTCTGAATAGAGTTTTTTAGCTCTTTTCGGATTTGGATACATGTATAAAGCCAAACTTTCTGGTGAGGCATATCTTAACCATTGTTCGATGGAAATTCCATTTCCTTTAGATTTTGAAATTTTTTCTCCTTTCTCATCAAGAAACAATTCATAAGCAAATCCATTTGGAGGATTTTTTCCTAAAGTTCTACAAATCTTATTAGATAATATTGCACTTTCAGTTAAATCTTTTCCGTACATTTCAAAATCAACATCAAAAGTAAACCATCGCATCGCCCAATCTACTTTCCATTGTAGTTTACAATTGCCGTTCAAAATATTTGTCTCTAGTTTTTCACCATTATTGTCAAAAATTACATTTCCTGACTTTTGATCCATATTTAATAACGGAATTTCAAGTACAACACCCGTTTTAGGACAAATAGGTAAAAACGGGCAATAAGTTTTTCTTCTTTCTTCTCTTAAGGTTGGCAAAATTATATTCATTATTTCCTCATACTTTTCTAAAACTCTTAATAAAGAATTATTAAAAAATCCTTTTTTATAGTTTTCGGTTGAGCTTTTAAAATTGAATTTAAAATCAAATTTTTGAAGAAATTGTTTAAGCATTTCATTGTTATGTTCACCAAAACTGTTAAATTTTTTAAAAGGATCAGGAATAGATGTAAGTGGTTTACCTAAATTTTTTTTTAATACTTCATCATTTGGAATATTGTCGGGAACCTTTCTTAGTCCATCCATATCATCAGAAAATGTTATTAACTCATGATCAATTTTTTTAATAAAATTTAAAGCATTTATCATCATTGAAGTACGTGCAACTTCACCAAAAGTACCAATATGAGGTAACCCACTTGGGCCATATCCTGTTTGAAAAGTAATTCTATTCTTTTTTTTTATTAAATCTTTTCTATCCTTCAAAAGCTTTCTCACTTCTACAAATGGCCAAGATGAGGTAGACTGAATTATGTCATTATCAAGCATTATTATGGTTTATAAAATTTTATACGCAAAATACAGATATAATTACATGATATTAAGTTGAATTTTAGAACTATTTAAATAATCTCAATTTTAATGGCTACAAACAAAACAGTATTTTTTTTAATAGGTATATTATTAATAGTTTTAGGTGCCTCAATGTTGGCTCCTTACATGATTCAAGTAATTTTGAATGAAGGCAGTCACAGCTTTATTTCAGCATCATTCGTTACAATTTTTATTGGTGTTTTGTTCATTTTGGCTAATCTTGAAAAGGAATTTAAACTTAATTTAAGACAAACATTTTTATTTTCTTCTTTGGCGTGGATTATGGTCGCTGTGTTTGGAAGCTTGCCATTTTTACTTTCAACACAAGAGTTCAGTTTTAGCGAGGCATTTTTTGAAAGTATGTCAGGAATAACAACTACAGGAGCCACTATTATTTCTGATTTAGATGGTAGTCCAAAAAGTATATTATTATGGAGAGCTATAATGCAGTGGCTCGGTGGAATAGGAATAGTTGTGATGGCTATTACAATACTCCCCTTATTAAAAGTTGGGGGAATGCAATTATTCAAAATGGAAGGTCCAGATAGCACTGAAAAAATTTTACCTCGAACTATTGAAGTAGCTGCTATCATTATTTCTACTTACATTATTTTAACTTTTTTTTGTGGTTTCTTTTATTGGATTTTTGGTATGACTATATTTGATAGTGTGAGTCATGCTATGACGACTATAGCGACTGGTGGTTTTTCAACTCATAATGACTCGATTGGATTTTTTAAAAATTCCAATATCGAAATAGTAGCCAGTGTTTTTATAATATTAGGAAGTATTCCATTTATTTCCTATTTAAAATTTGTTCGAGGAAATAGAAAAGTTTTTTTTCAAGATGTTCAAATTAAAGGTTTAATTTACTTATTGATTATCTCAATTACTATTATGTTTGTTTATTTATTATTCATCAATTATGAAAAAGGCTTATTAGATAAAATAAGAATTTCTTCTTTTAATGTAATATCTATTTTATCTGGAACTGGATATGTGACAGATGACTTTGGATTGTGGGGAAAATTTTCACTAGTTTTTTTTCTTCTTTTAATGTTTATTGGAGGTTGCGCAGGCTCCACTGCTTGCGGTATCAAAATTTTTAGACTGCAAATGTTATTAATTTTTTTAAAAAATCAAATAAAGAAGCTTTTGTCTCCAAATAGTGTGATCATAACGAAATATAATAATCAAAAAATATCAGATAATTTTATAAATTCTGTAATAATCTTTATTTTTACATTTTTATTTATTTTTTTAATAATTGCTATGCTGCTATCAATAAGTGGGTTAGATTTTATCACCTCTATTTCAGGTGCAGCAAGCTCTATTTCAAATGTTGGACCAGGACTAGGAAATGTAATTGGTCCTAACGGAAACTATAAAGATATACCAGATCTTTCAAAATGGATTTTATCAGTGGGGATGCTTTTAGGTAGATTAGAGCTATTTGCAGTGCTAGTTTTATTCTTTCCTTCTTTTTGGAGAAATTAAATTATGAAAATTTATAAAAGACAGTCTTTCTCAGAAACTTTTAAAGTTTATTTTGATCAAAGAATGATCAAAATATTATTGCTTGGAGCTATAAGCGGTTTTCCATGGGTGATCATAGGAAGTAGTTTAAGTCTCTGGTTGAAAGAGGATGGTTTAAGTAGGAGTACTATAGGTTGGGCAGGTTTGATTTTCGCTGTATATGCTTTCAATTATCTCTGGGCTCCAATTATAGATAGAATTAGAATTCCTTGGTTAACCGAAAAAGTTGGTCATAGGCGCGGATGGATCATATCCATGCAAACTTTAATATTAGTCTGTTTAGTAAGTTGGAGTTTAATAAATCCTACAGCAAACTTAGCATTAGTTATTAGTATAGGTCTAGTGATTGCAATCGCATCTGCAACTCAGGATATTACCGTTGATGCTTTAAGAATTGAGCAAATAGGTGAGCATGAAGGTAAATCGATGCAAGCAGGTGCTGCGATGGCAGTTGTAGGTTGGTGGACCGGTTATAAGTTGGGTGGAGTTGTTGCTCTTAATGCTGCAGAGTTTTTCCAACAAGCAGGTTTTGAAAACTATTGGCAAATAACTTTTTTAATCTTAGGAGTGATTATAATCAGTTGCAATATTGGTCTTATGTTTGTAAACGAACCACAACCAATTGATAGAGCTGAATCCCAGAGACAAACAGATAAAATGATTGAGGAAAAATTTGGCTCTTCAAATATCCTAACAAAAATAACTGCTTGGCTGGCAGGAACTGTAATTGGGCCAGTAATAAGTTTTTTTAAAAAAAATGGCTTTAATATAGCAATAGCAATTTTAGGATTTGTGTTTTTATTCAAAATCGGTGAAGCTTTCTTAGGAAGGATGTCTGTTATATTTTATAAAGAAATAGGATTTACAAAATCCGATATCGCTCTTTATTCTAAAGGTCTTGGCTGGATTACAACTGTTATATTCACGTTACTTGGTGGATTATTTGCGATTCGCTCTGGTGTAATTAAAGCCATGTTTGTATCTGGAATATTGATGGCTTCTACAAATCTATTATTCTCCTTACTAGCTTGGTCAGGAAAGTCTGAATTGTTATTTGCAATTGCAGTTATATTCGATGACATGGCTGCAGCTTTTGCAACAGTAGCATTTGTTGCTTTTATCTCAATGCTTGTAGATAGAACTTATACTGCAACACAATACGCACTTCTGGCCTCGATCGGTACAGCTGGTAGAACTACACTTGCTGCATCATCAGGAGCCTTGGTCGATTGGTTAAATGGTGATTGGGGTATATTCTTTATTATTACAGCAGTAATGGTTATCCCGTCTTTAATATTTCTTTTCATGATTAAAGATAAACTAAAATTAAATGACTAAATATTTTACAAATATTTTTAGTGTTACAAATCTTTATAAAAAACCCTCAATTAAATCTGAAATCGTGACACAAATGATATTTGGAGATAGTTTTTCAATATCTAAAAGAAGTAGAAATTGGCTTAAGATTAAAATCAAAGAAGACCGTTATAATGGTTACATCAAAAATCAAAAATTCTCTAAATTTTTAAAACCAACGCATAAAGTACATGTACTCAGGTCAAACGTTTTTAGTCAACATAATAAAAGTAAAAAAATTAAAGAGCTATCGTTTGGTTCAAAAATAAAAGTTGTAGAAAATAAGAAAAAATACTTTCGATTTTCAAAAGGATGGATTAGCAAAAACGATGTAAAACCTATTGCCTACAAAGAAAAAAATCCATTTAGAAAAATATCTATTTTTAAAAATATTAGGTACAAATGGGGCGGAAAATCCTTCAAAGGAATTGATTGTTCAGCTTTAATACAGATTTTTTTAAATTTTAATAATAAATTTTGTCCTAGAGATGCAAAAGATCAGGTAAAGTTTTTTAAAAAAAATATTAAACTAAAAAAGATAAGGAAAAACGATATTATTTATTGGAAAGGTCACGTAGCTCTAGCTATATCAAATAAAAAACTTATCCATGCCTATGGCCCCATGAAAAAGACAGTTGTTATGGATATTAACCAAACTATTAAGAGAATTGAAAAAACTGCTAAATTAAAAGTGATAGGAATAAAAAGGCTATAAAAAGCAAAGGCAGCTTCAGTCTCCCTCCACTGCCCTTAAACCTAATTTAAATGATTCGGACCTAAAATTTAAGACTCTTGTTAGTTGAGTGTGGATATAAAATGGCGGAGAGAGAGGGATTCGAACCCTCGAAACGGTTTCCCGTTTACACGCTTTCCAAGCGTGCGCCTTCAACCACTCGGCCACCTCTCCTATTTATAGTCTTCAATAGCTTTCACAAATTCTTCAATGAATTCTTTGTTTGTTGGAAGTTTGTTTTTCATCATATTTTTTTGAATTTTTTTATAATTTTTCTTGATGTGATTTAGTACTCCAAAAAAGTTTAGAAAATTTCTTTTAGCTACAAATATACCTTTTTTGTCACCTATAACATGTTCGATATCATCGAAAACAATTACTGGTCTTCTTCTAGCTAAAGCTTCAAGTAAAACCATTGGGTGTCCTTCAGTAAATGAAGGTAATATAAATATATTATGATCATCGTAATATTTTATTAGTCTTGCCTTATTGCTTTGCGTTAGCTGAATAGAGATATTGCTTTGATTAATCTTATATGATGTATTTTTTTCTGCTCCGACAATAGTTAATGAAATATCTCTCTTATTTTTAATTAAACTTGCTAAAGAAAAAATTCCTTTTTCAACTTTTATTCTTCCAACATATAATAGCTGAAAGTTCCTAACTTCCTGGATTTTAGGTTTTTTAAACCAGACAGAATCTAGTTGAGATGGATAAATTACTTTGCCTTTTTTACCTTTTAATATGTAATTTCTACAACTTATTAAATTTGAAATCAGTGAGGTAAGGCTAAACATCAAATGGTAAATCAATTTACCTAAGCTACCTAGAATAGCATTATACTCACCATATCCATCACTTCTTAAATAAACAATTGGAGTTTTTCCAAATAATCTTAAAAATAAACAAATTAAAAAAGTATATGGAGAAATTGAAATTATTAAATACTTTGCGTTTTCAATTTTTGTTGATTTAATTACTTCTGACAAATAAGTAAATATATTAGAGAAAATTTTAATTTTTTTTAATTTTATTTCGTGAACTCTTTTCTTAGAGGATTTTCTTCCAAGGAGATTTACTTCAAACTTTTTATTTAATCCCTCTGGACTTGATTTTAGGTCTATATTATCACAAAAATACTTTTCCTCTTGAGTAAAAATGCTTTCATTTGAAAAAATAAATAATTTTTTTTTCATTAGGTTTCTTTATTAATTTTTAAAACTCCAATAAATGCCTCTTGAGGTATTTCAACTTTACCGAATTGTTTTGACCTTGCTTTTCCTTTTTTTTGTTTCTCTAAAAGTTTCCTTTTTCGATCGGTTGCACCACCTCCATGAATTTTTGTTAATACATCTTTTTTAAAACCTTTTATGGACTCTCTAGCTACGATTTTTCCACCAATCGCTGCTTGAACTGGAATCATGAAGTTGTGCCTTGGAATCAAGTCCTTTAATTTTTCACAAACTTGTCTTCCAGTTTTTTGAGCAAAATCTTTGTGAATGATCATCGCTAATGCGTCTACAGGTTCAGAATTTACTAGTATTCCTAATTTCACAAGATCTCCTTCTCTATAACCAGATATTTCATAATCGAAACTAGCGTACCCGCTCGAAACCGACTTCAGCCGATCATTAAAATCAAAGACAACTTCATTAAGAGGTAGGTCATAAGATAAAACTGCTCTATTACCCGAATAGGAGAGATTAGTCTGTATTCCTCTTTTATCTTGGCAAATTTTTATTATTGATCCTAAGTATTCATCAGGTGTTATCACGGTAGACTTGATCCAAGGTTCTTCAATTTTTTCTATTTGAGAGGGGTCAGGCATATTTGAGGGATTTTGTAAATCAAGGACTTCACCTTTGGTATTATGAACTTTGTAAATTACGCCGGGAGTCGTAGTAATTAGATTGACATCAAATTCTCTTTCTAATCTCTCTGTGATTATTTCAAGATGTAACAATCCTAAAAATCCGCATCTGAAACCTAAACCAAGCGCACTAGAAGACTCTGGTTCGTATGAAAAACTAGCGTCATTTAATTTCAACTTAGCTAGTCCATCTTTTAATTTCTGATACTCAGAACTATCTACCGGAAACAAACCACAAAATACCACTGGTTTACTTGGTTTAAAGCCAGATAAAGGTTCACTTATTGGGTTGGAAGCATCACATATTGTGTCTCCTACTTTTGTTTCTGATAAAGATTTTATTCCTGTAATAATAAATCCTATTTCACCTGAGTTTAGCTCTGGGATATCATTTGCTTTAGGTGTAAAAACACCAACTTTTTCGATTACATATTCTTGATTATTGGACATTAATTTAATTTTCATACTCTTTTTTAATTTACCATTAATAACCCTTACAAGAATAACAACACCTAAATAGCTATCGTACCAACTATCAACTAATAAACATTTTAATTTTTCATCCGGTAAACCTTTTGGAGCAGGTAATTTGCTTATTATTGCTTCTAAAATGTCATCTATACCTTCACCTGTTTTACCTGAGCAAGAAATTGCATTTGTTGTCTCAATTCCAACAACATCCTCTATTTCTTTTTTTGTTTTTTCAATGTCAGATGCAGGCAAGTCAATCTTATTTAAGATAGGAATTACTTCATGATTTATTTCTAACGCTTGATAGACATTAGCTAGTGTTTGTGCTTCTACACCTTGGGTGCTATCTACAATTAAAAGTGAGCCTTCACAAGCAGACAAAGAGCGACTAACCTCATAGCCAAAATCCACATGTCCTGGTGTGTCTATAATATTTAATACGTAATCTTGACCATCTTTTGCTTTATAATTTAGTTTGACTGTTTGCGCTTTAATTGTGATACCGCGTTCTCTCTCTATATCCATAGAGTCTAGAACTTGTTGTTTCATCTCACGTTCAGTTAACCCTCCACACTTATGAATAATCCTATCTGCAATAGTTGATTTACCATGGTCAATATGCGCAATTATAGAGAAGTTACGAATTCTGTTTATATCTGACATTTAGGACCTAATCGTAGCGCCAGTTTTTTTACCTACAGTATCGATAATTTTTTTACTGATTTCATCTAAATCTTTCTCTGATAAAGTTTTATCGATAGCCTGTAAAGTAACATTAATTGCGACTGACTTTTTATCTTTTGGAATATTTTCTCCCTCATAAACATCAAAGGTAGATACATTTTGTATCAAATTTTCATCCACCTCTCTTATAATTTTCTCTAATGATCCTATTTTAAATATTTTATCTATGACAAAAGCAAAGTCTCTTTCTGATTTTTGATAATCTGAAGCCTGAAAGCTTTTTTTGCTTAGTCTAAATTTTTTATTTGGTTCAGGAATATTTTTCAAGAAAATTTCAAAACCGAAAATATTTTTTTCTTTAAAATCCAAGTTTTTAATAATTGCTGGATGGATCTCACCAAAATAAGCCAAATGAGGTCCTTTTTCTGATTTAAGTGTAATAGATCCTGATCTTCCAGGGTGATAGCTATATTTAGTATTATCGCTTACAAAAAGATTTTTTTCTTCAATTCCTAGTTCAATCAAAGTTCTCATAACATCACCTTTAATATCAAAAATATCTACATCTCTCTCTTTATCTAACCAACTTTTTCTATTTATTTTTCCAGATTTTAAACCTCCAACTATAATTTGTTGCTCTCCTGGATTTTTTCCAAAAAATGTAGGACCAATTTCAAATAAAGATAAATCTTCATATCCCCTATCTTGATTTTTTTTAAGATAAATAGCCAAGTTAGAAAAAATTGAACGTCTCAAAACATCAAGATCAGTCGAAATTGGATTAAATATTGAAATTTCTTTTTCACTTTTAGAGAACTGTTTATCAATTTTTGAGTCTGTAAATGACCAAGTTACTATTTCCATATAGCCTTTTGATGCTAAAGATCTCTGTGACAAATGAAAAAGTTTTTGTTTAAAATTTAAAGTTTCTTGAGTCCTATTTTTAATAGGTTCAATTAATTTTATATTATTAAACCCCTTGATCCGAATTAGTTCCTCAATTAAATCTTCGTCCAAACTAATATCTGGCCTCCAGCTTGGTACTTCTACTTTTATAGCTTTTGAACTTTTTTTACACTTAAAACCCAAAGAAGATAAAATTTTATTTGTTTCATTAGCTGTGATTGAAATACCAATGAGTTTTTCAAATTTTTCAATTTGAAAGTTAATCACCTTATTTTTTTTATCGGTCTTTCCAGTAATTTGGAACTTACTAGCTTCTCCTCCACAAATTTTTAAAATAAGTTCAGTCGCAAGTTCTAACCCCTCTTTGATTGAATCAGGATCTACTCCTCTTTCAAATCTAAATTTTGCATCAGTGTTTATATTAAGTGCTCTAGCTGTTTTTCTTATTGAAGATGGACTGAAATACGCAGCTTCTAAAAGTATATTTCTTGTATCTAATTCGGTAGAGGTAGTTGTTCCTCCGATAATTCCGCCTAATCCAAGAATGCCAGATTTATCAGAGATTACACACATATCTTTTTTTAATTTATATTTTTTATTGTCTAACGCCTCGAACGTCTCACCTTCTTTAGCGTTTCTAACAATAATTTCTTTATTGATTTTATCTGCATCATATGCATGTAACGGTCTATTTAGGTCAAACATTACATAGTTTGTAATATCCACCACAGCTGAGATAGGTTTTAAACCTAATGCGATTAATTTATTCTTAAGCCATTCAGGACTTTCTTTATTAGTGATGTTTTTAATGTAACAGCTTCCAAAGATATCACACCCTTGGTTTTTTTCTTTTGTAATCGATGTTTTTATCTGGTGTTTAATATTTTGTTTAAATTTTTTTCTTTTTATTTGAATTAATTTTCCAACTCCTGTTGAGGAAAGATCTCTTGCAATACCTCTAACTCCTAAACAATCAGCCCGATTGGGGGTTATGGCAATATCAATAACTTTTTGCGAACTACTTTTAAAATAGCTTTTTCCTATTTCTTTCTCTTTATTTTTAAGTTCAATAATTCCGTCACTTTCATTGGATAAATTTAGTTCACTTTCGGAGCAAAGCATTCCTCTCGACTCCACACCTCTTATTTTAGCTACCTTTAATTCAAAATTAGTTTTTGGTATTACAGCTCCAGGAGGTGCGTAGATTGTAATCAAACCCTCTCTAGCATTTGGAGCCCCACAGACAACTTTTAAAATCTCTTTCCCACCGATAGTAACATCACAAACTTTTAATTTATCAGCATTTGGATGTTTTTCAGTTTTTAAAACTTTAGCAATTTTAAACTTACCCAAATCTCCAGAGTTTTCTTTTACGCCTTCTACTTCAAGCCCGATATTTATAAGCCGGTCAATAATCTCATTTTCTTTAGCTGACGTTTTAAGATGTTCTTTGAGCCAAGGAATTGTGATGATCATTTACTTAGTCCCCTGTAATTTGTTGGAACATCTAAAGGGTCAAATCCAAAATGACTTAGCCATCTATAATCTGCCTCGAAGAAAGCTCTTAGATCATTGATTCCATATTTCAACATTGCTAAACGGTCGATGCCTATTCCAAAAGCAAATCCTTGATATGTTTTAGTGTTGATTTTTACATTTTTTAACACATTAGGATGAACCATCCCGCATCCTAAAACTTCTAACCATTTATCCCCTTCCCCAATAACAATTTTTCCTTTTTCAATTTTGTATCCAATATCAACTTCTGCCGATGGTTCCGTAAAAGGAAAATGACTTGGTCTAAATCTCATTTTTACATTCTTCACTTCAAAAAATTCTTTTATAAAATAATCTAGGCAACCTTTAAGATGTCCCATTGTGATACCTTTGTCTATGTGAAGACCTTCAAGTTGGTGAAACATTGGAGCGTGAGTTTGATCACTGTCACATCTGTAAGTTCTTCCAGGCACTATTATTTTAAAAGGTGGTTTGCCTGATATCATTGTTCTAATCTGAACTGGAGATGTGTGTGTTCTTAAAAGTAATTTTTTATTTTCCTCTAAATAAAAAGTATCGTGCATGTCTCTTGCTGGATGTTCTTCGGGTGTATTTAAAGCTGTAAAATTATTATATTCTGACTCAACATCAGGACCTTCGGCAACTGAAAATCCTATTTCTGAAAAGATAGAAGATATTTCATCTATAACCTGTGAGACTGGATGGATTTTACCCTGACGACTTGGTCTTATTGGAAGCGTAACATCAACCTTTTCATTTTTAAGTTTTTCATTTATTTCATTGGTTTCGATTTCAATATTTTTTTGCTCTAGCTGATGTGTAAAATCGTCTTTAATTTTATTTAAATTTGAGGCAAACTCTTTTCTATTTTCTGGATCTAAAGAGCCTAAAGTTTTAAATTGTTTTGTGATCTCACCATTTTTTCCAAAAAACTCAGTTTTGATATTCTGTAAATCTTCCTTAGTTTTAACAGAGTCAATCTTTGCGTTAAAAATAGAATTTATTTTATCCAAATCACTCATCAGGTAATTGATTTTTTATATTAAAGTTTGTGTTAAATCAAAGACCCTTTTATCCAAGGGAGGATTGAACCTTTTTTACTACTGATTTAAAGACTTCTGGATTGCTGTAAGCTAACTCTGCTAAAACTTTTCTATCTAATTTAATTTTGGATTTAGCTAAACCATTAATAAATTTAGCATATGTCAAACCTTCAGCTCTCACTCCAGCATTTATTCTTTGAATCCATAATGATCTAAATTCTCTTTTTTTTGCTTTTCTATCTCTGTAGGCATATTGCATTGCTTTTTCCATAGCTTGACGAGCAATTCTTATTGTATTTTTTCTTCTTCCGTATTGCCCTTTTACTGCTTTAAAAACCTTTTTATGTTTTGCTCTACTTACAACACCTCTTTTTGTTCTTGCCATGCTACCCTCTTAAGTTATACGGCATATACGACTTTACTATTCTTGAGTCTTGTTTAGTCATTATCGTAGTGCCTCTCTGTTTTCTAATTTGTGAATTCGTTCTTTTAATCATACCATGACGCTTACCGGCTTGTGGCATCTTGATTTTCCCTGAAGCGGTGAATCTAAATCTTTTTTTTGCAGAGCTTTTTGTTTTTAATTTTGGCATAAATATTCCGGACTTATATAGACAATATTTAATCTTAGCAAGTCGCTAATATTATTGATTTAAATGGGTTGAATTATCATAACCATTTGTTTGCCTTCAAATTTTGGATGGCTTTCAACTTTTGCTATATCTTTTGTTTCATCGATAATCTTATTCATCAATTCTTTTCCTAGTTCGGTATGTTGCATTTCTCTACCTTTGAACTTAACTGTAAATTTTACTTTGTCTCCTTTGCTGATAAATTTTTTTGCATTTTTTATTTTAAAATTATAGTCATGCGTTTCTGTCCCTGGCCTCAGTTTAATTTCTTTTAATGATACTATCTTTTGTTTTTTTTTTGCCTGGTTAGCTTTTTTTTGTAAATCATATTTATACTTACCTATATCCATAATTTTACAAACCGGTGGATTTGCATTAGGAGATATTTCAATTAAGTCTAAATCTTCTCGTTTAGCGAGTTCGATGGCTTTATTTAAAGGCATCACACCTAAATTTCCACCTTCACTTCCGATGACTTGAACATCTAACGCTCTTATGCGTTCATTTGCTCTAGGCCCTTGAGGCTTAGTCCTTCTTTGAAAATAATTTGGTTTAGAGTTTGACACTTAATTTAAAGGCAACTTATTTAAATCTAACATATTTTTTATTAGGTCTTCTCTTTTCATAATTTCTTGTTTATCTGAGCCAAGTTTTCTTACAGTAACTGTATTATCTGCAACTTCTTTTTTTCCACAAACTATTATATATGGAATTTTTGAAAGTGAATGTTCTCTCACTTTATAATTTATTTTTTCATTTCTTAAATCCATTTCACATTTTATACCTTCTTTAAACAGATCTTCAAATAATTTTTTAACGTAATTATTGTTCTCTTCAGCGATTGGACACACTACTGCTTGTGCTGGAGATAACCAAAAAGGCAACTTACCAGCATAATTTTCAATTAAAATTCCAATAAATCTCTCTAAAGATCCAAATAAAGCTCTATGAAGCATAACTGGAACTTTTTTAGATCCATCTTTGGACACGTAAGATGCACCTAATCTTTCAGGTAAATTTAAATCTACTTGTAAAGTTCCACACTGCCAGTCTCTACCGATTGCGTCTCTAAGAACAAACTCGATTTTTGGACCATAAAAAGCTCCTTCTCCTTTATTAATTGTATATTCTAAATTAGATTTTTTTATTGCAGTTAAGAGTGCAGCCTCGGATTTATCCCAGATTTTATCGTCTCCTACCCTTTGCTCTGGTCTATCTGAGTATTTTAAAATTACATTTTTAAAACCTAAATCTTTATATATTTCTAATATTAACTTTGTAACTGACAATGACTCGTCTGTAATTTGATCCTCTGTACAAAAGATGTGCGCATCATCTTGAGTAAAAGCTCTAACTCTTAATAACCCATGTAATGCACCGGAGGGTTCATATCTGTGAACTTTACCAAACTCTGAAAGTTTCAAGGGTAAATCTCTATAACTTTTTAAACCTTGATTAAAAATTTGAACACATCCAGGACAATTCATTGGTTTAACAGCAAATGTTTTTTCATCAGGTGTTTCGGAAGTGAACATATGTTCACCAAATTTATCCCAATGTCCAGATTTTTCCCACAAAGATTTATCTAAAAGCTCTGGAGTATTTACTTCTTTGTACCCAGCTAACCTTTGTTTCATTCTCATATACTCAACTAACCTTTGAAATAATAGCCAGCCCTTCTCGTGCCAAAAAACTGAGCCTGGGCTTTCCTCTCTAAAATGGAATAAATCCATTTCTTTTCCCAGTTTTCTATGATCTCTTTTTTCAGCCTCTTCTAAACGATGAAGATAATCCTCTAATTCTTTTTTTGTGCTCCAACAAGTTCCATAAATTCTTTGAAGCATCTCATTATTAGAGTCACCTCTCCAATACGCCCCTGAAACTTTTGTTAGCTTAAAAGCCTTTCCGATTTTTCTTGATGAGGGCAAGTGAGGACCTCGACATAAATCATGCCATGTATCGCCGTGATGGTATACTGACAACTCCTCACTTTCTGGTATACTCTCTATTATTTCTGCTTTGTATTTTTCACCTATCTTTTTAAAATGTGAAATAGCCTTTTTTCTATCCCAAACTTCTCTTTTTGTTTTTACATCTCTATCTACAATCTCGGACATTTTTTTTTCAATTTTTTTTAAATCTTCACTTGTGAACGGCTCTTTTCTTGCAAAGTCATAGTAAAAACCATTTTCTATTACCGGACCGATTGTGACTTGAGTGCCAGGGTAAAGTTCTTGAACTGACATTGCCATTATGTGAGCTGCGTCATGTCTTATAACCTCTAAACCCTCTTTGTCTTTTGATGTTATTATTCTTACTTTAGAGTCCGTAGTAATTTTATGACTTAAATCTTTCAACTCTCCGTTAACATCCATAATGAGAGCGGATTTTTCGAGTGATTTACTTATCTTGCTAATTAATTCAGTACCAGTAATTGATTTGGTAAAAGAAATTTTTTTCCCATCTAACAGTTGTATTTGTGGCATTAAATTTTTAATAATTTTTTATATTCTCTTAAATTAGAATCACACATTACTTCTACATCAAATTTTTTTGTTACGTTTTTTCTACCTTCGTTTCCAATTAATTTCAACTCTTCTTGATTTAATTGAATAACAGTATTTAGAATTTTCGCAAGCTCTCTAGGATCATCATGTTTATATAAAAATCCACTTTTTTTATTTAAAACTGTTTCTTTTGAACCTCCTATATTACTAGCTATAATTGGTTTACCCATAGATTGTGACTCAACCGCAACTCTACCAAAAGCCTCTGGCTCTACTGAAGCTGATACCACTACATCAGCTAGAGAGTAAGCTAAAGGCATCTCTCTACAGTGATCTATAAATTTTATTTTTTTTGTTAAACTATATCTTTCTACTAAACTTAAAAGTTTTTTAGAGTAAACTTTTCTACCTTGATCTGAGCCAAGTAAAATAGCTTGAAAATTCGTTATATTATAATCCTCTAATAAAATGTTTAATGCTTCAATAAATTTTTCTTGTCCTTTCCAGGCAGTCAGTCGGCCAGGCATTAAGATTGTGAATTTATTTTGATCAAGATTCCATTCCTTTTTTAATTTTTCTTGCTTTAAAATTGAAATATTTTTTTGATTAAAATAATCGATATTTATTCCTCTGAAAATAACTCTTAATTTTTTTTTCTTATTTAAAAACTCGTGATAATTTTCATTTATATGTCCAAAAATAAAATTTGAGCCAGCGATAGTAAGTTTTGATCTTAGCATAATACTATTATAGAATTTTTTAAATTTGTTTTTGAAATTATAAGTTCCATGAAATGTGGTAACAAATATTCTATTAGTTAAAATACAAGCTAAATAACAAGACCACGCGGGTGCTCTACTTCTAGCGTGAACTATATTTATTTTATTTAAAATAATTAATACTGATAGAATCAGTGCATTAAAGATAATTAAAAACGGATTTTTTGTGTGAACAGGAAGTCTAAAAATACCAACTTTATTTTTTTTAACATATTTTAGTAACTCTCCACCAGATGTCGCTATAAAGGATCCACATTCTTTTTCTGCAAGAAAGTGTGCTATATCATAACAACCAGTTTCAGCACCTCCATAACCTAGTTTAGGAATTACTTGTAAAACATTAATTTTAGTAGTCATCTTTTTTATATATAATATCAAATTAACTGATCGTTATATGAAAAAATTTAAATTTTTAAAATTTTCAAAGACTAAAAAGCTAAGATATTCTCATTATTACTCTAAAGAAAAAATATATTTGGTTTTTTTACATGGTTTCATGTCTGATTTAGAAGGTAAAAAACCTCAAACATTTCTCAAGTTTGCAAGAAAGAACAAATTGGGTTTTTTAGGGTTGGAGTACTCTGGTCATGGAAAATCTTCAGGAGTTTTCACCAAAGGTAATATTAGTATTTGGACTAATGATACAAAAAGAATAATTAAAAAAATTGTCAACAAAAAAAATTTTATTTTAATTGGGTCTAGCATGGGTAGTTGGATTGCAATTAATCAATTCAAATACTTTAAATCACAAATTAAAGGTTTTGTTGGAATAGGTTCAGCTCCAGAATTTTTAACAAGATTGATGTGGAATAAATTTCCAAAAAAAACGAAGAGGGAATTACTGAAAACAGGAAATATTTTAATCAAAAATGGAGGCTACGAATATCCAATCTCTTTGCAACTTATTAAGGATGGAAGAAAAAATAAAGTTTTACATAGAAAAATAAATTCTAAAATAGATGTAACAATGATACACGGTCAAAAAGATGAAGTTGTCCCGGTTAGTTTCTCTAGATTAGTATTAAAGATTTTCAGTAAAGCTAAAAAGAAAGTTATAATAATAAAAAATGGTGATCACAGTTTATCTAATCAAAAGCCTTTAAAGAAAATAATTAAAGAATTACATGCCATTATTAAAAATATAACTTAGCCCTTCTTCATAGGAAGGGTATTTTAAATCGTATTTGAAATAAGCTTTCATTTTTTTGTTATCTACCTTTTTTGAGTCTTTATAAAAATTTCTTAACATTTCGCTTTCAACTTCCTCGAGTTTTACTGAATTAGGTTTCTCTAGTTTTAGTAATTTCGCACCGTAAGCCGCTACTTCAATTTGCGAAGCAGGTTTGTCATCACAAATATTATAAATTTCATTATTTTTAAAATTATCAAGGGACTTAAATAAAATGTTAGCTATATCCTCAACATGAATTCTTGAAAAAAAGTGATTTTTTTTATCTATAATTTGTACTTTACCAGTTTTTAATCTTTTCAAGATATTAAACTCATTTGAATATATGCCTGCTAATCTAAAAATTTGAAGCGGGTAATTCTTTTTATTCGATAAACTTTTCCAATTTTTTTCTGCTTCTAATCTACTTATCCCATTATCTGACGTAGGCTGAGTAGCGCTATCTTCGTTAACCCAATCACCTTTATGATCTCCGTATACACTAGTTGCTGATAAATAAGTAATCCATTTACAATTTGTTATTTTTTTTAGATTTGTATCGAGGTAATTTGCCACAATATCTTTACCATCAATAGGTGGAATAGAAACTAAAATGTAATCTGCTTCCTCTATTTCTTTTTTTATAGAGTTGTCAAACTTGTCTTTAGTAAATTGGTATGAATTTATTTTAATATTGTTAAACTTTATCTGATGAGTTTCCTGTCTGGAGGTAACACTTAAATCAAAGTCTTTTTTTTCGCTAATTAACTTATTTATGAAACTTTCTGCGACTTGGCCAAAGCCAAAGCAAAAGACTTTAGTTTTACTCATTAACCTGCTTTCTTAGTAAGAGATCTTAAACTAATAGGATTATCTAATTTATCAAGCATTTCTATAGGACAAATTTGTTTAAATTTTTTAAGTTCATTATCAAAGTCATTTAATATTTTTTGAGCAATTTTAGAATTTGTTTCTTTGACAAAAGTATTTAAACTTTCTTTCAAAAACTTCCTCCAATAATCTGTTTCAACTTCTTGCCAAACTATTGAAGTAGGATTAACAAAATTTTCAAAAGTATTATTATCATCATAAACAAATGCCATTCCGCCAGTCATTCCTGCTCCAAAATTGTCACCTACTTCTCCTAGTATTATAGCTGTTCCACCTGTCATGTACTCACAACCATGAGCTCCACATCCTTCGACAATTGAAAAGCTTCCAGAATTTCTAACTGCAAATCTCTCTCCCGCTTGCCCAGATGCAAACAGTTTTCCTGAAGTTGCTCCATAAAGAACAGTGTTTCCTATTATTGTATTTTCATTTGAAACTAATGTACTTTTTGGAGATGGATATACAACGATAGTCCCTCCAGATAATCCCTTACCAACATAATCATTGCAGTCCCCTTCAACAATAAGTTTAATACCTTTAGTTAAGAAAGCGCCAAGAGATTGTCCCGCTGAACCCTCAAGTTTAATGTTAACCGTATTTTCTTCTAATTTATTGTTACCAAATTTTTTATAAATATGATGTGATAGTCTTGTTCCTACTGATCTTGAGGTGTTTTCTATCTCGTAATTAAATTTATTTTTTGTATCTGCTTTAATCTTATCTTTTATCTCAGACCAAATCTTTTCATCTAGAGTATCTGGTACCTCATTTATATGTTTGTCTTTACAATATCTTAGATTTTCACCTGGGTCAGCCTGAACTAATAGCGGATTTAAATCTAAATCATCTAAGTTAGATGCACCTTTGTTTACCTGAGTTAATAAATCTGTTCTTCCTATAATTTCATTAATTGATTTAAATCCAAGAGATGCGAGAATTTCTCTTACTTCTGTTGCTGCAAACTTAAATAAATTTACAACTTTCTCTGGTGTGCCAGTAAATTTTTCTCGTAAAGCTTCATCTTGACTGCAAACTCCAACCGGACATGTGTTTGAATGGCACTGCCTCACCATTATGCATCCCATAGCAACTAATGATGAAGTACCCATACCATACTCTTCCGCTCCCATCATTGCGGCCATCACAATATCGCGGCCAGTTTTTAATCCCCCGTCCGTTCTTAAAGTAACGTTATGTCTTAAATTATTTAAAGTAAGAATTTGGTTTGCCTCTGTTAAGCCCATCTCCCAGGGAATGCCCGCATACTTAATACTTGTTTGAGGACTAGCACCTGTCCCTCCAGAATGACCTGAAATCAAAATGATATCTGCTTTTGCTTTAGCTACACCTGCTGCTATTGTTCCAATACCAGTTGATGCAACCAGTTTGACTCCAACTCTTGCACCTGGATTGATTTGTTTTAAATCATAAATTAGTTGGGCTAAGTCCTCTATAGAATAAATATCGTGATGTGGTGGTGGTGATATTAAAGTTACGCCCGGCGTAGAATGTCTTAATCGCGCTATTTCTTTTGTAACCTTAAAACCTGGTAGCTGTCCTCCCTCACCTGGTTTAGCGCCTTGAGCAATCTTAATTTCTATTTCGTTAGCGTTATTTAAATAATCAACAGTTACTCCAAATCTAGCTGATGCAATTTGTTTTACTCTTGAGTTTGCGCTATCTCCGTTAGGCAATATTTTAAATCTTTTTGCATCCTCGCCCCCTTCTCCGCTACAAGAGGCGCCTTTAATTCTGTTCATTCCCATTGCTAAAGTTTCGTGAGCTTCAGCTGATAGTGCTCCATGAGACATGCTTCCACTTCCAAATCTTTTTAAAATTTCTTCAATTGGCTCAACTTCTTTAATATCAATAGGTTTTCTTTGTTTTTTAAACTCTAGTAAGTCTCTAATATTAACTGGAGGCAAGTTATGAATTCCAGCTGAATACTTTTTATATAGTTCGTATGAACCGCTACCTACAGCACTTTGCAATAAATGAATTAATTTTCCTTGGTATTGGTGATCTTCTCCGCTTTTTCTATATCTGTATAATCCTCCTATAGGTAAAGTGAATACATTTTTTGAATTAAATTTTTCATGAAGTTCCTTAATCTTTTTCTCAATTCCGATTACGCCTATTCCTGAAATTCTTGAAGACATACCTGGAAAATAATCTGAAACAATAGCTCTACTTAAACCTACTGCTTCAAAATTACATCCACCTCTGTATGAACTAATTACCGATATTCCCATCTTTGACATAATCTTTAAAAGACCAGCATCAATTGATTTTTTAAATTTACTTACACATGTTTCAAAATCTGATTTACCAAACAATTTCTTTTCAAATCTTTGATAAATACTATCTATTGCTAAATATGGATTTACCGTTGTAGCTCCAACTCCAATTAAAATTGCAAACGAGTGCGTATCCATTGCATCAGAACATTCAACATTCAGAGAACAATAGCCTCGTAAACCATGTTTTACTAAGTGAGAGTGAACTGCTCCTACAGTTAATATACTTGGTATACTTGCTTTTTGATTTGAAATATTTTTATCAGATAATACTAAACAAGTGCTTCCTTCTCTAACAGCTGTCTCTGCCTCTTCTCTAATTAATTCAATCCTTTCTTTAAGGGATCCGTGAATATCAAATGTACAGTCTATTACTTTTACTTTTTTCGAAAAAAATTTTTTAAATTTTTTAAATTGCGAATTAGTAAGTATAGGACTGTCTAAAACATAAATATTTTCCTCTGTAAGATTATCAAAATCTAAAATATTACCTAAGTTTCCAAATCTAGTTTTAAGACTCATAACTTTATTTTCTCTAAGTGAGTCTATTGGAGGATTAGTTACTTGACTGAAGTTTTGTCTAAAATAGTGTGAGACAGGTCTAAAATGACTAGATAAAACCGCGACTGGAGTATCGTCACCCATTGAACCCGACGCTTCTTTTCCTTCTTCAGCCATTGGATGAAGTATCAACTCTAGATCCTCTATACTTAGGCCAGACAAGTACTGTCGCTTTCTTAAATCTTCACTTAAAAAATTTGGCTTTTCATCATCAGATGAAATTTTTTTCTCTAAATCTATTATTTGTTTATTATATTTTTTATAATCTTTAGCTAATAAGTCTTTTATAGCTTTGTCTTTAAATAACTTTCCTTTTTTTAGATCTATTGCAATAATTTGACCTGGACCAAGTTTCCCTTTTTCAATGATATTTTCTTCTGGAATTTTAATCATCCCAGTTTCCGACCCAGCAAAAAATAAGTCGTCTGAGGTTATGGTGTATCTAAGTGGCCTTAATCCATTCCTATCAGAAGATGCTAACACCCACTTTGCGTCTGTTGCACAAATAGCTGCTGGTCCATCCCAAGGTTCGATCGTACTATTAAGAAAATTAAATAGATCTTGATGGTTCTTTGGAACAGTTTTGCTTCTCTTTGACCAGGCATCGGGTATCATCATTAATTTAATTATTGGTGCTAATTTTCCGGAATGTACTAGTAATTCAAATACATTATCTAGAGCTCCTGAGTCCGAAGAGCTTCTGATTACAGGTTTAAGATCTTTTACATTTTTAAATAGAGAGCTAGACATGTCCTGTTCGTGAATTTTCATCCAATTAATATTACCTTTTAAAGTGTTTATTTCACCATTATGGGCGAGTGTTCTAAATGGTTGCGCTAGATCCCAGCTTGGAAAAGTATTAGTTGAGTATCTTTGATGGAAGACAGCAAATCTCGAAGTAAGTTTTTTATCATTTAAATCAGGATAAAACTCCGAAAGCATTTCTGCTAAAAACATACCTTTATAAACAATAGACCTCGAGCTAAATGAACAAATATATAAATCTTTTAACTGACTATCTCTTGCGATCTTTTCTATTTTTTTTCTTGTTTCAAAAAGATTTCTCTCTAAATCGTTAGTATTTAAATTTTCATTTTTTTTAAACATTACTTGCGCTATCTCAGGTCTGCTTTGATCGGCTGTTTTACCAAGAACGCTAGGATTAATTGGAACTTGTCTCCAACCGTAAATATAATAGTCTTCTTCGAGTAAGGTAGACTCAATAATTTCTCTACATTTCTCTTGATCTGAATAGTCTGTTCTGGGTAAAAAAACCATTCCGACACAAATTCTTTTTTCTTCATCTAACGTATGACCAGTGGCTAAAATTTTCTCTTTAAAGAAATCAGGAGCGATTTCAATTTGAATTCCTGCTCCATCTCCAGATTTGCCATCTGCATCTACAGCTCCTCTATGCCAAATCGATTTTAAAGCCTCAATTCCATACTCGACAACTTTTCTTGTTTTTTTTCCATTAGTGGACGCAATTAATCCCACCCCGCAAGCGTCATGCTCCATATCAGAATTATAATTATGTGTTTTTTGTAATAGTAATTTATTTTTTTTATAATTATTCATTTAAGCAGCCTTTGTAGACTTGGTTTTATTGAGCTTATTTTCTAAATATTTTTCAATTTGCACTGCTGCATCTCTTCCATCTCTAATGGCCCAGACTACTAGTGATGCTCCTCTAACAATGTCTCCTGCAGCGAATACACCATCCAAATTGGTTTGCATTGACTTAAGATCTATTTTTATAGTTCCCCATTGTGAAACTCCGAGCTCATCTGCATTGAATAATTTTGGTAAATTTTCTGGATCAAAACCTAAAGATTTTATAACTAGATCAGCTTTAACTTCATACTCAGATCCTCGCTCAATTTCAGGCTTTCTTCTACCCGATGAGTCTGGTTCTCCAAGTTTCATTTTATTAACCTCGACACCGACTACTTTATCACTTCCAATAAATTTTTTAGGGCTAGTAAGCCAAACAAACTCTACACCTTCTTCAATTGCGTTTCCTACTTCTCTTGCTGATCCTGGCATATTTTCTCTATCTCTACGATACAAACATTTAACTGATTTTGCTTTTTGTCTTATTGAAGTTCTCACGCAGTCCATTGCTGTATCGCCTCCACCAATCACAACTACATTTTTACCCTCAGCATTTAATGTCCCGTCATCAAACAATTTTACTTTATCGCCTAGTCCTTTCCTATTTGAAGCTGTTAAAAAATCCATCGCTGGGAAAATATTTTTTAGGTTATGCCCAGGAATATCTATTTCTCTAGGTTTGTAGACACCAGTTGAAATTAGTATTGCGTCGTGCTTATCTCTAAGCTCATTTAAAGTGCTATCTTTACCCACTTCAAAGTTTTGAACAAATTTTATTCCGCTTTCTCTTAGGAGTTTTGTTCTTCTCTCTACAACAAACTTTTCAAGTTTAAAGTTTGGAATTCCATAAATTAATAATCCACCTGCTCTATCGTATCTATCATAAATAGTTACTTGATAACCAGATTTTCTTAACTCTTCAGCACATGCCATGCCAGCAGGGCCTGCTCCAATTATTCCAATGGATTGTTTTAATTCTTTTCTGATTTTTAATGGTTTTACCCAACCATTTTCCCAAGCTGTATCGGTTATATATTTTTCAATTGATCCAATTGTGACTGTTCCATGTCCAGATTGCTCTATAACACAGTTTCCTTCGCACAATCTATCTTGTGGGCAAATTCTCCCACAAACTTCTGGCATATTATTTGTACTTTGAGAAATTTCATAAGCTTCTTTAAGTCTTCCCTCGGCTGTAAGCTTTAACCAGTCAGGTATATTGTTACTCAAAGGACAATGTATTTGGCAAAAAGGAACGCCGCATTGAGAACATCTACTCGATTGTTCTTTTGCTTTATCAGTTATGAATTCGTTATAGATTTCATTGAAGTCACCTTTTCTTGTGCTTGTTCCTCTTTTTTCAGGTGTTTCTTGTTTAACATCTACAAACTGCAACATTTTTTTTTTCATAATTGAGCCAAAATAAATAAGAATATTATTAATTAATAGAAATAAAAGGTCAATGATAATTACCTAAATTTAATATTTTCTTTAATTTTTAATGTAATTTTATGCATACCTGGTATGCATTTCATTATGTCATTAAAAAAACACCCTTCAACTTTAAATCTCCGAAATGCTTGAAATTTTTCTTCTATCACTGATTCAAGGTATAACTGAATTTTTACCAGTTAGTTCATCTTCTCACTTAATATTATTTTCTAACTTTATAAATTTTAGCGAAGCCGGGTTAACTATTGATGTAAGCTTGCATATTGGATCATTTCTAGCAGTAATAACTTATTTTAATAAAGATATTTTTAGTTTTATCAAAAATAGAGATTTACTACTTAAGATATTTATTTCATCAATTCCTGTGATTTTAGTTGGATATATTTTAGTGCAAACAAATTTAATTGAGGAACTAAGAAACATAAAAATAATAGGATGGATGACAATAATTTTTGGATTAGTTCTCTATGCAAGCGATAAATTTGAATTAAAAAAACAGATAAATAACAATTTAAATTATAAATCTGCTTTATTTATTGGCTTTTTCCAAATACTTTCATTGATACCCGGAGTAAGTAGGTCAGGAATTACAATAACTGCAGCAAGACTGCTTAATTTTAAAAGATTTGATGCTGCAAAAA
This sequence comes from uncultured Pelagibacteraceae bacterium, assembly GCA_902556855.1. Classification (GTDB taxonomy): domain Bacteria; phylum Pseudomonadota; class Alphaproteobacteria; order Pelagibacterales; family Pelagibacteraceae; genus Pelagilacustribacter. Next base: position 194,025 of record CACDXJ010000001.1, on the reverse strand, counting down.
TTTCTTTTTTATTATCAGTTCCGACACTAGGAGCAGTTTCAGTTTTTGGAATTCAAAAAATTATTTTTTCCCAAAGCTTAAGCTTTTCTGTTATAAATTTGTATTCTATTTTATTATCGTTTATTTTTTCTTTGATAACTATAAAATATTTTCTGAAATATATACAAAATTTTAGTCTAGCTGCATTTGTTATATATAGAGTTCTGGTTGGGGTAATCTTGTTGGTAATCGCCTATTTATAAAAATATAGTTAAAATCAATAAAACGATTAAAATGATAAGAAAGAAAAAAATTACTGATTTTTGTAAAGACATGTTTAATAAGAACTTCATTATCAAAGTTTTATATTTTAAAATTTATTTTTCAACATAATTATGGTGCGCCTACTAGGATTTGAACCCAGAACCTCCTGGTCCGTAGCCAAGCGCTCTATCCAGTTGAGCTACAGGCGCGTTAGTAATTTTAATATTGAACATTATTTTAATTAATTTAATATTAAAATATGTCATTGCAAAAAAGTTCATCTAAAAATTTTTTAATTAATTCAGTTCTAGCTTTTATACCAGTAAGTTACATTGCTGGCAATTTAATATTAAATTTAAATGTTTTTTTACTAATTCTACTCTTTTTTTTCTTTTATAGATTACAGCTATTTAAAAAAGATCTAGGTAAATTCGATAAATTAATAATAATTTTATTTTTGTACATATTTGTTAATGGAATATTAAACAATTTTTTAAATTTTGATTTTTCTTCTGCCCAAAATAAAAATGTTGTATTAATCAAATCTATATTGTTTCTCAGATTTTTAATTGTTTATCTTATAATTAAATTTTTAATTAAAGAGGGCATAATTGATTTTAAGTTAATTTTATTAGCTTTTGGTGGTGTAAGTTTATTTGTATCTGTGGATATTATTTTCCAATTTTTTAGTGGAAAAGATTTATTTGGTTTTGACGGCAGTGGTCGTCGTTTAGCAGGACCTTTTGGAGATGAATTTATCGCTGGTTCTTTTATTCAAAGATTTTTTATATTTATAATTTTATTTTCAATATTTTTCTTAAATATAAAGAGTAAATTATTAAAACTAACATTTTATTTCATCGTTTTTTTTACAAGTTTTATAGGTATTTTTTTTTCAGGAAATAGAATTCCATTAATATTATTTTTTTTAACATTGTCCATTTTTTGCCTTTACGAGAAGGAGATTAGAAAAACTTTTATAATAGTTTTTATAATTTCACTTTTCTCAATTGGATATCTTGCTAAAACAAATAAAGATTTAAATCATCATTATAATCTTTTTTATATTAACAGTACTGAAATAGTAAAATATCTTTTTGAAAGATTAAAAACTGGTAAAGGTGAGATAACTAATACTTATAATAAAGAATTAGAGTCAGGATTTGTTACCTGGGAGCAAAATAAAATTTTCGGTGGTGGTATAAAATCTTTTTATTGGAATTGTTTAAAAGTAAAAGACCACCCTACAAAAAAATTCGGTGGGACTAATTGCAATTCACATCCTCACAATTATTACATTGAAATTGCATCTGAATTAGGTCTGACCGGATTATTTTTAGTATGTACATTATTTCTATTTATTTTTTATAAAGTTGGGAGAATAGTTCATTTCTCTAAGGTTAATAATAATTTAAGGTTATTGACTCCCTTTTTTATTGTGTTTTTGGTAGAAATTTTTCCTTTGAAGACTACTGGAAGCTTTTTTACAACAACAAATGCAACTTTTTTATTTATAATTTTATCTTTTGTTGTAGGCTTATCTGAGGTTAATAAAAATATAATAAATTATGCAAAAAAATAAAATTGTTATAACAGCAGCTAAGAGAACTGCTGTAGGGTCTCTTGGAAAAACTTTAAAAAATATAAAAGCTGAAGATCTAGGTTCATGTGTAATTAGAGAAATAATAAATAATTCTAAAATTAATGAGCATGATGTCGATGAAATAGTCTTGGGGCAGGTTTTAACTAGTGGTTCGGGTCAGAATACTGCAAGACAAGCTGCGATGAAATCTGGAATTCCAAAAGAAAAACCCGCATATATTGTAAATCAAGTCTGTGGTTCTGGATTAAGATCTGTAGCTTCAGGTATTCAAAGTATTATCGCTGGAGATTCAAAAATTGTTGTAGCTGGGGGACAAGAAAATATGTCCTTAGCTCCTCATGCCATTCATCTTAGAGATGGAAAAAAATTAGGTGATGCTGAATTAATTGACACCATGATTAAAGACGGCCTCTGGGATGCTTTTAATGGTTATCACATGGGAATAACTGCTGAAAATGTTGCAGAAAAATTTCAAGTGACAAGAGAAGAACAGGACAAATTTGCACTAAGCTCCCAAGAAAAAGCACTTAAAGCTCAAAAAGAGAATAAATTTAAAGAAGAAATTATCAATTTAAAAATTAAATCAAAAAAAGCAGAAATCTATTTTACTAAAGATGAACACCCTAGAGAAGGAATTAATTTAGAGGCTTTATCTAGGCTAAAGCCTGTTTTTAAAAATGATGGAACAGTAACCGCTGGAAATGCCTCTGGAATTAACGATGGTGCAGCAGCTGTAACTTTAATGTCAAATGATGAAGCAAATAAGAGAGGTATTGAAAAATTAGCATCTATCAAATCATGGGCGAGTTGCGGGGTTGATCCTTCATTAATGGGGACTGGCCCGATACCATCTTCTAAAAAAGCTCTAGATTTAGCTGGATGGTCAGTTAAAGATGTAGATCTTTTTGAAATAAATGAAGCTTTTGCTGCCCAAAGTTTAGCTGTTCTAAAAACACTTTCTATTCCGAATGAAAAAGTAAACGTAAATGGTGGAGCTATAGCACTTGGACACCCAATTGGAGCCTCGGGAACTAGAATTCTGGTTACACTAATACATGAAATGGTCAAAAGAGATTTAAAAAAAGGGTTAGCGACTCTTTGTATTGGAGGGGGAATGGGTATTGCAATGTGTATTGAAAGATAAAATATTATCTCTTAATGGAATTGCCGATAGTAAATCACCCCGATTATGTAGCCAAAATTAACGATGATAACAAATTTCCTATTAAAAAATTTGGTGCACTAGCCAATCATCTCCTAGATATTGGCGTAGTTAAGAAATTTCATATACCAAAAGAATGTTCTATTGAAACTATGCAGACAGCTCATTCATTAGAATATATAAATCATATCAAAAATAAAACGTTGAATAGCAAAGCACAAAAAAAAATTGGATTTCCAATTAATGATAGTGTAGTTCGAAGATCTTTTGTAGCTACCGGAGGAACTGTCCTAGCAAGTAAATTAGCTTTGGACTCAAAACTTGCATGCAACACAGCCGGCGGAAGTCACCACGCTAATTATAACTTTGGTGCTGGTTACTGTGTTTTTAATGATACTGCGGTTGCAGCAAATTATTTAAAAAATAGAAAATATGCTAAAAAAATTTTAATTTTAGATTTAGATGTCCATCAAGGAAATGGTAATTCAGAAATATTTCAAAATGACAAAGATGTAATAACCTTTAGTATGCATTGTGCCTCAAATTACCCTGCAAAAAAATCTAAGAGTGATATTGATATTGAGCTTAAGGACAGTATGGAGGATGCTGAATACTTAAACATTTTGGGTAGCAATTTAAAAAAATTAAATCAAAATTCTTATGATTTTGTATTTTATGTAGCAGGAGTTGATATTCATCACGACGATAGGCTTGGAAAATTAAAAATTACAGATGAAGGTATTAATAAGAGAGATCAAATGGTAATTGAAAACTTTTACTTAAAAAAAGTACCTTTATGCGGTGTATTGGGTGGCGGTTATAATAAGAGTTTTGACAAACTTATTGAACTTCATTCAATGTTACACAAAAATTGTGCTGAATATTTTTAGTTGGCCTTGGCTTTAGATGGATTAAACTTAGGGACTAAAGCCAAGACTTAAGTATATTATAATTTCATAAATTGTGAAAATTAACGTATAAAACTGACGCGCTACAATTTTAGCTGAGGTAAATTCTCAAAAAATTTTAAAGCTTCAGGATTTGCAATTGCCTCTTTATTATTAATTTTTTTACCATTTATTACCTGTCTTACTGCTAATTCTACAATCTTACCACTTTTTGTTCTTGGAATTTCTGGAACTTTTATAATTATTGCAGGTACATGCTTTGGAGAGCAGTTTTTTCTTATTTTAGCTTTGATTAATTTAATTTTTTCATTATTTATTTCTTGATTATTTTTAGTAGTAACAAATAAAACTATTCTAACATCATCGTCAAAATCTTGACCAACAACAAGTCCTTCTGTGATAAAATCTATATCTTCAACTTGCTGATATATTTCAGAGGTTCCGATTCTTACTCCGCCCGGATTTAATGTAGCATCAGATCTTCCGCGCATAATAAATCCGTTCTTATCAGTTCTTTCAATAAAATCCCCATGGTGCCATATATTTTTAAACCTGGTAAAATATGCATTATAATATTTTTGGCCGTCATCATCTCCCCAAAATTTTACCGGCATAGAGGGAAAAGGCTGTTTAACAACTAATTCTCCTTTATCTCCATCTGCAGTACTTTTCCCATCATCAGTGAAAACGTCAACGTCGATGCCTAAGCTTTGACCTTGAATCTGTCCTTTATAAACATTTGAAAAAAGATTACCTAACACTAAACATCCAACTAAATCTGTTCCGCCAGCTATTGAGGCAAGGTGGACATCTTTTTTAATATTATCATAAACATATTTAAAGCTCTCCTCTGCAAGCGGAGAACCAGTTGAGGTAATAATTTTAATAGAATTTAAATCTAAATTTTTACTATTATACTTTTCATTCTTTAAATGATCTATATATTTAGCGCTGACACCAAATAAATTGATTTTTTTATTTTGGCAATATTCAAGTAGAATGTCTATTTTAGGGTAAACTGGTGCACCATCAAAAAGAAAAATTGATGATCCTGTCGCAAGCCCACCAACTAACCAGTTCCACATCATCCAACCAGTTGTTGTATAATAGAATAATTTTTCGTTATTTCTAATATCACAATGCAACATAAACTCTTTGTTATGTTCAATTAATACATTTCCAGTTCCATGAGTTATACATTTTGGCTTTCCAGTCGTACCACTTGAAAAAAGAATATAAATTGGATGATTAAATTCAAACCTTTCAAAATTTTCGTCTAATTCATTTTTTAAAGCCTCATTAAAGTCAATAAAATTTTTTAAGCTTTCTTTCTCTTTTTCATTATAGTTGTAGACTATTACTTTCTCAATTGAAGGGATCTGCTCTAGTATCTCATCAACCTTATCTAAAATATTTATTTTTTTTCCATTATAGAAATAATAATCACTCGTGATTAAAACTCTTGGCTCAATTTGCCTAAACCTATCTACTACACCTTGAACACCAAAATCTGGAGAACATGAAGACCATATGATCCCATTTTTTGCACAGCCTAAAAAACTAATTATAGTTTCTATTTTGTTTGGTACATAAGCGGCTACTCTATCTCCTTTTTTTAAATTAATCTTTTTGAGAAAATTTGAAAATTTACAAACTTTTTCATACAATTCATTCCAAGAAATATGCTCTTCAAAACTCTTTTCGGATAAAAAATTTATTGCTATATCATCAGATTTTTTTTTTAAAATATTTTCTGCATAATTTAACTTTGCATCAGGGAAAAATTTCGATTGATTAAAAATTTTATTCTTTTTTAATATTTCTGATCCTTTGTCTCCAATAATTTTAGAATAATCCCAAAACTTTGACCAAAACTCTTCAGGATTTTTAATTGACCATTGCCAGAGTTCTTTGAAGTTACTTGGAGATTTGAAATTTATAAAATGACAAAAATCTTGTAAGATTGAGTCCTGTTTTAACTTCTTAGAGGGTTGCCAGAGAGATTTATTCATAAGAGCTAATTTAGCTCTTATGAAATTATCTTAATAGATATTTTTTTAGAAGAAATTTCTGAACAATATGACCTTGATTTCCTTTAATTTCCCTTTTTTTAAACAAAAAATTAATTAACCATTTCATACTTAATTAGAGCATTGAGACATGACAAAAAGTGGCAAAAAATGTGTCAAAATCTGAACTATTCAACTAATAAGCGCTATTCTTTCCAGTTTATTAACCAATAACTTTTTTATATGTTCCAACCAGTTTATAATAAGATTTATGGCTCAGAATATTTCAGTTCCAGATATAGGTGATTTTAAAGACGTAGAAGTAATTGAGATTTTAGTAAAACCAGGCGACCAAATTAGTAAAAACGATCCAATTGTTACTATTGAAAGTGATAAATCTAGTGTTGAAATTCCATCGCCTTCATCGGGTCAAATAAAAGATTTAAAAGTAAAGGTTGGTGATAAAGTTTCAGAAGGAAGCTTACTTGCAACCATAGAAAATGGCAAAGCTGCTCAAGCCCCAAAAAAAATTAAAGAAAATAAAGTTGAAGAGATTAAGGAAGAACCTAAATCTAACGGTAATTTAAATCCAGTAAAACAAGTCAAAAAAGTATTTGCTGAACCAGCTTCCAAAGATGATATTGATCCAATTGAGACAAATGAATGGATAGAGTCTTTGAATTCAGTTATAGAAAATGATGGAGCTCCAAGAGCAAGTTACCTTTTAAACAAAGTTATAGATCAAGCGTATAAATCTGGATTAGTTCTACCAGATACTAGAACTACTCCGTACATAAATACTATTCCTCCTGAAATAGAAGTTAAATCTCCAGGCGATCAAAATATAGAAAAAAAAATCAGAGCCTACATTAGATGGAACGCCGCGGCTATGGTTGTAAAAGCAAACAAAAAAAGTTCTGAGTTAGGAGGACATATTGGAACATTTGCATCTGCTGCAACTTTATATGATGTAGGAATGAATCATTTCTGGAGAGCTAAAAATAACAAATTTGGTGGAGATCTCATTTATTTTCAAGGCCACTCTGCACCTGGAATGTATGCAAGAGCATTTTTAGAAGGAAGAATGACAGCCAAACAACTTGACGGTTTTAGACAAGAAGTTTCCTCAGGTGGTTTATCTTCTTATCCTCATCCTTGGTTAATGCCAAACTTCTGGCAGTTCCCAACAGTCTCTATGGGCCTTGGACCAATTATGGCCATCTATCAAGCACGTTTTTTAAAATATCTAATTAATAGAGGTTTAGTTAAAGATGAAGGAAGAAAAATTTGGGTTTTCCTTGGAGATGGTGAAATGGATGAGCCAGAGTCTTTAGGTGCAATAGGGTTAGCTGCAAGAGAGAAGTTAGATAATTTAATTTTTGTAATAAATTGTAATCTTCAAAGATTAGATGGACCTGTTAGAGGTAATGGTAAAATTATTCAAGAATTAGAAGGAAGCTTCAGGGGAACTGGTTGGAATGTAATTAAAGTTATATGGGGATCCTATTGGGATCAATTATTAGCAAAAGATAAAACTGGTTTACTCGTTAAAAGAATGAATGAATGTGTTGATGGTGAATATCAAGCCTTTAAGGCTAAAGGTGGTGAATACGTACGAAATAATTTTTTTGGAAAATATCCAGAGCTTAAAGAACTAGTTTCCTCAATGACAGATAAAGATATTTGGAGACTTAATAGAGGTGGACATGATCCACACAAAGTTTATGCAGCTTACCATGCCGCGATGCAGCATACAGGGACTCCTACAGTAATACTTGCAAAAACAATTAAAGGTTATGGAATGGGTAAATCAGGAGAGAGTATCAATACTACTCACCAACAAAAAAAGTTAGATGAAGAGGATTTACTTTATTATAGAGATAGGTTTGGAGTGCCCCTTACGGATAAACAAGTTAAAAATATTGAATACTATAAACCTAGTGAAAATTCTGAAGAAATTAAGTACTTAAAGGAAAAAAGAATTAAGCTCGGTGGTTTTATTCCAGAAAGATCCTCTTTTGCAAAAGCAATCAAGGCTCCTCCAAAAGATATTTTTGATAACTTTATGAAATCTACTGGAGATAAAGAAATGTCAACAACAATGGCTCTCGTTAGAATGTTAACTGCTTTACTTCGAGATAAAAATTTATCACCTAGACTTGTGCCAATAATACCAGATGAGGCAAGAACTTTTGGAATGGAGGGTTTCTTTCAGAAAATTGGAATTTATGCCCACGAAGGACAAAAATATGAACCTGTGGACTCTGAGCAACTAAGTTCATATCGAGAAGATAAAAGCGGTCAAGTGTTAGAAGAAGGTATTAACGAGTCAGGCGCAATGTCTTCTTGGATCGCTGCAGGAACCTCGTACACAAATCATGATTTAGAAATGATACCAATTTATATTTTTTACTCTATGTTTGGTTTTCAAAGAGTTGGGGATCTTGCATGGGCCGCTGGTGACTCTCAAGCTAGAGGTTTTTTGATTGGAGCAACTGCAGGAAGAACTACTTTAGCTGGTGAAGGACTTCAGCACCAGGATGGTCATAGTCATTTGTTAGCATCTAATATCCCAAATTGTGTAAGTTATGATCCAACTTTTGCATATGAGATGGCTATAATACTTAGAGAGGGATTAAAACGAATGCACGAGAAAAAAGAAAATGTTTTCTACTATATTACAGCAATGAATGAAAATTATTCTCATCCTGAAAAACCAAAAGGAAGTAGAGAAGGTATTTTAAAGGGAATGTATTTGTTTAAAGAAAATAATAATAAAGGAAAAACAAAAGTACAACTCCTTGGTTCAGGAACAATTCTAAGAGAAATAATTGCCGCCTCAGAAATATTATCAAAAGAATATGGTATCGACTCTGATATATGGAGTGTAACAAGTTTTAATGAATTGAGAAAAGATGGAATGGAAACTGAAAGGTGGAATTTATTAAATTCGAATAAAAAGAAGAAATCCTATGTTGAAAAATGTTTAGAGAAGAGAGATGGTCCAATTATTGCTGCATCTGATTATACAAGGGCATTTTCTGATCAGATAAGACCTTATACTGAGAAACCGTTTTATTCTCTTGGAACAGATGGTTATGGTAGAAGTGATACTAGAAAGAATTTAAGAAAGTTTTTTGAAGTTGATAAAGAACATATTGTTGCTTACACTTTGAGTGCATTAGCTAAGGAACAATTAATAGGCTCTGAACAAGCTGAAAAAGCAATTAAAAAATATAAAATTGATAAAGAAAAAGAATTTCCTGCAAACTTATAATTATGTCTGATCTTAAAATTACAGTTCCTGATATGGGTGATTTTAAGGATGTAGAAATTATTGAGGTTCTTGTTAAAGAAGGTCAAACAATAAATAAAAATGACTCTTTAATTACTCTTGAAAGTGATAAATCTAGTGTTGAAGTTCCGTCGACACAATCAGGTACTATTAATAAAATAAATGTAAAAGTCGGTGATAAAGTAAATCAAGGTGATCTCATTTTGACTTTGAAATCGTCTGAAAAGGTTGAAGAAGTAAAAGAGCCTGTTGCGAAGATACCGGGAAAAAAAATAGATGTAGAAAAAGACCAACCTAAGAAGATTAAAACTCCTCCTCCTGCAGCTGTTAAGACAACTAAAACAGGAACAAAATTAGCTAGTCCTAAGGTGAGAAAATTTGCAAGAGAATTAGGAGCAAGCGTATTAGAAATTCCTGGTTCTCAAAGATCAGGAAGAGTCTCAGAAGAAGATGTTAAAGAATTTATTCGATCGCAAGTAACGGTCAACAAAGGAGCGGTAGAGAAAAAAGAATATAAAGAAGAGTTTTCTCTCGAGGAATTTGGTCATATTGAAATAAAAGAAATACCTAGAGTAAAAAGATTATCTGGCCCTCATTTAGTTAGATCTTGGACTGAGATCCCACATGTTACTCAACATGATGAAGTAGATGTGACTGAGATGGAACAATTTAGATCATCATTGTATGACTATTACTCTGGTGATGTTATTAAAGTAACCCCGTTAGCATTTATAGCTAAGGCTTTAGTTAGTGCTTTAAAAGAGTTCCCTAATTTTAATGCATCTATAGATCCAAATCAGAATAAGGTATTATATAAAAAATATTTTCATATAGGTTTTGCGGTTGATACTCCTCATGGTTTAATGGTGCCCAAAATCAGGGATGTGGATCAAATGAGTATTAAAGAAATTGGAGAAGCTTTAAAAAAAACTAGTAAGCTTTGTAGAGAATTAAAAATTGATAAAAAAGAGTTTTTTGGTGGTTCGATGACAATTTCAAGTTTAGGGGGGATTGGTGGAACCTTCTTTACACCAATAATTAATCCACCGGAAGTAGCTATTCTTGGCGTGGGAAAAACTTTTGATAGACTAGTGAAAATAAAAGATAAAATCGTTTCCAGAAAAATACTTCCTTTGTCATTATCTTACGATCATAGATTAATTGATGGAGCTGAGGGTGCAAGATTTTGCGTTTATTTAGGAAAGTGCCTTGGCAAAGATTTTGCTTTTAAACTTGCCGTTTAATCAATAATAAAATAGTACAAAGCATGAATAAAAAAGTTTTCTCTCTAATTTGTGCTATAAGTTGTTCTTTAATTTGGGGATCTGCTTTTGTCGCTCAAGACATGGGTATGGATTATAATGGTCCATTTACTTTTACTTTTGGTAGACTGTTTCTTGGATTTCTCACATTAGTCCCATTTTTATTTATTTTTGAATATAAAAAAGTTAATTCAATAATTTTTAAGAAAGAAAATATTTTAAATCTTTTGCTTATTGGGTTTCTTCTTTCAATGGGCAATGTTTTACAGCAGTTTGCTCTTTTGTATACAGATGTAGCAAATACAGCAGTATTTACAATTTTTTATGTAATTTTAGTTCCGTTTGTAGCTTATTACTTTTTTTCAAAAAATATTCATAAGTCTGTTTGGCTATCTATCATTATTTGTTTATTTGGTGGTATCCTATTAACTGAGTTTGACAATATTCAAGTAAGAATAGGAGATAGTATTGCAGTTTTTAATGCATTGTTTTGGGCATTTCATATTGTTTTTATTTCAAGATTTTTAAGGATATTTAATTATCCAATTACTATTGCATGCCTTCAGTGTTTAATTGCTTCAATATTTGCATTAATGCCTGCTTTTGTTTTCGAAAGTGTTAAGTTTTCAAATATGGTTTTGGATGGGAAAGAAATGTTATATGCTGGAGTTCTCTCTAGCGGCGTGGCCTTTCTCCTGCAAATATATGGACAGCAAAACCTTTCTCCAGCGCCAGTAGCTATTATATTTTCACTTGAGGGTGTATTCGCATCAGTCTTTGGATGGATTATTTTAAGCCAGTTTTTGAACGAAGTAAAAATTTTAGGAATAATTCTTATTTTAATTGCAGTAATTTTTTCACAATTAGCTCCTTTATATGATAAAAAAAATTATGGACGAGTCTAATAAAGGTTTTATGAAACATCTTGGCGGTTTAGAGCTAAAAAAAATTAGCGACACTCAATATGAGTTTATGGTAGAGGTGAAAGAAATACATTTGAACACTGGTAAAATCGCCCATGGTGGATTCCTCTCCACTATAGCTGATACAGGGATGGGAACGGCTGCACATAGAGTTGCTGGTGACAAGAGATGTGTAACAATTGATTTAGATATGAAATTTATCTCTGTAGGCCAACTCGGTGATAAACTTATTGGAAAAGTAAAAATATTAAAAAAAACTAAAACACTGGTTTTTATTTTTTGTGAAATTTCTAATTCAAGCGACATAGTAGCCTCTGCAAGTGGTACTTGGAAAATACTAAAGTAGCATTTAATGAGATCAAAATCTGTCTTCTTTTCAATAATATTTATTCTTATTTCAATAAAAAGTGCGTCAGCAAATTTTTTTAATAACATTACAGATTTGATAGAAAACAACTATGAAAGTTTGAGATATGGTATTTCTGTAGCTGATGTTAATAAGGATGGAACTTACGAGTTTATAGTAGCTGGTTTTGGAAGTGAAAATTTAGCTTTAACATACAAAAATAACAAACTTATAAATATTGTAGATGATATTAAGTTTACAGATAGAAGTAGTTTTACCATTGGTGTAGCTGCTTGCGATATAGATTCTGATGGTTACGAAGAAATTTATTTTTTAAATACTGATACTTATAGCGGTGAAAAGAAATATTCTGATCGTTTAATAGATCTAAAAAATGCTGAATTTTTTGATATTTTTGAACAAAAGAAAAATCAAATAGATTTAAACTTTACAGCAGGTCGTTCAGTTGTTTGTGTAGATAGAAAAGGAGATGGGAAGTATGGAATTTATGTTGCTAATTATGGTGGTCCAACAAGATTTTATGAAAAGTTTAAGGGGAAAATTAAGGATAGAGCGGCAGAATTTGGGTTAGATAAAATAACCGGAGGAAGAGCAGTCGTTGCTGGTCATATATTATCAAACAATATTGATATTTTCGCAGCTAATGAAAGAGGTGTAAATTTTTTGTATAAAAACGTTGATGGTACTTTTTACGATGTAGCATCTGGGTACAATGTTTTAGATCCTTATGAAAATGGAAGAGGAACAGCATTAAGTGATGTTTTGTACAGAGGTCAGCTAGATATTGTAAGTGGAAATTGGGATGGTGAACACCGTATATTTATAAAAAAAGAAAACTCTTTTAAAGACATTGCTGATAACAATTTTAAAAGACCATCTAAAATTCGAACAGTTATCACAGCTGACTTTGATAATGATGGATATGACGAAATATTTCTTAATAATATCGGTGAACCAAATAAATTATTTAAAATTATAGAGAATGGAAAACTAGAAGAGATTGATATCACGTCTAATTCTGAAGCTAATGGTCTTGGAACTGGTGCTGCTGTAGCAGATATTGATAAAGATGGAATTTTAGAATTATTAATTGCACATGGAGAAACAGGAAATCAAATACTTACACTTTACAAAGCAAACGTAAAAAAAAAGAAGAATTATCTTAGAATAAAAGCTTTAAATAAAAATGGAGCACCGGCAAGAGGAGCAACCGTAACACTAATTTCTAATTTAAGAAAACATTCTAAAACAATAGACTCTGGCTCTGGATATCTATGCCAAATGGAACCTGTTGCCCACTATGGAATTAGAAATGGTGAAAAAGACTTCGAAGTACAAATAAAATGGACAAACGGAAAGATAAATAATTATAAAATAAAAAAGACAGGAAAGACTTATATTTTTAAACAAAGCAAAATGACTATCTCGCCATCTTAATAAAAATATCGCCCATACCAATATTCATATCCTCTAATGGGATATCATTTTTAAAAGCACAAAATCTACCTGTAATTTCATTAGCTTCTATTTTTTTAATATCTGCTTTCTGACATTTTTTAGCTTCATAGAAAAGACCTATTACGAGTTTACCGTCAACAACAAATACCTCATCATCGTTTAGTCTTTGCTGTTTACAAAAATAATTTCTATTTACTTCCTTAGGGAAATCTTTTTTCGAGCAAGGATTATCAATTAGTAAAACATCAATTTTTTTTGGGCCATCTTTAAACTTATGATTTATTTTTTTAACTTTTGTATAATTCATGAGATCACAAGAACAAGGCCAACAACATCTATATAGTTCACCACAAATACTCTTTTGTGTTCTCAATTCTTTAACAAAAATATAATCAGGTTTTTCCCCGGGGTTTATCAGTGATCCTGAAACAGGACAGTAAAGCTTATTGTATTCTTTAAATTCTTCATAAGTAAGGTTTTGGTCGACTAAGTATTTAAAAAATCTTGGACCTGCAGCATTCCTATTGCTATCTGGAAATATTTTAGACCAGTTTTTAACAAGGTTCTCATAATAAAATTTTTTTTGTTGAAAATTTACTTCTGCATTAACTGATGAGAAGTGAATTAATATTAAAAATAATACTTTTAAAAAAAATTTCATAAATTAAGCTAAATCATTTTCAAGTTAGTTTCACTGCGGTTTTCTTACTTAGCTGATATCAATTTTTTCGTCTAATTTTTTTAATTCCGCAATCTTTACATTTTATCGTTTCAGTTGAACCGCCTGGTCCAAAACTATAATTAATATCGATTTTTTCATATCTATGAATGCCAACTTTACAAAACAACAAATACAACCACTTAATCATAATTCTAACAAAAAAATTTTTAATTATTATAACAGGGGGTAATAAAATGTCAGGTTGGGAAATTTTAATAGTTGTAGTTATTCTTTACGCAATAGTTAATTAAGCTAATTTTAAAAGTAAGAAAATTAGAAAATTTTATTTTGGAAATTGTTTTCCAGATTTAAAATTCATATATCCAAAAAATAATAAAAATAGTAATGCAAAAGGATAAACTATTGCTTTGTTTGGCCTGTCTGGGTTTTCAATTTTAAAATTGCTTATAATATCACCCATTTGAATACCAGATTTTTTTGCTTCCCCTTTCCAGTTTAATTTATCTACAGTTAATTGATCGTTCTGGTCTGCTAAAGTTACGCCATATTCTTCAAGGTTATAATTATTTTCAAATTTACCTTTTTCAATAACAAATAGTTTATATCTTTCTCCATACTCAGTAATTCGTGTGACTTTTATATGAACTTCTTTTGATGGGTCAAAAGATAAATTTTGAATACTTTGTGCCGAAAGCTCTTGTTCATTATATTTAGGATAGAATTTACCTAAAACATAATCTGGAGCTAAAAAAGATAAAGATATTATTAAAAACGCTATGATCTCATACCATCTTAACCTATTAATAAACCATTGTTGTGTAGCTGCTGTAAAAACTAAAATCCCGATTAATGAAGTAACTATAACTAATAAAGCTTGCCAGATACTATCTACTCCGATTAATAAAAGCTCGTGATTAAATAAAAAGACTATCGGTAAAATTCCAGTTCTCAAACTGTACCAAATAGCTTGGAGTCCTGTTCTTAAAGGATCGCCACCAGAAATTGCAGCGGCTGCATAAGATGCCAAACCGACAGGAGGTGTAACATCCGCCATTAAGCCGAAATAAAATACAAATAAATGAACTGCGATTAATGGAAAAATAAATCCTGAAGCATTACCGACATCAACCAAAACTGTAGCCATTAAAGATGCTACTACTACGTAGTTGGCAGTGGTAGGAAGACCCATTCCAAGTAACAAACAAAGTACAATGGTTAATAATATTAAAATTATTACATTATCTCTTGCTATCGTTTCAATAACTATAATTAAATTAGTACTCAGCCCAGTTGACCCTACTGCTCCTACAATTATTCCTGCTGTAGCAATTGCGATCCCCACACCTACCATATTAATCGCACCTTTTTGAAGACCAACTATTGTTTGATTATACCAATCAATGACACCAGTTTTAAAGTCTGGATTTTTAATTAAACGACTTATCAAATTTACTATTATTAAAGATAACGTTGCGTAAAAGATAGAAAAGCCTGCTGTATATCTCATATAAACAAGTAAAAAAATCAAAACAAAAATGGGTATTAAAAAATGCAAACCAGATAAAAAAGTTTTCTTTAAGTGAGGAACATCAGCATCATCCATTCCTTTTAATCCTAATTTAAGAGCCTCTAAATGAGATATATAGAATAAAGCAATATAAGAAATGATAGCAGGTAAGAAAGCGTGTTTTACAACCTCAAAATAAGTAACACCAATAAAGCTTGCCATAACAAATGCAGCAGCTCCCATAACTGGAGGCATAATTTGTCCATTAACAGATGAAGAAACTTCAATGGCTCCTGCTTTCTCTTGAGAGAAACCTGTTTTTTTCATTATTGGAATTGTAAAAGTTCCAGTTGTAACGGTATTCGCAATTGAAGAACCTGAAATCATACCAGTCATCCCAGATCCCAAAATTGCAGCCTTGGCTGGACCTCCTCGCATTTTCCCAACCATTGCAAAAGCTAAATCTAAAAAATACTTTCCTCCACCAGCGGTTTCTAACAAAGCTCCAAAGAGTACGAATAAAAATATGAAATCAACTGAAACTCCTATTGGAATTCCAAATATTGCTTCTTGATCAAACCATTGAAATCCTACTAATCTTTTTACAGAAAGTCCACCGTGTGAAATAATATCAGGAGCATATTTTCCAAAATATGAAAATAAGAGAAAACAAACCGCAATTATAACTAGAGGCAAGCCAATAGCTCTTCGAGTTGCTTCTAATAAAATCAATATACCTATGGCACCTATTATAAGTTCAACAGGAACTTTAAAACCAAATATTTCTTTTACTAAAAGTATTCCACCTCTATTTACTAAATCATCATAAAAAAAATAAATATACAAACAGCAAAATGCAGCGATTATACTTATTAGAATATCAAAAAATGAAATTTTTTTTCCTCTTACTGCTGGGAAAATTAAAAAAGCTAAAGTCAAAGCGAAGCCTAGGTGAATAGCCCTAGCTGGTAAACCTTTGAACATTCCAAAGTTAAACCAAAAAGGAAATGGAGAGGCATACCAAAGTTGAAAAAATGTCCAAAGAATAGCAATTCCAAAAACTATTTTTAAATGAATTCCTGATAAATTTCGAGTGGGAGAAATATCTTCTTGAATTTTATCTTTTATTTTACTTTGAATGTTTTGATTCATCTTAACTAAGATACCTTATTATAAAAAAAAAGGCCCAAGAAATATTGGGCCTTTTTTTATTAAATTGAAAAGTTAGATTACATTAATCCAGCTTCTTTGTAGTACTTAATTGCACCTGGATGTAACGGAGCTGATAAACCATCAGCTATCATATTTTTCTTTTCCAGAGGTCCAAAAGCAGGGTGTTGAGCTCTGAAGTCATCAAAGTTCTCCATTACAGCTTTTGTAACTAAGTATACAAGTTCTTCAGAAACATTTGCGCTTGTAACAACTGTAGCTTTTACACCAAACGTTGTAGCATCTTTTTTCTGATTAGAATAAGTTCCTTTTGGAATTACAGCTTTCGCATAGTAGTCAGCTCCATCGATTAAGCCTTGAACTGGCGCACCAGTTAAATTGATGGGGCTAGCTTTTGCTTTGCAAGTTGCTGCTTGTTCCATAGCTCCATTAGGAAATCCTACTGAATATCCGAATGCATCTATTTTACCGTCACAAAGAGCTTTTACTTGTTCAGAAGAAGTAAGTTCAGTCGTTGCTTTGAACATACTCATGTCTGCTCCCATAGCTTTCATTAATTCTTCCATTGTTCCTCTTTGACCAGAACCAGGGTTACCAATGTTTACTGTTTTTCCTTTTAGGCCTTTGAAATTTTTAATTCCAGATTTTTTACTTGCCCAAATTTGAAAAGGTTCATTGTGAACAGAAAATACAGCTCTTAAATTACTAAACTGTTTTCCTTCCCATTTGCTTGAACCATTGTAAGCATGATACTGCCAGTCTGACTGTGCAACACCAAATTGAAACTCACCATCTTTGATTTGTCCGATATTGTAGTTAGATCCACCTGTTGAAGGCGCAGTACATCTATAAGCTTTAGCTGTACCTTTTTTTCTGCCGTGATCAGCACTTATTGCTGATTTATGTAACATTTTACAAATGGCATTACCTGTTTGGAAATATACTCCAGTAGGTCCACCAGTTCCTATTGTAAAGAACTCTGCTGATTTAGCGATTGAAGTAATTGGGCTTGAAAAAGCAAACATTACTAGTACCGCTGAAATCAATGACATTATTTTTTTCATGTGTACTCCTCTTGTTATAATGATTAATTTAACTATTTTATTGGATAGAGGTCAAAGAGAATCTTATAAATTTTTGGCCCAATTTGATAATTTAGATACGCCCTCTACCACATTTGGAGCATACTTTTTAATCATCTCATCATCTATCATCTTGCAATTAGTTACATTTTTAAAAAACTCTACTCCATCAAAATCGGTATAACTTAATCTCGTTAACATTTTTTTTGGTTTAAAACCAAAGTCTGAACCTGGTAGCATTGCTACACCTGTTTCTTTTAAAATAGCTTCACATAGTTTTGATGATGTTTTGTATTTTTTATTTTTAAATTCCGGCATTAAATAAAACGCTCCTTGAGGTGGTGCTATTAATATCTTATTTGATTTCAGATTGTTATAAACATAATTTCCTACAGATCTTAATATCGCTCTAACTTTAAGTTTGTACATATCGTGTTCATGAGTGTATGCTTCTACAGATGCATACTGTGTAGGTGTATTAACAGTTGAATAAGACTCACTTGCTAGAGACTTTAAACTTTTCAAAAATTCAGATAATTTTTTTGGAACAGCTAAAAATCCAAGTCTCCAACCTCCAGCCCCACACCATTTACTTAAGCCTCCAGTTATAAAAGTTAATTCAGGATAAAATTTTGAAATCGAATTATATTCGCCAGTAAATGTAAGGTCTGTATAAATTTCATCTGACAAAACCATAATTTTATATTTTTTTGCTATTTTAGCCAGCTCTTCTAAATTATTACAAACTGCTCCCGATGGATTATTTGGAGAATTAAGAATTAAAATTAAATTTTTGTTTTTTCCTACTAATTTAATTTTTTTTTCGAGCTCTGTTCCTGAAGGAAACCAATTATTTTCTCTTTTAGTTTCTAACCAATGAACCTTGTTTGAGCCTATTTCTGCTTGAGGTTCATATGATACCCAGCCAGGGGCTGGAATTATAATTTCTCCATTAAAAGCTATATGTATTAGTAACATTGCTTCTTTTGATCCAGGAGTAATTAATATATTTTCTTTTGGGTATTCATTTCCTGTTCTTTTGGATAAGTACTTTGAAATATTTTCTCTTAATTCAGGCAATCCTTGGATTGGTAAGTATTCTTTTCTATGTGCATTTTTTTTTAATGCTTCAACAATTTTTTCTGGAACTGGAAAAGGTGATTGCCCAAAACCAAATTGATATACTTTTTTTCCCTTAGAAATAAGCTCTTTAGACTTTTCGTTTATTACAAGTGTAGATGACTCTTTTAACTTAAGAATTTTCTTTTTTACTTTCGAAGACATTTTAACTTTTATTACCTATACGGGGACTACATATTATAAGTCAAATCAAATGTTGAAAACTGGAACATTTGACAAATTGATTCGGTCATGTTTTAATCCTACTTTGTTCTCAACTTTGATCTACATATAGTATAAAAAATATTAACAAACACAAAAATGGAAACACAATCAGAAAGAATAATTGCATTATTGGGGCCAACAAATACTGGCAAAACCCATGTGGCTATTGAAAAAATGCTAGAGTTTAAAAGTGGAATTTTCGGATTACCTCTAAGACTTCTTGCAAGAGAAGTTTACGATAAATGTGTTAAAAAAATTGGAATTGAGAAAGTTGCTTTAATCACTGGAGAAGAAAAAATAATACCAGGATCTGCTGAATATTTTATCTGCACAGTTGAGTCTATGCCGAAAAATAAAAAGGTGGAATTTGTTGCTATTGACGAAATTCAAATGTGTGCTGACAGAGAAAGAGGTCATATTTTTACTGAAAGGTTGCTGGAGTCAAGAGGTAATAAACTTACAATGTTTTTAGGTTCACAAGTGATGGAAAGTATAATTAGATCTTTGGTTAATAATGTTGAATTTGAAAAAAAAGAGAGATTTTCGAGATTAAGTTATTCAGGTATTAAAAAAATTTCAAGATTGGAAAGAAAAGTTGCAATAATAGCATTTTCAATTGAGGAAGTTTACGCAATAGCAGAATTAGTAAGAAGACAAAAAGGTGGAGCAGCAGTGATAATGGGATCTTTAAGTCCTAAAACGAGAAATTCTCAAGTAGGTTTATATCAGTCTGGGGATGTAGACTATTTAATCGCAACTGATGCTATTGGAATGGGTTTAAATATGGATATTAACGAAATTTATTTTTCAAATTTAAAAAAATTTGATGGAAAAAAAACAAGAAGATTAAATCTCATAGAAATGTCTCAAATTGCTGGCCGTGCAGGAAGATATAAGAATGATGGTGGATTTGGAACAACTGGTGATTGTGAAACGCTTAATTCAGATGAAATAGAAAAAATTGAAAAGCACCAGTTACCTGAAACTAAAATGATTTACTGGAGAAACTCAAATTTAAATTTTATTAACCCCGAAAAATTAATTACATCTCTTGAACTTAAACCTCCCCAAAGAAATCTTTTAAGAACAAATGACTCGCTTGATGAGAGTGTATTAAGATTTTTTTTAAAGAAAGGAGCGAATAATATTATTTACCATAAGAATTTAGATTTACTTTGGGAATGTTGCCAGATACCTGATTTTGAAAAAAAAGCTTATGGTCAACATATAAACGTTATAGATAAGGTATTTCAATTTTTATCTACAAGAAAAAAAAAGATACCTAGCACATTTATGAAGGAGCAGCTTAAGGGTTTGGAGAAAGACCATGGAAATGTGGATTTACTTTCTCACAGGCTATCAAATGTAAGAACTTGGTCCTATGTGGCAAACAAAAAAAACTGGGTAGAAAACTCAGATTATTGGGTTCAACTTACAAAAAATATTGAGGACAAATTATCGGATAAGTTACATGACGAATTAACAAAAAGTTTCATTGATAAAAAAATTAGCATTTTATCGAGAAGCTTAAAACAAGACCTTATATTAAATACAGAAATAAATGAGAAAAATAAAATTTATATTGATAATCAATTAATTGGGGAACTGAAGGGTTTGAAATTTTTAATTGAAGTTACCTCTAAAACTCTAGATACCGATATTAAATCAATAAAAAAAGCTGCGAGAAAAGGAGTTGAAAAAGAATTAGTTAAAAGAGTTGACGAAATTTTATCTAAATCAGAAATTGATTTAAACTTTGAAAATAAAATAATGTGGAAGGGCAATCCAATTGCAAAATTAAAAAAGGGTATCGATTATTTAAGTCCTGAATTAGATATAATTACAGATGACTCCCTGAGCGAGGATGCCAAGATAAAATTAACCATATTCTTAAAAAAATGGGTTTCTAATTATATTAACAAAGAGTTGGGAGATCTTATTAAACTTACAAAGTATGAAATAAATAATCAATATCTAAGGGGATTAGTATTTCAGCTTTATGAAAACAATGGAGTAATAAAAAGAAGAGAGGTAGATCAAATTGTAAAATTAATTCCTACAGAAGAAAGAAAAAAATTGTGGAATATGGGAATCAAGTTGGGAAGATATCATATATATTTACCTAAAATGCTTAAGCCAAAGGCAGTAGAGTTTCGCATAAGCTTATGGAAAATATTCCATAATCTTTCGGAAAGAAATAAAATACCAAAATCAGGCTTAAATTTTTTAACTAGCACTCAATTTGACAAGAATTTTTTATTATTATGTGGATTTGAAAAGTTTAATCAATTTTTTGTAAGAATTGATATTTTAGAGAAATTATTTTTAAAAATTATAGAAAATACAAAAGACAGAAAATTTAAAGTTAATGCTGATATGATGAATTTATTAGGTTGTACAAAAGAAAATTTTTATAAATTAATGACTTATATGAATTATAAAAAGGATAAAACATTAGATACATACGTATTTAAGGGTGAAAAAAACAGAAAAGAGAAAATAATACGATTTGACAAAAAAGAAAATCCATTTAATAAACTGCTGACTTTAAATATTAAATAAATGAAAAAATTAGAGAAAGATAGTGTTATAGGTATTTCGGCTTTGTTAGTTCACGCTGCAAACATCGATGAAACTTATACTAATCACGAAAAGAACTTAGTTAAGGATTTTATAAAGTCTTATTTAAAAGATGATGATGCAAGTGAGATTTTGAAAAAAGCAGAAGACATTGAGAATAATTCAAATCAATTGTTAAATTACACTAATATAATTAAACAAAATTCTAACGATATTAAAAAAGATATAATTGAACATTTATGGAAAGTAATTATTTCAGATAACTCTGTTGACCAGTACGAGGCAAATCTTATGAGAAGAATTTGTGGTCTTATATATTTTTCAGATAAAGAATGTGGTGAGATTAAACTAAGGTTACTCAATTCAAAATGACTTATATTGTAAAAGATGAATGCATAAAATGTAAACTAACTGATTGTGTTGAGGTCTGTCCCGTTGATTGTTTTTACGAGGGTGAAAATATGTTGGTTATAAATCCAGATGAATGTATCGACTGTGGGGTTTGTGAGCCAGAGTGTCCAATAGATGCTATTAAACCTGATACTGATGAGAGTATACAAGATAAAGAAAAATGGTTGTTGCTAAATAAAAAGTTTTCTGCAATATGGCCTAATATTTCAAAAAAAAAAGAGCCTATGCAAGATCATAAAAAATTTGAAAATATAAAAAATAAGTTTGAACAACATTTTTCTGAAAAACCAGGAAAATAAAAATTATGCCAAAAAAGAAAAAATCTAAAAAGGCTAAAAAAGTAAAAAAAATTAAAAAAACTTTATTTTCAAAAAAAACTGCTTCGGAAAATAAGACCTTAGAAAAAAAAATATCAGTAAATAATTCAGAGGAAAAACCAGAAATAAAAAAACTTAAAAAACAACCTACAGAAAAAAAAATTTATAATTTAAAAGATTTTGTTGTTTATCCAAAACATGGAGTAGGAAAAATAACTGCAATAGAAAAAGCAACAATTGGAGAAATTGATATTCAGTTTTATAAAATTTTAGTAGAAAAAGAAAAATTGACTTTAACTGTACCAATAAATCAGCAATCGAAATTAAGACCAATATCATCAATAAATCAAATAAATAAATGTATTTCTATTTTAAAAACAAAACCAAAGATTAAAAGAACTATGTGGAGTAGAAGAGCTCAAGAATACGATCAAAAAATAAACTCGGGAAAGATATATGAGCTTGCTGAGGTCGTTAAAGATTTAAATAAAAATAATGATATTATAGCTGATCAATCTTATTCCGAGAGGCAGCTTTTTGAAAAAGCTTACGAAAGACTTAAATCTGAATTTGAAGCAGTTTTAAAAGTAAGTCCTGAAGATGTTCAAAAAAAAATGGATAAAGCTTTGGGAAGAACAAAAATTTCTGAGGACATTTAATAAAAAAACGCCCTCTTTAAAAAATAAAAAGGGCGTTTAGTTAAAGAGAAAACTATCTTCTTCTTCTTCTCTTTTTTGCTTTCTTTTTAGTTTTCTTTTTAGCTTTTTTTCTTCTTTTAGCCATCTTTTCTCCCTTGTTTTAAAACAAATCTTAATGATTCGTTTAATAATTAAACATTAATTAATTAAAGATTCATGTCAAACATAAATTAATTTGTAAATTTGATTCAAAATTAAATCTTTTTAATTATTTTTAAATTTTTTTTAAAAATTAAAAAAAGTTAGTAATATCAATGTTTTTTTAAGCAAATTAAATTAGTTTTATTTTAATTTTTAATAAAGATTTTCTAGTTGTTGTTTATAATTTTTAATTATTTCTTTTCTTTTTAACTTTAAAGTTGGTGTAAGCATTCCGTTTTCAATTGTAAATTCTTCGTGAATTAAGATAAATTTTTTAATTTTTTCTATCAAAGTTAAACTTTTGTTTGTTTTTTCAATTATAAGTTTAATTTTTTCTTTTTTAGTTTCTTTTTCACTTACTATTAATGCTACCAAATAATTTTTTTTATCTCCGTAAACAAAAGATTGTTTAATATTTTCATTTAAACATAAAATATTTTCAACTTTGCTAGGGGAAATATTATCTCCACCTAGATTTACGATAATATCTTTTTTTCTATCTGTAATTTTTAAATAATTGTTATTGTCAAGTTCTCCGATATCTCCGGTATGAAGCCATCCGTCCTTAATTACCTTTTCTGTCTCCTCTTTTAAATTCCAATATCCCAACATTACGTTTTCTCCTTTAACCAAAATTTCTCCATCTTCTGCTATTTTAACTTTATTGGTCCTAAAAGGAGGTCCCACTGACTCGACCTTTACTAAATCAGGTAAATTACAGCTAACGACTGGGGAAGCCTCAGTCAAACCGTATCCTTGAAGAGTTGGCAGTCCGATGGAGTTTAAAAACTCTCCAATATTCTTATCTAAAGCCCCTCCCCCAGATATAAAAGCTTGAAGATTGCCACCAAACTGATTTCTAATTTTTTTTCTTACTAATTTTTCACACAAAAAATTTATGATTTTTTCATTAAATTTAAATTCCTCTTTTTTAAGTATTTTTTTACCTAATTTTAAAGTCTGATTTATTAATTTTCTTTTCAGTCCAGATTGCTTCTCAAAATTCATATTTATCTTATTAAAAAGATTTTGATAAAATCTAGGAACAGCTGTCATGATTGTAGGTTTTGCTACTCCCATGTTAGAGATCAGTTTTTCTAAACTTTCAGCATAAAAGACTTTTGCCCCAAGTATGATTTGAATGAATTGAACTGTATGTTCATAAGAATGTGATAAAGGTAACCATGTTAAAAATACAGGATCTTTTTTTTTAATTAAAATTGATAATAATTCTACCGCACCTTCGCAGTTAGACAGAATACCGCCATGGCTTAAAACAACTCCTTTAGGATTTCCAGAAGTACCTGATGTATAAATTATACAAGCAGGCATATTCCGTTTTAAATTTTTATTGATTATTTTTTCATTAACTTCTTCACTTAATATTTCTTTAATTAATAAACTGTCACTGTCTATTTTTTCAAAAGAGATTATTTTTTTAACATCGCTATTTATAAATTTTTTAATTTTATTGAATTGATCTTGATTTGATACAAATATCAATGAGGGCTTACAATCATTTAAAATATATTCATAATCGTTTGCTGAGTAAGTTGTAAAAATAGGAACTGAAATACCGCCTGCATTCATGATAGCAATATCGGTCATTAACCAATATGGTCTATTTTCAGAAAGTATTAAACATCTATCACCTTGTTGTATTAACGATTTAATTTTTGTAGTAAGCTTATAAATTCTATCAGTTATATCTTCCCAATTATAAGTTTGTTTATCTGGTTTTAACCATTTTAAAAATGGTCTTTTACCATCAACTTCCTCTGTCTTTTTAAAGTAAAGTTCAACTAAGCTATTTAATTTACTTATATCCATAATTTGGTGGGCGAAGAGAGACTCGAACTCTCAAGGTATTGCTACCACCGGATTTTGAGTCCGGCGCGTCTACCAGTTCCACCATTCGCCCTTTTTTAAGATAATCTAATTGATTTTTCTTACTATGAGAACAAAAATAATAGAGGTACAAAACATTATTAAAGCATACGCTGCCGTAGGTACCATGAATACAATATCATCAAATAATTGTGTTGTTACAAATACTGCTAAAGTTCCGTTTTGTAAGCCACATTCTAAGGAAATACATTTTCTTTGTGCAATTCCTGATGTCAGGAATTTTGCAACATAATATCCAACAAAAATCATTGTCATGTTTAAAATGAAAGCTATTAACCCTGCTCTAGTTATATAAGAAACAATTCTGTCCCATTCCTCTACCCAAATTGCAATAAATACTATTAAGAATAAAATTACTGATAATCTTTGGATAATAAGTGTTTTGGAAATAATAAAATTAGTCATTAGACTTCTAACAATCATTCCAAAAATAACAGGAACAGTTACTACAAGGAACATTTTCATTGCGATATTGAGCATTGATATATCTTTTGCTGTTTCAATCCCTAAAAAATCGGCAGAATTAAAAACTATCAAAGGAACGATGAAAATACTTAATAAACTGACAATTGCTGTCAAACTGACTGATAGAGCAACATCTCCATCGGCAAACTTAGTAAGAATATTTGAGGTTACTCCTCCTGGTGCTGCAGCTATTACCATAACTCCTAAAGCTATTTCTGGTGGTAGTGAAATAATACTAATTAAAATAAAAGCAATTATCGGAAGCAAAATAACCTGACATAAAAAACCTACTAGGAAGTCTCTTGGATTTTTTAAGACCCTTGTAAAATCCCCTATCGTTAAGCCAAGACCTAAACCGAACATTATTATGGCAAGACATACGGGTGCAATTGTAGTTACGATTTCCATAATTTTATAAGTTCCTATTCTACTTTAAAGGGAGAGTTTTTCATGAGGTCAAAAATTGTAGTTACGAAACCAGCTTTATGCTTTTGATTATGCATGTAGTTTTCTTCAAAAGATTTGATATTTTTGGGAGATGGTAAAAGTATATATTCTAGCTTTTTATTTTTCGTTACTAACTTTTCTTTTATAAGATACTTTAATTTTCTAATGACTGTGGCTCTTGGTATTGTTGAAATTTCTGAAATAGAAGAGGCGTTTATTCCATTTTTGGGAGTATGCCTTAAAAGATGCAAATATAAGTCAGCGTAAGTTCTCGGATCTTCAACAACTCTGCCTTTTACTTGTTTTGAATAATCGGTAAATTGTGAGATACCAATAGCACCCCAAACATTCCACGTTTCTAAATCACCAAAAAAAGTTCTGTGTCTTACTAAAAAGGGAATCTGAAGCCTTAGCCAATGTTGCCAACATATAGTAAAGTAAGTGTCTATAAATTTCTCAATTTCTTCTTTTGTGAATGATCTTCCAAACCAGTCTTCTTTCCCAAGGATGACGCTGGTTTTTTCTAGGAAATTCGCCATCATTATTTTTGAATTAGATGGTTTTTGCACTCGATTTATTGCGTTATTAAAAATAATAGTTTTCCCTTTTCTAAAAATTATATTTTGACTTTGCAAAAAATTAACTTTTCTTCTTATTGTTTCTTTAGGAATATTAAGCTCTTTTGAAATCTCAATTAGGTTAATCTTATCAATATTTAATTCGTTTTTTTCATAAAATTCCTGAAATGAAAGATATTGAAAACGATCTGAATATTTTTGAAATACTTGATTTACTAAATAAACTAAAATTAAATAACTATCGTAATCTTTAAAGGTACTATAAGCATTATTGCACCATGATTGCTGTAACTTGAACCACAAAGATACTGTTTCATTAGAATTTTTAGATAAGACGTCGTAAACTTGGTTAGAATTTAATGTGTTAAAAATTTTGTTTTCAAAAGACGGTTTTTTTTTTAAAGGCTCGAAAATTTTTACAGTTTTTAGATCTACTGGCTTAGACATTTATTTTTTCCACGTTACGCTTTGATTAATTAAAATAGCCATTAAGATCCATATAATAAATGTTCCTTCCGGCGAGAAACCGTAATCAGCCCCAAATATTCCTGCAACTATAACGATTGAATAAATGGCAACTGTAGATAATATTAAACTTGCCAGATACCTAAGGATTGTGCATTTTAAATTCATGATTTTAAAAAAATTATACGATAGATGTGTCGAGCTTGCTAGACATAAATTTTCAAAGCCTTTGCTAGGTTTTGTAGCATTTATCGAAAGTTTCTTTTTTCCAGTTCCACCTGACTTAATGATTGTTCCAATGGTAGTGGCAAAGAAAGAGGATTATCTTAAAATATTTCTTATAGCTACAACCGGATCAGTATTAGGCGGTCTGTTTGGATACATGCTTGGAGTTTTCTTTTTAGATGCGTCGATGGTCATTATTGAATTTTATGGATATGAAGAAAAAGTTTTTGAAATACAAGATAAGATGTCTACAAAAGGAGGCTTTTTAGCTTGGCTTGGAATTATGTTTTTAGCTGGTTTTACTCCTCTTCCTTTTAAAGTTTTTACTATTACTAGTGGGGTTATCGCCTATAATCTTCCAGTATTTTTCTTTATATGTTTATTTACTAGAGGGCTAAGATTTTTCCTAGTTTCTTATTTAACATTTTTATTTGGCAAAAAATTCGGAGACTTCATCGAAAAAAAAGGAGCACTATGGTTTACTTTAACTGGAATCTTTATTGTAGTTTTAGCTGTAGTTCTTTATATAATTTTCACCTAATGCTCAATAACAATAAGTTTATTTTAAATAGTATTTTAGCTTTTAGCATTTTCTCTTTAGCTATAGCTTACTTTATTCAATATGTATTGGGTCATGAACCTTGCAATTTATGTCTAATTGAGAGAATTCCTTATCTGGTTTCTTTGATACTAATTTCATTAATTTTTATTATTAATAAATTTGAAAAAGTGATTGCTGGAATTGTACTACTATTTTTTATTTTTGGTTCAGTTGTTTCTTTTTACCATGTTGGTATTGAACAAGGATTTTTTAGTGAGTCTTTGGTGTGTGATTTGGGTTCATTTGAAGAGAATATCTCTAAGGAAGATCTAATAAAACAGCTTCAAAATAAATCCCCTATAAGCTGTAAAGACGTGACTTTTAGGTTTTTTGGACTTTCTCTTGCTACAATAAATACAGTTATATCCATTTTTTTAAGTGCTATTATGTTTAAAGTTATAAAAAATTATGGACAAAACAAATAAAAAAATTCTTGAAGAAATTATTAGAGTAGATCATGCTGGTGAGCGTGGAGCTATTAAAATTTATGAAGGGCAACTTCTTGCTTTAAAAACTTTCAAACAAAACGATTCTTTAAAAAGAAAAATTGAAGAAATGAAAGAACATGAGAGAGAACATTATGAATACTTTGATAGTGAAATAAAAAAAAGAAATATTAAACCAACTAAATTGTTACCTCTTTGGGATATAATGGGTGTAACTTTAGGTTTTGGAACAGCTATGCTTGGTGAAAAGGCAGCAATGTTATGTACCGCATCAGTAGAAGAAGTTATTGATGGTCATTACAAAGACCAAACTTATAAACTTGGTAAAGATGAAGAGTTATTAAAAAAAAAGATTATGAAATTTAGACAAGATGAACTTGACCATAAAGATATAGCGTATGATAATGGTGCAACAAAAAAAGGGTTATTTGGAGTTTTAGATAAAATTATTAAAACTTCTTCGAGAATAGCAATAACAATTTCTGAAAAAATCTAATTAGGGCTCTAGTTCGATATCCCAGTATAAATAGTCCATCCAACTCTCGTGAAGGAAGTTTGGTGGAAAATTTCTCCCATTTTTATGAAGGTCTTCAACAGTTGGAGCGTAAGGTTTGTTAGCTAACTTTAAATCACAATCTTTGTAAAGTTTACCACCTTTTTTTACATTACAACTGGAACAAGCAGTAACTACATTATTCCAATCTGTTAAACCCCCTTTGGATTTTGGCAATAAGTGATCAAAAGTTAAATCTTTTTTATCTCCACAATACTGACATGTAAACTTGTCTCTAAGAAAAACATTGAATCTTGTAAAGTTAGGATTTTTACTTGGTTGTATAAAATTTTTCAAAGCTATTACGCTTGGTAAATTCATTTCAAAAGATGGACTTCTAATTTTTCTTTTATAATTAGAAACTATACTTACCCTATCTAAAAAAACAGATTTTACTGCATCTTGCCAACACCAAATCGAAAGTGGATAGTAACTTAATGGTCTGAAGTCCGCGTTTAAAACTAACGCTGGACATTTTTCTAGTGGAACTTTTTCTGCAGAAGAAATAATCATACTTAAAGCTAACTGAAACAAAAAATTATATCAAGTTATAATTATGCTACATGTATTTTTATTATGAATTAAAATGTTTTTTTATGAATTGAAGACCCAAACTTGACCCTTCTGTGGGTATGCGATGTTCACAATGCTTAAATATTTTTGTTTCAATATTGTAATTATGTTTTCCAAAAAACTCTTTGGCCTCTAAAAATGACTCAATAGTGACAACTTGATCAAGATCACCATGCATTAAAATAACATTTGGCCTAGAAATTATATTTTTTGATAAATGATCTGTGTTAATTATTCTTCCCGAATAACCAATTATTGAATTAACCTTGTCTTTTCTTTTTATTCCAGTTTGAAGCGTAAGCATGCAGCCTTGGCTAAAACCTCCAATGGCAATTTGATTAGCATTAAGATCATAATTTGATTTTACTTCGTCAATAAGTTTATTTAGTTTATTTTCAGCAACTAATGATTTTGATAAGATTTGCTCAGGTGTTTGATCCATCAAATCAAACCACTGATATCCAGATGGACTTGCAGCACATTTTTCTGGTGCATCCGGACAAATAAAAATTGTTTCGGTTAGATGAGCTCTCCAGTAACTTGCAAGTATAGCTATATCTTTTCCGTCACCTCCGTATCCGTGGCAAAGTATTACAGCATTTTTAGGTTTTTCTTTCGAAAGGGGCTCTAAAATAATTGTATTTAATGAGAAGGTCATATAGATAAAATATCAATGTCAGAATTTTTATTTAATTTTATTGGTTTCACTCTGTTAGGTGCAGTTGCCATTGTTTTAATATTGGGTATTTATACTTTATTTAAAGGAGGAAGTACTAGTAAAAAATATTCTAATAAACTTATGCAGTTAAGAGTTCTTTTACAGTTTATTGCTATAATCGTTTTAGTTCTACTAGCTTATTTTTTTAAAGATTAATTATACTTTTTCATTAAATTTAAAAAATCCTTACTTGCAAAATTAATTTCACCTATCACTCGTCCAAACTCTTTACCATCTTTATCAATTAATATACTCGTAGGAAGACCTCTAAGTTTAAACATTTTCACTAAGCTAAGATCTGGGTCGTAGTAGGTATTTAATGTAGTTACTCCGACACTTCTAAAAAAATCTCTTGTCCTTATTTTATTTGGTTTTTCAGTATTAACTGCAAAGACCTTTATTTCAGGGTATTTGAAAGTTAACTTTTCAAGTGAAGGCATTTCTCTTTTACAAGGAGCACACCAAGTTGCCCAAAAATTAATAATCATGATATTGCCTTTTTTGTTAGTTAAATCGACATCTAGAAGATCAGAGTCTTTAAATTTAATTTCTTTAATAGCTATTGGTTTTTCATGAATAACAACATTTTTTGAAAAATCTTCAGCTCCAATTAGATTTTGACTAAAGAGAGATAAAACTATTATGTGAATATAGATTTTAAAAGATTTACTAATTTTCATATTAATTTAAATTAGAAATAACACAGTAAAATGAAAAATAAAACAATTTGGTCTAATAGATTTAAATACAAAACGTCTCAATCTTTTCAAAAGATTGGGTCTTCAATTCATATTGATAAAAGACTTTATGAACAAGATATAGCTGCATCTGTAGTGCATACGCAAATGCTCATGAAACAAAAAATAATTAAAAGTCAAGACGGTAAAAAAATTATCAACGGGCTTAAAAAAATTAAAGCTCAGATAGATAAGGGAAATTTTGAGTTTAAAGAGAAATATGAAGATATCCATTTAAATATTGAAAAAGCATTATTCGACATTATTGGTCCTTCAGCTGGATTTCTACATACTGCAAGATCAAGAAACGATCAGGTGGTAACCGATTTTAAATTATGGATTAAAAAAGCATCAAACGAAATTATAAAAGACATTTCAGTTGTCATGAAAAATCTGATTAAAAAAGCTGAAAAAAATACAGATACGGTGATGCCTGGATTGACGCATTTAAAAAATGCGCAACCTATTTCATTCGCTCATTATTTGTTGTCATACTATGAGATGTTAAAAAGAGATAAAAAAAGATTTGAAAATAATCTTGAACTTTTAGACGAGTGTCCGCTTGGATCTGCGGCGCTCTCGGGAACATCTTATAAAATAGATAGAACTTATACAGCAAAAAAACTTGGTTTTAAAAAACCAACAGATAATTCCATGGACTCTGTATCCGACAGAGATTTTGCAATCGATTTTTTATATGCTGCTGCTATTTGTGCAATGCACTTATCAAGATTAGCTGAAGATTTAATTATTTATAATTCTGATGCCTTCAATTTAATTTCATTAAAAGACAATATGCTTACAGGATCTTCAATTATGCCTCAAAAAAAGAATCCCGATCCTGCAGAACTGATTAGAGGAAAAGTTGGAATTAATTATGGAAAGTTAAATGCAATGCTTACAATAATGAAAGGTCTCCCTATGTCATATTTTAAAGATATGCAGGATGACAAAGAGTTAGTTTTTGATGGTTTTGATGCTTTAAAAGATACTTTAACTATGAGTGCTGAATTAATCAGCGCTATGAATGCTAATAAAATAAATATGCTTTATATGGCTAACCAAGGTTACACAACAGCAACTGATTTTGCAGACTATCTTGTTAAAAATAAAAATTTATCTTTTAGAGAGTCTTATGCTATTTCAACAAAACTTGTTAATTACGCAGAAAAAAATAAAAAGACGTTATCTGAATTAAATTTGGAAGAAATTCAAAAATTTTATAAAGATTTAGATAAAAGTGTTTTAAAAGTATTTGATGTAAAAAATTCTATGAATATGAAAAAATCTCATGGAGGAACATCTGTAATTAATGTTAAATCAATGATAAAAAAATATAAAAGGGAAATTTAATGAAAATTATAACTACTTTTTTCTTGATAATTTTTATTTTAACTAGTTGCGGAAAAAAATCTGAGCCTAAATACCAAGGTCAATTAGGTCAGATCAAAATAATTTCATAATCTTATGCAAAATTTAAGATATGTAGGTAAAAATTTATTTATTGAAAAACTCTCAATCAAGAATATTTTAAAAAAAAATAAAACACCTTTTTATATTTATTCAGAAAATCAAATTAAATTTAATTTTTTAAAGTTCGCTAACACATTTAAAAAAACTGATCCTTTAATTTGTTTTGCTGCAAAATCTAATAGTAATTTAAACATACTTCGTGCACTTGGAAGATTAGGTGCTGGAGCTGATGTGGTTTCAGGTGGTGAACTATTAAAAGCTTTAAAGGCAGGTATCAAACCCAACAAAATTGTTTTTTCTGGAGTTGGAAAAACAGAAGATGAGTTAAGAATTGCAATTAGCAAGAAAATTTTATTAATCAATTGCGAGTCAGAAAGTGAAGCTAAATTAGTAAATAATTTGGCTAAAAAAATAAGAAAAAAAGTTTCAATTGGTTTTAGGTTAAATCCAAATGTTGATGCAAAAACACATAAAAATATATCAACTGGTAAAGCTGAAAATAAATTCGGCTTATCGATTAAAAATTTTAAGGTTTTTTTAAAAACTGTAAAATCTTTTAAAAACGTAAAATTAGATGCATTAAGTGTACATATTGGTAGTCAAATTTTAAACGATACACCTTTTAGAAAAACTTTAAATGTAATGAGTAAATTAATAAAAGAATTAAAACTGAATTTAAAATACGTCGATTTGGGCGGCGGTTTCGGTATTAATTATACTGATAAAGAAAAACCAATTAATTTAAGTAAATATTCTAGGTTGGTACATAATTTTTCTAAAAAGTTAAATTGTAAAATAATTTTTGAACCTGGTAGATCTATTATTGGTAATACTGGACTTCTAATTACCAAAATACAATTTATTAAAAAAGGCAATAATAAAAACTTTATTATATTAGATGCAGGTATGAATGATTTCATGCGTCCTGCTTTGTATGAGGCTTTTCATAAAATTATTCCAATTTCAAAAAAATCATCAAAAATGAAAGGTAAAATAGAATTTGTTGGACCAATATGTGAAAGTACTTGTAAATTTGGAGTTTATAAAAACTATCCTAAAATAGATGAAAATGAATTTGTTGCTATAACTAATGTTGGAGCATATGGTTCTTCATTATCATCAAATTATAATACAAGACCATTAGTTGCTGAAATTTTAATCAATAAAAATAAACTTAGATACATTAGAAAAAAGCAAAATTTACTTAAATTGATTAATTCTTAATGCAATTTATTAGATCATTAATTTTTAACATTTTTTTATATATTGGCCTAATAGCAATTTTTATTTTAGCTATTCCAACATTAGTTTTACCAAGTAAATACATTATATTTTTTGGAAGATTATCTGCAAGATATATAGTGCTGATTTTAAAACTTATTTTAAATACTAAAGTAATTTTTCATGGAATAGATAATCTTAAAAAAGTAGATAATTATTTTGTAGCTTCAGCTCATCAATCAATGTTTGAAACTTTTGCTCTTCAAATACCCTTGGATGGTCCAATTTTTATTTTAAAAAAAGAACTTCTCAGTATTCCATTGTTTGGATGGTATTTAAGAAAAATAGGTTCAATAGCAATTGTAAGAGAGACAACAACAAAAGAAAATTTAAATTTTTTTGATAAAATCAAAGATAGAATTGAAAAAAGTAAAAGACCACTTTTAATATTTCCACAGGGTACAAGGGTAAAGCTGAATGAACAGCCTTCATTTAAAAAAGGGGTTGGTAGAATTTATAAAGCTATAAATTTACCCTGCATACCTGTAGCTTTGAACACTGGAAAAGTATGGCCGAAAAATAGTTTTATGAAATATCCAGGGGACATCCATATTTCCTTTTTAGAGCCAATTATGTCAGGTGCAGAAAGTGAGGAATTTACTAAAAATATAGAAAATAAAATCTATACTGAAATTAAAAAGCTCTCTTAATTATTTTCTCCCAAAACCTGGTTTATCTGTATCCTGACCGGCCTCTATAATTTCTTTCCTTACTTTTTTAGTAGAAGAAAAAATTTCTAAAAGTTTTTTACTATCCTTATTTTTGATAGCATCTCTTATTTCATTAAGATTCTTAGCGTAATTATCTAAAACTTTTAATATATTTTCACTGTTATCAATGAATATATCTTTCCACATTAAAGGGTCTGATGCTGCTATTCTTGTAAAATCTCTTAGACCGCCAGCACTGTATTGAATGACATCATCCTTAAATTTATTTTCATTATTTATTGCCGTTTTTACAATACTGTAAGCTACTGCATGAGGTAAATGACTTGTTAGAGATAAGACATAATCATGATCCTCAAATGTCATTAATTTGGTCTTGCTTCCAAGCTTATTCCAAAAGTTTTCTAAATCTTTAATTTTATCCGAAGAGGCTTTTTCATCAGCAGATATAATACACCATCTATTTTTAAATAAACTTGAAAAACCTGCCTCTGGACCACTGTATTCAGTCCCAGCTATAGGATGTGAGGCGATCCAATTAACACTTTTAAAATTTAAGTTACCAATAATTTTATTCACTTCTTTTTTTGCAGAACCTGTATCTGTTAGAATTACATTTTCTTTCAGGTTAGATTGAATAGAAAGAAGTATCTCTTTATAGCTGCTCAAAGGAGATGCTATAATTATTAAATCAGAGTCCTTAACTACGTCAGAGAGATTTTTGCAAATTTCTACTGAAAAATTTTTTTTCAAGTAATTTGTTACGCTCGTAGATTTATCGTAAGCGCTTATTTTAGACGCTAATTTTTTTTCTTCCACTGCTCTTAAAATAGAAGATCCGATTAAGCCACAACCAATTATACTAATCTTATTAAACATTTAATATTTTTTTCATTACAGAAATTAATTTTTTATTTTCCTCGCTTTTTCCAATCGTAATTCTTAATGAATTCTTGATGCCATATACGTCCATTTTACGAACTAGAATTCCAGTTTGAGCTAAAAGTTTAAAAACTTTTGATGAGTTAATTTTCACTCTATCAAAATTTACTAATAAAAAATTACTATAGCTTTTGTTAGTTTCAATTTTCATCCTTTTAAATTCATTAAACATTTTTTTATTCCATTTATTTACGTGCTTTATTTCTTTGTTAAGCCAAGCACTGTCTCTAACTGCAGCCGAAGCAGCGAACAAGGCTGGTCTATTTACATTAAATGGTGGTTTAATTTTATTCAACGCATTAATAATATCTTTTGATCCATATCCCCATCCTACACGCAACCCAGCTAATCCATAGATTTTTGAAAATGTTCTTGTCATTACTACATTTTTATAATTTTTAAATATTTTTAAAGCTGAGAGATAATCTTTTTGTTTTACATATTCAAAATAAGCGTCATCAACAACTAATAAAATATCACTTCTTAATTTTTTTCGTAAAAATTGTAAATCTCTTTTTTTAACATAAGTTCCTGTAGGATTATTAGGATTTGCTAAAAAAACAATTTTTGTATTTTTTGTAACTTTTTTCAAAATATCTTTGACTGAAACTGTAAAATTATCCTCTTTTGAGTAAATAACTTTTGCTCCATTCATTTTGCTATAAATTCTATAAATGATAAAACTATACTTAGGTACTATTACCTCGTCTCCCTTCTTCAAAAAAGATTTACAAACTAATTCAAAAATTTGATCTGATCCTGATCCTAAAATAATTCTATTTTTATCTATTTTAAATTTATTAGATAAAGTTTTTCTTAAAAATGTGCCGTCAGAGTCTGGGTATCTATCAAAACTTTTTGATAGTTTTAGATACTCTTTTTTTGCCTTTGGACTAGGGCCTAGAGCTGACTCATTAGCAGATAGTTTTATTTTAGCTAATTTACTTTTAAATAAGCTCATTCCAGCTACGTACTTTTCGGCAACTATCTTATTTGGTTTAGGAAATGTCATTTTTTTTAAGTATTATCTAAATTGTTAGAGTTTTTCTATAAGTCTTTATCTTATATAAAATTGACAAGTTTGTGATGATTTAGTAAATATATCACGCGCTGATTTAACCGTATTGCAAGCGCATAATAAATGTAGCTAAAAAGGGGATGCCCAGTTTAGCTGGGCTTTTTTTTTGGATGAATGTAAAAATTGAAGATATAAATAAGATAATAGTAAAAAAACCTCTTAAACTTGATTGTGGTAAAACAATAAATAATTTTCCACTAGCGTATGAGACTTACGGAAAATTAAACGCAAATAAAGATAACGCTATTCTTGTATTTCATGCTTTGACGGGAGATCAATTTGTAACTGGCACGAACCCTATTACAAATAAAGAGGGCTGGTGGATCACTGCTGTTGGTCCTGGCAAAGCTATTGATACAGATAAATATTTTGTGATTTGCGCAAATGTAATTGGTGGATGTATGGGTTCTCTTGGACCAAAAGATACAAATCCTGAAAACAACCAACCTTACGGTTTAGATTTTCCAGTTATCACCATTAAAGATATGGTGAAAGCACAAGAGTCTTTATTAGAACATCTTGGTATAAAAAAACTTTTATGTGCTACTGGCGGATCAATGGGCGGAATGCAGCTATTACAATTTTGCGCAACATTTCCTGATAAGGCTTTTTCGGCTGTTCCGATAGCTTGTAGTTCAAGTCATAGTGCTCAGAATATTGCACTAAACGAACTAGCACGCCAAGCTATTATGGCTGATCCTGTGTGGGATAATGGAAAATATGTATCAAAAAAAGTGCAACCTAAAAATGGCTTAGCAGTTGCAAGAATGGTTGGGCATATAAGTTATTTGTCTGAAAAAGGTATGCAGGAAAAATTTGGAAGAAAATTACAAGAAAAAGCTGATTATGAATTTAGTTTTAACGCAGATTTTCAGGTAGAGAGTTATTTAAGACACCAAGGTTATGCTTTTGTAGAAAGATTTGATGCGAATTCAATTCTTTATATAACTAGAGCAATGGATTATTTTGATCTTTCTAAACAATATAAAGGTGGGTTAGTTGAAGCTTTTAAAAATCAAAATACAAAATTTCTAGTAATATCATTTTCTTCTGACTGGCTTTATACAACAAAAGAAAATAAGGATATAGTAATTGCATTAAATGCATCTGGCGCTGATGTTTCCTACTCAGAAATAATTACGGATAAAGGACACGACTCCTTCTTATTAAATGAACTAGAATTTTTGAAAACTCTTAAGGGTTTTATAGATTCAATGTACGAAAAATTTAAAAATGAAAAAAGAATTTAAAGTAATAGCTGGATTGTTGCCTAACAACACAAGAGTATTAGATGTTGGTTGTGGAGATGGATCTCTAATGAGTTTCCTCAGAGAAGAAAAAAATATAGAGGTTCGTGGATTGGAGCTTAATCAAGAAAATGTGCAACAGTGTATAAGCAAAGGTTTGCCGGTCATACAAGGAAACGCTGAAACTGAACTTCATCAATTTCCAGATCAATCTTTTGACTATGTTGTGCTTAGTCAAACGTTACAAGCTTTTTATAACCCAGAGGAAGTTTTAAAAAATCTTTTAAGAATTGGTAAAGCAGTAATTGTTTCGATTCCAAATTTTGGATATTGGAAAGTAAGAATGAAACTTTTATTTTTTGGTGTAATGCCAGTTACAAAAACATTACCAAATACTTGGTATAACACTCCTAACTTACATATGTGCACTATTAAAGATCTATTTAAGTTTTGTGATGAAAAAAATATTAACATCAAACAGGTAGTTGGTGTTAATGAAGATAAAACTTCATTAATAAAAAAAAGTAATTTAGAAATAAAAAATCTCTTTTCAAAATTAGGGATTTTTTTAATAGGGTAAATGATTGTAGAAATTATTCCATGCTTAAGTGACAATTACAGTTATTTAATTCATGAAAAAGAAACAGGCACTGTTTCAATAGTAGATCCTTCTGAATTTGATGCCTGTAATAGAATAATTAATAAATACAAAAAGTTAGATTTTATTTTAAATACTCATCATCATGCTGATCATGTTGGGGCTAATCTTGAACTTAAAAAAAAATATAATTCAAAAATTTTAGGGTCAAGTTCAGACAAAAATCGTATACCGGGAATAGATATATCGCTTGAAGAAAATCAAAAGCACAAAATTGGAAATTTAGAATTTGAAGTAATTTTTATCCCAGGTCACACAAAGGGCCATATTGCTTTTTTCTTTAGAAAAGAAAAAATTGCTTTTACTGGAGATACATTATTTTCTTTAGGATGTGGTAGAGTGTTTGAAGGCACTCATGAAGAAATGTTTAATTCTTTAAATAAAATAAAAAATCTTCCTCCTGATACAAAAATTTATTGTGGACATGAGTACACAAATTCAAATTTGAATTTCTGTTTAAAATATGATCCAAAAAATATCCACTTAAAAGATAAAAAAATTGACATGGAAAAAAAACTAAACTCAAACCAGCCAACTATTCCGTCTACTATAGCTGATGAAATTAAAACAAATATTTTCCTAAGATGCGATAACCCTGAAATAAAGCATGGCTTAGGCTTAAAAGATTCATCCGATGTTGAAGTTTTTTCAAAATTACGAGATTTAAAGGATTCTTTTTAGCTTCAATAATCTTGACTTGCTAGCACTGAGGGCTATATTGCGTGGAAATTAAAAAAAGAGATTTTATGTCATTTGCTATAATTGAAACTGGTGGAAAACAATACAAAGTAACCGCAAGTAAAATATTAGAAATAGAAAAACTTAACGCTAAGGTCGGTGAAACTATTAAATTTGATAATGTTTTACTTTTAAACGACGATAAAAATACTGAAGTTGGAAGTCCTAAAGTTGATGGAGCTACAGTAGAAGCTAAACTTTTAGATAATGTTAAAGATAGAACTGTATTAATTTTTCATAAAAGAAGACGAAAACATTCAAGAAAAAAGAATGGTCATAGACAACGTCACTCTAAGATACAAATAACAAAAATTTTAGCAAAAGGTGGAAAAGTTATAGATGAAGCTAAAATTATTGAAAAAAAAAAACCTATTAAAGAAGAGAAAAAAGTTATAAAAAAGGAAGCAAAAAAATAGGAAATTAAATGGCAACTAAAAAAGCAGGTGGATCATCGAAGAACGGCCGAGATAGTAAAGGTAGACGTCTTGGAGTCAAAAAATATGGTGATCAAATTGTAATTCC
Source organism: uncultured Pelagibacteraceae bacterium (assembly GCA_902556855.1). Lineage (GTDB taxonomy): Bacteria > Pseudomonadota > Alphaproteobacteria > Pelagibacterales > Pelagibacteraceae > Pelagilacustribacter. Next base: position 154,540 of record CACDXJ010000001.1, on the reverse strand, counting down.
TGGCAACATCATAGTTAGACAAAGAGGGACTAAAATTCATCCTGGTGATAACGTAGGCATGGGCAAAGACCACTCGATCTTTTCTTTGGTCAAAGGAAAAGTAAAATTTAAAAAATCTAAATTAAACAGAACTTTTGTTTCTGTAATCCCCAACTAAATTTATATAAATAACATAAGTTATTTATATAATAATAAGTATGAAATTTTTAGATCAAGCAAAGATTTATATTAAAGCTGGAAATGGTGGATCAGGTTCTGCAAGCTTCAGAAGAGAAAAGTTTGTGGAATATGGTGGACCAGATGGTGGTGATGGCGGAAACGGAGGATCTATAATTGTTCAGTCAGATAGAAATCTTAACACATTAATTGATTTCAGATATGCTCAACATTTTAAAGCTCAACATGGAAAGCCTGGAAGTAAAAGAAATAAGACTGGAGCTAATGGAGAAGACTTGGTTTTAAAAGTTCCGTTGGGAACTCAGATATATGAAGAAGATAACAATACTTTAATATATGATTTTACCAAAAATAAAGAAAATTACCTCTTGGCATCGGGTGGTAAAGGTGGTCTTGGAAATGTAAGATTTAAGAGCTCAACAAATAGAGCCCCAAGAAAAAAAACAAATGGAAAATTAGGAGAAGAATTTTGGATTTGGCTTCAATTAAAAGTAATCGCCGATATTGGTATCATAGGTAAACCAAACGCCGGTAAGTCTAGTTTACTCGCAGCTTTAACAAGAGCAAAACCGAAAATAGCGAATTACCCTTTTACAACAATAAATCCAAACTTAGGAGTATCTTACTACGGAGGTAAAGAAATTACTTTAGCAGATATTCCTGGTTTAGTGGAAGGAGCACATAAAGGTGTTGGTCTTGGAGATAAATTCTTAAGGCATATAGAAAGATGTAAAATTTTACTTCACTTAATAGACCTATCAGAAGACAATTTATTTAATTCGTATAAAAAAATCAAATTAGAATTATCTAATTATGATAAAGATTTAATAAAAAAGAAAGAAATTATTTTTTTTAATAAGTCAGATTTATTAGGGGGTGATGAGATAAATAAAAAATTAAGTGATTTTAAAAAAAAAATTAAAACCAAATATGAAATTATTTCTGTTTTTTCAAATAAAGATATTATTAAAATAAAAAAATTATTAATTAAATATGCTAATTAAAAATGCAAATAAAATAGTTTTAAAACTTGGATCAGCTACTGTGGTTGACAGTAAAGGTTTTTTTAAAAAGAAGTGGGTAACTTCTCTTATTAAGGATATAAAAAAATATGGGAAAGGAAAAAATTTCGTAATTGTTTCTTCAGGAGCTATTGCTCTTGGCCAAAAATATCTCAAAATTAAAAAAGGTAAAATTAAATTAGAAATGAGCCAGGCTATTGCTGCAGTTGGTCAAATTCATTTAGCAGGAGAATTTCAGAAACTGTTCGATAAATTTAAGATTAAAACTGGTCAGATTTTAATTAGTCCAGATGATACAGAGCAAAGGAGGAGAGCAATAAATGTTAGAAGAACTTTTGATAATTTATTTAAGATTAAAGCTATTCCTATAGTTAACGAGAATGACTCAACAGCTACAAGTGAAATAAAATATGGAGATAATGATAGATTGGCTGCTAGAGTAGCTCAAATTATTGGAGCGGACATACTGATATTATTCTCAGATGTTGACGGCCTATATGATAAATCAAAAGGAAAAAAAATTATAAGAGAGGTAACTTCAATTAACGAAAAAGTCACATCACTTATAGATAATAAGAAAAATAAATTTGGCTCAGGGGGGATTTCTACAAAATTAGACGCTGCTAAGATTTGTATGAATTCAGGCAGTCATATGTTTATTGCTAATGGTAAAGTTAATAACCCAATATTAAATATGATAAAAAATAAAAAATATACTCATTTCCTGCCAAAAATTTCTACATTAGATGCTAGAAAAAAATGGATCGTCGGCTCTCTTAGTTACAATGGAACTATTTATATTGATAATGGGGCAGCTAAAGCTTTATCAAATGGTAAAAGTTTACTCGCCGCTGGCATAACTAAGATTAGTGGAAATTTCAAAAAAGGAGAAAATGTAGTTATTTTAGATCAAAATAATAATCAGTTAGCTCGAGGACTATCCTCTTTCAGCTCAACTGAAATAGATAAAATTAAAGGCAAACAAAGTAAAGAAATCGAAACAATTCTTGGGTATCTTAGTAAAACTGAGGTAATTCATAAGGATGATATGGTATTATTATAAATGAATTATTTAGATTCGATTGGGAAAAATGCAAAAAAAGCCTTTGAAGATTTAAAAGGTGTAAAACATAAAAAAATAAAAAAAGTTTTAGAAAATTATAATCAATCACTTTTAAAAAATACTAACAAAATTATTAGAGAAAATTTAAAAGATGTAAAAAATGTTAAAAGAAAGCATTTAGTTGACAGGCTGGTTTTAAATAAGAAAAGAATTGAAGGTATCAGACACTCGATAAATGAAATAGCTAAGTTTAAAGATCCAGTTGGTAGAGTTTTGGAAACATTGCGTAGACCTAATAATTTGACAATTAAAAAAGTTACAACACCAATCGGTGTTATAGGTGTAATATATGAAAGCAGGCCTAATGTGACTGCTGATGTTGCAGCATTATGTTTAAAATCTGGTAATTGTTCTATTTTAAGAGGTGGGTCTGAAGCTTTTAATTCAAACAAATTATTAGCTAATTTGTTCAGAGATAATTTAAGAAAAAATAATATCAATCAAAACTGTGTTCAGTTTATTGAAAATAAGAATAGAAAAATAGTAGATCAACTGTTATCAAAAATGAGTCAATACATTGATGTAATTGTACCAAGAGGAGGTAAAGGACTTGTAGCGAAAGTACAAAAATTTTCTAATGTACACGTGATTGGCCATCTTGAGGGTTTATGTCATATTTATGTAGATAAAACTGCAAATATAAAAATGGCAAAAGATTTAATTATTAATGCAAAAATGAGAAGGACAAGTATTTGTGGAGCAGTTGAAACTCTTTTGATTGAAGAAAAAGCTTTAAATTCACATGCTAAAAAAATAATAAATGCTCTCTTAAACTCAGGTTGTGAAGTAAGAGCTGATAAAAAAGTTAATAAGCTTTATAAAGGTAAATTAAAAAAAACCACAGAAAAAGATTGGAAAACAGAATATCTGGACGCAATTATTTCAATCAAAGCAGTTAAAAATGTAAATGGTGCGGTCGATCATATTTTGAAGTATGGCACAATGCATACCGATAGTATTATTACTAAAAACAAAAGAAATGCTGAAATTTTCTTAAATGGCGTTAATAGCTCGATAGCAATGCATAATGTTTCAACTCAATTTGCTGATGGCGGTGAATTTGGTTTTGGTGGTGAAATTGGTATATCTACTAACAAACTTCCGCCAAGGGGTCCTGTAGGAATAAATCAATTAACATCATACAAATACCTTGTTTCTGGAAATGGAATTATTAGACCCTAGTTGATGGCAAGTATCCAAAAAAGAATTATTGGTTTATTAGGTGGGAGTTTTGATCCAGCGCATAGAGGACATTTGAGTATATCTAAAATTGCATTAAAAAAATTAAAATTGAAAAGAATTTACTGGGTTATTACAAAAAAAAACCCCTTCAAAAATAAACCTTATTATTCTTTAGAAGAAAGAATTAAATATGCAAAAAAAATAAGCAAAGCTCAAAAGAAAATTCAAATTATTCATTTAGATAAAATTATCAAATCTTCCAGAATTATTGATGTAATAAATTACTTTATGAAAAAAAAGAAAATTAAAAATATCTACTTTATAATTGGTTCTGATAACTTAATACGATTTCACAAGTGGAAAAGCTGGAAAAAAATAGTAAAATTGGTAAAATTAATAGTTTTTTCTAGAAATGGATATGATAAGAAAGGAATGAAATCAACTGTGGTTAAAAATTTTAAAAATAAAATTATCTTCATAAAAAATAAGCCAATATCTATATCTTCAACACAATTAAAAAAACAGACAAAATTGAATATTTAATGAGTGTCATTAATATTAAAAATAATATTGAAAAAATATTAGATGATAATAAAGCAAAAAATATAACATCTATTGACTTAAAAAATAAATCATACATCGCAGATTATATGATAATAGCCTCTGGAACATCTTCAAGACATTTGCAGGCGTTATCTGAAATTCTCGTAACTCAATTAAAAAAATTAGGAATAGATAATTGTCGTATAGAGGGAAAAGATAGTAGTGACTGGAAATTAGTTGATGCAAATGATGTAATTGTACATATTTTTCATCCAGAAAAGAGAGACTTTTATGATTTAGAAAAAATGTGGTCAGAGGAAATCCCAAAAGAAAAGGCTATGATATGAAAAAAGTTATAACAAAATTATTTGTTTTTTTATTTATTTTTTCCACCAACGCGTATTCAACAAATGATCTTTATGAAAAAATTGATCTATTTGGTGAGGTCTTAGAGAAAATCAAGAAAGATTATGTAGATGACGTTGATCAAGCAGAGATTATGGACTCTGCAATCAATGGAGTTCTCCAGTCATTAGACCCATACTCTGCATATATGAGTCCAGAACTATTTAAAGAAATGCAAACTGATACAAGAGGTGAATTTGGTGGTTTAGGAATAGAAATTGGTATGGAGGCAGGAGTTGTAAAAGTAATATCACCAATAGATGATACTCCGGCTGCTAAGGCTGGAATCAAAGCAGGTGATTACATTGTAAAAATCGGAAAAGAACAAGTACAAGGAAAATCTTTACTTGAGGCTGTAAAATTAATGAGAGGTCCGGTAGGTACATCGATTGATTTAACAATAAGAAGAAAAGATGTAAAAAAACCTTTAGAATTTAAAATTGTAAGAAAAATAATAGAAGTACAATCTGTAAGCTCTAAAATAATAGGAGATGAGAAAGATGTTGGTTATATAAGGTTAAAATCATTTAACGAAAATAGTGACAAACAATTTTTAAAATCTGTAAAAGAATTTGAAAAAAAACCAAAAATCAAAGGCTATGTCCTTGATCTAAGAAATAATCCTGGCGGTCTATTAACGCAAGCAATAAACATAACTGATTTTTTTTTAGAGGATGGGGAAATCGTTTCAACAAAAGGAAGAAAAGTTTCTGAAACAAGAAAATTTTTCGCCAGAAAAGGTGACGAAGTTAAAGGTAAACCGATAATAGTTTTGATTAATAACGGATCTGCTTCAGCTTCAGAAATCTTCGCAGGTGCTCTTAAGGATCATAAAAGAGCAATAATCCTAGGAGAGAATTCCTATGGTAAAGGCTCTGTACAATCTATAATACCTCTAACAAATGGTGGAGGAATGAGGTTGACTATTTCAAAATATTATTTACCCTCTGGTAAATCAATCTCTGAAGTTGGAGTTACACCTGATATACAAGTTGAAGCAGAGGGTGATGACTTTTTAATTAATTCAGATAAAGATAATCAACTAGATTACGCAATAAAACTTTTTAAATCTTAATTAAATGAGTATAAAAAAACTTCCTATGCGAAATGGCGTAGGAGTAATAATCCTGAACAAAAATAACGAGGTTTTTGTGGGAAAAAGAAAAGATAATCCTTCTGATAAATGGCAAATGCCGCAAGGAGGTGTTGATGGAGAAGAGAGCTATTTGGCAGCAATGAAAAGAGAGCTTCTTGAGGAAACGAGCATAAGAAATATAGAAGTGGTCAAAGAGATTGACGGATTTTTTGAATACGAGCTTCCAAAAAACTTAGTTGGTATTATTTGGAAAGGGAAGTTTAGAGGTCAAAAACAAAAGTGGTTTATTACAAAATTTACCGGGACTGAGGAAGAAATTAATTTAAACACTAAGAATCCTGAATTTATTGAATGGAAATGGCTGCCCCCAGATAAACTTCCTGAAGTAATCGTAGATTTTAAAAAAGATATGTATTTTAAACTTCTAGAAAATATAAAAAAACTAATTAAATAACTTTTTTTAAAGTTTCTACTTTATAAGATAGTAAGTATCTTTCTTTATCTGAAATTTCGTTATTAGCAATTTTTTTCTCCGCCTCATTAATAATTACATTTAAAGAATTCTTATTTATACTTGAAAGATCTTTTGCCGTTGAGGTTAAAATCAATAAAGTATTATTTGAGAATTCTACAATTCCATCTTCGACAAAGAATTTTTTTTCATTTTCTCCAATTACTTTTATTATTCCTGGTCTAAGAAAAGTTATTAAGGGTATATGATCTTTCATTATACCCATTTCTCCCTCATAGGATGGTATTGTTACTTCTAAAGTATTTTCTTTTAAAATTGATCTATCGGGAGATATTATTTCAACTACAAAATTTTCAGACATTATTTACTGTCTTTAGCTAGTTTTTCTGCTTTTTCTATAACTTCCTCTATTCCTCCAACCATATAGAAAGCTGCTTCTGGTAAATGATCGTACTCTCCTTTACAAATTGCATCAAACCCTTTAATTGTTGAGTCCAAATCTACCAATTTTCCTGGTGAGCCAGTAAATACCTCTGCCACAAAAAAAGGTTGAGATAAAAATCTTTGTATCTTTCTTGCTCTTGCAACAGTGAGCTTGTCCTCTTCTGAAAGCTCATCCATACCTAGAATTGCAATTATATCTTGCAGCGATTTATACGCTTGTAAGATTCTTTGTACATCTCTAGCAACTCTATAGTGTTCATCGCCGACTATTCTTGGATCCAAGATTCTTGATGTAGAGTCTAAGGGATCAACTGCAGGATAAATTCCAATTTCAGCTATTTGTCTTGATAATACTGTAGTTGCGTCAAGGTGAGAAAATGATGTGGCTGGTGCAGGATCTGTTAAATCGTCAGCTGGAACGTATATAGCTTGGACTGAGGTGATTGATCCTTTGTCAGTTGATGTAATTCTCTCTTGTAAATTACCCATATCAGTTGCTAAAGTAGGCTGATAACCTACAGCTGAAGGAATTCTTCCTAAAAGGGCTGAAACCTCTGAGCCGGCTTGAGTAAATCTAAAAATATTGTCAACGAAAAATAGAACGTCCTGACCCTCTTTGTCTCTAAAATATTCTGCAACAGTCAGCCCAGTTAAGGCTACTCTAGCCCTTGCTCCTGGTGGCTCGTTCATCTGTCCATAAACTAATGCAGCTTTTGATCCCTTACCTTCAGTCTTTATAACCCCGGACTCTATCATTTCATGGTAAAGATCATTACCTTCTCTAGTTCTTTCACCAACTCCCGCAAAAACTGAAAATCCTCCATGTGCTTTAGCGATATTATTAATTAATTCCATTATAGTCACAGTTTTTCCAACACCTGCACCGCCAAATAAACCTATTTTTCCACCTTTTGCATATGGTGCTAATAGATCTATAACTTTAATACCAGTAACAAGTTGTTCTGTCTCTGTTGCTTGATCTGTAAATTTTGGCGCTGATCTATGTATAGGCCATTTTTCTTTTGTCTTTACCTCTCCTTTTTCATCTATCGACTCCCCAACTACATTTATTATTCTCCCTAAAGTTTCTGGTCCTACAGGAACACTAATAGGTGATCCAGTGTTAACTACATCGTCTCCTCTTTTTAGTCCCTCAGTTGCATCCATTGCAATTGTTCTAACGTCATTTTCTCCGAGGTGCTGAGCAACTTCTAATATCAGCTTGTTTCCTGAATTGTTTACTTCTAGAGCAGTATAAATTTCTGGTAAATTACTCTCAAAATTTACGTCAACGACTGCACCTATAATTTGAGTTATTTTTCCGTTTTTTGTCATTTTACAAACTCTCTGCTCCTGAAATAATTTCGATTAATTCTTTTGTGATAGATGCTTGTCTGCTTCTATTGTAATTAATGGTTAACTTATCAACTAAATCACCTGCGTTTCTCGTGGCGTTATCCATAGCTGTCATCCTAGAACCTTGTTCGCTAGCGGCGTTTTCCAAAAAAGCTTTAAAAATTTGAGTTGATATATTTTTTGGAAGTAAATCTTCTAAGATTTCATCTTCATCAGGTTCAAATTCGTAAGACGAGAGATTTTTTTGATCGGTAGCAATAGATTTATTGTCTGCTGGTATAATTTGCTGAGCTTGAGGAATTTGAGTTATCACATTTTTAAAATTGTTATAAAATAAGATACACTTATCAAATTCATTGTTACTAAATAAATTAATAATCTCACCTCCAACTTCTTCAGCTTCCTGAAATGAGATTTGTTTTTTATCTTTAAAAGTAAATTTTTTGATAACATATTTACCGTACTCTCTTTTAATCTGGTCTAAACCTTTAGAGCCTACTGTAATTATTTTTAAGTTTTTTCCATCGTCAAGAATCTTTTTAAAGTTATTTTTAGCAAGCTTACAAATATTAGAATTAAACCCTCCACAAAGTCCTCTATCAGCAGTTAGTACTACACATAAATAAGTTTTATCGTTACCCGTTCCAACGAGAAGTTTTGGAGCATTTTCTTTATCATTAATTGATTTTGTTAAATTCAAAATTATGTTTTGCATTTTTTGACTGTAAGGCCTTCCTTGTTCAGCATTTTCCTGGGCTTTTCTCAATTTTGCAGCTGCTACCATTTTCATTGCTTTTGTGATCTTTTGAGTAGATTTTACACTCTTAATTCTTTTTTTAAGATCATCTAAACTTGGCATTATTTATTTCCTTTTTTGTATTTCTCAATTATTTCTGCGAGCAATTTTTCGGTAGTTTCCTCTAATTTTCCAGAGGATTGAATAGCCTCTACAATTTCAGGTTTTTCAGATTTAATTTTTTCAATTACATCCTTTTCAAACTTTTTAATTTTTCCTAAATCAACGTCATCTAAGTAACCTTTGACACCTGTAAAAACTGATACAACTTGTTCGGCGACCGTCATAGGAGAATATTGATCTTGTTTTAAAAGCTCAGTAAGTTTTGCACCGCGATTTAGTAGTTGCTGTGTAGAAGCATCTAAATCTGAACCAAATTGAGCAAAAGCGGCCATTTCTCTGTACTGTGCCAATTCTAATTTTATGGAGCCAGCAACTTTTTTCATTGCTTTAGTTTGAGCAGCTGAACCCACCCTGGATACTGACAAACCAACGTTTACTGCAGGTCTAATTCCTTGATTAAATAATTCAGTCTCTAAAAAAATTTGACCGTCTGTGATAGAAATAACATTAGTTGGTATATAAGCAGATACATCTCCAGCTTGTGTTTCAATTATAGGTAAGGCTGTTAGAGATCCTCCCCCGCTTTTATCACTTAATTTTGCTGCACGCTCCAAAAGTCTGCTGTGTAAATAAAATACATCTCCAGGATAAGCTTCTCTTCCCGGTGGTCTTCTTAGTAATAAGGACATTTGCCTGTATGCTACAGCTTGTTTTGATAGATCATCATAAACTATAAGAGCATGCATACCATTATCTCTAAAATATTCACCAATTGTACATCCGGTATAAGGAGCTAAAAATTGTAAGGGAGCTGAGTCAGAAGCTGTAGCTGCAACAATTGTAGTATATTTTAAAGCTCCAGCTTCTTCTAATGTTTTTGTTATTTGAGCGACAGTTGAACGTTTTTGACCAATAGCAACATAAACACAATATAGTTTTTTCTTTTCATCTTTTGACTCATTTATTTTTTTTTGATTAATAATTGCATCAATTGCCACTGCAGTTTTACCTGTTTGTCTATCACCAATAATTAATTCTCTTTGGCCTCTTCCAATGGGGATCAATGAGTCTATCGACTTTAAACCAGTTTGCATTGGCTCGTTAACAGATTGTCGAGGAATAATACCAGGAGCTTTTACTTCCACACGCTTTCTCTCTTTTACAGAGAGTGAACCTTTGCCATCAATTGGATTGCCTAGTCCATCGACCACTCGACCTAGAAGCTCTTTACCTACTGGAACATCTACAATTGCATTTGTTCTTTTAATAGTGTCACCCTCCTTGATATTTCTATCGTCACCAAAAATAACAACACCAACATTGTCATTCTCTAAATTTAAAGCCATTCCTTTGGATCCATCTTCAAATTCTACCATTTCTCCGGCTTGAACATTATCTAAACCATAAACTCTTGCTATACCATCTCCAACTGACAAAACTTTTCCAATCTCAGAAACCTCAGCCTTTTCTCCGAAATTTTTTATCTGATCTTTTAATAATTTTGTAACTTCAGAAGGATTTATTGTCATTTAATTTTCTAACATCGCAAGTTTATACTTTTTAAGTTTATTTTTAATTGAAGTGTCAATCATAAAACTTCCTAATTGTATCTTTAGCCCTCCAATTAATTCTTTATCAACTTTATAGTTAAATTTTATAGATGATCCCATTGTTGCAGATAAATCCTTGCTTATAGTCTCTATTTCCGATTTAGACAGATCTTTTGATGAAATTAATGAGGCTTCTAGTTCACCTCTTTTTTTTGAACAGAGTTTTAAAAAGCTTTCCGAGATTTTGTTAACATAAAAAATTCTTCTCTTTTCAATTAATAGTAAGAAAAAGTTTTTTAAATTTTTAGAGAAATTTAATCTATCTGACAATAAATCAAAAAATTTATTTTGTTGACTAATGCTTTGGGTTGGGTCTTTAATAAAGTTTTTAATCTCTAAACTCTTATTAAGTAAAGATTGAAATTGTTTGATATCATTTTCAGTTTTTTCTAACTCACTTGTCTCGTTAGATAGCTCAAATAAAGCGCGCGAGTATCTTTCTGAGGTTTCTGTTGAGAAAGATTTGTTTGTGCTCATTTTATTAGTAAGAATTTTTAGTGAAATTATGCAGAGGTCGTACCATAAGAGTATAACTTGATCAAGTTGCCAATTACGGAGTTAAGCAAAATTGATAGGGTCCACATCAACCGTAAGTTTAATTTTTGATGAGATTTTAAGCCTATTCAGTACATTAGTGATTTTTTTTTGCATTAAAAACCTACTATTGAACCTAATCAATAATCTCGTTCTGAAATTTTTTTTAATTTTAAGCAATGGAGAGTCTACTGGTCCCAAAATTTCTAACTCCTTAATTAGGTTAAGTTTCGCTTTAATTTCGCGAGCTCCCTGTAGACTCAAACTACGGTCCTTTGATGAAACAATTATAGAAATAAGTCTAATAAACGGAGGTAGTTTATTTCTTTGTCTTAACAAAAGTTCATTTTTTAAAAGTTCATCAGATCGATTTTTAATTAATTCATTAAGAGTAGCATCATAGGGTGTTAATGTTTGATAAATAATTAAAGAGTCAGAACTAAATCGACCTGCTCTTCCACTTAGCTGATGATATAATTGAATATTCTTCTCTGTTGTCCTTAAGTCATACCCTCTACCTGAAAAATCAGCATCAATTACAACTATGCAATTTAATTTTGGAAAATTAAATCCTTTTGAGATCATTTGAGTTCCTATTAAAATATCTAATTTATTTTCATTAATCTCTCTAAATAAATCTTTTGTTTTTTCTTTTGTTTTTAAATAATCGCTTGAAAATATGCTAATTTTTTTACTTGGAAAAATTTCTTTTACTTCCTCAAATATTTTTTCTACTCCAGGCCCATACATGATAAATTCACAATTCCCATCAGAATTACATTTAGTTTTAATCCCTTTTTCAAATGAGCAGTGATGACAAATAGCTTTATTTTTTATTTTATGAAAAGTTAAATACAGAGAGCAATTAGAACAGATCAATTTATTTCCACATTTTTTACATATTAAATATGGGGCAAAACCTCTTCTATTGATAAAAAATAAGACTTGTTCATTTTTAATTAAATAATTTTTTACTAATTTAATTGTTTCATTTGCTATAAATTTATTTTTAATTTTTGCAATATTCAGATTAATAATTTTTGTTTCAGGAAGTGGGTATTCATCAAATCTTTTCACAATGTTAATGTGTCTATATTTTTTATTAATAATATTATTAAATGTTTCTATCGAAGGTACGGAAGAAACTAAGTGGATAGGAATTTTTTCAAATTTTGCTCTTGATATAGCCATGTCTCTGGCATTGTAAATTACACCTTCGTCTTGTTTGTAGGATGTATCGTGCTCTTCATCAACAATTATTATTCCTAATTTCTTAAAAGGTAAAAGTAGAGCTGACCTAGCGCCTACTAAAATTTTGATTTTATTACTAATTATCCCTTTCCAAATTATTCTTTTTTGTTTTGGTGTTATTTTAGAATGCCAAATTGCAGGTTCAAACCCAAAGAATTCTTCGAATCTAGATTTAAAATCATTCGTTAGAAAAATTTCTGGTAATAGGACCAGAGCTTGATTGTTTTTTTTGATTATCTTTTTAATACGTTCAAAGTAAACTAAAGTTTTACCTGAACCTGTAGTGCCTTGTAGTACTGATACATCAAATTTTCCATTTACCTTCTCAAGAAAATTTAGTGCTTTTTCTTGTTCACTGTTTAATCTAAAAACTTTTTTTTCAGTTTTTTTTATTTCTACAATATTATCTTTCTTAATTATATACTTATCTATTCCACCTATTGCCATCTTTAAGACAAGCCCGATTGGAACCATATTGTATGATGAAAACCATTCTATAAAATCAATGAGTTTTTTATTTATTGAATACTCGGTTATTTTTCCTATATCTTTAATTTTTAAATTTTTAGGCTCTGGATAATTATTGTTCCAAATAACACCGATTTCTTTTTTTGATCCAAATGGAACTTCTACTAGGTTGCCGATATGCCCTGCATTCTTTGAGTTATAAGTAAATGGAAAATTAAAAACTTTTGGCAACAACACTTGTGCTTTCATAAAATGATAGTATTAGAATTATTTTTATTTAAAAATGAATTGGTCTTTTATCAACAGCTAATGCGGCCTCTTTTATTGCCTCAGTGTGTGTTGGATGGGCGTGGCAAGTTCTAGCTATATCTTCCGCACTTGCACCAAATTCCATAGCTAATGCCATTTCTGCAATCATGTCCCCACAATGAGGTCCTATAATATGAACACCTAAAACTTTATCAGTATTTCCATCAGCTAAAATCTTAACAAATCCCTCTGTTTCATTATTAACTTTTGCACGAGAATTTGCTAAAAAAGGAAATTTTCCCACCTTATACGTTTTGTTTTCTTTTTTTAATTGTTCCTCGGTTTTTCCAACTGTTGCAACTTCAGGCGAAGTATAAATTACGCCTGGAATAACATCATAATTTACGTGTCCAGCTTGACCAGCTAAAATTTCTGCAACAGCTATGCCTTCTTCCTCAGCTTTATGTGCTAACATAGGTCCTTTTATTACATCTCCTATCGCATAGATATTTTTGACTGATGTTTGTAATTTTTTATTTACTTCTATTCTACCTTTTGCATCTTTTTTTACTCCTATTTTTGTCAAATTGAGTCCCTCCGTGTAAGGTTTTCTTCCAACTGAAACTAAAACTTTATCGAAATCTAAATTTTCGTCTTTAGAATTTTTAATATCGGTAAAATTAATTGATACTCCAGAGCTCAAATTTTTTACAGAATTGACTTTAGTGTTCATTTTGAACTTTATTCCTTGTTTAGTTAAAATCTTCTGAAATTCGTTTGAAATTTCTCGATCCATTCCAGGAGTAATGTGTTCAAGATATTCAATGACAGTTACGTCTGATCCTAATCTAGACCATACTGACCCCATTTCTAAACCTATGTATCCACCACCTATAATCGCAAGTTTTTTTGGTACTTTATTAAGCGATAAAGCTCCAGTAGAAGAAATAATATTTTTTTCGTCTATATGAACCCCAGGTAAAGATGCAACTTCTGATCCAGTGGCAATAACGATATTTTTTGTCTTATAATTAGTCTTTTTATTATTTTCGTAAACAACTACATCGTTATTGGAAAATAAAACACCTTTTCCTTTTATATAGGTCACCTTGTTTTTCTTGAATAAAAATTCAACACCTTTTGTTAGAACCTGAATTGATTTATTCTTATTAGTCATCATTTTTTCAATGTTAAGTTTTATTCCGTCTATTTCAATTCCTTGTTTATTGAAGTCTTTTTTAGCTTTATGAAAATTTTCGGATAAGTTTAATAAACTTTTTGATGGAATACAGCCAACGTTAAGACAAGTACCTCCAAGGGCACCTCTAGACTCTACACACGCTGTTTTCAAACCAAGCTGAGCAGCTCTAATCGCACAAACGTAACCTCCTGGGCCACCACCAATTACTACTAAGTCAAAATTATCCATATTTAGATATTTAAAAATAATCTTTTTGGTTGCTCTAAAGACTCTTTTACTATTTTTAAAAATGAAACAGCTTCTTTACCATCAATTATTCTATGATCATAAGATAAAGCTAAATACATTATAGGTCTTATCTCAACATTTCCATCAACTGCAACTGGTCTATTTATAATGTTATGCATTCCTAAAACTGCTGACTGAGGTGGATTCAAAATTGGTGTTGACAACATTGATCCGTATATACCGCCATTGGTGATTGTAAATGTTCCACCTTGTAAATCTTCTATAGTAATCTTTCCATCCCTAGCTTTTTGCCCAAGTTCCCCAATATTTTTTTCTATATCCGCAAAAGACATTTCATCTGTTTCTCTTAGCACAGGAACCACTAAACCTCGTTCTGTTCCTACTGCTATACTTATATTATAATAATTTTTATAAACTATTTCATCACCTTGAATTTCTGCGTTTATTGCAGGATAATTTTTTAAACCAATGACGCATGCCTTAACAAAAAAAGACATAAATCCTAATTTTACTCCATAATTTTTTTGAAATTCATCTTTATACTCATTTCTCATCGCTATCACCTCACTCATGTCTACCTCATTAAAAGTAGTAAGCATTGCTGCATTTTCTTGTGCTTCTTTAAGTCTTTTAGCTATGGTTAATCTTAATCGAGTCATCTTTACTCTTTCTTCAGGACCATGTTTTATTTTTCTTTCGGAAGGAGATGGTTTTGAACCCATCAAACTCAATAAATCTTCTTTCAATATTACACCATTTTTACCGCTTCCCTGAATTTTATCAATATCGATATTTTTTTCACTCGCCATTTTTCTAGCAGCTGGAGATATCTTAGTTTCAAAAATTTTTTTATTTACTTTATTTGTTATCGATTTTTCTTTTTCTTTGTGAATTTCCTCTAAAATTAAAGGCTCTTCTTCTTCCTCCAAACTTTCTTCTTCTAGTTTTAACACAGGTTCATCGAGATTAATTTTGCTTATTTTTTTTGGAATTTGTTTTTTTTTCTCTTCTTGAAATATTTTAGGTTTATTTCTTACATCTTTTTTTGGAGGACTATAATCTTTAATTTCTTTAGTGTTTTTTTTCTCTTGCGTAGTATTATTGCTAATTGTTCCAAGTATTGATCCTACATTTACCGTTTCGCCCTCTTTGACATTTATATCACCTAGAATTCCATTAGATGGGGCTGGAACTTCAACGTTTACTTTATCTGTCTCTAACTCAACTATAGGTTCATCAGCTACAACCTTATCACCTTGGCTCTTTAACCATTTTGATACTGTAGCCTCTGTGACTGATTCACCTAATGTAGGAACTGTGATTTTTTCTGACATTTAATCTTTAAGTATCTTTTCTAATATTTCCTTTTGTTGTGCAAGATGTTTGTTTGCGTTTCCGGTCGCAGTAGTCGAAGAAGCTTGTCTACCTACATATTTGACGTTGATATCTTTAAAGTTAATCATTTCAAGGGTTCTTTCAATGTAGTTTTTTACTGTATTCCATGCACCCATATTTTTAGGCTCCTCTTGACACCATAAAAATTTTGAATTTTTAAATCTTTTCAAAATATTAGCTAATGTTTTTGCTGGAAAGGGATAAAGTTGCTCTAAGCGAATTAGTACAACCTGGCTATTTTTAAATTTTTCCCGTGCTTCTAATAGATCGTAGTATATTTTACCTGAACACATTACGACTTTCTTTATCTTATTATCGGCATTTAGTTTGATTAAATTATTTTTTTTTACATAGGAGTCATCTTCTAGGACTCTATGAAACGTACTCTTTGTAGTAAACTCTGAAATATCAGATACACATCTTTTATGTCTCAATAAAGATTTTGGTGTCATGATTATAAGTGGTTTTCTAAATTCTCGATGCATCTGTCTTCTTAAAACATGGAAATAGTTTGACGGTGTAGTGCAATTGACTACTTGAATATTTTCACCAGCACATAATTGAAGAAATCTCTCTAATCTAGCAGAAGAGTGTTCTGGACCTTGGCCTTCATATCCATGTGGAAGTAACATTACAAGACCGCTAGCTCTTCCCCATTTTGACTCAGAAGAAGTAATAAATTGATCTATGATGACTTGGCCACCATTTGCAAAATCACCAAATTGAGCTTCCCATAAAACTAGTGTCTCTGGTTCAGACAATGAATAACCAAATTCAAAACCTAATACAGCCAATTCAGACAACAAACTATCTATAACTTCGAATTTCATCTGATTTTTTTCAATATTATTTACTGGAATATATCTGTCATGATTTTCTTGGTTTCTTAATATTGCATGCCTTTGACTGAATGTTCCTCTTCCAGAGTCTTGACCAGATAATCTAACAGAAAAACCCTCTGTCAAAAGTGTTCCAACTGCTAAACTTTCGGCTGAAGACCAATCAAGTTTACCATTACTTAGCATTTGATTTCTTAGATCGAATACTCTCTTGAGTGTTTTGTGGGCGTTGAATTTTGTAGGTATGGTAAAGATTTTTTTTCCTACATTTATTAATTTTTGTTTATCTACACCACTTTTACCTCGCTTGTCTTTACCTAATCCTGGTTTAAACCTTGACCAAGCTCCATCAAACCACTTCAATTCAGATTTATAGTTTTTTGAAGTTTTATACTCTTTTTCAAGAAAATTTTTAAAATTTATTTTTTCTTCATTTAATTTCTCAATTGATGTAAGTCCCTCTTGACTTAACTTTTGACCGTAAATTGTTAATGTAGAAGGATGTGATTTGATCTTTTTATACATAATTGGTTGAGTAAAAGATGGTTCATCTCCTTCATTGTGTCCAAACCTTCTATAGCAGACCATATCTATTACTACATCACGATTAAATTTCTGCCTATATTCTGTTGCTATTTTTGCGCAATGAACAACTGCTTCTGGGTCGTCCCCGTTTACATGAAAAATTGGAGCTTGAGCAATTTTAGCGACATCTGATGGGTAAGGAGAAGATCTCGCAAATCTTGGAGCAGTTGTAAAACCTATTTGATTATTTACTATTATATGAATCGTCCCTCCTATATTGTGTCCAGGCAATCCAGACATAGCAAAACATTCAGCCACTATACCTTGTCCTGCAAAAGCAGCATCACCATGCATAAGTACAGGTATAACTTTTTTTCTTTGTTTGTCCTTATGAAAGAATTGTTTTGCTCTTACTTGACCCAGGACAACAGGATTCACGGCTTCTAGATGTGATGGATTGTCTGTTAAACTAATATGAACTGAATTACCATCAAACTCTCGATTAGAAGATGCACCAAGGTGATATTTCACGTCACCTTCAAAATCTTTACTTGCTGAGACAGATTTACCAAAAAATTCACTGAAAATTGCTTTAAATGGTTTTCCCATAACATTTGCTAAGACATTTAATCTTCCTCTATGAGGCATGCCTATTTTGATCTCCTTAGCTCCTAAATTTCCTCCTCTTTTTATAATTTGCTCTAAAGCAGGAATTAGAGACTCACCTCCATCTAAACCAAATCTTTTTGTTCCAACAAATTTAACGTGTAAATATTTTTCAAAGCCTTCTGCTTGAACAATTTTATTTAAGATAGCTTTTTTTCCATTTTCTGTAAAAGTAATGTCCTTTTCTGGACCTTCAATTCTATTTCGTATCCAAGCTTTTTCGTCTGGATCTCCCATATGCATGAATTCATATCCGATTGTAGAACAATATGTTCGCCTTAAAATTTTAAGTATCTGGTTTAGATCAGCATATTGAAGACCAAGAACGCCATCTAAGAATATTTTTCTCTTATAATCTTTTTTTGTAAAACCGTATGTTTCTGGCTTAAGTTCAGGATGTTCTTCTTTTTTCTGAATATTGAGTGGGTCTAAATTTGCGATAAGGTGACCTCTTATTCTAAAGGCTCTAATTAACATTATTGCTCTTACAGAGTCTTTTGAAGCCTCTTTAACTGAACTTAAATCAACTTCAGATGTTTGTTGTATATTTTCTTTTTTATATGAAATATCTTTTATTTGTTTAATTCTTTTTTCGGGCGACCAACTAGGTCCGTTTAAATCATTTAAAATTAACTTTTCATTTTCACTCAATCCATCAAAAAACTTTTTCCATCCGTTTGGAAGAGAGTTTGGATCAGTTAAATAATCAGAGTAAAACTGATTAATAAACTCAGAATTTACACCTGATAAAAATGAGGTTTTTTTAAATGTTATATTTTTATCTGATGATGACATTAACAATTTATTTTAACATAAATTAATAAAAATCAACCTTTTAGTTTTTCAAATAGTGTTTTTCCAATATCTGCTGGTGATTTTGATATAGTAATTCCTGCTGATTTCATAATTTCGATTTTATCTTTTGCACCACCCTTGCCACCTGATATGATAGCCCCAGCATGACCCATTCTTCTTCCAGGAGGTGCTGTTAGTCCTGCTATAAATCCAACCATTGGTTTCTTTATTTTCTCTTTTTTTAAAAATTCAGCTGCTTCTTCCTCAGCTGAACCTCCGATTTCACCAATCATTACAATGGATTCTGTTTTGTCATCTTTTAAAAATAGTTCCAAACAATCTATGAAATTAGTTCCGTTAATAGGATCACCCCCTATACCTATACAAGTTGATTGACCCATGCCATTTACTGTAGTTTGTGCAACTGCTTCATAAGTTAGAGTTCCAGATCTTGAAACAATTCCAACTGAGCCTTTTTTGTGAATATTTCCTGGCATGATTCCTATTTTACACTCTTCGGGAGTAATAATACCCGGGCAGTTTGGTCCAATTAATCTTGAATTACTTTTTTTTAAAATCTTTTTTACTTTTAACATATCTAAAATAGGTATCCCTTCTGTGATGCAAACTATCAATTTTATTTTTGCTTCGATTGCCTCAATAATTGCATCTGCTGCAAATTTTGGGGGAACATATATCATAGTTGCATCTGCTTGAGTTTTATCTTTTGCTTCTTGAACACTATTAAATACTGGTAGATTCAAATGTTTTTGACCACCTTTTTTCGGCGTAACACCCCCAACAAGTTTAGTTCCATATTTCAATGCTTGTTCTGAATGAAAAGTTCCATGTGTTCCAGTAAAACCTTGGCAAATAAGCTTTGTATTTTTATTAACTAGAACTGACATTTATTTAATTGACTCTACAATTTTTTTAGCTGCATCATTTAAATCAGATGCAGATAAAATTTTTAAATTTGATTTATCTAATATTTCTTTTCCCTCTTTGAAATTAGTTCCAGCTAACCTAACAACAAGGGGTACTGATAAATTTACCTGCTTTGCTGCTTCTACTACGCCTTCGGCAAGAGTATCACATCTCATTATTCCACCAAATATGTTTATCAATATTCCTTTAACATTTTTATCAGCTAGAATTAGTTTAAAAGCTGCAGTAACTTTTTCTTTTGAAGCTCCACCTCCAACATCTAAAAAATTTGCTGGTTCTTGACCGTATAATTTTATGATGTCCATTGTTGCCATAGCTAAACCTGCCCCGTTTACCATGCACCCAATAGAGCCATTAAGCTTTATATATGCTAAATCGTATTTACTTGCCTCTATCTCGGCTGGTTCTTCCTCATTTAAATCTCTAAGTTTTAAAATTTCTGGTCTTCTAAAAAGCGCATTATCATCAAAATTCATTTTTGCGTCCAAGCATATTATCTCGTTCTTTTTATTTACAATAAGAGGATTAATCTCGATTAGACTTGCATCTTTTTCAATCAGAATTTTATACAAAGATTTAATTAGTTTTGCTGATACTTTTTTTTGCTCCAAATTAAAATTAAAAATTGAAATAATTTTTTCTACTTCATCATTGTTTGGTCCATTATTACTTAAATCCATTTTAGTTGTAATTATTTTATCTGGTTGTTCCTGAGCTATTTTTTCAATATCCATTCCTCCCTCGGTACTACTTAGAAATGTTACCTTTGCTGACTGCCTATCTACCAAGCATGATAAATAAAACTCTTTTGAAATTTCTGAGGCTTCTTCAATATATAATCTTTTTACCTCTTTCCCATCTGGTCCTGTTTGATGAGTAATTAAAATTTTACCCATCATTTTTTTTGCTTCAGCTTCTAACTCAGAAATGTCATTTACTAACTTTACTCCTCCGGCCTTACCTCTGCCCCCGGCGTGAATTTGAGCTTTTAAAACAAATTTTTTGCTTTTAAGTTTTGAGATTTTTTCCTTAAGGTCATTAATCGATAGTATAACTATACCTTTTGAAACCGGAGCGCCAAATTCTCTAAGTAATTCTTTAGCTTGATGTTCGTGAATATTCATTTTAGTTGCTATTACTATCATAAAATTTAAATTAATCCATAATGAAACCGAAAATTTTAATTTTAACTCCTGTTTATAATGACTGGGAAAATCTGATTAAACTTTTGAACAAAATAAATAAGATTTTCATTAAAGAAATTAAATTAAGATTTGATTTGATAGTTGTAGATGATTTTTCTAATGAAAAAATACATTATGAAAACCTAAAATTAAAATCTATCAATAAGCTTAAAATAATAAAATTACACAAGAACCATGGCAGTCAAAGGGCTTTGGCTATTGGTCTTAAATTTATTAAAGAATTTTACTCTAAAAATTATCGAGTCATAGTTATTGACTCTGATGGACAAGACAATCCAAAAGGAATTATTGAAATGTTTAAAAAAATTAAAATTAACTCAAATTATTCAATAGTGGTAAAAAGAGGTCAAAGAAAAGAACCTATTTGGTTTAAAATCTTTTACGAAATTTACTGTTTAATAATCACTTTTTTATCCTTTAAAAGAATGAGACATGGAAATTTTAGTTCACTTAGTAAAAATGATGTTAACAAAATTGTGAAAGATTATAATTTATGGAATGCATTCCCACCCACTTTATCAAATAATATTAAGAATCTTAAATATATCACTTTAGATAGAGAGAAAAGATTTTCAGGAAATTCAAAAATGAATTTTTTAGGATTGATATTACATGCACTGAAAGTATTTTCAGTTCTTAGATTAGAAATTTTAATTTCTTCTATAATTTACATCTTTTTATCTTATTTGGTGTTTTTTGAAAAAAATATTATTTTTTTTATAATGATTTCTCTTTTTTTAATCTTAATTAATTTAATTAATTTTGGTCTAAGCTTTTCTACTAAAAAAAAGTTTTTATTTAGTTACAAAAAAATTGAGATTTTGTAAAATAATTAACACGAGTTAATAGTTAAAGAATAAAAAATTTCGTTGATTTTATTTTTTTTAAAACATTTTTCTTTTAAATAATCTTTAAAATTTATAAAATCTAATTCATTAGGATATGTCTCTAAAATAAAAATCTTTTTAATTTCTCTGTTTTCTATAATGTTATTAATTCTGTTTAGGTAATATTTATAATATTTGTTGTCATAAGTCGTGGGAATCGTATTGTTGCTTGCAAAATACCATCTACTTAAAATATTTATTTTTTTCTGAAGGATTACTGAAAAAAATTGATAATTAGTTATTAAGATAAAATTATTATTTTCACTTGAAATTAGTGAGATTGTTTCCTTTAAAAATTCTATTTCCTGTTCTGGATTTTCTCTAAAGTAAAAGGGAGTAATCCAATTTAATTTATTAAATTTGTTATTAATTTTAGATGCTTCAATAGATTTGCTTAAGTTCACATTTTGTAAATCCATAAATTTTCTTTTAGAGTTATAAACATCGTTATACTTCAAGGTAACAAACAAAATAAAAAAAACAATTAAGTAATAAAATTTTTTGTTATCGATTGAAAACAATTCTTTAATTTGAATTATAAAAAAACCACTCAAAATTGGTATTAAAGAAAAAATAAAAGTTTGATTGGCTGTAATCAGTTGATGAAAAATAAATGAAACACCACTTAAGAAAATTAATAAATTTAAAAAAATTTTTTTATCATCAAAAAATTTTGCTCCTCTTCTTATAGATATTAAAATTGTAATAATATTCGCAATTAAAATAATATTAATAAATTTGAAATGGCCTACTGTTCCTCGGAAAGTTAATTTTTTAAATAAATTTGCTGACGCATAAGAACTTAAATCACCTGTTATTCGACTTTCTCCGATCGAAAGAGGAAATAAAATAATTTGAGTAATAAAACTTTTTATATCGACTTTGACAGTTACAAAATAAATTAACATTATTGTAATTGAAATTAATATTCCTATAGAAAAATGAAAAATCGGTTTATTATTGAATTTTAAAAAATAATAAGAAGTAAAAACAATTAATAACAAATTAATTAATCCTGCAGGCATTTGCATACTAAAGAAAGATAAAAACATTATTATTGGTAATATGATCCAATATTTTCTCTCTTCTTTGGATACTGCAAGATAAAACACTATTAAAGAGATTAAACTTAATATGTATGAGTGTTGATAAGGAAATGGTGTTCCAGAAACCGGGTAACAAAGCACTGCTACCGATAAGCTCAAGAATAAATTTAAATGTGGTTTTTTATTAAAATTATTTAAAAAAAATAGAAAAAATATACATAAAAGAACGTTAAAAAAGGATGCATGAAAAACGTAAGCATTCCAATTATATCCAAAAATTAGAAAAAAAAATGCTTGTAAGTAATCTATGACAATACCAGAAATTACCCAAAAGTCTTTAATTGGATGATATCCTTGAGTAATTAAATATCCGCTGTCAAAAAATGAAAATGTATCAATTGGATAAAGTCCTTTATTTGCAAAATAAAAATTTATATAAAATGAAAAGACTGTTAATATAAAATAGTGAATTAATTTTATTTTTTTAAAATAAAAATTCATTAAAGATTTCTTATCATGAATCGTATTTAATCAAAATATTTATGTTTAAAATTAAAAATAAAATTAAATTCAATCATTCAGAAAACCGGATGAGACAGGAAGGGGATGTCAAATCATCAATAGCTGATTTTGATAGAAATAAAAATCTTTCATATTTATTGAAGGAAAGATTCGACTGGATGAATAAATTTATAGATATTAACGATAAGGGTATTGAAGTTGGAGCTGCAGCTGGTTTTTCTAAGAAATTTATTAAAGCCAATAATTTTAAGATAAGTGACTTTTCGGATCATGAACACCTTGATTATAAAAATATTGATGCACAAAATACTCAATTTGAAAGTGAAAGTTTTGATTTTATAATTTCTTCGAATATGATTCACCACCTTCCTTATCCAATTAAATTTTTTGAAGAAATGCATAGAATTCTAAAAAAAGGCGGTAAACTAATAATTTTTGATGCACACTGCTCTGTACTGCTTCAATTAGTTTTAATATTAATGAGGCATGAAGGATTTGATTTTACTAAGGATGTTTGGAATACAAAAAGCCCGTCAACAGACACTGATGATTTATGGGCTGGTAATAGCGCTATTCCGTATTTAATTTTTAATGATGAAAACATTTTTCATAGTCAATTGGGAAATAAATTTAAAATAAGTTATAAAAAATGCTGCGAATGTATTTTATTTTTAAATTCTGGAGGAGTAACTTCTAAAACAAAATACCTACCTTTAAATAATTTTTTTCTAAGAATAGTAGTATTTTTAGATAAATTTTTGAGTTTTATAGCACCACAATTTTTTTCTCTTGCTTATAAAATTGTTTTAGAAAGAAAAAATTAATTTAAACTAGGATCTATTTTTTTTGCAGCCTCAAAAAGATCTTTTACAGAATTTACTGATTTAATAAAATTTATTTTTTCCTCTTCACTTAATTTAAGTTCAACTATTTTTTCAACACCATTTTTTCCTATAATAACTGGTACACCTGCATAAATATCTTTAAACCCATATTCATTGTCTAAAAATGCAGCACACGGTAATTGTTTTTTAAGATCTTTTAAATAAGCTTCAGCCATTTCTATTCCCGAAGCTGCTGGGGCATAAAAAGCTGATCCCTTTTCAAGATATTTAACTATTTCGGCGCCACCTTTTTTAGTTCTTTCTACAATTTCATTCAACTTTTCTTTTTTGATAGTACCATCTCTAACTAGATCTATAATTTTTTTTCCATCAATTTCGGTTGAGCCTAACATAGCAACCATACTGTCTCCATGCCCACCAAGCACGAATGATTTTATTTTTTGAACTGGCACATTAAGTTCTTGTGATAAAAAATAAATAAATCTTGATGAATCTAATATTCCAGCCATACCGACAACTTTATTTTTTGGTAATCCAGAATATTTTTGAAGCGCCATAACAATTACATCTAATGGGTTTGTTATGCATATAACAAAAGCATTAGGGGAGTTTTTTTTAATTCCTTCGGCAACTTGTTTAATTATTTTAAGATTAATTCCTAATAGATCATCTCTTGTCATGCCAGGTTTTCTAGGAACGCCAGCAGTAACTATAATTACATCAGAGTTTTTTGTATCCTCATAATTGTCTGTTCCAGAAAGATTCACATTAAATCCATTTACGGGGGATGACTGTGCAATATCTAATGCTTTACCTATTGCAAGACCAGATGCTACATCAAATAAAACAACATCTGCAAGTTCTTTTAAAGCTATAAGATGAGCAAGGGTACCTCCGATTTGTCCAGCCCCAATCAAAGTAATTTTTTTTCTCATAATTATTTCATAGTTGGCATAACAAACTCAGGATCAGATCTTAATCCTGATGGCCATCTTGATGTAATTGTTTTTAGTTTTGTATAAAATCTAACTCCTTCTGGACCGTGCATATGTTGATCTCCAAACAATGATCTTTTCCAGCCTCCAAAGCTATGAAAAGCCATGGGTACGGGGATTGGAATGTTAATTCCTACCATTCCTATTTTTGCTTTGTTTGAAAAAGTTCTTCCAGAGTCTCCGTCTCGGGTAAATATACTTACTCCATTTCCAAATTCATGATCATTTACTAATTGTAAAGCTTCATCGAAATCTTTTGCTCTTACGACTGATAAAACGGGACCGAATATTTCCTCTTTGTAAATTCTCATATTCTTTGTAACTTTATCAAATAAACATCCTCCAATAAAAAAACCATTTTCATATCCTTGTAATTTGAAATTTCTTCCATCTACTACAAGTTTGGCACCTTCTTTTTCCCCGATATCAACATACCCTCTTACTTTATCTAAGTGTTCTTTCGTAACAAGGGGGCCCATTTCGGATTGCTTGTCCATACCAGGACCAACTTTTAATGACTCGACTTTTTTTGTTAGTTCATTAACAAGTTTGTCTCCAATACCTCCAACCGCAACTGCCACAGATTGAGCCATACATCTCTCTCCAGCTGAACCATACGCTGCACCCATTAAACCATTAACTGCTTGGTCTAAATCACAATCTGGCATTACAACACAATGATTTTTAGCTCCTCCTAAAGCTTGAACTCTTTTTTCATTTTTTGCGCAATTTTCATATATATACTTTGCTATTGGAGTCGAACCAACAAAACTTACTGCAGCAATATCACTATTATTAATTAAAGCATCTACTGCTTCTTTATCACCATTAACAACATTAAATACTCCATCAGGTAAACCTGCTTCTTTTAATAATTCAGCTAAACGAATAGAGCACGATGGATCTTTTTCAGAAGGTTTTAAGACGAATGTATTTCCACATGCAATTGCCATTGGAAACATCCACATAGGCACCATTGCTGGGAAATTAAAAGGAGTGATACCTGCACAAACACCAAGTGGTTGCCTAATTGACCAACTGTCAACATTAGAACCGACATTTTCAGTAAATTCACCTTTCAGCATTTGAGGAATTCCACAGGCATACTCAACAACTTCTAATCCTCTTGTTAACGATCCTTTTGCATCTTCATAAACTTTACCGTGTTCTGATACAATAATTTTTGTTAATTCATCTGAATTTTTTTCAATCAAATCTTTAAACTTAAACATTACTCTAGCTCTTTGTAGTGGTGGTGTATTTGACCATGACTCAAAAGCTTTTTTTGCGTTAGCAATAGCTTTATTTACATCTTCAGTTGTCGCTAGTTTTACTTGTGCACTTTGGTCACCAGTTGCAGGGTTATAAATTTTTCCAGTTCTTTTAGAATCTCCGGAATAGGCTTTTCCTCCAACAAAATGCTGAATTGTTTTCATGATGTAATTGAATAAATAAGCTTTTAACTTGTTGCAAGCATTTTTTTAATAGAACCTATGGCTTTTGCAGGATTGAGGCCTTTAGGACAAGAATTCGTACAATTCATAATAGTATGACACCTATATAACTTTAACTCATCAGCTACTTTTTTTAATCTTTCTTTCTTATCTCCATCTCTACTATCATTTATCCAACGATAAGCTTGAAGCAATACAGCTGGGCCCAAATACTTGTCTCCATTCCACCAATAGCTTGGGCACGAAGTTGAGCAACATGCACATAGAATACATTCATAATAGCCATCTAATTTTTCTCTTTCTTTTTGTGATTGTTTTAATTCTATTTTTTCTTCACCAGTTTGATCTACTTTAAGCCAAGGTTGAATTGACTCGTATTGTTTATACAAAGTAGTTAGGTCGCCGATTAAATCTTTAACAACTTTCAAATGTGGTAAAGGATAAATATTTAGATCTCCTTTAATATCTGTATGAGATTTTATACAAGCAAGTCCGTTAACACCATCAATATTCATTGCGCAGGATCCGCAAACTCCATGAGCACATGATCTTCTAAAAGTTAGGGAGGGATCTATTTCATTTTTAATTTTAAATAAAATATCTAATACTTTAGGACCGCAGCTATCCATGTCTACTTCAAATGTATCTACTCTTGGGTTTTTTCCAGATGATGGGTCCCACCTATAAACGTTTATTTTTCTTAAATTTTTTGAATTTGTTTTATCTTTAAAATATTTACCTACCTCTATCTTTGAATTCTGTGGCAGGTTAAATTGTGCCATCTTTAATAAACTCTCTCCTTAGGAGGAAAGTATTGAACGTCATTTGTTAACGTTCTAGAATGAACATCTCTATATTTAATCTCAACTTTGTCTCCTTTTTGCCAAGCTAAAGTATGTTTCATAAAATTTTTATCATCTCTTTTAGTATAATCTTCTCTAGCATGTGCCCCTCTACTCTCTTTTCTATTGTAAGCAGAGTCCATTGTTGTTAACGCTTGGCTTATCAGGTTATCAAATTCTAAAGTTTCAACTAGATCTGTGTTAAATAATAAAGACTTATCTTTAACAGAAATATCGCTCATGCCTTGGAATGGTTTTCTTATTTGTTCAACTCCCTCTTTTAAAGTTTTTTCAGTTCTGAACACAGCACATTTTGACTGCATTGTTTTTTGCATTTTTAATCTCAGCTCAGAGGTTTTGGTAGAGCCATTTGAATTCCTAATTTTATCAAATCTCTCTAAACATTTATCTGTTTCTAGTTTAGAAACTTCTTCGTGAGGACTTCCTGGTGTTACGAGTTCAGCCGCTCTTTTAGCTGCAGCTCTTCCAAATACAACAAGGTCTATTAAAGAATTTGAGCCTAATCTATTTGCGCCATGAACTGAAACGCATGCTGCTTCTCCTATAGCCATCAAACCAGGAACAGTTTTTTCAGAACCGTTAAGTGTTAATACTTCAGCTTTATAATTTGTAGGGATGCCTCCCATATTATAATGAACCGTTGGAACTACTGGAATTGGTTCTTTACTCACGTCAACGTTCGCAAAAGTTTTAGCTGCTTCAGATATTCCTGGGAGTCTTTCGTCAATCACTTTTTTATCAATGTGATCTAAGTGAAGATTAATATGATCTTTATTTTTTCCAGCTCCTCTTCCTTCATTAATTTCCATCTCCATAGATCTGCTAACAACGTCTCGAGAAGCCAGGTCTTTAGCATTAGGTGCATATCTTTCCATAAATCTCTCTCCTTTACCGTTTACTAAAAATCCTCCTTCTCCTCTCACGCCTTCTGTAATTAAACAACCTACTCCATAAATTCCTGTTGGGTGAAACTGAACAAATTCCATATCTTGTAAAGGTAGCCCTGCTCTTAAAACCATCCCGTTTCCATCACCAGTACAAGTGTGTGCAGATGTTGCTGAGTAATAAACTTTTCCATATCCACCTGTGGCTATTATTGTAATATGAGATCTAAATCTGTGTATAGTACCATCAGTTAAATTCCAAGCTATCACTCCTTTACACTCTCCGTTTTTCATAATTAAATCTAACGCAAAATATTCTATAAAAAATTCAGTTTTTTGTTTTAATGCTTGCCCATAAAGTGTGTGCAGAATTGCATGTCCAGTTCTGTCTGCAGCTGCACAAGTTCTTTGTGCTGTTCCATTACCATAATTTTTAGTCATTCCTCCAAAGGGTCTTTGATAAATTTTACCATCATCCGTTCTACTAAAAGGCACACCGTATCTTTCTAGCTCAACAACAGCTCTTGGAGCTTCTTTACAAAGATACTCAATTGCATCTTGGTCTCCCAGCCAGTCAGAACCTTTTACCGTATCGTACATATGCCAACGCCAATCGTCCTCACCCATATTTCCTAATGCTGCTGAAATTCCTCCCTGGGCTGCGGATGTATGACTTCGAGTTGGAAAAACTTTTGATATACAAGCAGTTTTTAAACCTGATTCTGATAAACCGACAGCTGCTCTTAAACCTGACCCTCCGGCTCCAAGAACAACTACATCATACTCATGGTCTATAATTTTATAAGCAGTCATTTAATTAAGATTATATATACCTAAAATTGTTAATAATGGAATTACTATAGCAAATAAATAGAGTGCTTTATTTGCGACATTTTTGATTTTCTCATCATGTAAATAGTCCTCAAAAATCTCACTTATTGTTAATGCTGAAAAAAAGAAAGCAATTACAATAAATATAGAGAATAATATTTTTGTTGGCTGGTTTGAAAAAAAATCAAGTATTTCAGTATAATCTCTATTATAAATTGAAACAAAATTCAGTAAAAACCAAACCATTAAAGGTATTAAAATTAATGAACTGATTTTAATAAATAACCATTTTTTTGTTGAAGTATGCATTTAGATGAAGTTTCTCCCTATTATATAAAATAAAATTGTTAATATGAAAGAACCGATAAGGGCAAGAACTCCCGTTATTTTTGCAATCTTTAAATCAAAACCGTAACCTAAATCCCAAAATAAATGTCTTAGTTCATTTAAAATATGGAAACTAAAAGTCCAACATAAGGCGATGATCAAAAATTTTCCAAAAAAAGAGTCAAGTATAACTTGAGTTAATTCATAACCGTTTTGGCCAAAAATAATTAATGTTGCCCATAAACAAATTAATATTATTGCAAAGAAATTAATTACTCCTACTATTCTATGAGTTATAGAAAGCAAAGATGATATCTGCCATTTGTAAATTTGTAAATGGGGACTTAAAGGATTGTTATTTTCCATACTTGACTTATAAACTAAAGTTAAATTTTTTTCATTAAACACTCTGCTATTTGAACAGTATTTAAAGCCGCTCCTTTCAATAAATTATCGGAAACTACCCACAAATTTATAGCTTTTACATTTGAATTATCTTTTCTTATCCTAGAAATATAGGTTGTGTAATCACCTTCGGCTTCTATAGGGGTGATGTAACCACCATCTTTTCGATCATCAATTACTTTACACCCTGGAGCTGTTTTTAAAATTTTAATTATATTTTCAAAGTCATAGAGATTATCAAATTCGATATTAATCGACTCGGAATGTCCTGTTCGTACAGGAACTCTAACACAAGTTGCTGTTACTTCGATTTCTTCATCTAATATCTTTTTTGTCTCATTAGTCATTTTAAGTTCTTCTTTTGTATATCCATCTTTATCAAAAGTATCGATATGAGGAATCAAATTAAATGCAATTTGTTTTGTAAAGTTTTGAGAGCTTATTTTTTTTCCTTCCAAAAAGTTTTTTGTTTGATCAAAAAGCTCATCCATTGATGCCTTACCTGCACCAGATACAGCTTGGTAAGTAGAGACTATTACTCTTTTTATTTTATATTCATCATGCAAAGGTTTTAGTGGTAAAACCATTTGCATTGTTGAGCAGTTTGGATTTGAAATTATATTTTTATGTTTTTCTAATGCTTCGGGATTCACCTCCGAAACAACTAGTGGAACATCTTTTTGCATTCTAAAATAACTTGAGTTATCAATTACAATTGTTTTTTCTGCAGCTTTTGGAGCCCACTCTTTAGCTATTTGACTTCCTGCAGCAAAAAAAGTGATTTGCGCTTTAGAAAAATCATACGCCTCTAAATTCTCAATTATAATTTCTTTATTTCTAAATTTAATTTTTTGACCAGCGCTTTTTGATGAAGCTACCAAGAAAAGACTATCAAATTTTATTTTAGATTTTTCTAAAATTTCTATTGTTTTTCTTCCAACATTTCCTGAGGCACCGATTATTGCAAAATTCATAATTGTCTATTTTATTTCAATTTTGAAATAATTGCATCACCCATATCTTTTGTTGAAACTTCTTTCATGTTTTTAGACATTATATCTTTTGTTCTTAATCCCTCATCAAGAACACTTTGAACTGCTTTTTCGATTTGATCGGCCTCTTTTCCAAGATCTAAAGAATATCTTAGAGCCATTGATAAACTTAAAATAGTAGCTATTGGATTAGCTATATTTTTACCCTCAATATCTGGAGCTGACCCATGAACTGGTTCATAGAGCGATCTTATTCTTCCATTTTTATCTTTTGAACCTAACGAAGCAGAAGGCAAAAGACCAAGTGATCCAGTTAGCATTGCAGCCTCATCGGACAACATGTCTCCAAACAAATTGTCAGCTAGTATTACATCAAATTGTTTTGGATATCTTAAAAGCTGCATCGCACAGTTGTCAGCCAACATGTGGTTTAGTTCAACTTTTTTAAATTCTTTGTCTCTTATGACTTGAACTTCCTCTCTCCACAAAACACCTGCCTCCATTACATTTGATTTTTCACAAGAGGTAACTTTATTTCTCCTTTTTTTTGCCAAATCAAAGGCTACGCGAGCTATTCTATGAATTTCAGAAGTTGTGTACGTGTGAGTATTAACTCCCTTTCTTTGATTATTTTCCATTGGCTCAATACCTCGTGGCTCGCCAAAATAAATACCACCGGTTAATTCTCTGACTATCATTATATCCAAACCAGAAACAATTTCAGGTTTGAGAGTTGAAGAGTCAACTAATTGTTTGAAGCAAATTGCTGGTCTAAGATTTGCAAATAACTTTAATTCTTTTCTAAGTTTTAAAAGAGCCCTCTCAGGTTTTTTTGAAAATTCCAAATTATCCCATTTAGGTCCTCCACACGCGCCTAATATAACCGCATCAGACTCTAAAGATTTATAAAAAACTTCATCTGTAATTGGAACTTTGTTTGCATCAATAGATGCTCCACCAATTAACTCCTGGCTTAAAACAAAATCTAAAGATTTTGTTTTATTCATCCATTCAATTATTTTTCTTACTTCTGCAATAACTTCTGGGCCTATTCCGTCACCAGGCAAAAGTAAAATTTTTCTTGTTTTACCAGCCATTATTTAAGAACCCAAGGTTTTGTGGTTTTTAGTTTTTTTTCAAAATTATCTATTTCAGAAATTTTTTCCATTGAAAGGGCTATGTCATCCAATCCTTCCATCAAACACTTTTTTTTAAATGCATCAAGTTCAAATTTTGCAATTTTATTTCCATATTTTATTTCTTGATTATCTAGACTAACTTCGATTTCTTCTTTTCTATTTGAATATTCTGCAAGCTCAACAATTATCTTGTCATCAATCTTAATCGGAAGTATTCCGTTTTTAAAACAGTTATTGTAAAAAATATCTGCAAAGCTAGCGCTTATGACACACTTTATACCAAAATCAGAAAGAGCCCATGGAGCGTGCTCCCTAGATGAACCACATCCAAAATTTTTTCCTGCTAGAAGAATTTTTGATTTGTTATAAGGTTCTTTGTTAAGAATAAAATTATCGTTTTTTTTACCATTTTCATCGTACCGCATTTCATAAAACAGACTTTTTCCTAGACCTGTTCTTTTAATAGTTTTTAAAAACTGCTTCGGTATTATCATGTCTGTATCAATATTTTGTAACGATAAGTAAGATGGAATTGATTTTAAATTATTAAATTTTTCCATTTTATATTTCTCTGACATCAGTTAGATGTCCTTTGATTGCTGCTGCAATGGCCATCCCTGGGCTGACTAAATGTGTTCTTCCTCCACGACCTTGTCTGCCTTCAAAGTTCCTATTTGATGTTGAAGCACATCTTTCTTTAGGCTTTAATTGATCTGGATTCATACCTAAACACATTGAACAACCAGGCTCTCTCCATTCAAAGCCTGCTTCTTTAAATATTTTATCAATTCCCTCTTTTTCAGCTTGCTCTTTAACCAATCCAGATCCTGGAACTACCATAGCACTGACATTTTGGGCAATTTTTTTGCCTTTAAGAAGATCTGCAGCCAATCTTAAATCCTCTATTCTTCCATTTGTACAGCTTCCTATAAAAATCTTGTCGATTTTTATATCTGAAATTTTAGTGTTTGCTTTTAAACCCATATAATCAAGAGATCTTTTCATGGCCATTTTTCTATCTTCGTTCTTTTCATTTTCTGGATCTGGCACAACACCAGTAACTGGTGATACATCTTGAGGTGAAGTGCCCCAAGTAACCAGTGGTTCTATATTTTTGCCATTAATATTTATCTCTTTGTCAAATTTGCAGTCTTTGTCTGAATACAAAGTCTTCCAAAATTCTACAGCTTTAGTCCAATTTTCACCTTTTGGCGACATCGTTTTACCTTTTAAATAACTAAATGTTTTTTCATCTGGTGCGATTAATCCTGCCCTTGCACCTGCCTCGATGGTCATATTACAAACAGTCATTCTCTCTTCCATACTTAAACTTTTAATTACATCACCAGCAAATTCAACTACGTATCCAGTTCCGCCTGCAGTTCCAATTGTACCGATAATCTTTAAGATTACATCTTTTGCAGTTACTCCCTTTGGTAAATTGCCATTCACATTTATTCTTAAATTTTTTGATTTCTTTTGCATTAAAGTTTGCGTAGCAAGAACGTGTTCAACTTCAGATGTTCCTATTCCAAAAGCTAATGCACCGAAAGCTCCGTGTGTAGCAGTATGGCTATCCCCGCACACAATTACCGTACCTGGCTGAGTGAAACCTTGTTCAGGTCCTATAATATGAACTATACCTTGACGCTTATCATTAACATCAAAAAGTTCTACTCCAAAGTCTTTACAGTTTTTTCTTAATGTTTCTACTTGAATTCTAGAGTCCTCGTCATTTATACCTTTTGACCTGTCAGTTGTAGGAACATTGTGATCAGGTACTGCAAGAGTTAATTCTGGTCGTCTGACTTTTCTTTTTTGTAATCTAAGTCCCTCAAAAGCCTGGGGACTCGTAACTTCATGGACTAAATGCCTATCAACATAAATTAATGATGTTCCATCACTTTGTTCATGAACAAGATGGTTTTCCCATATCTTATCGTATAGAGTTTTAGACATTAATTTTATTTTTTTTCGCTAGTTGGCTTTTCAGCTTTAGCTTCGACTTTTGTAGCCTCTTTTTTAACTTCTTCAACTTTAGTCTCTTGTGTAACAGGATCGACCGGTTTCACTTTTTGCTCCTCAGGCTTTACTGAAACATCAACACCAATTTTCTTTTTAATTTTTTCAGCAATTCTTGCAGATTTTCCTTTTCTATCTCTTAAATAATAAAGTTTTGCTCTTCTTACTTTTCCTGTTCTAATTACTTTAATTGAGTCTACGTTTGGGCTGTAAAGTGCAAAAGTCCTCTCTACTCCTTCACCGAAGGAAATTTTTCTTACTGTAAAAGAGGAGTTTATATCTCTATTTTTTTTTGCAATACAAACACCTTCGAAGTATTGAATTCTCTCTCTTTTACCCTCTACAATTTTAACACCAACTTTTATTGTATCTCCAGGAGAAAAGTCTGTGATTTTTTTATTAGCAACTATCTTTTTGATTGCTGCTTTATTTATGTCTTCAATGTTTTTCATTTTTTTTCTCTAAATATTTTTTCCAAAGATCAGGTCTCTGGCGACGTGTTATAGCCTCTGATTGAGACAAACGCCACCCTTTTATTTTGGCGTGATCACCTGAAAATAGGACCTCTGGTGGGCTTTTACCTTCCCATTCTCTTGGTTTAGTATATTGAGGATATTCCAAAAGATGGTTTTCAAAACTTTCTTCTTTGACAGAATCTTTATTTCCTAACACCCCAGGTAAAAGTCTGACTAAAGCATCAACAAATACAAAAGACGCTGGTTCTCCCCCTGATAGGACAAAGTCACCCAAACTATATTCTTCAATATTTCTTGTCTCTAGCAGTCTTTGATCAACACCTTCAAAGTGACCACAGATAAGGCTTAAGTTTTTTTCGTTGCAAAGAGATCTAGCAACATTTTGATCAAATTTTTTACCTCTTGGAGATAAGTAAATAATTTTTTCACCTTTTTTTACGTTCTGATCAATAGCAGATGCCATTATATCAGGACGTAAAAGCATTCCACTTCCGCCTCCAAAAGG
This sequence comes from uncultured Pelagibacteraceae bacterium, assembly GCA_902556855.1. GTDB lineage: Bacteria > Pseudomonadota > Alphaproteobacteria > Pelagibacterales > Pelagibacteraceae > Pelagilacustribacter. Next base: position 119,733 of record CACDXJ010000001.1, on the reverse strand, counting down.
AGTATCGTCTACTGCACCATGTTTATCTTTGGAATAGTCCCTTATATTAATTATTTTTAAATTCCAAATTTTGTTCTCTTTTGCCTTTTTAAATATTCCAATATCTAAAGGGCCAGGAAACAAATCTGGATATAAAGTAAAAATTTTTACTTCTAGCATCTTTAATTACCTTTTGGTTAAGCCTTTTTATCTTCCTTCTTCGGCTCTTCCTTTTTAGCTTCTGCTTTAGGTTGTTCCTTTTTGGGTTCTTCCTTCTTTGGCTCTTCCTTTTTAGCTTCTGCTTTAGGTTGTTCTTTTTTTACGTCAGCTTTTTGATCTGGCTTTTTACCGTCAGCTGCTGGAGTATCCTTCTTTGTTTCTTCTTTTTTATCTCCTTCAGCTTTTTTTCTATCTTTTTTAGGAATAGCCTTTTGAGGATTGTTTCCAGGTTTAGGCATTGGCATCAACTGCACTTCTCCTAGTAGTCTAGAAACTCTCATCGTTGGCTGAGCTCCTTTACTCATCCAATATTTTACTCGTTCGGCTTCTACTTTAATTCTTTCCTTTTTATCTTTTGGAAGTAAAGGATTGTATGAGCCAATTTTTTCAATAAATTTTCCATCTCTAGGATATCTACTGTCGGCAATTACAATTTTATAAATGGGTCTTTTTCTTACGCCGCCCATTGATAGTCTTATTCTTAACATTTTATACCTTTCATTTTAGTTGATTGAGCATTTCATCTGGAATCATTCCAGATGGAATTTTTTTTCCTTGAGACATTTTTTTCATCATGTCTGACATCATTTTAAATTGTTTTAACAATTTATTAATTTTTGAAACATCTACACCTGCTCCTTTAGAAATTCTTTTACGTCTTGATCCGCTAATAATTTTTGGATTTTCTCTTTCATTTTTGGTCATTGATAAAATAATTGCTTCATTTTCCACTAACATTTTTTCATCTATATTTGCTTGATCCATTTTTGCTTTCATTTTATTCACTCCTGGCAACATAGACATAACCCCTTCCATTCCACCCATTTTTTTCATTTGCCTTAACTGTGAAAGATATGAGTCCATTGTGAATATTCCTTTTTTTAATTCATCTTCTGTCTCTTTAATTTTTTCCTCACTTAAATCTTGTTGAGCTTTTTCAACTAAAGTTACTACATCACCCATTCCTAAGATTCTGTTAGCTAATCGGTCAGGATGGAAAAGTTCAAGGTCAGTAATTTTTTCTCCCACTCCAATATATTTAATCGGTTTGCCTGTAACGTGTTTCATGCTTAATGCTGCGCCTCCTCGAGCATCTCCGTCAACACGTGTAAGAATAATTCCAGAAAGATTAACAGCAGTGTCAAATTCCTTTGCAACATTTACAGCAATTTGTCCCGTCAATGAGTCAGCTACTAAAATTGTTTCTGCTGGTTTTGTAATGTCTTTAATTTGCTTAATCTCAGACATCATTGGTAAATCTATCTGAGTTCTTCCTGCAGTATCAAATATAATAACATCTGAGCCATTAAGATTAGCTGCATTTAATGCTCTTTTAGTAATGTCAATTGGTTGTTGCTTGTCGACTATAGGCAAACATTGAATTCCGTTTTTTTCGGCGAGTAATTTAAGTTGTTCTTGAGCAGCTGGTCTGTAAACGTCTAAACTAACTACCATTACTTTTTTTTTATAATTCTTTTCTATATTTTTTGCTAGCTTTGCTGCAGAAGTTGTTTTACCTGAACCTTGTAGTCCTACCAATAATAGAGAAACTGGTGGAACAGCTTTAAAGTTAAGTTCCTCATTTTTAGAGCCTAAAATATTTACAAGTTCATCGTAAACGATTTTAACTATCATCTGCCCAGCAGATGTTGATTTTATTATTTCTTTACCAATTGCTTTTGGTTTAACATTGGCTATAAATTCTTTAGTGACTGGAAGAGCTACATCAGCCTCTAATAAAGCTAATCGTATCTCTTTTAAGCCAGAGTCAACTTGTTCCTCCGTCAATGAGGGAGCACTTTTTAGTTTAGAAAAAATACTTTCTAATTTATTTGTTAAATTTTCAAACATTTTTAAAACATCCAACACCTATCGCACTAGTGGGCGAACCTTCGCTGACTAGTGTCGACACTCTTGTTTTCAAGAGCACCGCAAAAACATGTGTATTTGCGGAAAGTTTGTGGAAACTACAATTTGGGGTTTTAAAAGTCAATGAATAATTATACTAATCTACTAATATGCCTTTGATTAATGCTTTTAAAATGGATGGTTTAGGTAATAGATTTATTATCGTAGATAGAAGAGAAAAACCCATAAATATACCCAAAGAAAAAATAATTCATTTGGGAAATCTAAAGTCTTTTCATCGTAATATCGAATTTGATCAAATTATATTCATTGAAAAAGAAATTAATAATGCTTTTCCAATAACCATTTTTAATTCAGATGGAGGTGAGGTAAGTGCGTGTGGAAACGGAAGTAGGTGTGTTGCTTACTTATTAAGCAAAGATTTAAATAATAAAGAAATCAAATTAAAAACAAATAATAGATTTCTTAATGCAAAAATTATTGGAGAGTCAGATGTTCAACTTGAAATGGGGAAACCTATATTTGAATGGACTAAGATTCCATTAAAAGAAAAGTTAGATCACAAAAATATAACTCTTGATATTGATGGTAAAAAATTTACTGATGGGTTTAGCCTCAACGTGGGAAACCCTCATATAATTTTTTTTGTCAAAGATTGTTTTGAATATGATCTAAAAATATTAGGACCAAAAATAGAGAATCATGAATTATTTCCTGAAAGAACCAATGTTACTTTTGCTCAAATAGATGATGAGAATAACATTACAGTTAATGTTTGGGAACGAGGTGCAGGATTAACAAAAGCATGTGGAACTGCTGCCTGTGCTACTGCTGTTGCAGCATTTATCAAGAAGTTAACTAAAAACGATATCAATATTAAATTTGAAGAAGGAAGTTTAAATATAAAAATGGATGCAGATTTTAATATACTTATGAGAGGTCCAGTTTCAGAGATAAAACATACTAAACTTGAGATCTGAATGAGTTTATTTGATAAATTTAAAATAGGATTAGGTAAAAGTTCTGATGGGCTCAGTGCAGGTTTTAAGAATATATTTTCCAAAAAAAAAATTGATGAAAATGTTCTTACAGAATTTGAAGAGTTAATTATTTCATCTGATGCTGGTGTTGATGTGGCTAAAGAGCTTCGAAAAGATTTTGAAAATTTTAAAATAGATAAAAAATTAGACGATCATAAAGAAATTTTAAAACTTTTAGCAGATAAGTTGGCAATAAATCTTCAGAAGTATGAAAAAGATTTAAGTCTAATGGGAAACGCAAAATCTTCTGTAATCGTTGTGTCTGGTGTAAACGGTGTTGGAAAAACTACAAGTATTGGAAAACTTGGCAAATATTTTAAAGACAATAATCGATCTGTTGTCTTTGGAGCTGCAGACACTTTTAGGGCAGCAGCTATAGATCAGCTACAAGTTTGGGCTGCAAAAGTGAAAGTAGATATAATTAAATCAGAAATTAATAGTGACCCAGCCTCTGTAGCTTTTAAAACTGCTGAATTTGCAAAAAAAAATGAAATTGATGTTGCTTTGATTGATACAGCAGGAAGACTTCAAAATAAAAAAAATTTAATGGAAGAATACAAAAAGATTATCAATGTCTTGAAAAAAATTGATGAGTCTTTTCCGAACGAGGTAATTCTAGTTCTAGATGCAACTACTGGTCAAAATGCATTAAATCAAGTTAAAGAGTTTAGTAAAATACATAATCTAACGGGGCTTATAATTACAAAACTTGATAGCACTGCAAAAGGCGGTGTAGTCCTAGCTATTTGTAAAAAATATAATTTACCTATTGTTGCAATTGGAATGGGGGAAAAAGAAGATGACTTGCAACCCTTCAACGCTGAATATTTTTCAAAAGCTTTGTTAGGTATTGAAACCTAAAAAGTTTCTCAACGCATTCATTAGTTGATCATTAAATTCCATCATATGATCGTCATTATCAGAAAAGTAACTAAATTTTGGTTTATTGGCCTTATCAAATAATTCTACACCCATTTTAAAAGGAACAACATCATCTTTCTTACCGTGCATAATTAAAATAGGAATATTTATACTCTTAATCTTTTTTAAAGAGTCGTACCTATCTTTAATCAATAAATCGATAGGTAAATAAGGATAATAAATTTTTGCTGCATCAGCGATTGAGGTAAAAGGTGACTCTAAAACAATGCCAGCAAAAGAATTGTCCAGACCCAACTCTGTGGCAACACCTGTGCCTAGTGACTCACCGTAAAGAATTATGTTTTTATTAATAACTCCGAGCTTGTTAAGCCATTCAACAGATTTTCTAGCGTCATTGTATAAATTTTCCTCTGTTGGTTTTCCCGGATTACCACTAAATCCTCTCCACGAAATAATAAGAATATTTACATTTAATTTATTTAATTCATTAAGCTTATGAACCCTATTAGTTAGATCACCTGCATTGCCATGAAAGTATAAAATTGTTTTATTTTTTTTTAAATCTTTTTCTAAAAACCATGATTTAAGTTTTATATCTTTATCAACTTCAATAAAAACTTCTTTATATTTAAATTGGATCTCGTCTCCCGTGTAGTTGTTTTCACTTGGGTGATAAAGTAATTTTCTTTGGTACAAATAAGTGAAAAGTACAATTATAATGTAAGCTAATATAATTGATGATAAAGCTAAATAAAGATACTTCATACTTTTCTCCTAGCGAAATAAACTCCAGTAAATACTAATAAGCCGCCTAAATAATGAAAACTAAGAAGAGGTTCCTCAAAAATTATAATTCCAAAGATAGACCCATAGACTGCGAACAAATATAAAGTAAACCCTGCAAAGGATGCTCCTACATATTTTTGTAAACGTGTATATAAAGAGAAAGCTATAATACTTGGGGAAATAGCGGCAAATATTATCCAGAACAAGAATGTCTGATTGTAGTTTGTCTTAGCAAAGTAAATATTTTCTAAAATAAAAAATGGGAAAAGCGATATAAATCCAAACATTGCAATTAAAGTAAATCGAGCCATTAAGCTAAATTTTGATTTCCAGTTCAATAAATATATTGAGTATAGAGCCCAGCCTAAAGCTGCTCCCAGGACCCATAAATCACCTATAGTAAAATTTAAGTTAATAAAAAAATCTAAATTACCTTTAGATATAATTGTAAAAACACCTGCAATACAAATTAATAAACCCAATATTCTAAAAAGGTTAATTTTTTCTTTAAAGAATAAAATTGACAAAAAGATTATAATTACTGGTGAAGATGTATAGATGATACCAATATTTGCCATTGTTGTTGTCATACCTGCAAGATTTGGGAAAGCCCCACATATACCACAACCCATTGAACCCAAGAAAAAAAGCTTAAAAAACTCTTTATTTAAATCTTTTTTATTTTTTAAAATTTCGTTAAAAAAAAATGGAAATAATATGATGAAAACAGTAAGCCACCGCCAAAATGCCAGAGAAATAGGAGGTACTGACTCAACACCGCCTCTTGCGACAATAGTATTTGTAGCCATAAAAATCGGCTGAATTAACAAAAGTAGATAAGGAGCGTAAGGATTATTTTTTGTCAATGAAGGCTTCATAGAACATCATTACAATTACCATACCCATTAAAATATAAACTGGAAGCACATCAAAAAATCCTATCATCATTGATCTAGTTAATGTTGTGGCCAAACCAATTAAAAAAATGGTGCAGAGCGCAACGCCAATTATTATTGTAATTTTATCCTTCATCTCTACAATTTTTCTCAAGCCAGTTAGCTGTACCTAAAAATCTTAAATCATCAAGTTTATCACCAACTAACTGAACACCTAATGGTAAGTCATTTTCTCCTGTAAGTAAAGGTAATGAAATCGTAGGCAAACCAAGATAAGTCCAAATTTTTTGAAAGTCTGCACTTCCAGTAGATTTTAATCCTTTATCAGCAACCCCGCTAGATGATGGAGTAATCACTCCGTGGTAATCTTCAAAAACTTCTTTATAGGACTCATAACTTTGTTTCATAAAATCTGAGGCATCACCATATTCTTTTGCTGAATATTTTAATCCTCTAGAGATAGCTTCTCTCATTTCTTTTGAAAGTTTAGTTTTATCTTTTTTATAGTAAACTTGAAAATTATTTGCCATATCAACTTCATGAATTATTTGATGGTACTTTGGTATATCGTCAAAGTATGACGGTGTATCAAAAACCTCTATATTTTTTTTTAAGTTTTTAATTAGAAATTCAAAAGCTTGCTGCGATTTTTTATTTATATTTTTCCAATTTTTCGTTTTATAAAAAATAAACTTTGGATCAAAAACTGGTCCTTTCTCACATTCCTGAATCATGTTGTCGGCAGCGAAATAAATTGTTGAGGGGTCATGTAAATCTTTTCTAATTAGTGATTTTGCTAATAATGCAACATCTTTCACACTTTTACCAAATACGCCCATTGTATCTAGTTTATCCGAAACTTTTAAAACACCGTTTCTAGAGATTAATCCATACGAGGGTTTATATCCAACTACACCACAATATGATGCTGGCCTGATTACTGATCCACCTGTTTGAGAACCAACTGACAGCGGTGCCATATGTGCTGCAACTGCTGCTGCTGATCCACTTGATGATCCTCCTGGTGTTCTTGAATAATCATGAGGATTTTTTGTTTTAGGTGGATGTATATATGCAAGTTCACAAGTAACAGTTTTACCCATGATAATTGCCCCTGAATTTTTTAATAAGTTTACAATTTCCGAGTCTTGTGAATTGGACATTTTTTTTCTAAAGACTGTCCCACATTCGGTTGGCATATCATACGTACCTATAATATCCTTAATTGCAACTGGCATTCCGTGCAATGGTCCTAGAGGTTTTCCAGATTTTCTATAAGTGTCAGCTTCTTCAGCTTTTTCTAATAAAAGTTTTTTGTCTAAAAACTGCCAAGCCTGGACGTCTTTTTCAAATTTTTTAATTCTATCTAAATAAGCTTTGCAAAGATCTAGAGAAGAAATTTCACCAGAACGAAGTTTTTGCGATAAATCGTAAGCACTTAAAGATGTAACGTCTATCATTTAAATTGTTAATTAGCGAATAATGTATCTGGCAACCAAAGAGCTATTCCTGGAAATAGATACATTAAAAACATGGCAAATATAACAATACCTAGGAAAGGCATAATGCCTCTAAATATTTCCATTAACTCTACATTTTTAGCTTGGACACCTTTTAAATAGTAGGCGGACATTGCCATGGGCGGTGTTAAAAATGAAGTTTGTAAATTCAAAGCGATAAGCATTGCGAAAAAATAAGGATTTACCTCGAAGAAAGCTACTAAAGGTAAAAATATTGGAACAAATATAATTAAAATTTCCGTCCACTCCAGTGGCCAACCTAATAAGAAAATAATTATTTGTGTGATTACTAAGAATTGCCATGGTTGTAAATTCATTGATTTAAAGAAATGCTCAAAAACTTCATGGCCACCTAAATAAGAAAAAACAGATGCGAAAGTCCAAGAACCAATGAATAGCCACATTATCATTGCAGTTGTCTTTGCCGTAAGAAATACAGACTCTTTAAAATTTTTCCATTTTAAAGTCTTGTAGAAATAAGAAAGCACTAAGGCACCAAAGGCTCCAACTGCTGCAGCCTCTGCAGGTGTGGCAAGACCTCCTAAAATAGTTCCTAATACTAAAATTATTAATGAGAAAAGCGGTAGGAATGAAACCATAACCTCTTTTATAATTTCAGATCTTGGCGGAATATCCTCTTTTGGAGGTTTAGGCGCTATTGATGGATTAAAATAAGCAAGTGTAACCGCATACATTATATAAAGACCGGCTAATAATAATCCTGGAAAAATTGCTGCTGCAAATAGTCTTAAAGGTGATAGCTGGGCAATAACTGAATAAACAATTAACATGATACTTGGAGGAATCAAAATTCCTAAGCATCCACCAGAACAAATTACTCCTGAGGCAAATTTTTTATCATATCCTGCCCTTATCATTGCAGGCCATGCTAGTAGCCCCATTAGTGTAACAACAGCACCGATAATTCCTGTCGCTGTTGAAAATAAGGCGCAAGTTACAAGCGCAGCAACAGCCATAGAAGCAGGGAGTCTGTGTGAGGCTAATCTTATTGCAAAAAACAATCTAGAAACTATTCCGGCTCTCTCAACTAAGTAACCCATAAATAAAAAGAGTGGGACGGCGGTCAAAACAGTGTTGTCCATCACAGTATAAGTATTCTGAACAAATAATTGAAAAATCCTATTGTCAAAAAGATGTTCCATTCTTGTAGGATCGAAGTAAGCGTAATAACCGAATCCAACTCCCATCGCCATTAAAGTAAATGCGATAGGAAAACCTAGCAATACAGCAAATAAGAAAATTGACATCATTAAAATTGCTATTTCTGGATTGGTTAAACTAAATAACATCTTTTTGATCCTCGTCTTGTGAAGTTCGCATTAACATTTTTTCTGTCTCCTCTGCTACTACCATCCGAGCAGGCCAGTGACCGGTTTGAATACAAATAATTGATCTACATACTTCGCTAATACCTTGGATAACCAGTAAAATTCCAGCGGCTGGTATCAAAGATTTCGCCATATAAATTTGGATTTGAGCTGGACTGTTCCAACTTGTTTCTTTTATCTTCCAAGCAAGTGAAGCGTATTCATAACCATAAAATGCTAAAGCCAACACGCCTGGAAAGAAAAATATAAAGTATAAAATTAAATCAATATAACCTTGAGTTCTTGGTTTGAAAAGTCTGTAAATTACATCTCCTCTTACATGAGCCTCTGTAGATAAAGTGTAAGCACCTGCCATCATAAAAATCGCACCGTACATTTGTAAACTGAAATCAAAATTCCATAAGGTAGGAGCATTGAAGGCATATGCCATAACAACCTCATAACAAGTACCGCCCATTAAGATCACAATGCACCATGAAAATGCCTTCCCTACGGAAGTGCTTAAAGTATCTGCAAAATGAATAAATCCCCTCATGAATTTTTAAACTATTCTAATTTTTTTATTATTTCCATAAAAAAAGGGGGCGTAAAAACGCCCCCTTTTATGATTAAAATATAATTAAATTTTAACTTTTGCTATTGAGCCGAACTCATTCTCATAAGCCAACTTGTAATTAGGTTGATTCATGAGTAAGTACTTCATAACTCTCTTAGCGTATTTCTTCTGTGAATCTACAATCTTTTTAAAGAATGGATCTTTCTTATTGAAATCACCAATTACTTTATCCCAACCTTTTAGTTGTTGAGCTAAGATCGCATCAGATGTTTGATACACATTTACTTTGTGCTGGTTCATCAGTTTAGATAAATCAGCAGAGTATCTTACTAATGCTTTAAAGTAGTTATCACTGTTTGCAGCATAAGCAGCATTTTTTAGGATAGCCTGATGTTTAGGCGATAATCCATTAAATGTCTTCTTATTTACAGGGATTTCAAACATCTCTTGTGATTGGTGGAAGCTTCCTAAGTGATAATGCTTAGAAACGTCTTGCATACCAAACTGAGAGTCTGATGTTGGGTTGTTAAACTCAGCAGCTTCAATTAAACCTGTCTTCATTGCAGGCTGAATTTCACCTCCTGGTAATTGTCTTACAACCATTCCCATTGCTGTTAATACGTTAGTAGCTAATCCTACTGTTCTGTACTTCATACCTTTTACATCAGATACTTTTGTTACGTTCTTTTTGAACCATCCAAAAGGCTGTGCAGGCATTGGCATGTGGAAGAACCCTATATAATCGAAACCAACTTTTGCAAGTGTTTCATCATAAAGTTTTCTACCTCCACCATACTCTATCCATCCCATAATTTCTTGAGATGACATTCCGTATGACGGACCAGTACCGAATAGAGAAGCTGCTGGATTTTTTCCATACCAGTAAGCTGTTACCCAGTGACCCATATCAAGTACACCTGAACTTACTGCTTGTCCAATTTCCGAAGTCTTTACTACAGCTCCAACTGGCTGAAGATCAATTTTTAATTCACCTCCAGACATGTCGCCTACCATTTTTGCGTAGTCGCCAGCCATTTCAAAGAAAATGTTAGCGCCTGACGGCCAAGCCGCTTGCATCTTTAAAGTTTGCGGAGCACCAAATGCAACGTTAGGCATTGCAACTGTTGCTGCTGCTGCAGCACCCGTAGCTGCTGCTGCTTTAAAGAATTTACGTCTTGATGGAGTTTTTACCCCTTTTTTTATTTTTGACATATGTCCTCCTCGTTAGTTAACTTCAAGATTTAAACATAATCTCAATTCAGAGTCTCGATTTATTTAGAATTATTTTAAATTGCAGATTCAATCTACAGGTGTACTAATTCACCTGATCTTGGGGTTTTTTCCCTGAAAAAAAATCTTCCAAATTTTTTGTGGCCCTAAATGCCATATCCCACCTGGTTCTTTTTGTTGCACTGCCTAAATGTGGAAGTAAAAAAATATTTTTTAACTTTAAATATTCAGGATGAATTTTAGGCTCGCCGTTATAAACGTCTAATCCATATGCAAATACAGTTCCATTTTTTATAGCTTCTATCATGGCATCATCATCAACGATGTCTCCTCTAGCTGCATTTCCAATAACAGTATTATCTTTTAAATAACTCAGAGTTTCTTTATTTATTAAGTTTTTTGTTTCCGGTGTAGCAGGACAATTAATTGATAAAAATTCACTTTTTTCAAACAAACTTTTTATATCTTTATGATAAATCGCACCATCTTCTAAATCAGAAGAAAGTTTAGATCTATTATGATAGTGAATTTCCATGCCAAAAGCTTTTGCTCTTTTAGCTACCGCTCTACCTATTCTACCCATTCCAAGGATTCCTAATCTCTTATTTGACATTTGTTTTCCTAATAAAAAATCCCAAGACCATTTCCAATTCTGAGTTTCAGCTGCAATACGACCTTCATAAGCTTTTCTTGATGCACCTAATAAAAGCAATATTTGAATATCAGCTGTCGCGTCAGTTAAAACATCAGGAGTATTAGTTACGGTTATTCCTTTTTCTTTTGCGGCTTTAATATCTATATTTCCGAAACCAACTGCACCGTTAGCAATGATTTTAATAGAGCTTGATAATTTAGATATAGTATCTGCATTAATTGGATCTGTAACAGAACTTAAGATACCATCATAATTTTTAGATCCGCTTATAATTTCTTGAGGTGAATAAATTTTATCATCTTTATTTAAAGTCACATCAAATAAACTTTTCAACTTCTCCTCGTTTTCTTTAAGAAGTTTTCTAGTAACCAAAATTTTTTTTTTCATTTTAGAAATTATTTAATTTATTTGGTTTTGGTCCTCCTGTGAACCAATCAAGTAATTCAACTGTATGAATAATGGGAATTCTAGTCCCTGAGGAAATTTGTGTCATGCAACCTATATTACCAGTAGAAATAAAATCTGGAGAAATTTTTTCAATATTTTTAACTTTATTCTTTAATAAAGATTTAGCCATTTTCTGATGAAGAATATTATATGTGCCAGCAGAGCCGCAACATAAATGTCCTTCCGGTATTTCGAGAACCTCGTTACCAGTTTTTGAAATTAAATCTTTAGGTTGTTGGTGAATTTTTTGTCCATGTTGCATCGAACAAGCTGAATGATAAGCAATTTTATATTTTTTCTCAGTATTAAGATTTATATTTAGCTTTAAATTCTCATCTAAGTATTCAGTAATATCTTTTGTTAATTCGGAAATTTTTTTTGCCTTTTTTTTTAGATCTTGGTCATTTTTAAAAATATGACCATAATCTTTTAAAGTTGTGCCGCAACCAGATGTATTGCTTATAATAGCGTCTAAACCATTCTTAAGATATTCTTCATGCCAACTATTAATATTATTCTTAAAGGACTCGTGTGCTAATTTTTGCTTACCTAAATGATGATTCAAAGATCCACAGCAGTTTATGTCTGGCATAACGACAACTTCAACATTATGTCTGTTTAAAAGTCTAATGGTTGACTCATTTATCTCAGGAGATATAACTCTTTGAACACATCCAGTCAGTAAGGCAACTCTAGAAACTTTTTTGCCCTTTTCAACCTCGTAGACTTTTTTTTCTTTTAATTTCTTTCCAGGTATTTTATCAGGCATTAAGTTCAATGCATTTCTTATAAATTTTGGAAATAAAAAACTAAATGGTTTTATAATTTTAGAAGACCAGGCCATTAACAAAAACATTTTAGGCCTCGGTAATACAAACGAGAGAATATTTCTAAATAATCTGTCTAATAAAGGCCTTTTATAGGTTTCTTCTACATAATTTCTTCCATGGTCAATCAAATGCATGTAATTAACTCCTGATGGACATGTAGTCATGCACGAATAACAAGATAAACAACTGTCTATATGTTTTGCAATTTCTTTAGTTGCAGGTTTTTTATTTTCTAACATATCTTTAATTAGATATATTCTTCCTCGTGGTCCTTCTAGTTCCTCACCATTAATTCCATAAGTAGGACAAGTGGCATTACACATTCCACAGTGAACGCATTTTCTAATTATTGTTTCACTTGTTTTATTATCTTTGTCCTGAAGTTGTTTGTCAGTAAATGATGTTTGCATTTAAATTCCTGTGTACATTTTCCCCGGGTTAAAAATTCTTTTAGGATCAAAACTCCTTTTAATTTTTTCACTTATTTTATACTTAATTGGATCTATTGTAAAAATATCAGCAGAGGCTTTCAGATCCTCATCGACTTTAATTAATGTAATATAACCCTGATGTTTTTTTACTATATCCTTAATTTCATTTAGTATTTTTATATTTAATTGATCAAAGGAAGCCCAAATAAGGCTTCCTCCCCAGTCGATAAAATATTTTATATCATAATTTTTGAATTTTTGTATTACTTGTAAAGTCTCACTAATAGGAACAACAATTCTTAATAGATTATCTTTTAAATTTTTAAAAACTTCTAAATTTTTTGTTCTATTCCAAAAAATATTACTTTGTTCATTGTCTAAAATTGAAAGTTCTTGATCCAGAAGACCTAATTCTTTGGATAATCTGTTCAGTCTCTGATCTACAGAATTTATCGGACCTTCAATTCTGATAGCAGTTAAACCTCCCTCATGCGTAAGATCATTTAATACAAAATTTTTTCCAAAATAATCTGGATAAAACACTCCACCCGAGGGATCGGTTGAAGATGATAATCCTTTTCCAAGATAGTCCAGGGCTTTTTTCAGATGAGGATTCTTTATTACCAAGGTTTTGCTTGTTTCCGGTTTTGGTAATACTTTTATTGAAAGTTCGGTTAAAATTGTAAGTGTGCCGAAAGATCCTGATATTAATTTACTTAAATCATAACCAGTAACATTTTTAACTACTGTTCCTCCTGATTTAATAGTTTCACCTTTTCCATTTATCCCTTGAAATCCTAGTATATGATCTCGAACACTGCCAACTTTGAACCTTCTAGAGCCTGCAAAATTACATGAGACGACTCCACCAATAGAACCACTATTACTTTCTCCAGAAAATAAATAACCAAAATCATTTGGTTCAAAGGCTAGTTGTTGATTATTTTTATTAAGCTCTTCTATTATTTCTTTTAGTGGTGTTCCTGCTTTAACTTTTATATAAAGCTCCTCAGGTTTATAATCAATTATACCTTTATAGTTAGATAGGTCTAAAGTTTTTTCAGATTGAAAATTTCTTCCAATTTTATTTTTTGATTTTAAACCGTTGATTTCTAGGGGAATATTTTTTCTATAACAGTTTTTTACAATCTCAACTATTTCCTCTCTAGAAGACGGTTTAAAAACGTTTTGATTAAAATCTAGGGATGTCTGGGAATTTTGTTTTTCCTCCATGGACATGAACCCTTCCTTCCTCAGCACATTTTCTTAGTATTGGATAAACTTTGCCTGGATTTAATAAAGAATTAGGATCTAAAGCCACTTTAATTGTTAATTGTTGCTGTATATCTTTATCATTGAATGCCTCACACATTAATTCTCTTTTCTCAATACCCACTCCGTGTTCTCCTGTTAGTGCACCGCCGACTTTAACGCAGTACTTTAAAATATCAGCTCCAAATTCCTCACATTTTCTTAAAGACTCTTTGTCATTTGCATCAAACATTATTAAGGGATGAAGATTTCCATCGCCCGCATGGAATGCGTTAGCTACTGGAAGTTTGTACTTCTTAGACAACCTTGAGATTTCATTTAACACCTCGGCTAGCTTTCCTCTAGGAATTGAACCGTCCATACACATGTAATCAGGAGCTAAAACTCCACAAGCTGGAAAAGCTGCTTTTCTACCAGCCCAAAATTTTAGTCTTTCTTCATTCGATTTGCTAATTTTTAAACTTGAAGAATTATTTTTTTCAGCAATTTCTTTTGCCTTCCCAATATAGGCCTCAACTTCATGTTCTGTTCCATCAAACTCTATAATCATCATTGCTTCAGCGTCAGTTGGATAACCTGCTTTGGAATAATCATTAGTTGCCTTTGTTAAAGCTTTATCCATAATTTCCATACCTGCAGGAATACATCCCTCTGCAATTATTTGTGCAACACAATTTCCTGCATCTTCAATTGATGGAAAGCCTACTAAAGCAGCTTTAACAACTTCAGGAGATTTTAAAATTTTTACAGTTACCTCTGTTATAACACCAAGTAAACCTTCTGATCCTGTCATCAAGCCAAGAAAATCGTATCCTTCTGCATCCATTGCTTTTCCGCCGAACCTTGTTATTGTTCCATCCATTAGGACTACCTCGATACCCAAAAGGTTATTCGTAGTAGCGCCGTATTTAAGAGAGTGAACTCCACCAGAATTTTCAGCAACATTTCCACCAATAGAACATGCAATTTGACTTGATGGGTCTGGAGCGTAGTAAAAACCTTTGTCTTGAACAGCGTGAGTGATTGCTAAATTTGTAACACATGGTTGTGTAACTACACATCTGTTTTCATAATCGACTTCAATAATTTTGTTAAATTTACCCATTGCAATTAAAACACAATCTTCTAGAGGCATAGAACCACCAGATAAACCTGTTCCAGCTCCTCTTGGAACTACTTTAATTTTATTTTGGTTACAATATTGTAAAATTTGACTGACTTCTTTAACAGTCTCAGGCATAACTACTAAAAGAGGCATTTGTCTGTACGCTGTTAAACCATCAGTTTCAAAAGGCCTTAATTCATCAGGACTAGAAAGAACATTTTTCGAATTTATTATTCCACGAAGATCTGAAGCAATTCTGTCTTTTTCAGACATGATTGCACTATCAACTTTTGGCATTTGTAAACTGCTCATAATCAATCCTACTTAAGCATTTTTGATATTTTTTCTAGTGCTTTTTGAATGTTATCCCTCGAAGCGGCAAAGCTAAATCGCACATAATCCACTGATGTTTTACCAAAAGCTGTACCTGGAACAATTGCCACACCTGCCTCATGCATACATTTCTTTGAAAATTCACTCCCACTCATACCTGTTCCCTTTACATTGGGAAAAGCGTAAAAAGCACCACCAGGCATACTGCATTCCACACCAGGCAAATCGTTTAATCCTTTATGAATTAATTTTCTTCTTTGATCGAATTTTTCCATCATATGATGAATAGAATCATCTGGTCCATCTAATGCTGCTATTCCAGCAAACTGGGAGGGCGCATTTACGCAGGAGAAACTATTTATCGCTAACTTTGTTACATGTGAAATTAAGCTTTCTGGCCATACACTCCATCCCATTCTCCAACCTGTCATAGAATAAGCTTTGCTCCATCCATCTAAGACTATTAATCTATCTTGCAAATCTGGATAATTAAAAAATGTCGGCATTTCTTTTCCATCAAAAATTTGTCTACTATAAATTTCATCACTTAATATATATACATGAGGATGCTTCTTTAAACCCTCTGCAAGAAAATCTATTGCGGGCTTTTCAACAAAACTGCCTGTTGGATTGTTCGGGTTAATTAAAATTACTAATCTTGTTTTGTCAGTGATTAAAGATAAAATCTTTTCTGGATCAAACTTTAAATCTTTTTCCTTTGTTAAATCATAAGGAACAGCTTTTGCTCCGGTATAATTAATCATCGACTCATAAATTGGAAATCCAGGGGTTGGATGAACTATCTCTGCGCCAGGTTCTCCAATCATTTGAATTGCATAATACATCGTGGGTTTACCACCCGGCATAATCATAATTCTCTCTGGATCTACATCTTTTTTGTACAAACTTTTTATTTTTCTAGAAACAGCTTGCCTGCATTCTGTAATACCGTTCGCTAAAACATATCCATGATGTCCATCATCAATAGCTTTTTTAGCTGCATCCATTATGTGTTGGGGAGTTTTAAAATCGGGTTGTCCTAAACCTAGGTGTATCATTTCTTTTCCCTGTGCCTCAAGTTTTTTAGCTTCAGCTAATACACTGAAAGCAGTTTCAGTACCCAATCTTTCTAAATTTTTCGCAAGTTTCATAGTTTTAGCCTAAAATAAATTGTCGCTTTTGCATATTAGTTTTTTTGCATCACCTATATGCAATTTTAGAGCTATTTAGCTCTTTTATGCTCTTGCAACCTAGTAAAATCATATCTCTTCTTATTTCTTCTCTCATTCTTTTTAAAATTTGCTCTACTCCGGCTTGCCCGCCAGCACCTAGTGCAAATAAAAAACCTTTTCCAAAGCTGCATGCTGTTGCACCTAATGATAACGCTTTTAGAACATGGGTGCCTCTTCTTATTCCTCCATCTAAAATTATTTCTAATTTATCTCCAACTGCTTCCTTTATTGCTGGCAGTTGATCGAAAGGTGATCGTGATCCATCAAGTTGCCTTCCACCGTGATTGGATAATAAAATTGCAGAAGCTCCAATATCAATTGCTCTTTTTGCATCTTCTACCGACATAACACCTTTTAATGCAAATGGCCCTCCCCATTTTTTTACAACATACTCAGCATCTTTCCAGCTCATCGCTGGATCATATTGTTCGTTGATATAATCCATTACTCCTTTAGCGATACTAGATCCTTTTTTTGTCCAATGAGAAACATTTGCTAACTCAAATTTTTTATTAGTCAAATAATTAAATGCCCATTTAGGATGCATCGCAAAACTCATAATACTTTTTAAAGTTAATTTTGGTGGCGTAGTAAAACCCCATTTATGATCTCTTTCTCTATTTCCTGCTACAACTGTATCAACAGTTAAACATAAAGATTTAAATCCTGCCGTTTTACATCTATCTATTAAATTATCTGTTAAACCTTGATCTTTATGAATATAAAGTTGAAACATCTTAGGTCCGCTTGCAACATTAGCTATTTCCTCAATTGAAGATGTTGCCATAGTCGACATGCTATAAAAGGTTCCAAATTTTTCTGCAGCTCTCGCTGAAGCTTTGTCTCCATCGTGATGATATAATCTTTGCATTGCAGTTGGTGCTAAAAATAAAGGCATATCAATTTTCTGACCAAAAACAGTTGTTGAGAGATCGGGTTCTCCAACACTAGCCAGAATATTAGGTACCAAATCACATTTTAAAAATGATTCTGTATTTCTTTTTAAAGTAGTCTCATCATCAGAGCCTCCATCTATGTAATGAAAAATTGGAGCTGGTAAATTTTTTTTTGCTAATCTTCTAAAATCTTCAAAATTATAACAATCTTTAAGATTCATTATTATTAAAAGTTTTTTGAAAAAGTTATATGTTGATTATCTGTTCCTGGATTAGTATCACCCCAGTCATTATTAGAAATATGGCTGTAACTGTAACTTAATTTAGAATTTTCGAAAATATCCAGACCTATTTTAACCTCACTTTTAAATTCTAGTACACTGCCTAGGTCTTTGCCGTCTCCTTTTTCATAATAACCAGGAGTAAAACTCGGCAAAATTTTTAATGGACCTATTCCATATTGAGCTTCAATACCTGTGTAAAGATAAACAGAACTATTTCCTGTCATAAAAGCTCCAGTAACAGGTTTGAACTTTCCAAGAATAGTGTCTCTAAATAAGTTTGGATTTTTGTGTTCTATTCCAAATAAAGTGGTTTGATCATCACCCTCTTTATCTATAACGTCAAAAGTACCAGTGTAAAATGAGATATCTGCATCTCCTTGTTCTGCTTGAGCATGAACAAACATAATGACAGTGAATAATAAACTTATTAGCAGTTTGAATTTCATATAAAAAAATACAACTAAATGTTTAATATGTACAGTTTCCTTTAGTGCTTTATTGTCTTTTTTTTAGAAAAGAGAAAATGAAAAACCCTCCAAAAATTAGTGCTATATAAGGCAAAATCCATAACAAGGAATTTTGAGTATTAAATTGAGGTTTGAACACAATCCAGTCTCCATATTTTTCAGACATAAATTCATAAATTTCGTCTTCTGTTTTGCCCTCATCAATTAAATCTTTCACGACCAATTTTATTGTCTGCGCAAAATCAGAATTTGAGTCTGATATAGATTGACCCTGGCAAACTAAACAACGCAAATTTTTATGAATTAAATTTGGGTCAACATTCTTCTCTGCTGCAAAAGAAAATTTTGAAAAAAAAATAAATAGTAATAAAAATAAATTTAGTTTCATAATTACTCTATAATTTTAATAATATTATTATAATCATCAACTGATAGTGGTCCTACAAATTTTTGTATAATCATTAATTCTTTATTTATTAATATACTTTCTGGAATTCCATAAATACCAAACTTTACTGAGTGTTTGCCATTTTTGTCTTTCGCTAATAAATCATAAGGATTACCTAGCTCACTTAAAAATATTTTAGCTTGGGGCTCTTTATCCTTAAAATTGATACCTAGTATCACTAAATTTTTAGTTTGAGATAGTTTCATTAATATAGGATGTTCAACTTTGCAAGGTGCACACCACGATGCCCAAAAATTTATTAGTGTATAATTATTTTTTTTTATGTCATCTTTTGTATAGTAATTTAAGTCATCAAAAGAAATAATTTTGAATTCAGGCGTCTCCTTATTTATTAAACTTGAAGTATTATAATTAGTATCTCTTGTAAGACTTATATAAAATATTCCTATTACAAATATAAATATGAATAAAATTACTATCTTAATTATTTTTTGCATTATTAAATAATCTTATTGAACCACCAACAACAATCATAATTACCGATATCCAAATCCAAACCATTAATGGTTTTTTTTGAAATTTAATGTTGTAATAATCTGATCTATCAATATTGCTCATGGTTAAATAATAATCTTTTATTAAACTGGTTTTAATAGCTGCTTCATAAGTTAAAGTTTTGGGCTTATTGTAAATTCTTATTTCTGGATTTAAAATATTAGTTTGGTTTGAATTTATATTTTTTATTTCTAATTTTCCAATAACCGCCTGATAATTTTTGTAATTTTTTAAATCTAAATTCTGTAATTGAATAGAGTAATTCTCAAATTTTTTTGTTTCCCCTAATTTAATATTATAATCTTTTTCCAATGAGAAAATATCATTCAGCCCGATGAATAAGACTAAAAAACCAAAAGACGTATGTGAAATAATTCGAGCAAAATCTAATTTATTTCTTTTAAGAGCTTTTGCTATATCTATTAAAGAGGAAATGATCAAAAATAGAGCACTAATAATAATAAAATTAGATAAAAGGGAATAGCTTTTAAAGAAAAAGATTATTGCTAAATTTAAACTAATCGCGCCAGCTAATATAAAAAAATAAATTCTAATGTTTTCGAATTTGTTTTTTATCCATTTTGCTTTTGGTCCTAAGGCCATAAAAAGAAGAAATATAACAACTACTGGAAATATAATTGCATTGTAAAAAGGTGGGCCTACCGAAATTTTGTTATCTGTTAAAGCATCAGTAAAAATTGGGTAAATAGTTCCTAGCAAAACGGTAATTAAATAAAACATCATAAACCAGTTATTAACTAAAATGAATGTTTCTTTACTATTCCGATTTAAATCATAATTTTCTTTTTTATACTTTTGAAAAAGGAGAAAAATAGAACCAAATATCATTAAACTTAAAAATATTAATATATAAATCCCTCTGGTTGGATCGCTCGCAAATGTGTGAACAGAATTTAAAATACCAGATCTTACTAAGAAAGTTCCAGTAACACTTAAAGTAAAAGTAATCAAACAGAGGATAATTACCCAAAAATAAAATAAATTTCTTTTTTCAAAAACAATTAATGAGTGAAATAAAGCTGTCATAGCAAACCAAGGTAACAAAGAGGCATTTTCTACTGGATCCCAAAACCAAAATCCTCCCCAGCCCAATTCATAATAGGCCCATATAGAACCAACAAGAATTCCGAGTGTTTGAAAACACCATGATATTAAAACCCAATTTTTAATAGAAAGAGAAAATGATTTTTCTGAATAATTAGTAATTAGCGATGCTATTGCTGCTGAAAAATAAATAGATGCACCAACAAAACCTACATAAAGAAGTGGAGGATGAATAGCTAAAGCGGGATCTTGTAATATTGGATTTAAACCAAGACCTTCTGATGGAATTGGAGAAATTTTACTAAAAGGATTTGAATTAAAAAGAATAAAAAAAAGGAAACCAAGGATTAGTATGTTTTGAATTATTAAAGTTAAAAGTCTAAATTTTTTTGGGTGATCTTTATTGTAGACTAAGAATAAAAAAGAAAATATTGAGAGAATGATAGCCCAAAGCAATAAACTGCCTTCATGGTTTCCCCATGTTCCTGCGATCTTATAAAATAAAGGTTTCAAAGAGTGTGAGTTTTGATAAACGGTGGTTAAAGAAAAATCTGATACAATAAAAGCGGTTATCAAAACAAAAAAACAAATAATGATTGAGGTGCTCTGAATTAAACTTAATTGAAAGATATTTTTATCCACGCCTCCAGATATTTTTAGATTTCTGTTCGCAGTATAAATAATACTTAAACTTAAAATTACATTTAAAAATAATAATATATTTCCTAAGTTACTTAGCATTTTTTTTCATTATATCTTTTAATTCTGGAGGCATGTAATTTTCATCGTGTTTTGCCAAAATTCTATCGGCTATAAAAAAAGTCTTATCTTGTAATTTTCCTTCAGCAACAACACCTTTTTCCTCAGAAAATAAATTTGGAACTGTACCGCTGAAGCTAATATTTAGCTCGTTGTTAAAATCAGTGATTATAAACTTTATTTCTTCCTCTTTAATTATCAATGAATTTTTTTTAACCATTCCTCCTACTCTAATTTTTTTATCGAAATTAATATTTTGGTTATTTTTTATATCTGTAGGGGATTTGAAATATAAGATATTTTTGTTTAATGATTGAAGTATAAAAAATATTCCAATTACCGTAACTAGTAACGTTATGGCTAAGAGTGATGCTCTTTTTTTTACTTTTTTTGGAAGCATTAACTGCTTTAAATAGTTTTATTAGATGAGGATAGAACTTGTGAAGCTATTTTTGAATTCTCGATAACTATTTTCTTTCTCTCCGCCGAAAGCTCATTAATCTCTTTCGCAAAATCTCTTTCGTACTTTTTAAGTGTTTTGAACGTTCTGTAGTAAAGCAATCCACATGCAATAAAGGTAATTGCGAAAGACCCCCATACAAATAAACCGTAGCCATTCATTGATAAAAAATTTTGTATCATAATCTTTTCAAGTTTTTTTTCTTTATTCTAATGATTTCTGTCTTGTATTTCATCAGAAAAATTAGCGCACAATACAATATTAAGACAAAAAACATTAACAATAATGGCATTAACATAGAAGAATGGATTGAGCTCTCTCCAGTTAACTTAATACTGGCAGGTTGATGAAGTGTATTCCACCAATCAACCGAGTACTTAATTATAGGAACATTGATTAGTCCTATTATTGCAATAATACTAGAAATTTTGTTTGCTTTGTTTTCATCTGAAATAAATTTGTGAGTTGAGATAAATCCAATATAAAAAAGAGCAAGGATAAACATTGATGTTATTCGAGCATCCCAAGCCCACCATGTTCCCCATGTTGGTTGACCCCAAATAGAGCCTGTAACTAATGCTAGACAGGTAAACATTAATCCTATCGGAGCGATGCTTTTAGTTATTAATTTAATATTTTTAATTTTAAAAATAAAATGTGCAATGGATAATATTGCAATTGAAGAAAAGGAAGCTAAACCAATCCATGCTGAGGGAACATGTACATACATTATTCTTACACTATCTCCCTGCAAATAATCAGGAGGTGAAAAAATTAATGCGAAGGATAATGCTGCTAAAAGCAACACAAAAAATATTGAGTTAATAAAATTGATGAGCTTTTCAATCCAATTGAATAAATTACTATTATAAAAAAAATTAAACATGAGCTTTAACTACTATAATAATTTTTTTTTGTGAAGTTCTATTATAAGCCCAACTGGGAATGGGAGGGAGTAATGTAAGAGGTTTATTCCCAATTAGGCTAAAACACATAATATATAGAGTATCTCTGTGTCCCAGATTTGAGTAAATATTGTTAAATTTTAGGCGAATATTTTTTAATTAGAAATTTTAAAGTAACTTGCGCCTTTTTTGCCTGAGAAAATTTCCTCTATTAGTGGATGCTTCACAGGTTCTTTTGATTTATCAAGCAATAAATTTTGTTCAGAAACGTAGGCTTCATAAGTAACGTCATTACTTTCAGCGAGTAAATGATAAAATGGTTGATCTTTTCTTGGTCGCACCTCTTTAGGTATCGACTGGTACCACTCCTCAGAATTATTAAATTCGAAATCTACGTCATAAATAACGCCTCTGAAATCAAAATGACGATGTTTAACAACTTCACCGATTGAAAATTTTGCATTATTGCTTGTTGCCATATCTTATAGTTAGTAATTTTTTAGTTAAAATCAATATCTAATTTGTTAAAATTTTATAATATGTTAGTCTCTTTTTTGTGAATAAGTCATTTTTAAAATTCATCACTGACTTTGGGCCATTATTAATTTTTTTCATTATTTACTATAAAAGCGGTAATAATCTTACAGTTGCTATACCGCCTTTAATAATTGCAACACTCTTAGCCGTTGCAATAATGTACCTCTTAGAAAAGAAAGTTCCATTTGTTCCACTTGTTGGTGGAGTAATAATTACACTCTTTGGGGGACTAACATTATACTTTAATAATCCAATCTTCATTTACATGAAGCCAACAGTTGTGAATATAATATTTGCTATAACATTAATTGTAAGTAAAGTTTTTTTTCACAAAAACTTTCTTAAATTCTTTTTGCAAACAGCTTTTCAATTAAATGATATTGGTTGGAGCAAATTGAATTTTAGATGGGCTTATTTTTTTATTTTTTTAGCTATCCTGAATGAAATTGTTTGGAGAACACAACCAGAAGCCACTTGGGTAAATTTCAAGGTTTGGGGTATTCTCCCTATCACATTTATATTCACTGCTTTTCAAATACCGCTAATTAATAAATACAAAATATGAAAAAAATTAGATTAATAGTAAATAATGATTTCAATAAAAAGGAAAAAGAAATATTTTTTATTAAAACAGAGCTTCAATGCATATTAAACCTATATGCAAAGATGGTTTCAAATGGTTCATGGAAAGATTACTCTTTTTCTTCAGGGAATAAGGAAGTATCATTTAATGTATACCAAAGGGCTTCTGAAAAACCTGTGCTGAAAATAGCTAAAAATCTTAAGCCAAATTATTATAATGAAAAGTTCTTTATTAAGGATAAAGATGGAAATGTAATTAAAAAGTCAGAAAACCTAAATCAACTTATAAATAAAACTAGTTGGAATAAACTCAGAGTGGTTAAATGATTATCTTCTTTGACCAAAAAGTCTTAGGAGCATTATAAATAGATTTATGAAATCTAAATAAAGTGTTAAAGCTCCCATAACAGCTTTTTTACCTATTAGCTCTCCGCTGTCACTTACTAAATACATGTTTTTAATTTTTTGAGTATCATAAGCTGTTAAGCCAACAAAAACTAAAACTCCGATGATTGAAATTACAAAATACATCATAGAAGATTTCATAAAAATATTTACAAGAGAAGCAATTATAATTCCAAACAGACCCATCATTAAAAATGAACCCATTTTCGTTAAATCTCTTTTAGTAGTATAACCGTATATACTCATTGCTCCAAATGTACCTGCAGTAATAAAGAAAACTCTAGTTATGCTCGCTCCTGTGTAAATTAAAAAAATAGATGAAAGAGAAGCGCCCATTAAAGCAGCAAATATCCAAAAGGTTGTTTGAGCTTTTGCTGCAGACATCTTTGCTATTCCAAAACTCATATAAAAAACAATTGCTAGCGGAGCTAACATAATTACCCATTTTAAACCTGAGGCATAAATTGTATTACCAAAGTTAGTTAGTCCAATTATTTGGCCTTCAGCTGAAGTAACAACGGCCATTTTAAAAAATAATAAAGCAACAAATCCAGTAAGTAACACACCAGACGCCATATAGTTATAGACCTTAAGCATGTAAGATCTTAATCCTTGATCTAAAATAGCTTCAGAGGCTGAAGAACGAACTGTCGATCTTTGTTTATTAATTTCCATACTTAAATATATAAGTTTTTTTAAATACTTTTCAATAGGTAAAAATTGACCTAAAAAACAATTATAATTAATAGTATTTTATGAAATTTAAAAAACTAGGCACTACTGACTTAGACGTAAGTTTAATTTGTCTTGGCACGATGACTTGGGGCACTCAAAATTCCGAAAAAGACGCATTTGAACAAATGGATTACTCTGTTGATGCAGGAATAAACTTTTTTGATACTGCTGAAATTTATTCTGTTCCTCCTAATTCAGATTCTTACGGAAAAACTGAAGTTATAATTGGTAACTGGTTTGAAAAAAGAAAAAATAGAGAGAAAATTATTTTAGCTTCAAAAGTTGCTGGGCCTGGATGTGATTGGATAAGAGGAGGTGGAAATAATTTTAATGAAAAAAAAATTGGTGAAGCAATCGAAGGAAGTCTGAAAAGACTAAAAACAGATTATATTGATTTGTATCAGTTGCATTGGCCAGAAAGATCAACAAATTTTTTTGGAAGAAGAGATTATTTTGTAAATGAAAATGAAGGAAAGTGGAATAGTTTCGAAAGCATACTTGAAGCTTTAGAAAAATTTATTAAGAGTGGAAAAATTAGGTACATTGGTATGTCTAATGAAACTCCATATGGTCTTTCAAAGTATATTGAATTATCAAAAAGTAAAAAACTTCCAAGAATGATGTCTATTCAAAATCCATATAACTTAGTTAATAGGACTTATGAGATAGGAATGTCTGAAATTTCTATCCGAGAGAAATGTGGTTTACTAGTCTACTATCCTCTTGCTGCAGGTGCACTTTCCGGAAAATATAGAAATGGGCAAATGCCGAAAAATTCTCGTCAGGCATTATTTAAAGGTTGGGAGAGACATTTAAACCCTTTGGCTATGAGAGCCTATGATGATTATTTTAAACTAGCAGAAGAAAACAATTTAACTATGGTTCAACTAGCTCAATCTTTTGTTAATTCAAGACCATTTGTTACTAGTAATATTATAGGCGCAACTACTATGGAACAATTAAAAGAAAATATTGCTAGTATTAATATTGAATTGTCCGAAGAAATTATTGATAAAATTAATCAAATACATAATAAAAATCCCAATCCTTCACCTTAATTCAAAGCATTGAAATAGATAATTTTTAGTATAAAAACAAAATATGCTTTTAAAAAAAATTTTGATAACTTTAATCTTAATAATATTCTCTGTTAATGCTTTTGCTGTTACACCTAGATCAACTGGAAAATATAAAAATTGGGAAAGTTTTGTCGCGGAAACTGACAAAGGAAAAATTTGTTTTGCACAAACTGTTCCTACAAAAAGGGCGCCTGCAGCTGTAAAAAGAAATAAGTCAAAATTATTTGTCACCTTTAGACCGTCAGAAGAGATTAAAGATGAAGTAAGCCTAACAAGTGGTCATGATTATAAAACTTCTAGTGTTACTGCTAGTTCTGGAAAAAGAAGATACTCTTTTTTTTCTCAGAAAGAATTTGCCTGGCTGTTAGATGATCAAGAAGAAAAAAAGTTTATTCAACTAATGAAAAAGGCTACAGACATTATTGTTAAGGCAAGAACTACAAATGGAGCAGAAACAACTGACCACTATTCTATGATGGGATTTACAAAAGCTTATAATACAGCAAAAAAAACTTGCAGTTAAATGAAAAAAATTGTTTTAGCCTATTCAGGTGGTTTGGATACATCTGTAATCTTAAGATGGTTACAAGAAAAATATAAAGCTGAAATAATCGCCTACACTTCTGATATCGGGCAAGTAATTGACAAAAAAAAGATTATAAAAAACGCAAAAAGATTAGGTGTCAAAAAAATTATCATTGAAGATTTAAAAAAAGTTTTTGTTAAAGATTATGTTTTTCCTATGATTAGAGCACACGCTGTTTACGAAGGTGTTTATTTATTAGGAACCTCAATAGCTAGGCCTTTAATTGCAAGGAGACAAATTTCTATTGCTAAAAAATTTAATGCTTTTGCGGTTTCTCATGGAGCTACAGGGAAAGGAAACGACCAAGTTAGATTTGAGCTTGGTTATGCTTATTTTGGTGGAAAAAAAATTAAAACTATAGCTCCTTGGAGAGAATGGAAATTACAGTCTAGAGCTGATCTAATTAAATATGCAAAGAAGAATAAGATACCAATTCCAAAGGATAAAAAGGGCGCTCCACCCTTTTCGGTAGATGATAATATTTTCCATACCTCAACAGAGGGTAAAGTTTTAGAAAATCCTAAAAATTCCGCACCAGAATTTGTCTTTCAAAGAACTTTATCACTGGAAAAAGCACCTAATAAAAAAACTAAAGTAAAAATAACTTTCAAAAATAGTGATCCTGTGGCTATAAACGGAAAAAGACTTAGCCCAGAAAAACTTTTGGAAAAATTAAATAATTTAGCCGGGAAAAATGGAATAGGTAGAGTTGATTTAGTTGAGAACAGATTTATAGGGATCAAATCGAGAGGTGTTTATGAAACACCAGGCGGGACGATACTTTATGCAGCACATAGGGCAATCGAATCTGTTACCCTTGATAAAGAAACGGCTCATGAAAAAGAGAGAATTATGCCAGAATACGCTGAATTAGTTTACAATGGATACTGGTTTTCAAAAAGAAGATTAAAATTACAAAAAATAATTGACAAAAAAAGAAGAGATGTTTCTGGGGAAATTATCCTCAGTTTATATAAAGGAAATATAATAATTCTATCAAGAAGGACAAAGAATAAAGCTTATTCAATGAAAAAAGTTTCATTTGAAGAGAACAAAACTTTTAATAAGAGAAAAGTTGAAAATTTTATAAAATTTCACTCTAAACAGTTAAATAAAGCTTAAATTTTTGATACATTAAATATAGATGAACAATTCGATTCGAAATATTCAACTTGTTGCAGTTGTAATCGTACTAATTTCAACAATCATCGCTTTCTTTTTAGAAATGAAAGAGATGTACGATAACAGAGATATAACATTAGCTGATCTTCTTTTAATGTTTATTTATATAGAGGTAATTGGTTTAGTTAGATCTTATTGGGAAACACGCGCAGTAAGAATCACTTATCCACTCGTTATAGCGATTACTGCCTTAGCTCGTTTCATTATTTTACAAGACAAGGAAAGTGATCCTACTAATTTAATATATATCTCTTTAGCAATTTTAATTGTTGCATTAGCTACTGTGATAATTAGATTTAGGAATAGCAGGTACTTAAAAATTGATAAATCTAAAGCTGGTGAGCTTTAAAACACTCTAAAGTATTTCTTAATAAACAAGCTATGGTCATTGGACCGACTCCTCCCGGAACTGGAGTAATTGCTTTAGTTTTTTCTTTGAGTTCATCGAAGTTTACATCTCCAACAATTTTTTCACCTACTTTATTAATACCAACATCAATGACTATAGCATTATCTTGAACCCAATCTTTCCTTACTAAATTTGGTTTACCAGCTGCTGCAACTAAAATATCTGCTTTTAAGCATTCATGTTGTAAATTTTTTGTTTTTGAGTGCACGATTGTTACAGTACAATTTTCTTGTAACAGTAATTGAGCCATTGGTTTTCCATTTAAGTTGGATCTACCGATTATAACTGCGTGCTTTCCAGATAAACTTTTTTCTACTTTTTTAATTAATAATAAACATCCCAATGGAGTACATGGCACAATAGATTTGTACCCAGAGGAAAGATTACCAACATTAATTGGGTGGAAACCATCAACGTCTTTTGATGGATCGATAGCATTAATTACTTTTTCTTTTTTTATTTGTTTAGGTAACGGAAGTTGAACTAAAATGCCTGAAACATTTTTATCTTTATTTAGCTCTTCGATTTTAATTAAAACTTCTTTTTCACTTACATTCTCAGGATATTTAATAATTCTAGAATTAATACCAACCTCTAAAGCGCTTCTCTCTTTATTTTTGACGTAAATTTTGCTTGGTGCAAATTCTCCAATCAAAATTACAGTCAAAATTGGTGTTTTGTTTGTTTTTGATTTTAAATCTGAAATTTCTTTTTTTAATTCACTTCGAATTATTTCAGCCTCTCTTTTTCCATCAATAATCATCTTAAAAACAATCCTGGTGCAAAAAATTCAAACACTAAGTTTCTCAAAAACATTAAACCTAAAATTAATAAAACTGGAGAAATATCAATCGACCCTAAATTAGGTAAAAACTGCCTTATGAAGTTTAAAGGTGGCGCGGTTAACCTATAAGAAATATTTAAAACTGAGTATACAAATCGATTACTTGTGTTTAAAACATTAAAAGCTACCAACCAACTAAATATGACGTGAATAATTAATACCCATATATAAAGGTTAACAATATTATCAAACAAGATTAATACAGATTTCATTAATTTTTCTCCACGTATATAGATGTGCTAGGGAATGCGAATGAAGCTTTATGTTTTTCAACAATATTTTTAATTTCAACTGCAAGAATATCTTTTACTTTCATCCACTCTAAATAGTATTTAGTTTTAGTAAAGCATATCAGTTTGATATCTATAGAACTTGCTGCAAACTGGTCAATTTTAACAGAGAGGATTGTGTCCTTAGATGTAGTAAAAAGCTCACTTTGCTTAATATAATCCTCAATTTCTTTTTTGATTTCAGTAAGTTGTTTGCTTGTTGTTCTATATTCAAGACCAATAACCCAGCTTATCCTCCTGTTAGTTATTTGAGAATTATTTATCACTGCTTTTTCAGCAAATTGAAAATTTGGTATAGTAGCTAAAGATTTATCAAATCTTCTAACTACAGTAGATCTAAAACCTATGGACTCAACGGTGCCCTCAATAACATCTTCAACAAAAATCCAGTCACCAACTTGAAATCTTCTTTCTACTAAAACTAAGATACCTGAAATTAAATTTTTGAATAGATCTTGCGCACCTAAAGCAACTGCAACACCAAATAAACCTAAGCCTGCTATGATTGGACCAATTTTAATTCCCCAAAGTTCCAGCACTGCTGCAACACCTAATATAAAAATCAATACTTTAATGGCCTTTATAATCCAATTTACTAGATCACGAGATATTAAATCACCCACAGATTTTATAACAACTGAAAGGGGTCCGATTATTTGATGAAAGGTCCAAAAAATTAAAATGGTTATTAGCGAGCGGTTTACTGTTTCAAGAAATTCTGCAGCTTGAGTTTCAATAGTTAAGTAACTTGTAGATACAAAAAAACCTAAAACTATTGGAAAAAATTTTGCAGGTCCTTCCATAGAGAAAACCAATGAATTATCAAAATTATTTGTTGTTTTAGATACGTATTTTTCTAAACGTTTAATTACGAATTTTGAAAAGATGCCTCTTAAAAATAGGAATATTAAAAATATTAATAAAGCAATTAAAATTTCAGAAATATTAACTCCTGAAACTCCCTTTTTCCAAACGTCAAAAAACAAATCTTTAAAATTTTCTAGTACTCTCATTTAATTATTATTTATTTTTAGTATTTCATCACCGGCCTCGAAAACTTCCAATTTTTTCCAACCAAATTGCTCAAATACATTTAAAACTTTTTCACTTATACACATAACTCTTGATTCTGTCATCAACCCATTAAGTGAGTATTTTTTTATTAATTCAATAAAGCTTTCTGCGCTTCTTGTTGAGTAAACAAAAATTATGTCAGGAGGGTGATCTTTAATTAATTTATTCGTATCCTCATTTAGTTCTTTTATTTTCTCTGAGGTATAATTAATAATTTTATCAATTAAAAATCCTTCTTTTTTTAATTCTAAATCTAAATCTGTAGTAGTATTATCTCCGCATATATAAGCTAAGATTTTTTTTTTATCTAATTGATCGGCACCAATAATAATATTTTTTAGTGCATTAACCGTACCCCCGGCTGAAATCGTATTATTGTAACCTTGTTGCCTAACTATTTTCTCAGTAATAGCTCCGACACAAAAACAAAGTTTATTCTTATCTTTATTTAATAACTTAAGATTTTTAATTGCATTAGCACTTGTGAATATAAATGCATTATATTTTTCTGGATTAATTGGATCCAATTTCACCGGAGAAATTTTTAAAGTAGGTACGTGGATAATTTTATGTCCAAGTGAAAATAATTTACCCATTAAATCTTCAGAATCTATCAAAGGTCTAGTTATCAAAATATTCATTTTTTTTTAAATTTTTCTCCTGCAAGATTAAGCAGTTTTTCCCCCATACTTTTTCCAATAAACAAAGCATCAGAATTTCTACCTGTAAGTTCATATTCGAAACTCTCTTCTCCACTATCTGAAAAAAGTTGGGCTCTCAATTTTAAATTGTTATTTTTTATTTCAGCTAGTCCGCCTATAGCTGTATCACAATTGCCACCAATAGTTTGTAGCATTTTTCTCTCAGCGACCGCGCAATGGCTTGTGCCGATGTCATTAATTTTTTTTAATAAATTTTTAATTTTATCCTCATTCCTACATTGAACTGCGATTATCCCTTGTCCAACGGCAGGCAAGATATGATCACTTTCAAAAATAAAACCAATTTTTTTTTCTAGTTTTAGTGATTTTACACCAGCAGCAGCTAAAATTATTCCATCAAGTTTATTATCTTTAATTTTATTTATTCTGGTATCTATGTTTCCTCTTATATTTATAACTGATATCTTTTTATTAATTTTTTTAAGTTGAAGTTCTCTTCTTCTGGAACTGGAACCTATTTTTACTCCATCTTTGAGATCGCTGATATTTTTAATTTTTTCACTTATTATTAAATCCCGAAAGTCGTTTCGTCTTATATATGCGCCAATAGAAAGATTATTGTTTTCAACTGAATCCATATCTTTTAAAGAATGTACTGCAATATCTATTTCTTTAGCTATTAAACTTTCTTCTATTTCCTTACAAAATAAATTTTTTCCACCTATTTCTGAAATCTTTTTATTTAAATTTAAATCTCCTGATGTTTTAATCGCTTTAAAATGTATATTTTTCTCATTAAGCTCTTTATTGTTTCTCACCAAAAGTTCTTTAACTTTAGCAACATAAGCTAATGAAAGTTTGCTTCCGCGAGCTCCAATTGTAATTTTTGTCATTAATTGATTATATATTTGATAGAAATATTTTATACTATTTTAATTTACAAAAAGAGATGACAAAAAGGATTACATTTTTAGGAATTGAAACAAGCTGTGACGAAACTGCAGCTGCTGTGATTAGAGAAAATGAGAAGGGTTCTGCGGAAATTTTGTCTAATATAGTTTCCAGCCAAATATCTGAACATAAAAATTTTGGGGGAGTAGTACCAGAGTTAGCAGCAAGAGCTCATTTAGAAAATATTGAATTCATTATTAAAAGTGCTTTAGACGAAAGCAAAATCTCATTAGATGACATAGATGGGGTAGCAGCAACCGCTGGACCTGGTTTAATTGTATGTTTAACTGTAGGGCTAAGTATTGGGAAATCAATCGCTGCATTTACAAAAAAACCGTTTGTAGCTGTAAATCATTTGGAGGGCCATGCGCTTAGCCCGGGACTAGAAACTAATATTGAATTTCCGTATTTGCTTTTATTGATTTCTGGAGGTCATACCCAATATTTAATCGTTAAAGATGTAAATCATTATGAACAGCTAGGAACGACAATTGACGATGCTTTGGGAGAAGCCTTTGATAAAACTGCAAAAATGCTCGACTTAGGATACCCGGGGGGACCTAATGTAGAAAAGTTTTCAAAACTAGGGGATAAAAATTTTTTTAAACTACCCGAACCAATAATAAATAAATCAGGATGCAATTTATCTTTTGCCGGACTTAAAACTGCAGTTTTAAGAGAAACTAAAAAAATTAACGACAACAAACAAATGAAATATAATCTTGCAGCTTCTTTTCAAAATACAATTAACAATATTTTGTATAAAAAAACAAAGATAGCAGTAGAGATGTTTAAGGAGAAAACCAATTTAAAACACGTAAAATTAATTGTTGCTGGAGGTGTGGCAGCTAATAATTCAATTAGAACAAATTTAACAAAATTATCGGAGGAAATGAAAATCAAAACAATTTATCCAAATATCAAATTTTGTGGTGATAATGCTGCGATGATCGCTTGGGCTGGAATTAAAAGATTTAAAAAAAATTTAGTTGATAACGTTGACGTGCAAGCAAAATCTAGATGGCCTTTAGACAGTAAAGCTCCTTACATGAAAGGACCAGGATTAAAATTATGAAACAATACTGGCTTCTTAAGTCAGAGCCTGATGTGTGGTCAATTGATCAACAAAAGAACAAGGGGGCTAAAGGTGCAGCATGGGATGGGGTAAGAAATTATCAAGCTGCAAATAATTTGAAAAAAATGAAGTCAGGTGACTTATGCTTTTTTTATCACTCTAATATTGGTAAAGAAATTGTTGGTATCGTCAAAGTAATTAAAAGTGCATTTATCGATAAAACTGATATTAAAAAGAGGTTTGTGGCCGTTCAAGTTAGGTTTGTTAGAAAATTAAAAACACCAGTTTCTTTGGAAAAAATTAAAAAAAACAGTAAAATTTCTCATTTACCCTTGATAAAACAAAGCAGACTATCTGTAATGCCAATTGATTATAAAAGCTGGAAAATTATTTGTAACATGGGTAAAATATAGGAAATTTTGAGGTATTTGTGGCTAAAAAGAAGAAAAGAAAAAAGAAAAAAATTAAAAAGTTTAAAAAATCTAGAAAAATAAAAAAATCTAGGAAAAAATCTAGAACAAAATCTAGAAAAAAAACTAGAAAATCTAAAACTAGAAAAAAATCAAAAAGAAAAAATAAAAAGATTCGAAAAATTAACTTTAAGGCTCCTACACAATCAAAAGATAGTGAAGGGAACTCTGTGATTAAAGTTTCTGATAGTTGGGCAAATCACGCATACGTTAATGAGTCAAAATATAAAAAAAAATACAAACTATCAATTAAGGAAAATGATAAATTTTGGGCTAAAGAAGGTAAAAGAATTACCTGGATGAAAAAATATACAAAAATTAAGGATGTTAAATACAGTAAAGATGAGGTTAAGATTAAATGGTTTTATGATGGAACTTTAAACGCATCAGCAAATTGTATAGACAGGCATTTAAAAAAAAATCCTAGTAAAACTGCAATTATCTGGGTAGGGGATGATCCAGCAGATACAAAAAAAATTTCTTATAAAGAATTACACCAAAATGTTTGCAAAGCTGCGAATGGATTAAAAAGTTTAGGCATTCAAAAAGGTGATAGAGTTACAATTTATCTGACTATGATACCTGAATTAGCCTACGTTATGCTAGCCTGCGCAAGAATCGGGGCAGTTCATTCAATAATATTTGGAGGTTTTTCTCCCGACTCAATCGCTACCAGAATAACAGATTGTGAGTCAGAGTATTTAATAACTGCTGACGAAGGAGTGAGGGGTGGAAAAATAATTCCTCTGAAAAAAATTGCAGACGAGGCACTAGATCAGTGTCCTGGTGTTAAAAAATGTATTGTTGTTGAAAGAACCGGTAATCAAGTTAATTGGAATGAAGAAAGAGATGTATCTTATAAAGAATTAATTTCATCAGTTCCTACTAAATGTGAGCCAGAAGAAATGAGCGCTGAGGATCCGCTTTTTATTTTATACACTTCAGGATCAACAGGAAAACCAAAAGGCGTGTTGCATACAACAGGCGGATACATGGTTTACGCTTCAATGACGCATCAATATATTTTTGATTATAAAAGTAATGACATTTATTGGTGTACTGCAGATATCGGTTGGGTAACAGGGCACAGCTATATTATTTATGGACCACTCGCTAACGGTGCTACAACTATTATGTTTGAGGGAGTGCCTAATTATCCTGATAGCTCTCGTTGGTGGCAAATAGTAGATAAACATAAAGTTAATATTTTTTATACAGCTCCAACTGCAATTAGAGCCTTGATGAGAGAAGGAGATAATCCGGTGAAAAAAACAAGTAGGAAAACACTTAAATTATTAGGAACAGTGGGAGAACCAATAAATCCGGAAGCTTGGATGTGGTATTATAATACTGTGGGAGACTCTAGATGTCCAATAGTAGACACTTGGTGGCAAACTGAAACAGGTGGTATATTAATTGCACCACAACCAGGGGCTATAGACTTAAAACCAGGATCAGCCACAAAACCTTTTTATGGAATCAAACCTGTTCTAGTTGATAAAGATGGAAAAGTAATTAAAGGCGAGGGTAAGGGTAGATTGTGCATGGCGTCGTCTTGGCCAGGACAAATGAGAACTGTCTATGGCGATCATCAGAGATTTATTGACACTTATTTTTCTCAATACGATGGAAAATATTTTACTGGGGATGGATGTAGGAGAGATAAAGATGGATACTATTGGATTACAGGAAGAGTCGACGACGTAATAATTGTATCTGGTCATAATCTTGGAACAGCAGAAATCGAAAGTGCGTTTGTTGCTCATCCAAAAGTTGCAGAAGCTGCTGTAGTTGGTTTTCCACACAGCATAAAGGGAAACGGGCTATATTGTTATGTAACACTTAATGCTGGTGAAAATCCTACTGGAGATTTAGAAAGAGATCTCAAATTATGGGTAAGAAAACAAATTGGTCCAATAGCCACGCCAGATGTAATACAATTTGCTCCAGGACTTCCAAAAACAAGATCCGGTAAAATTATGAGAAGAATTTTAAGAAAAATTGCTGCTAATGAACCAGATAATTTAGGCGATACTACAACGCTAGCAGATCCAAGCGTAGTAACATCACTTGTTGAAAATCGACAAAATAAAGGTTAATTAAATTTCAAATTTTTTGTTAATTTTTTAAACTCATCTTTCATCAATCCCCATTTTAAATGAATAGAATTTAAAACTATTTTTTTATCAAGAGATTTAAGTTCATCTGCTATTGGCGACCAATAATATAAAGCTTCTCCGCTTTGTTTAAAGGGATCGTTTAAGTGATAGCTTGAAAAATTTACTGTATCTATTCTTTTTAAGAAATTTCTTTTACCACTCTCAAAAATTTCATCAGTTAAACCATTCTGTTTTTCATTTTCTAAAATTTTTAGAAAGATTTCTTTACAATCATTTTCTTTTAGGTTTTTCTCTGAGATCAGATAAGAAAAAACATAAAAAGTACAGTCGGCTAAAGCAACCATATATATATTCCATTTCGCAATATTGATTGACTTTAAAAATCTTTCGTCCTCCATCATAGCAATGTACTTAACGCCAATTCTCGTTTTTAAATATCCATAAAGAGTTGTTTGTGTAACGTGAGCTGATCTCTCTTGAATAAAATTTTCTAAATCTTTTTTTGATTTTATTCTTTTAAAAAGTCCTGATATTTTCCAAATGGGAATTACATACTCCCAAATACTAATTAGAGTGTTTCTAAGAGTAATTCTCAAATTTTTTAGATTCAATTTCACGTTGTATTTAAAAAACCCTTTATTTACTTGTCTTATAGCATTTCAAATTGGTTTTGGGGTCCTTTTTTCACTTTAAATTCAACTCATAATGAGTATGCTTCCCAGCAATAAGAGTACTTTTTACGTAAAAAGTTAAAAAATAAATAGGGGGAAATATGTCAAATAAAGACGCATATTGGAATAAGACCAAAAACCATATGATAGTAACATTGGTTCTTTGGGCTTTCTTCTCATTAGTGATCTTCATGTTTGGTTCAGAACTGAACACGATGTCTTTTCTTGGCTATCCATTAGCATATTACATGACTGCGCAAGGTTCACTTCTTGCCTTTGTGATAATTTTGTTTTGGACTGCAAATAAACAAGAAAAAATCGACGAAGAACATGGTTTCTCAGAAAGAGAGGATGACTAATGTTTAAAGGAGATTTTATACAAAACCTTCCTAAAATATATGGTACCTACACTGGTGGCTTTATAGTGTTCATCATTTTGATGGCATTAGCAGAGCAAGCAGGTGTGTCAGCTAAAAACATCGGAGTGATGTTCGTAGCTTTCACGGTATTGATTTATGCCTTAATCGGTTATTTATCAAGAACCATTCAAGTAGATGCCTACTATGTTGCGGGAAGACAAGTGCCAACCGTATTTAACGGGATGGCAACAGCAGCTGACTGGATGTCAGGTGCATCATTCGTAGCTTTAGCGGGTGGAGTTTACTTTGGTGGCTATACTTATATGGCCTTCTTAGTAGGTTGGACAGGTGGATACGTACTTGTTGCAACTCTAATGGCTCCGTACCTAAGAAAGTTTGGATGTTACACAGTTCCTGATTTTATCGGAACACGATACGGTGGTAATGCGGTGAGAGCTGCATCAGTATTCGTGCTTTTCATAGCATCATTTACTTACGTAACAGCACAAATTAATGCTACGGGAACAATTGCTTCTAGAGCTCTTGGAATTCCGTTCGAAGCGGGTGTATGGGTAGGATTAATAAGTATCCTTATCTGTTCAATGCTTGGTGGAATGAGAGCCGTAACTTGGACGCAGGTTGCTCAGTACATTGTATTAATCATCGCATACTTAATACCAGTATTCTGGATTAGTTCTAACGTAGGTGGAGGAATTTTCCCTCACTTAATGTTAGGTGATGAAGTTGCAAGACTTGGCGAACTTGAACAACAATTTGGACTAGTTAAAAACAGCGCCGCAGATATGAAAGCAGCTGGGGTACCAGGAGGATTGAAATATATCTCTGGAACTCACTCTGGAGTACCTGAAGGTGGAATGGCTGTCTGGAAATACTTATCGTTAGCGATTTGTATGATGGTAGGAACTGCATCGTTACCTCATATCTTAATGAGATACTTTACAACTCCTACAGTAAGAGCAGCAAGAAAATCAGTAGCTTGGTCGCTATTCTTTATTTTCTTACTTTACTCTTCAGCGCCTATGTTAGCGACATTGTCTAAATTAGCATTGATGGATCCAAATCTACCAACTGGAATTATCGGAAAATCTATTTCTGAAGTTCAGTCGATAGAGTGGGTACAAAGATGGTCTGAAGTTAAACAAGTATTTATCGCAGACTTTAATGGTGACGGAATACTTCAGTTAAACGAATGGTTCATGAGAGGTGACGTTGTAGTATTAGCTACTCCAGAAGTAGCGGGTCTACCGTTCGTAATCTCAGGTCTAGTGTTTGCTGGTGGTATGGCTGCTGCCATGTCAACTGCTGATGGATTAGTTCTTGCGATTTCAAATGCGTTATCACACGACATTTACTACAAGATCATAAATCCAAAAGCGGAAACTGCTAAAAGACTATTAGTTGCTCGTACACTTCTAGTAATAATCGGAGCTGCCGGTGCTTACATAGCCTCTTTCAGGCTAACAAGTATCTTAGGTTCGGTTGCTTGGGCATTCGACTTTGCAATGTCAGGCTTATTCTTCCCACTCGTACTTGGAGTATGGTGGAAGAGAGCTACTAGAGAAGGTGCAATCGCTGGTATATTGTCGGGAATTATTTCAGGAACAGTTTACTTAACGTGGGTGTTCCCTAAATTCTCAGTTCCAATTTGGGGCGGTGTAAATACTCCTTTCTTAGGTATTGACCACTTAAGATTTGGTTTAATTGGAGCACCAATTTGTTTAGTTGTAATGGTAGTAGTCAGTTTAATGACTAAAGAACCAAGTCCAGCTACGCAAAAATTAGTAGACGATACAAGAATACCGACAGGTAAGGCTATTCTTGGTAAGCAACACTAATTAACAATTATTTAAAATTAAAAGGGGCGATTTATTCGCCCCTTTTTTTTTACCTAAATCATGATATTTTAAAAATATGATACCTACTTGGGCGATCGTTTTAGATTATATATTAGGAACAATAATGTGGACTTTAATTGGTCGAGCATTTATGAATATTTTTCAAAGGGAAGACTCTCAGTTTTTCTTCATGAGAGTATTTGTAAAATATACTAATCCTATAATTAATTTGTTCAAATTTATCACGCCTAGTTTCTTATTTGGTCCTTTTATAGCTTTGTATGTTGCTTGGTTTTTCTATCTATTTAGATTTTATGCTATGCCTTATATTTTAGGTTATGACGTCTGGGGAATGCTTGCATTTCCATTAGAAAGCGATTTTTCAAGACAATTATATCAACTGTTTAATTAACCTTATTTTTTGACAAAATTTTGGATTAAAATATAAATATAGAATGAGTGGTCTTATCAAAATCTCACCGTCAATTTTATCTGCCGATTTTAGTAAATTAGGTAACGAGGTAATTGCATTAGAGAAAGCCGGTGCAGACTATATTCATATAGATGTTATGGATGGGCATTTTGTGCCAAATTTAACAATTGGCCCTGAAGTTATAAAAAAACTTCGTCCACTTACCAAAAAGGTTTTTGATGTTCATTTAATGATTTCTCCAGTAGACAATTTTATAAAAGATTTTGCTAATGCGGGAGCTGACATAATTACTTTTCACCCTGAAGCTACAATAGATACTGCAAAAACAATAAAGCTTATTAAAAAGGAAAATAAAAAAGTAGGAATCTCATTAAAACCTAAATCGCAAATAAATTTAATTGAGAAACATCTAGATCAAGTTGATTTAATTCTTATAATGAGCGTAGAGCCTGGTTTTGCAGGACAAAAATTTATGCCTGAGGTTCTTGAAAAAACTAAATCTCTTAGAGAAATAATTGATACAAAGAATTTAAACGTAGACATTGAAATAGATGGTGGAATAAACTTTGAAAACTGTAATTTAGCAAAAAAAGCTGGGGCAAACATTCTTGTTTCAGGATCTACAATTTTTAAAGAAAACAATGGTGATCTTAAAAAAAATATAGAAATTCTTAAAAAAAATTAATAGATGTTTGGCTTAAAAGGTGCCTATTTTTATTTTGTTGCAATTCATATAACTTTAGTAAAATTTTTTAAAAAAATATATTTCTCAACCGATTACTATAACAGTTCTTTACAATCAAAGACGCCATTACAGGTTTATTTTAGTCCCAATCCCTTCTTGCT
The DNA here is from genome assembly GCA_902556855.1 of uncultured Pelagibacteraceae bacterium. Taxonomy (GTDB): domain Bacteria; phylum Pseudomonadota; class Alphaproteobacteria; order Pelagibacterales; family Pelagibacteraceae; genus Pelagilacustribacter. Next base: position 80,136 of record CACDXJ010000001.1, on the reverse strand, counting down.
ATCAATAATTTCTTCTTTTGAAAAAAGATCTTTTAAAATAAATGAAATAAGTTCAAATGATTTTTGGTTAGAGAGTAGAAATAAAAATATTTCAGAACAACATAGTTTTTTATGGCTTAACTTAATTGATAGAAAAGTTGACGGCAAATATATACAAAAAATTATTTACCTTTGGATGCTTAAATACTCGAAATTTAAAAGAAAAATCTGGGAGACGTCTACTTTAAGTACAAGAGTAATAAGTTGGATACTTAATATTGATATAATTATTAATAATGGAACATTTGAATTCAAAAAAAGATTTTTTCAAAGCATAATTTCTCAATGTAATCATTTAAAAAAAAATATAAGATTTGAAAAGGATCCTCAGAAAAAAATTGAAATTATATCTGCATTAATTCTCTCTGGAATGATTTTCAGAGAATACGAGGTAAATTACAATATTGCTATAAAAGAGTTAGAAAAATTTGTAAAGTCATACTTTGATAATGACGGATTTCCCTTAACTAGAAGTCCAAATGATTTAATTTTTTTTACTAAATATCTTTTATTATGCCATGAAAGTATAAAGGAAGCTCAGAAATATATGCCAGATTTTTTGAGCGATGTGATAAAAAAAAATCTAGGATGTATAAAATTTTTTAAAACACCAAATAATCAAACTCCGCTTTTTAACGGTGGGTCAGAAAATAGTTTAGTAAGTTTTGAAAAGTATTTAGAAAATTTGAAATTAAGTAAAAAAGGCAAAAAAAATATAATCGGGGGAATCTTTCATGCAAAATCGAAAAATCAAATTATTTATTTTGACATCGGTGAACCTCCCAAAAAAAAATTTTCTAAAAACTATCAAGCAGGTCCATTATCTTTCGAATATTTTCTAGACGGAGAAAAGATAATCACGAATTGTGGATTTGGTAAGAATATTTCCTCAAAGGCAGAACTTGTAAGTAGACTAACTGCAAGTCAGTCTACATTAGCTATAAATGACACAAGCATTACTAAATTTGAGAGGAATAAACTAATTAATAGAATATTTGGAAATTCAATTAAAAACACCTTTAGAACTAATGAACTTAATATAAAGGATGATAAAGATTCTATTGGGTGTTCTATATCTCATAATGGGTATGAAAAAAACTTCAGCTGTGTACATAAAAGAGAAGTTTTTCTAGATCATCAAAATAATAAATTAAAAGGAGTAGATCATATTTTTAAAAAGAGGGATGGTATACCCATAAGGTATGTATTTAGATTTCATTTGAATCCTATACTCACAGCTGTAAAAACTATGAGTGGAAATAGTGCTTTAATTCAAATATCGAAGAATAAATCATTAATATTTACAATTAAAGACGAAATTCTTGAAATTGAAAAAAGTATATATCTTGGCGGAAAAAAAATACAAGATAGCTCTTGTATAACTATCACTGGTAATTTAGTTAATAAAAGTAAATCTTTTAATTGGGAAATTAAAAAAAAAATTTAAAAATGGACTTAAAAATTAAGAATGCTTTAGTTTCATTATCTGATAAAGAAAATCTTATTTTGTTACTTAAAACTCTAAAAAAGTACAATATCAAAATAATTAGTTCTGGAGGTACTTATAAATCAATCAAAAAACTTGGTTATACTTGTACTGAATTATCTAAGTATACTGGTTTCAAAGAAATGCTAGACGGCAGGGTTAAGACGCTTCACCCTAAAATACATGCTGGTATTTTACACGATAGACAGAATAAAACACACAAAAACGAGATGTCAAAAAAAAAATTTCCTCCTATTGATTTAATAGTAGTAAATTTTTATCCATTCCAAAAAGTAGTAATCAACTCCAAGAACTCAAAAAATATTGTTGAGAATATTGACATTGGTGGGCCTACAATGGTCAGAGCAGCTGCTAAAAATTTTAAGAATGTTGCAATAATTACAAATAAGAATGATTATACTCCACTCATAAAAGAGTTAGAAAAAAATAGAGGTAAAACGAGTTTAAAATTTAGAGAATTTATGTCATCAAAAGCATTTGGTTTGACAGCCTATTATGATGCTATGATAGCAAACTGGTTTAATAATAAACTAAATATAAAATTCCCGGAAAGAAAGACTATATTTGGAAGAAGATTTAAAAAACTAAGATATGGTGAAAATCCTCATCAAGAGAGTTCGATTTATATTAATGATTATAATGATAAGGAACTTGGTCTTAAACAATTACATGGGAAAGATCTTAGCTACAATAATTATAATGATATGTTTGCTTCTTTAGATATTTTAAGATCTATTAAAAGTAAAGCAGGATCTGTTATTATTAAACATGCAAATCCATGCGGAGTATCAGAAAATAAAAGCCCGATTCAATCTTTTAAAAACGCATACTCTTGTGACCCAACAAGTGCATTCGGAGGGGTTATTGCTTGTAATTTTAAAATAGATAAAAAAATAGCTCTAGAAATCACAAAAAATTTCTTAGAAGTTATTTTAGCAAAAGGGTTTGATCAGGAGTCTTTAAAAATATTAAAAAAGAAAAAAAATTTAAGAATAGTTGATATATCTGAATTTAAATCACAAAATTTATCGTCAATTAAAACTTTCGATAAATCTTTTTTGCTGCAAAATAAAGATGAAATTATTTTTGATAAAAAAAAACTAAAATGTGTAACAAAACTAAAGCCTAGCAAAAAGGAATTAGATGAAATTAAATTTGCTTTCAATATATGTAAATATGTTAAATCAAATGCTATTGTTTTATGTAATAACTTTTCTACGATAGGTATTGGCGCTGGACAACCAAGTAGACTAGACAGTTGTAAAATTGCAATTCAAAAAGCAAAACAATTTCAACCAAAAAAAATCAAAAATTCTGTAGCAGCTTCTGATGCTTTTTTTCCATTTGCTGATGGTATAAAAACTTTGATAAAATCAGGTGTAAAGATCATTGTTCAACCTGGTGGTTCAATTAGAGATCAAGAAGTTATCAATGTTGCGAATAAAGCAAAGATTAAAATGTTATTTACAGGGGTAAGACACTTTAACCATTAGCTAAATTTTATCAATTTTTGCAGCAAGAATAAAATCGCTTTCCGCTAAACCCTTTATTGCATGTGTAAAAATTTTTACTTTACAATAACCCCATCCAAAAGAAATATCCGGATGATGATTTTCATTTTCAGCGATTGAACCTACTTTATTTACAAAATCCTGACTTTCTATAAAATTTTTAAAGGTATATTTCTTGATTAGATAAAAACTTTTATCTTGATCACTTTTAACATCCCACCCATCAACTTTTTTTAAAAATTTATGAATTTCACTTTTGTCGAAAGGAGGGATACCGCCTTCGCATGGAATACATTTTTTATCTGCAAGATCGCTCATAATATAATATATGGAGCGGGCAAAGGGACTTGAACCCTCGACCTTCTCGTTGGCAACGAGACGCTCTACCACTGAGCTATGCCCGCAAATATAAATAAGTATATTATAGAGCCTCTGGAGCGGTCAACCTTAATAAAATGTCGCTATCGATAGCTGAAAATTTTTACTATAATGATATAATGAAAAATCTTCCAAACGTCATCCCGGTCTTTCCATTAAGTGGAGTAATCTATTTTCCTAAAACAAATCTACCATTAAATATATTTGAGCAAAGATATTTAGATCTTGTAAATGATACTTATGAAAATGATAAATTAATGGGGATGATTCAATCTCAGAAAAAGGGAGATCAAGTTTACAATGTTGGGTGTTTAGGTAAAATTAGTGAACTTCAAAAAAGTGAAGATGGTAGAGTGTTAATAAATCTTACCGGCATAACAAGATTTAAAATTTTACAGGAAATTAATAACAAGAAGTTATATAGAGAATTCAAAGTTGATTACCAGAGCTTTAAGTTAGATTTTAATGAAACACTGGGTGATGAGAATACAGAAACCTTGATGGAAAAAGCTAAGATATTTTTTAAAAGAAATGGCTTGTTATTAAATTGGAGAGAGTTTGAAAAACTAGATAAAGCACAAAAAATTAATACATTAGCGATGATTGCGCCTGTTACAAATGAAGAAAAGCAAAAACTTTTAGAGTCTTTAACAATAAAAGACAAAATAGAAACATTGGAAAATATAATTAATTTTTATTTACATGAGGCAAATTTTAATAATCAAACTGTTCAGTAGTTTATTAACTTGCCGACTTATTCATGGAATCAAAAAAATCAGAATTATTTTTGGTATTCTTTAATTTAGAAATTAAAAACTCTATGCCATCCATTGTTCCCATAGGACTTATTATTCTTCTTAATACATTCATTTTTGATAGTTCATCCTTAGCAAAAAGTAGCTCCTCTCTCCGTGTTCCTGATCTTGTAATATCCAAAGCTGGGTAAATTCTTTTATCTGCTACTTTTCTATCTAAAATTAACTCTGAATTTCCTGTTCCTTTAAATTCCTCAAATATTACCTCGTCCATTCTGCTACCAGTATCAATCAACGCTGTAGAGATGATTGTAAGAGAACCGCCCTCTTCTACATTTCTTGCTGCACCAAAAAATCTTTTAGGTCTTTGAAGTGCATTTGCGTCTACACCACCAGTTAATACTTTTCCAGAACTTGGAATCACTGCATTGTAAGCCCTTCCTAATCTCGTAATCGAGTCCAATAAGATTACAACATCTTTTTTGTGCTCTACTAACCTTTTCGCTTTTTCTATTACCATCTCAGCAACTGCAACGTGTCTCGAAGCTGGCTCATCAAATGTGGATGCAACTACTTCACCCTTCACCGATCTTTGCATATCTGTAACTTCTTCAGGTCTTTCGTCAATTAGAAGCACCATTAGATAGCATTCTGGATGGTTTGCAGTAATAGACTGGGCTATGTTTTGAAGAATTATTGTTTTACCTGCTCTTGGCGGCGACACTATTAAAGATCTTTGCCCTTTACCTATCGGACTAACAAGGTCAATTAGTCTTGCTGTATTATCTGGTTTTTTTTCAACCTTTGTAGTTTCAACTTCTAGTTTGATTCTTTCATTAGGGTAAAGCGGTGTTAAATTATCAAATGCTATTTTATTTTTTCCTTTATCAGGATCGTCAAAGTTAATTTTATTCACCTTTAACAAAGCAAAATATCTCTCAGCATCTTTTGGACCTCGTATTTCTCCTTCAACAGAGTCCCCAGTCCTTAGTCCGAATCTTCTTATTTGACTAGGGCTTACGTAGATGTCATCTGGTCCAGGGAGATAATTGGACTCTATTGCTCTTAGGAAACCGAAGCCATCTTGTAATACTTCAAGCACGCCAGTTGCTGTAATTTGCTCATTTTTTTCTGCAAGTTTTTTAAGAATGGCAAATAGTATTTCTTGTTTTCTTAATGTGCTTGGGTTTTCTATACCAAGTTTTTCAGCTTCACTAATTAGCTCTGCAGGGTTTTTTTGCTTAAGTTCTTGTAAGTTCATGTGATTTAAATTGAAATAAGGTAAGTATTAAAAATATAAGTCTTTTTAAAAATAATTCAACCCTTTTTATATCGGTTTAAATATCACAACAAATATTACTACAATTAGTATAATTGTTGGAATTTCGTTATATATCCTGAAAAATTTTGAGCTTTTATGGTTACTATCTTTAGCAAACTCATTAAGATATTTCCCTAAAGTAAAATGATAATAAGTCAAAAGTAAGACTGCAACGCCTTTGATTTGCATCCACAACTCTGAAAATATTGAAAAGCCAAGACTATGTATAAGCAAAATACCAAATATCCAGGAAAGCAACATTGCTGGCATCATTATGTAGTTATATAGCTTTCTTTCCATAACCTTAAAAACTTCTTTTTGCGAACTAGTGTCTGCCTCAGTATGATAGACAAAGATTCTTGGCAGATAAAGCAGACCTGCCATCCAAGATATAACAGAGATTAAATGTAAAGATTTAAACAAAAGATATAAATTCATTTATAAATACTTACTGATTAGTTTTTTAAATAAATTTATGTGATCGGCATTATCATTTAGACAAGGAATTAAATCAAAATTTTCTCCTCCTTTTTCAATAAAACTTTCTCTTCCTTGAATATTTATTTCCTCCAAAGTTTCAACGCAGTCTGATGCAAAACCTGGGCAGATAACCAGTAAATTTTTAATTCCCTTTTCTGGTAAGGTTTCTAATGTTTTATCGGTATACGGGGTCAACCACTCTTGAGGTCCAAATCTTGATTGAAAAGTCGTTTGTATGTCTACTTTCTTAAATTTTTCTTTCATTAGTCTAGTGGTCTTATGACAATAGCAATGATATGGGTCTCCCTTATCAAAATAAGATTTTGGGATTCCATGATATGAAGAAATTATTAAGTCTGGTTTCCAGTTTATTTCTTTTATTTTTCTTTCTATACTATTTATTAATGCATCTATATACGATGGTTCGCTTTCATAATGTGGTATAATTTGTAAACTGGGCTGCCATCTCATTTTCATTAATGATCTGTAAACTTCATCACATACAGTAGCAGTTGTTGCTGCAGCATACTGAGGGTACAAAGGCAGAACTATTATATTTTCACAACCTCTATCTCTGAGAATATTCAGCTTTGATTTTATACTAGGATTTCCATACCTCATTGCAAAATCTACTATGATTTTCTCATTTCCTATTAAATTATTAAGCTTAGCGGTTTGATTTTTAGTAAAATATAAAAGTGGAGACTCGTTGCTCTCATTTCTCCATATCTGTTTATAAGCATGGGCTGTCTTAGAGGGTCTAAAAGTCAGTATAAATAAATTTAGTATTATTTGCCAAATTACTGGATTTACCTCTATCACCCTTCTATCAGATAAAAACTCTTTTAGATATTTTCTTATATCCCACCAGCTTGTTGAATCGGGTGTGCCTAGATTAATAATAAGAACTCCTGTCTTTCCAAAATTTATTTTGGGATGATTTTTATCCATTAAAATTCCTATAAAAATTTACTAACTTTTTTACTTTATCAGGATCTGTTTCTGGAAGTAAACCGTGACCTAAATTAAAAACATAAGGAATATCTTTAAAAGCATACATGTATTTCGTCGCTGCATCGATCATGTCGTCATCTTTCTGTAATAAAATTTTTGGATCTAACCCGCCTTGTAAAACTACATTTGTTAATTTTTTCTTTGCCCAAGATGGATTTATAAGAGGGTCTAAATTTATTGCGTCAGGTTTTACGATTTTATTAAACTCTTCATAATCTTCCATAATACCTTTTGGAAAACAAATACATGGTATTTTTTCTTTTTTACAAAAATCAACAATTTTAGCATTAGGTTTATAACAATATTCGTCTATGTTTTTTTTTGGAATTATTCCTGCCCAAGAGTCAAATATTTGGACAACATCTGCTCCTGCATTTATTTGATTTTTAATGTGAGTACAAAGAAAATTAGTTAATTTTTCTAAAATTTTATTTATTGATTTGATATTGTCATTAAGTGCCTCGTTATTGATCTCTTTAGAACTTTCCTTTAAATTAAACATGTAGATGATCAGTGTCCATGGTGCTCCGACAAAAGAAATTAATGACTTTTTTTTTTCTAATTTTACTCTAGTTATTTCGATTGCTTTATAGACTGGTTCTAATTTTCTAGAAAACATCTCTTCACTATTATCCAAGAACTTATCTATGTTAAGTTTATCTAATTTTGGGCCATAATTCTTTGAAAAATTTACATTTTGTCCTAAAGCATAAGGAACTAGTAAAATGTCAGAAAAAATTATCGCAGAGTCAATATCGAATCTTTTTATTGGTTGAAGTGTTATTTCAGAGCTTAATTTACTGTTTAAACAAAGATCTATGAAATTAGTATTTTTTGATCTTATTTCTCTAAATTCAGGAAGGTAACGTCCTGCTTGTCTCATAAACCAGATAGATTTACAAGAATGTTTGTTAACTAAAATTTTTTTAAGATTACTCATATTAAATAAAAGTATTTTTAAAATATATATTTAGTATTATGTTCTGTTTAATGCTCATATAACTTTTTATACATATCTTATACATAGATAGTTTAACATTTTTCTAAAAAAACCCTTTATATGAAGACTTTATTAATCTTATAAACATTAGTAAAACAAGAATATTAACATCGAACAAAATGTTAGAATTATGTTAATTAATGTTAACTTTTTACCAGCCGTTTTAGAAAATAGTGGAAAAGGGATATTTATTACTTATTTATTAACAAACATATGAACGAAAAATACAATGTATATCTTGTGTCTGACTCAACTGGTGAAACATTAGATAGAATATTTCTTTCATTAAAATCACAATTTGCAAACTTTACATATGAAAAAAAAGAATTTGCTTTTGTGAGAACGGAGCAGCAAATAGATAGAATTATTAAAGAATGTAACAAACTTCAAAATTCCCTCATTTTATACACTATAGTTGAAACAAAGTTAGCTAAATATATATCGAGCCAAAGTGAAAAAAATAATGTCCCGTGTTTTGGAATTTTAGGAAATCTAATTTTGAGTTTTTCAAAACTCCTAAATCAAAAAGCTATTCATAAACCTAGTGCACAACACGTTCTAGATGATGATTATTATAAAAGAATCGAAGCTATACAATTTACAATGTCTCATGATGATGGAAAAAAAGTTGATGATATAATTAATGCAGATGTTATTTTGTTAGGTGTAAGCAGAACCAGCAAAACACCTACATCTATTTATTTGGCTAACAGGGGTTATAAAACTATTAATATACCTCTTGTTCTTGAACAAAAAATTCCAGAAGGCCTAACGATAAATAAAAAAGCATGCATAATCGGTCTTATCGCAGACCCTGAAAGGTTAGCTGATATAAGAAGAAATAGAGTTGCAATTATGAAAGATCATAAATTAAAAGAATATACAGATATCGATTATATCAAAAAAGAAGTTGCCGACTCCAAGGCCCTTTTTAAGAAAAATAATTGGCCAATGATTGATGTTACAAGAAGGTCAGTCGAAGAAACGGCGGCATCAATTTTAAAAATAATCGAAATAAAAAAAAACAAATGAAAATAATATTAGCATCTAAGAGCGGTGTCAGGAAACAAATCTTAGATAATCATAAAATTGATTGTGAAGTAATAGTTTCAAATGTAGACGAGGATGAAGTTAAAGTTTCTTTGCAATCTGAGGGAGCTGATCCCAGATTAATATCAAAAAACCTTGCGGAAATTAAATCGATAAAAGTAAGCAGCAAACATCCAGATAGGCTTGTTTTAGGTGCAGACAGTGTAATATCGCTTAATAATCAGCTAATTAACAAACCAACCTCAAGAAAAGAAGCTTTACAAATCTTAAAAAAACTAAATAATTCAATACATTATTTGATTAGCTCTGTGTGTATTTCAAAAAACGGTTCTATGATATGGAATCATTCGGACTCATCAGAGTTGAAAATGAAAAACCTATCAGATGATTACCTTGTTAAATATCTTGATAAATTAAAGACCGAAACTTTACTTGCTTATGGTGTTTATCAAATTGAAGCTGATGGGCTTCAGTTATTTGAATATGTTAAGGGAGATCGGAATTCAATAATGGGTTTGCCTATAAAAGATATAATAAACTATATTAAACAATATAATAAATGACTAAAAAATTTGGAATTATTGGAAATCCAATAAAACATTCACTATCTCCAGTACTCCACAACTACTGGTTCAATAAATACAATATTGATGCCAGTTATTCTTTAATTGACATAGAAGAAAGTGACATTACTAAGATAATAAAAAAAATTAAGAGTAAAGAATTAAATGGAATTAATATTACTTTACCATATAAGCAAAAAATAGTTCCTCACATAGACATTCTTGTTAATGACGCTGAAGTAACTAGTTCAGTTAACACAGTGTACCTAAACGATCAAGAAACAGTTGTTGGTGAGAATACAGATGTATATGGTTTGCAAGCAGCCTATCTTAAAGAGTTAGACAAAACTTCAAAAAAAAACGCGTTGGTTATTGGAGCAGGAGGCGTCTCGCCTTCTGTAATACTATCTTTACAAAAGTCAGGAGTTACTGAAATTTGTATAACAAATAGAACAAGAGAAAAATGTATTTTTTTAAAAAAAAAATTTAATGGTTTAAAAATAATTGAATGGAGCAATTTAAAAGAAGAGATAAAGAAATTTGATATAATTATTAATGCCACTAGCCTAGGTTTAAAAGGTGGTCAAAATTTTGACTTTGATTTTGAAAATACAAAAATGAATTTGGTTTATATAGATACTATTTACAACCCATTAGAAACCAAGACTTTGAAATATTTGAAATCAAGAGATATAAAAGTTTTTAATGGTTTAGATATGTTTATTTACCAGGGACAAAAATCTTTTTATTTATGGAACAAGATAAACCCAGAGATAGACCAAAAATTAGTTGAACTTTTGTTATCTAAATTAAAATGAAAAAAATTGGTATTACAGGCTCTCTATCTTCCGGAAAAACAACTGCTAGTAAATTTCTATCAAATAGAAGAGGTCCGCTTTTTAGCGCTGATAATGAGGTAAAAAAGTTATATAAAAAAAAAAGTTTTATTAATCTGATTAGAAAAAAATTTAATATTAAAAATAAATTAAATATTAAATCCATTTTAAAGAAAGAAATTTTAAATAATAAATCAAATATCAAAAAACTTGAAAAAATTATTCATCCTTTGGTGAGAAAAGAAATGAAAAAGTTTATTAAAAAGAATAAGTTAAAAAAATTCATCTTTTTTGAAATACCCTTATTAATAGAAAGCAATTTAATTAAAAATTTTGATGTTATCTTTTTCATTAAAGCAAAAAAAAATATCAGATTAAAAAGATTTAAGCAAAAGGGCGGAAACCAAAAACTTTTCCACGTACTTAATAACAAACAACTCAAAGATAAGATAAAAATGAAATATTCTGATCACACAATAGTTAATGAAAAAAATTTAAATATATTAAAAAAAAAATTATCAGATATATTTACTGCATATGAATGAAGTGTTTCTAGATACAGAAACTACAGGATTATCTTTTAAAGATGGTCATAAAATTGTTGAAATAGCTTGTGTAGAGACCCGCGATCTAATTCCTACAGGAAATATTTTTCATCGGTTAATAAACCCCAAAAGAAGTGTGCCTGACGAAGCATTTAATGTTCATGGTTTTTCAGAAAAGTTTTTAAGCGATAAAGATTCTTTCGATCAAGTAGCTGACGAATTTTTAAATTTTATTAAAGGGAAGAATATAATAATTCATAATGCCCCTTTTGATTTAAGTTTCTTGAATGGCGAATTAAAGTTAATTAAAAAAGACGAAATAGATAAGACTCTTGTTATAGACTCTCTTGAAATAGCACGAAATAAGTTTCCTGGCACATCTAATTCACTTGATTCATTATGTAAAAAATTTAACATAGATCTATCAAAAAGGACTAAACACAACGCACTATTAGATTGCGAACTTTTAAGAGAGGTTTATATTAATTTATTGGATGTTAAAGAGCCAAAGTTTAACCTCACAGCAAAAAATACTCAACCAACAATAATAAATAATAAAAACTATAATAAAGACATTTTGGAAATTTCAGAGGAAGAAATTAAATTAAATAAAGATTTTATTAAAAAAGAGTTAAAAAAAAATTTTTATTGAGTTTTTCGTGAATTGTAAAGTTTTTCAAAGTCAACGTTCTCACTTATCTTCACATCTTTAAATCCAGAATTTTCAAATAAGAAAACAAATATCTTTCTCAGTTCACCATATATCTGAGAAGGTACATCTATCAAAACAATTTTCTCTATTTCATTTTTTTCTATTTTATTGTTGGGTATTTCTACGATTGTTGCGTAAACAATCTTTGTATCTATTTTTTCAAATCCATTTTGAGTCGGTGTTAAATTAATTGATGTTAAAACTTCTAAAATATTCTCTTTAACTTGATTACTTCTTATATCAATGTTAATTTTATAATTTTCTATGTCTTTACTGAGTAAAAAAAAAACTTTAGGATTTGGTATACTAAATTTTAAGTCTTTAATGTATTTGCCAATAATTTTATAATTCATCTTTATTTTTATCTATTATCTCACCTTCTATTGCACTTTCTTCTGCGGTATTTTTGTTTATCTTAGTTTTTCTTTTAAGAAGTATTTTGAATAAAATATTTCTCGTAAAAGGTATTAATATTAAAAATCCAATTAAATCTGTAAAAAAACCTGGAATAATTAATAATAAAGCAGCAAAAGCTATAGATGCCCCAGATATTAATTCATAAACTGGCACTTTATTTTGATATAAATTAATAATTCCCGATTTTAATGTCTGTATTCCTTGGATCCTTGCAAAAAAAACACCAACAATTGCAGTTAAAAAAATAAGAGCGATTGTATTTAAAGCACCAAGTTTTGCTCCAATTTTGATCATAAAAAATATCTCAATAGCAGGTAAACCAATAAAAATTAGGAAAAATGTGTTCATTTGTCTGATACAAAATTATATTATTCATGTATATTTATCAAATTATGAGTAACAATTTTGGTTATTTAGACATTATTTTATTAGGAATGATCGCAGGATTCATAATTTTGCGTCTTAGAAGTATTTTGGGAAGAAAAACTGGACATGAGTCTAAAGTTTATCCTAATTTTGCAGAAAAAAAATTTAGTATACCAAAAAAAGATGCTGAACCTCTAAAACAAAACTTAGACGTTTTAGAAGGTAAAGAGAAAAAAGATTTTCTAAGAGGAGCTGAAATTGCATATGAAAACATCTTGACCTCATTTGCCTCAGGTGACTTGATTAAACTTAAAGCTTTACTCTCACCCAATATGTTTTCGAATTTTTCAGATGCTATTAAATTAAGAAATAAAGAGAACATTAAATCGGAATTTACTTTTATTGGAGTTAAAGAGTCTTCCGTAGAGAATTATGAAAAGATTAAAGACAATTTATTCGCAACTGTTAAATTTGTAGCAGAAGTAATTTCAGTTAAAAAAGATAAAGATAATAAAATAATCGAGGGAAATCCTGACAAAATAAAATTTGTATCTGATAACTGGAAGTTTACAAGAAATATTAATCAAAAAAGCCCTAATTGGTATTTGTCTGAAATCATCAGCTAGTGACTAAAAAAAAGTATCTTTCTAGTGAAGATAAAAAAACTTGGGAAGATTATATAAAAGATCCTTCAGATATTTACGATAAAGATAAACAAAGTTTTAAATTATCTAAAAAAAATAGATTTAAATTTGATCTTCATGGATTTACTTTAGATGAAGCGAATAAGAAGGTAAGCGAGGTTCTAAAAACTTGTATAGAGAAAAAATATAAAGAGTTATTATTAATTACAGGTAAAGGAATACACTCAACTAATGATAAAGACACTTATGTTTCAAAAGATTTTGGAAAGTTAAAGTTTTCAGTTCCAGATTTTATAAAATCTGATCCTGATTTAAAGAATTTAGTTATCTCAATAAATGAGGCTGACATTAAAGATGGAGGAGAAGGTGCAATTCTTATTAAATTAAAAAATTTATAATATAAATTTTGATAGATCTGTATCTTTTACCAAATTTCCTAAATTATCTTGCACAAATTTTTTATCAACTGTAATTGTTTCACCTGCTTTATCCGTTGCGTTGAAACTAATATCATCAAGCACTTTTTCAATAATAGTATGAAGTCTTCTAGCTCCAATATTTTCAACTGAAGAATTAACTTCTGCAGATATTTTCGCAAGCATATCGATCCCATCGTCTGAAAATTCAAGGTTAACGTCTTCGGTTTTTAAAAGAGCTTTATATTGTTTAATCAAACTGTTATCTGGTTCCTTTAGAATTCTTTTAAAATCATCTTCATTTAAAGCATTTAATTCTACTCTAATAGGTAGTCTACCTTGCAATTCCGGCAACAAGTCAGAAGGCTTAGCCAATTGAAAGGCCCCTGATGCGATAAATAAAATGTGATCAGTTTTTATTGGTCCATGTTTTGTGCTTACTGTTGTTCCTTCAATTAGTGGCAACAAGTCTCTTTGTACTCCTTCTCTAGAAACATCACCACCCACTCTGTCACTTCTTGCTGAAACTTTATCAATTTCATCTAAAAAAACTATTCCATTCTCTTCAGTTGCTTTTTTAGCTTCTTTAATAATCTTATCTTCTTCAATCATTTTATCTGACTCTTGAGCTACTAAAATACCGTGAGACTCTTTAACAGACATTTTTTTCTTTTTACCTTTTTTTCCTCCGATAGATTTACCTAAAATATCTCCAAGATTAACCATTCCTACGTTCCCCCCAGGCATTCCAGGAATTTCAAAACTCTGAATACCAGATGATGAGTCCTGAACTTCTATTTCTATTTCATTATCATCTAGATCTCCATTTCTAAGTCTTTTTCTAAAACTTTCTCTTGTAGCAACACTTGCTTTATTACCGACTAATGCGTCTAATACTTTTTCCTCTGCTTTTAATTCTGCTTTAGCTTTAACTTCTTTCCTTTTTCTCTCTCTTTCCATTGCAATAGCAATTTCAATCAAATCTCTGACAATTTGCTCGACATCTCTTCCAACGTATCCAACTTCAGTAAATCTTGTTGCCTCAACTTTAATAAATGGCGCTTCAGCCAATTTAGAAAGTCTTCTTGAAATTTCTGTTTTACCTACACCTGTTGGACCAATCATTAAAATATTTTTTGGTAATACTTCATCTCTCATTTCATCAGTCAGAGCCTGCCTTCTCCACCTATTTCTTAAAGCAACTGCAACAGCTTTTTTTGCTTCCTTTTGACCAATTACATATCTATCCAGCTCAGAAACTATTTCTCTTGGTGAAAGAGCACTAACCTTTGAGCTATCGTTTTTAGAGCCTTTGACTAACTTCAAGTTTGTTTCTTTTTTAGATTTAGACATTTAAATTTTTTCCATCGTAACGTTATTGTTTGTAAATACACATATGTCAGATGCAACTTTTAGAGCTTTTTTTGCTATCTCTTCAGCTTTCATATCGGTTTCGATCAAAACTTTTGCAGCCGCGAGAGCATAGTTTCCACCAGAACCTATTCCAATTATTCCATCTTCAGGTTCTAATACATCACCAGTACCAGAAATAATAAAACTGTGGTCTTTATCTGCCACTGCCATCAACGCTTCCAATCTTCTTAAAAACTTATCACTTCTCCAATCTTTTGCTAATTCAACAGCTGCTCTTTGTAAGTTTCCTGCATGCTTTTCTAGTTTTGCTTCAAGTCTTTCGAATAAAGTTAGGGCATCTGCAGTTGAGCCAGCAAAACCCGCGATCACTCCTCTGCTCTCAATTTTTCTAACTTTTTTTGCTTTACTTTTTAAAACCGTATTGCCAAGACTGACTTGACCGTCACCTGCAACAATGGTCTCTCCACCCTTCCTAAGAAGGACTATAGTTGTACCGTGCCATTTTTCAGCTGTATTCATGAAGTTATATGTGGAGATTAATTTGAAATCTTCAATAGTGATTTATTGATAAAATGACCATTTAAATATATATCAAAGGTTAATCAGGTATTGTTTATGAGCAGAAAAGCAAAAATTACAAGGAAAACGAAAGAGACTAGTATTTCTGTCGCGGTTAATCTAGATGGAAAAGGAAAGTATAAAATTAAAACTGGGATAGGTTTCTTAGATCACATGTTGGAGCAATTATCCAAACACTCTCTTATAGATCTAGAAGTTAAAGCAAAAGGTGATACGCATATAGATTTACACCATACTACTGAGGATACAGGTATAGCAATTGGTGAAGCAATTAAAAAAGCAGCAGGTAATAGAAAAGGAATTACTCGATATGCCTCAACAATGATTCCGATGGACGAAACCTTAAGTCGTGTTTCAATTGATGTATCGAATAGACCTTATTTAATTTGGAAAGTTAATCTGCCAGTCGAGAAACTTGGAGAGATGGACACAGAATTATTCAAGGAGTGGTTTCAAGCTTTTTCGCAATCAGCTGGAGTTACCTTACACATAGAAAATATTTACGGTGAAAATAGTCACCACAAGATTGAGTCATGTTACAAAGGTTTAGCTAGATCATTAAAAGATGCTTTAGCAATTGATAAGAGAATTAAAAACTCAATACCTTCGACAAAAGGCTCTATTTAAAATTGATGAACGTCACTATCGTTGACTACCAATCGGGCAATATAAGCTCTGTCATAAATTCTTTTACAGAGGTCGCTAAAGGTAAAGTTAATCTAGAAGTAACTTCAGATATCAAGAAAATTAAGTCCAGTGACAAAATTGTTTTACCAGGTCAAGGCTCTTTTAAAAGTTGCGTTGACTCTTTAAACAGTATTGTTGGACTAGTAGACACGCTTAGAGATTTTGCGATAACAAACAAGAAACCATTACTAGGAATTTGTGTGGGTTTACAAATGTTTGCCGATATTGGTTATGAAGAAGCAGAAACAAAAGGATTAGGTTGGATTCCTGGTAATGTATCTAAAATAGATAATCAAAAGGGAAAATATAAACTTCCACACATTGGTTGGAATGAAATTGAAATTCAAAAAGAAAGCAAATTATTTAAAGATATAAAAAATAAATCTCATATGTATTTCGTTCACAGTTTTGAGTTTATTCCTGAGGATAAATCAGTCATTTCAGCAACAGCAGATTATTCATCAAAAATCGTATGTGCAGTTGAGAAAGATAATTTGTTTGGTACACAGTTTCACCCTGAGAAGAGTGATAAAATTGGATTAAAAATAATTGATAACTTTCTAAAATTATAATGAAAATATTTCCTGCAATAGACATCAAAGATAAAAAATGTGTGAGGTTAATTAAAGGAGACTTTGAAAAAAAAACTGAATATGAAACCTCACCAGTTGATCAAGCAGCTAAATATAAAGACTACGGTTTTAAAAACTTGCATATTGTTGATTTAGACGGTGCTTTAACTGGTAAGACAGTCAATTTAGATATTATTGAAGAGATAGTTGGCAAATATGATTTTAAAATCGAAATAGGTGGCGGTGTAAGGAAAACAGAAAGCATTAAACAATATATTGATGTTGGAGTAGAGAAAGTAATTTTGGGTAGTGGCGCTATTAAGAATAAAGAATTCTTAAAAGAGTCTTGTGAAAAGTTTAAAGGCCAAATTGCTTTAGGATTAGATGCAAAAGATGGAAATCTTTCTGTATCAGGCTGGAAAGAAAATCTTAATGTTAAAACCACAGATTTTCTTAAAGAAGTAAATAATTACGGAGTAAGTAGAATAATTTACACAGATATTAATAGAGATGGAATGAAAACTAGTCCTAACTTAGATGAGACTGTAAAAATTGCAGAGCTTTCTAATTGTCCTGTTGTTATTTCAGGAGGTGTTTCTTCAATAAATGACATCAAGAAGGCTAAAGAGCTAAATAATAAAAAAATTGAAGGTATTATTGTTGGTAAAGCTATTTACGATGGTGATATTAAGCTTGATGAATTAGCAAAGGAGATTAATGCTTAAAAATAGAATTATACCTTGTCTTGATGTTAAGAATGGAAGAGTTGTTAAAGGTATTAACTTTGTTGAATTAAAAGATGCCGGAGATCCAGTTGAACAAGCTAAGATTTATAGTGATGGAGGTGCGGATGAGATTTGTTTCTTAGATATAACAGCATCAAATGAAAATAGAGAAACAATTATTGATATTGTGAGAAAAACTGCAAAAGAATGTTTTGTTCCTTTAACTGTTGGAGGTGGAGTTAGAACTATTCAAAATATTACCGATTTATTATTAGCAGGTGCAGATAAAGTTTCTATTAATACTGCCGCTGTAAAAAATGTCGACTTCATTAAGGAAGCTTCAAAAAAATTTGGATCTCAATGCATTGTTGTTGCGATCGATGCAAAAAAAATTTTAGATAATAAATGGGAAGTATTTACGCACGGAGGAAGAAATAAAACTGGTATCGATGCAGTAGAGTTTGCTAAAAAAGTAGAAGAAAATGGAGCTGGAGAAATTTTATTAACTTCAATGGATAAAGATGGAACTAAATCCGGTTACGACGTTGATTTATTAAAAACAATTACGAATAACACCAATATTCCTGTAATAGCTTCCGGTGGAGTTGGAACTCTAGATCACTTATATGATGGCATAGTTAAAGGTGGAGCAAGTGCAGTTTTAGCGGCCTCTATTTTTCATTATGGCGAATATAAAATTAAAGATGCTAAAGAATATTTGAATTCTAAAAATGTATCGGTAAGGTTATAAAATGTTTGAAAACTTAGAACAATTAATTAAGACAATCAGAGAGAGAAAAAATTCTTCTCCAGATAAGTCTTATACCAATAAACTTTTGAACGATAAGAACCTAAGTGTTTCTAAAGTAAAAGAGGAAATAGGCGAATTAATAGAATCTGTGGAAAAAAATTCAAATAAGATACACGAAGCTGCGGATGTGATTTATCATTTGATGGTTTATTTAGAGGCTAATAATATAAAGATTGAAGATGTGATGAGTGAACTAAAGAAAAGACAGAAATGAATTACGATAAAAATAATATATTTGCTAAAATTCTTAGAGGAGAAATTCCATGTAAAAAAGTTTATGAAAATGATCATGTTTTAGCTTTTCATGATATTAATCCTCAAAAGAAAGTTCATGTTTTAGTTATTCCTAAAGGTGAATACGTAGATCTTAATGATTTCAACAGCAAAGCCTCAGATAAAGAGATTGTAGAGTTAAACAAAGCAGTGACGCATGTCGCAAATTTAATGGGCGCACAAGATAAAGGATATCGAGCTTTAACTAATATTGGAAGTGATGGTGGACAGGAGGTGCCTCACTTGCACTTCCATATATTTGCAGGTGAAAAGATCGGGAAGATGGTAAGCTGATGGTTTCAAGAGTAAAAAGATATTTTTTAGAAATTAAAGATTTTTCAAAAACAGTTGATTTAAATCTTCCAGAAAATTTTAAAATTATTTTGGATGATAAAGATAATTTCCACTTAAACAGATTTTTCTACAAACAAATAGGTGTAGATCACTATTGGAGAGACAGATTACTATGGTCTGAAAGTGAGTGGGTAAAGTATGTTACAAATAAAAATTTAGAAACGCATGTTCTAAAAAAAGGTGAAGATTTAGTGGGATATTATGAACAAGAATACCATCCAGGATCAAATGAAGTAGAGCTTATCAATCTAGGGGTACTAAAAGAATTTAGAGGTCTGAAGCTTGGCTCAACACTTGTTAATCATGCTATTGCTAGTGCATCAAGAAAAAATCCCCAAAGAATGTGGGTTCATACTTGTAGTTTAGATCACAAACACGCATTACAAAATTATAAATCTAAAGGTTTTGAAATTTTTAAAGAAGAAGAAATTGATTTTGTGGCTTAGTTTATCTCAGGTATTTTAAAGGTACCTTTTTTAAAAACGTCATTTTTAGCAATAATATTGAGAGAGAAATTTATTTTATTGTTGTATTGATCTTTAATCTTCCATCCTTTTAAGTCTAAGTTTTTTTTGTCGAAAAAAACTGTAATTTCGTTATCACCAAAATAAACAAGCTTAATTATTTGATCAGCTAACTCTAATTCCCCTGATCGTATTATTTCCAAAAGCTTATCTTTATATAAAATATTTAAGAATGGAGATTTTGAAACAGGATAATAGTAAGTTTTATTATACTTTTTCTGCGTAATTGCTAACCTCTTATTATTAATTACTAGCTCTTTTTCCTTGTCATCAAAGTAGTTGCATTTTAATTTTCCAGGAAATTCTAAAAGACAACTTCCTTTTTCTGTTTTTTCATTAATTAACTGATCAAATGTAAATTCTAAAGAATTTAAATTACTTAATTGAGCAACTATTTGATCTTTTTCATTAGCTAACAAACTCGTTGTCACTAATAGAAAAAACGAGATTAAAAATGTTTTTTTAAAGAACTTCACGTTTACCAACATGATTTGCCTTACTAACAATACCTTTTTCTTCCATCATATCAATAATTCTAGCAGCTCTATTGTATCCTATCTGTAATTTTCTCTGTAAGAAGCTTGTAGAGGCCTTTCCTTCAGCTTTTATGATTTCTACAGCCTGATTGAATAATTCATCTTCATCACCTTCATTTCCAGGTGTTAATGAGCTTTCATTTGTTTCTTGAGAAGTAATCTCTTCCATATAATCTGGCTCACCTTGTGCTCTTAACGAGTTTGTAATTTTCTCAATTTCTTGTTCAGAAACATATGGACCGTGAATTCTAACTATTCTGTTTGCCGACGACATGAATAACATGTCTCCTTTTCCAAGTAATTGTTCGGCCCCCTGCTCCCCCAAAATAGTTCTACTGTCAATTTTAGAACTAACTTGAAAAGATATTCTTGTTGGGAAATTTGCTTTTATTGTACCTGTTATTACATCGACACTAGGTCTTTGCGTAGCCATGATGATATGAATACCTGCAGCTCTGGCCATTTGGGATAATTTTTGAATGTAGTTTTCAATTTCTTTTCCAGCTACAAGCATTAAATCTGACATCTCGTCAACGACTACAACAATGTAAGGCATTTTAAGCTTGTGTTTAGCGTTATAACCATCAATGTTTCTTACTCCTACCTTGCTCATTAATTTATATCTGCTGTTCATTTCTTTTACCGTCCAAGATAAAGCTGATGTAGCTTTTTTAGCATCAGTAATAACTGGAGTTAATAAATGAGGTATTCCTTCGTAAGTAGAAAGCTCTAACATTTTAGGATCAATTAAAATAAATTTACAAAGATCTGGACTTAGTTTGTAAAGCAGTGAAACGATTATAGTATTTATACAAACAGACTTTCCTGAACCGGTAGTTCCGGCGATTAAAAGATGAGGCATTGAGGTTAAATCACCAACAATTGGCATTCCCGAAATACTTTTACCTAATGCAATCGGAAGTCGCACATCTTTTTTTTGAAATTTATCATAAGAAATTATTTCTCTAAGTGATACGCCCTCCCTCTCCTCGTTTGGAATTTCAATTCCAACAGTGTTTTTTCCTGGAATAACCGAAACTCTTGTAGAAGTTGAACTAGTATTTCTTGCTAAATCCTCAGATAAATTTATAATTTTTGATACTTTAACACCAGGTGCTGGCTCGAATTCATAAAGGCTTACTACAGGACCATTATTAATTGTTTTAATTTTTCCGTCTATACCAAAGTCTAATAATATTTTTTCCATAAACTCTGCGTTAGGACGATTTTTATTTCCATCTGAACTAAGTTTAGATAAATTTTTTTCTAAATAATTTATATCCGGTAACTTATATTTAGTTTTTTTAGCAACTTGTTCTGTTTTAGAATTTGTGTCAGTGTCAAATGAAAAAGATTGTTGTGGTTTTTCTAAAGTCTGTGGTTGATCTTCAATATTTAATTTATTAAAATCTGTTTCAATATTTTCTGCAGGCTTTCTTTTAAAAAGTGAAATAATTACTGAGAATACTTTTTTATAATTTATATCAGCTGAAAATGAAAAAAAAATTATAGTTAATAAAAGTAGTACATAAATAGAGTATGTATTATCAATCCACGGAGCCCAAGTATTAATAAAGTTATATGTTATTTTTCCAACAAAACCTGAATTACCATTATCAATTAACCAAAAAGAATTATCGAACGTTAAATAGATAAAAACTGTCCCTACAATTAAATAAGCTACAACTAAAAATAATTTTAAAATTATTCTTCTTAACTCTTTTTTTATTATCAAATCTAACCCCCAGAATAAAAAATTAAGCAATATTAAAAAAGAGGCTAAGCCAAAACTTTGTAATAAAAAATCTGCAATGCTGCTTCCATAAATCCCAAAAAAATTCTGAATTTCGAAGCTCCTATCCCCATAAACAAATGAAGGATCCTCAGGAGAATATGTTGTAAAGGCGATTGCAAGTGCGACACTTGATAAAACTAAGACTAAACCTAGCAATTCAAAGGTTCGCTTTTTTAAAAAATTTGTTACACTATCTAAAAAGTTTGTATTCATTACGAATCGATTACGTACTTTTTACCATTTTTATGAAAGTGTTAAAAATTGTTATATGATAAAACAGAGAATATGCATTGTCGGAGATGGTCTTTCAGGCTTAATGACAGCTGTAGTTATAGCTAAAGTGCCTGGCATAGAGGTAAATCTAATAGCTAAAAAAGGCATAAAAAATGTAGATAAAAGGACTACTGCTATATCAGATACAAATTATAAGTTTATTAATCAAAATATTACAGATTTAGGACAAAAGCTGTTCTGGCCATCGAATAAAATTGAGCTTTTTTACGAAACTTCTAAAGAAAAAATTAACTTTTTAAATCTCAACGAAGATAACGCCAATCTTATGTATGTTTTCGAAAATGATAAAGTTAAAAGTTTATTATTGAAAGAAATTTCAAAAAATAAAATTAAGTTAATAAAAAAAGATGTAAAAAACTTAGATGAGTTAAAAAATTATGATTTAATTGTTCTTTGTATAGGTGGACAATCTAAAATTTACAATAACATAACTAAAATTAGGTCTATCAAGAAAGATTATAAAGAAATAGCTTTAACAGGATATGTAAAACATAATTTTAAGAAACTTAACACAAGCCAATTCTTTTTAAAAGAAGGTCCGCTGGCAATACTTCCTTTTTCAAAAAATTATTTCTCTTTTGTTTGGAGTGTAAAAAAATATTTTTTTGAAAATAATTCAAAAAAAATTACAAATTTAGTTAAAAATAAAATAGTAGAAATATTGAAAAGCAAACAAGATATCACTATTAGTAATATTCAGTCGTTTCCCATCTCTCTTAGTTTAAGACGACAATATCATCAAAAAAATATATTAATTCTTGGTGAAGGTTTACACACTATTCATCCTGTGGCTGGACAAGGTTTTAATCTAGTTCTAAGGGACTTAAAAAAACTAAAAGAAATTATTAAATATTATACTGGTTTAGGTATTTCTATAAAAAATAGCTATGCGTTAAATGATTTTTATAATAGTAGAAAACCCGAAAATACCATTATGAGTTTAGGAGTTGATGCTACTCACACTTTTTTTAAGCAAAATAAATATTTGGATCCATTTAAAGAAATCATTGTAAAAAATATTAAGAACAACGAAACATTAAAAAAATTCAGTAAAATAATCTCTAATCGAGGTTTATCATTATAGTTAAATGAACATTTATGCTTTATCTTCGGGTAGAGGACCCTCTGGAATAGCTATCGTTAGAATATCAGGCAGTGAAACACTTAAGATTTGTCAAAATTTGACTAAGTCTAAAGATATTATCCCGAACGAAGTTAATTTCTGTAAGTTCTATGACCCCAACAACGGTAATGTAATAGATCCGGAGGCTCTATTATTGTGGTTTCCCGGGCCAAATAGCTATACTGGCGAAGATCTAGCAGAATTACAAATCCATGGCAGTAATGCAGTTATAAACGCCTTGTTGAGAGTTCTGTCGGAGCAAAAAAATTGCAGATTAGCTGAACCAGGTGAGTTCACTAAAATTGCATTTCAAAATGATAAAATTGATTTATTAAAAGCAGAAAGTATAGGAGATCTTATCCATTCCGAAACAGAACTACAAAGACAGCAAGCAATAAAATTAGTTCAGGGAAACGTATCAAATTATTATAATGATTTGAGAGATAAAATAATAAAATCACTTGCTTTTATAGAAGCTAAAATTGATTTTGCAGAAGAAGATCTTCCAGAAAAAGTATTAAAAGATGCCCATAAATCAATTAAGGAAATTCATTCAGAAATTACAAAAATTATTGAAGACAATAAAGTTGGAGAAAAAATTAGAGACGGTTTCAGAGTTTCAATTACAGGAGAAGTTAATGCAGGTAAATCATCACTATTAAATTTACTTTCAAAAAGAGAAGTAGCTATTGTTTCGGATGAAGCTGGAACAACAAGAGATGTTTTAGAAACTTACCTAAATTTAGATGGTTACCCTGTAATCTTAGCAGACACCGCTGGTATAAGAGAAGCTAAAAACGAAGTTGAAAAAAAAGGTATTTCTTTAGCTTTAGGTAAATCAAAAGAAGCAGATTTAAATATAGTAGTCATCGATAATTCATCTAAAAAAATTAACAAGGAAATACAGAATATGATTAATAAAGATACTATAATTTTTTTGAATAAATCAGATGTTTCAGATAAGCAAAATCATAAATTCGATGTTGATACTGTTTTAGCTTCAGTAAAAAGTAATAAAAATATAGATAAATTAATTAATTTGGTCAAAGTTAAATTAAGTAAAAAATTTTCATCAAATAATAGCGCTTTAATTACTAGAGAGAGGCATAGAGTTAAGCTCAATGATTGCTTAAAAGAAATTGATAAGTTTCTTAAAAAGGATCAAAATAAAGACCTCGAATTAGCAGCAGAAGACCTAAGAATGGCCACACGACATCTTGGTAGCATCGTCGGTAAGGTAGATGTGGAAGAAATACTTGGATCTATATTTAAAGACTTCTGTATCGGTAAATAAAATATTACTTGTATTCTTAATCTAGACGTTTACATTCACAACATGACAAAACAAAGCTATGATGTAGTAGTTATAGGTGGAGGACACGCCGGATGTGAGGCAGCAGCAGCTTCCGCTAGAATGGGCGTAAATACTGCTCTTTTTACACATAAAATTGAGACTATTGGTGAAATGTCGTGTAATCCCGCTATAGGAGGACTTGGAAAAGGTCATCTTGTGAGAGAAATCGATGCTTTAGATGGTGTGATGGGTGTAGTAGCTGATAAATCAGGTATTCAATTTAGATTATTAAATAGAAGTCGTGGCCCAGCAGTGCAAGGGCCAAGAACTCAATCAGACAGAGCTCTTTATAAAGAGCATATGCAAAAGATTTTATTAAACTATGAAAATTTAGAGGTAGTAGCCGATCCAGTAGTAAAATTTTTATTTGATAACAACAAAGTTATAGGATTCGCTTGCCAGAGCGGCAAGGAAATAAGAACTAAAGAACTAATACTTACCACGGGAACTTTTTTGAATGGTTTAATACATATAGGTGAAACACAAATACCAGCTGGTCGTTATGATGAAAAACCATCTACCGGTTTAAGTGAACAACTAGCAAAATTTAAAATGCAAATTGGAAGATTAAAAACCGGAACACCTCCTAGACTAGATGGCGATACAATTAATTATGATGACTTAGAAATGCAGCCTGCTGATGATGATCATTACTATTTCTCCTTCTTGACGAATAAGATCAATAATAAGCAGATTAAATGTGGGATGACTTACACAAATAATGATGTTCATAAAATCATTAGTGAAAATATTTCAAGAAGCGCCATGTATTCAGGAAACATAAAAGGAGTAGGACCAAGGTATTGTCCATCTATAGAGGATAAAATTGTTAAGTTTAAGGAAAAAGAAAAACACCAAATATTCCTAGAACCAGAGGGACTAAAGGACAATACTATTTACCCAAATGGTATATCAACCTCTCTTCCGGAGGAGATACAGCTTAAAATATTAAGTAAAATCAAGGGTTTAGAGCGTGTTAAGATGAAGAGGGCAGGATACGCAATTGAGTATGATTATGTGGATCCAAGGGAGTTAAAATCAACCTTAGAAACCAAAAAAATTAATTCTTTATTTCTTGCTGGACAAATTAATGGAACTACAGGGTATGAAGAAGCTGCAGCTCAAGGTTTGATAGCAGGGATCAATGCGGCATTAAAAATTCGAAATCAAGATGAGTTTATTTTAGATCGTTCAACTTCTTATATTGGTGTAATGATTGATGACCTCATTACTAAAGGAGTTACAGAACCCTATAGAATGTTTACATCAAGAGCTGAATATAGATTAACTTTAAGGGCCGATAACGCCGATCAAAGACTAACTGATTTCGGAATCAATTTAAATTTAGTGAAGTCGGAGAGAAAAAAAATATTTAATTCAAAGAAAAAAAATATTTTTGCTCTTAATAAAATTTTAAAAAATAATTATTTAACTCCTAATCAAGCTAAAAAATTTGGTATTAAAATTGCCATGGACGGAGTCAAAAGATCTTGTTTAGAGATTATGGGTCAGCGAAAAGTAAATATGGCTAAAATAAGGCAGGTTTTTCGAGATATTCCTAGTTTTTCAAGGTCCATAGAAAATCAAGTTGTAACAGATGCCCATTATATGGGTTACCTTGAAAGACAAGACAGAGATATAGAGTCTTTTAAGAAAGATGAGTCGGTTATTATACCAGAGGGCATAGATTATGAAAAACTTAGTGGTCTATCTAACGAGATTAGGATTAAATTGACCCAAGTTAAGCCAAAAACCCTAGGTCAGGCTATTCGCATAGATGGTGTAACACCTGCAGCTATAATTATACTTCTTTCACATATCAAAAAACTTAGATATAAAGCTTCTGCTTAATGCAGCAGCCTGAAGTTATAAAAATATTGAAAAAAGATCTAAATTTTGATGATCTTTCAATAGAGAAGTTAAAGAAATTTAGCGAATTGGTCTTAAAGGAAAATCAATTACATAATTTAATTTCAAAAAGTACTGAAAAATCGATTTGGTTTCGACACATTCTCGACTCTGCTCAGATATTAAGGTTCATCGATTTTAGATTATCATCTTTAGCAGATTTAGGCTCAGGCGCAGGTTTTCCTGGTCTAATTGTAGAAATATTCAATAAAAACAAGTCTTTTCACGTGAAATTATATGAAAAATCACCAGTAAAAAGAGCTTTTTTAAACTCTGTAATCAAGAGTTTAGATCTAAGAGCTAAGGTTTTAGGAGATATAAATAATGAAATACTAGATGCTGACATCATTACCTGTAGAGCTTTTAAAAAACTTGAAAAGATAATACAAGTTTCACGTGAAATCGCTAGAAAGCCTCATAAATTAATCATTTTGAAGGGTCAAAATGCACAGGAAGATATAAATAAATCTTTTAAAACTAAAAAATACCATTATAAATTAGAAAAAAGTATTACAAATGAAGATTCAAAAATAATTTTGATGCAAATAAAACAGTAAATGAGAAAAAAAACTATTTTAGCTGTCATAAATCAAAAGGGAGGAGTCGGAAAAACAACTACTGTTATAAATTTAGCAGCATCACTGTCCATTTTGGGTCATAATAATTTAGTTATAGATTTAGATCCTCAAGGTAACGCTACAACAGGTTTAGGTAAAAGCAATAACGAAGAGTCCAAAAATATTTACAATTTGTTAATTAAAAAAATTTCTATTAAAGACACGATTCAAAAAACAGAAATAGATAATTTAGATTTAATTGGCTCACATGTAAATTTATCCGGTCTTGAAGTTGAAACTGCAAATGACTCAAATAGAGCATTTTTATTAAAAGAAATTTTAAGTATAGAGAAGAATGGATTATTGGAAAAATACGATAATATTTTTATAGACTGCCCACCATCTCTGAGTTTATTGACTATTATGGCTCTTGTTGCAGCAGACGAATTACTAGTTCCATTACAGACAGAATTCTTTGCACTGGAAGGTATAACTCAATTGGTAAAAACAATAGAAAGGATCAAAGAAAATTTAAATCCAAATTTAAAAATTAGAGGAATATTATTAACTATGTTTGACAAAAGAAATAAACTTTCATTACAAGTGGATAAAGAAGCTCGAAATTATTTTAAAGAAAAAGTTTATCAAACTGTAATTCAACGAAACGTAAGATTATCTGAAGCGCCATCCCACGGTTTACCATGTGTGATTTATGATAAAAATTGCGTTGGTAGTAAATCATATTTTAAACTTGCAGAAGAATTTATGAAAAATAACACAGTTGAGAGTGCTGCATGACAGCAGGAAAAAAAAAGGGATTGGGTAGAGGTTTATCAGCGTTATTTGGTGATGACTCATCTCAAAAAAAAACTCAAGAAAATCAGGCATTAAATAAGGTTTCTATAAGCGATCTGAGCAGAAATCCCTACCAACCTAGACAAAATTTTAAGGAAGACAAATTAAATGAATTAGCAGAGTCAATAAAAAAAAACGGTATTATTCAGCCTATAGCTGTTAGACCAAGTAAAGCTGACACAGGTAAATTTGAAATTGTTGCTGGTGAAAGAAGATGGTTAGCTGCTCAAAAAGCAGGTTTACATGAAATACCTGTAACTATCTTAGATTTAAATGATGTTGAATCTTTAGAAGTTGCTATTGTTGAAAATATACAAAGAGACGATCTTAATCCAATAGAAGAGGCTAAAGGATACAAAAGACTTAATGACGAATTTAAATACGATCATGAAAGTATCTCCAAACTTATGTCCAAAAGTCGTAGCCACATCAGTAATACTTTGAGATTATTAACACTCCCGAGCGATGTTATCGCAATGTTAGAAGAAGGTAGTTTAACTTCTGGGCAAGCTCGACCATTGATTGGAATTTCAAATGCATCTTCAATAGCAGAAGAAATAGTTTCAAAAAACTATAGTGCTAGAAAAGTTGAATACCTAATTAGAAATAAAAAAGGTAGTAAAAAAGAAAAAACAATAGATGCTAATGTTTTAAGGGTTCAGGAAAAAATACAAAAAATTCTAGGTTTGAGGGTGAATATTCTTAACAAAAAAAATAATTCCGGTAAAATTATTATTGAATATAAAGATTTAGACCAATTCGAGTTGATTTCTGATTTACTTACTAAGAATTAGCTAATTCACAAACATCTATCATCAATTTCTTTAGTAATATTTTCTTATTTGCTATTGAATTGCTTTTAATTTGTACCTCAAGTTTATAAGTAAGATCTAGAATCTCGATAATTTTTTTATTGGTCCATTTTTTTGTTTGGTCAATAAAATTAGGCTTATCTTTCCAGAAAATAGGTGGTTTTAAACTATTTACTGATAGCTCTATATTTGTCGAGGAGCTTTGCCTTACTTCTTTTATTTTATTAAGTCTTTGGTTTAGGCTATTAAGATAAAAGAGCATTTTCTCATCATCTATAATCGTTTCTGATAATAATTTATTAGTTTTCAATTTATTTCCAAGTAAAGCATGGTCCTTAAGGGTATTAAAATCTTCATTAATTTTAATATTTAATAAAATTTCCAGTTTTTCTGTTTCAATAATTTTATTATTAAAAAAAAGCTTTATCTTTTCTAATTCGTTATTTAATTTTGATCTTTCTAATCCAGAATTTTCTATTATCATATTTACGTTTATCGCTGACAAACCCTCGTGCCCTTTTAATTTTTCAAAAATTATTTTCTTAATACTTTGTTCGTTATCTTGGTAACAAGGGACAATACCTACTTCTGAGTTTTTTTCAAAAAAATTTCGAAGTTTAGATTTTTTGTCTAAAGTTGATGAAAAAATATAAATTTTATTTTCATTCAATTCACTTTTTAATTCTTCAAAATGTTTTAAAAGTTTGTCATCTGATTGTTGAATAAATAAAATTTTTTTTTTATCGAATAAAGAAGAGTTCATAACTTCTTTTGTTAATAAGTTGTTATTTTTTAAAATATCTTCTTGAGTAAAGTTAATTATTTCAAATTGATCTTTATAAAATTTTTTAATTGAGCTTTTAAAATCATCTATTAAACCAATATTTTCACCGTAAAAAAGAACTAAATTTTCTTTTAAATTTCCTATGTTTTGCTCAATTAAATAACTTTTATATTGCATTTATTCTGATTATTAGTTCATTAATTATCTCTTCCGCAATGTTATTCGTAAGAATTTTAGTTAAGTTTTTTTCATTAGTTAACGTCTGAGAATATTGATTTGCTACAGTATAATCTCCTGTTTTTTTGATTGCAAACTCACCAGATAAACCTGTTTTAATTACTCTAAATTTAACCCTAGTATTGATGATTATTTCATATTTTGTAATCTCATTTTGGATATTTTTTTCCTTAATATTTTTTTCTTTAATTGTATTTAAATCTAAGCTCAATGAATTACTTTCAGAACCTCTTGCAAAAGATAATTTATTTTTTAAATTAAAATTGATTCTTTTTTCTCCAAAAGTATTTA
Organism: uncultured Pelagibacteraceae bacterium; assembly: GCA_902556855.1. Lineage (GTDB taxonomy): Bacteria > Pseudomonadota > Alphaproteobacteria > Pelagibacterales > Pelagibacteraceae > Pelagilacustribacter. The sequence continues at coordinate 50,137 of CACDXJ010000001.1, read as the reverse complement.
TCTCAACTATTTTAAAATTACTTAATTCTGATTTATTTACAACTTTAAAGCCACATCCTGAAAGAAATAATAAAAGAAGTGTTGTTATAGAAATAATTCTCAATTTCATTTGGAGATTATATAATTTACAATTTTATTTTTGACGAAGATAGTCCTAGATATTTTTTTATTTTCAATATATTTTTTTGTTTTAAAATTTTTAGATACAAGCTCAAAAATATCTTTTTCTAGTAAATCCTTTTTAATTTCTATGATATCTCTTGTTTTTCCATTAATTTGCACAGCCAACTTAACTTGTTCTGATAATTTCGTTTTATCAATTTTTGGCCATTTATCAAGATTTTCGCAATTCATTAATTCGAGACATTCGTTAGCTATATGAGGAACAAACGGAACCATTGTTTTAAGAATGTTAATTATATTTTGTGTTAATATTCTATTACTTAAGTTTTTTTCTAAATTCTCTTTTAAGAAATTATATAATTCATAAAATTGAGCAATAGAAACATTAAATCTAAAACTTTTTATGGATAAGTCTATCTTATTTATGAAATTATTAATTTCCTTAGAAAATTTTTCCTCAATAGCTTTGTCTACTTTAGAATTTTTTCTATTTTTAATAGTAAATACAAGATTCCAAATTTTTTGTAAAAATTTATTTGCTGATATTACGCCAGAGTCTGACCACTGAACGTCTTTTTCTGGCGGACTGTCAGATAAAATAAACCATCTCACTGCGTCTGCTCCGTAATTTTGGATCATAGTTTCAGGATCAATTGTATTTTTTTTTGATTTTGACATAGACTCAGGCGGACCGATAATTACTCTACTTTTGTCACTTTTTTTAATGGCCGTGCTAGCATCTATTTTTTCAATTTCATCGGGGTATAACCATTCCCCTTTTGAGTCCTTATAAGATTCATGACAAACCATGCCTTGTGTGAATAAGTTTTTAAAAGGTTCTGAGATATTTACTGACTTATTGAACTCACTTATACCCTTTGTAAAGAATCTAGAATATAGCAAGTGAAGAATTGCATGCTCAATTCCACCAATATATTGATCTACAGGCATCCAGTAATTAATTTTTTTTTCATCAAAAGGTCCTTTAGAAAAATTTGGAGAGCAGAATCTCATGAAATACCATGAGGAGTCTACAAAAGTATCAAGGGTATCAGTTTCTCTAGTAGCTTTTTTTCCAGTAGATTTTTGAGTAGTAAATTTCCATTTTGGGTGATTAGCTAAAGGATTACCTTTGGAATTAAGGTCAATATCTTGTGGTAATTCAATAGGCAATTCACTTTTATCAACTGGAGTAACAGTGCCATCCTCTAAATAAATCATAGGTATTGGACAACCCCAATATCTTTGTCTCGAAATACCCCAATCTTTAAGTCTAAATAGAGTTTTGCTTTTGCCTAATTTTTTTGACTCAATCTCTTTTATAATTCTTTCTTTTGCCTGCTCTACATTAAGATTATTTAAAAAATCTGAATTAATAAGTTTTCCGCCTCCTGTGTAAGCTTCATCATTATTTTGTTTGTTTCCATCTGTTACTACAGTAGTTATTTCTAATTTATATTTTTTTGCAAATTCAAAGTCTCTTTGATCATGAGCAGGACATCCAAAAATAGCACCTGTTCCATAATCCATTAATACAAAATTTGCGAAATAGACTGGTATTTTTTTATTTTTTATAAATGGATGTTTAACAGATAAATCAGTTTTAAATCCAATTTTTTCAGCATTTGCTAATGCTTCTTCAGTAGTACCTGTTCTATCGCAATTTTTCTTAAATGATTGAAAGTCCTTATCGCCCAGAAAACTTTTATTTAGAGGATGGTCGCTTGATAAAGCTATGAAACTAGCTCCAAAAATTGTATCAGGTCTTGTAGTAAAAACCTTTATTTCCTGTTTAGTATTTGTGACATCAAAATTTATTTCACATCCAATGGACTTTCCTATCCAATTTTTTTGCATCAATTTTACTTTTTCTGGCCATCCGGCTAATTCGTCTAAATCATTCAATAAATTTTCGGAAAATTTTGTGATATTAAAAAACCATTGTGATAACTTTTTTCTTTCAACTATAGCATTTGATCTCCATCCTCTTCCATTGATGACTTGTTCATTAGCCAAAACAGTTTGTTCTACCGGATCCCAATTGACATATGTTTCTTTTCTAGAAACTAAACCTTGATTGTAAAAATCAATGAAAAGCTCTTGTTGATGTTTGTAATAGTCTTTATCACAAGTTGAAATTTCCAAGTCCCAATCTATTGATAAACCTAACATTTTGAGTTGGTTTTTCATCGTTTTGATATTTTGATTAGTCCATTCTTTTGGATGAAGATTATTTAGCTTAGAGGCGTTTTCTGCTGGCAAACCAAACGCATCCCATCCCATTGGGTGTAAAACGTTGAAACCGTTCATGAATTTATACCTGGCTATTACGTCTCCAATTGCATAATTTCTAACGTGACCCATATGAATTTTTCCAGATGGATATGGAAACATTTCTAAACAATAAAATTTTTTTCCTTTATCGTTATATAATTTCTGAGAAACAAACTTTGTTTGCCATTTTTTCTCAATGACTTGAAAATTTACTCTTTCCATTCAGATTTATTTTTTTTGTTCTTTGTCTTTTTTTTCTAATAAAGATGCTTTTTTTAATATAGATGCGTGTAGCTCTTCTTTAATAGAAGTTTCATTTAACAATGAGATTTGACAATTATTATTTGTTTTACAAGTTTTTTTATGAACAATTATTTTTAAACTTTCACTTCTTATATCATTAGATAAGAAGCGTAGAGATATCTTGATAGCCTCTGATGCACTTCCTTGTTCATTATAATACCAGTCTGTGATGATGATACCCCCAGAATAATCTACAGTGGTTAGTGGTAAAAAATCTAGAGTTTCTAAAGAAGCTCTCCACATTGGATTTGAGGTGCTAAATTCATAGTTTGTTTTACCTCTGTTTTTTAAAAGGCTACCAATATTGGTACCACGTCCTTCATTCACATTTTTTCTTGCTCTTTCTTTTGCTGTATCTGGCATTTGTCTTTGATCAACTTTTTGATACATCCCACAAGAATTTAAAAAAACTACAATTAATGAGATAAGGAATAATGACTTAAATAATTTCATAATTTTGTTTAATAAACAAAATACAATTAAATTACAGCTTAGTCTTTCCTTAATCTCTATTTTTGCAAGAAAATGAGGGAATAATTGTTGTAAAAATGTCACAATATTCAAAAAAAGGCTAATTGTATAGCAAATAATCAGTTATGTGGGTAAAAGTTTGTTAGTTTATCCCAGTTTAATAATAATTATTAAATTAAATTAACAATAAAGGAAAACAATATGAAAAACATACTTAAAACTTTAGTTGTTTTAGTTTCAGCTTCATTAATTTCTTTTGCTGCAAAAGCAGGTGAACTTACAGTAACAGGTTCTGCTAATGCTTCATACGTAATTAACGGCGGATTAAACAATACAGGTAAAGCAATTGGTATTTCAAACGAACTAAAGTTCAGCGCTACAGGCGAATTGGACAATGGTTACTCTTGGAATTACCACACTGAGTTAGATATGGCTGATGGTGGTGCTGCATCAAACGATGACACTGCATTAGTAATCACTATGGGTGACATGGGTACAGTAGGTATCTATGACGCTGAAGGTGGTTTATCAACTGAACTTGGATACGGTATCGGTGCAGTAGGTGTTGGACAAGACTATGCTAACACAATGACACAGATCGGTATTGGTAAAGACGTTTCATCTGATCCACATGTAGCTTACACGACTCCAGCTGACTTATTACCATTTGGTGTTTCGTTATCAGTAGGATACGCTCCAAATACAGCTGATGGTCAAGGTAACAGCTTCAAACAATCAGGTGTTGTGAATGCTTCTGACGCAGATGGTCAAAACGCAACGCAATACAAAGTAACTGCAGCTCCAATTGATGGCTTAAAAGTTGGCGCAGACCTATATACAGTAGGCGGCGATAACATTACAGCAGGTCAATCAGAGTCTTCAGGAACTGTGTATGCACAGTACGCAATGGGGAACTTTAAAATTGGTTTCTTCGACGCTTACCATGAAAATGGTGTAGCTGATAAATATGCATCTGCATCTGCAGATACAGCTACTGCTGCTAACGGTGACAGATATAACTTTTCTGGTATCGGTATAGAGTTCGCAGTAAATGATGCTATGTCAGTTTCTTACGCACAAGAAAAATATGAAAGAATCGACAAAACTATGGCAGCAACTGCATCTACACAAACTGAGTCATCAGTTGAAGCAGAAGCAGACTACATACAAGTATCATACAATATTGGTGGTGCTACACTAGGTTTAGCATTAGTAGACACAGATAATTCTGACTACACTGCAAACAGAGAAGAGAGAAAATCAATTATTTCTCTTGGAATGGAATTCTAATTATTTAGAATTTGATTTTCTAAAAAAGCCGGCCGATTATGGCCGGCTTTTTTTTTATCTCAGACATAACAGCAAAGGCATCACACTTAATAAGTTTTAGCTTGTTTAAATTGCCATAACTTATGCCACCTAATGGGATAATCTTTTTGCCTGTATTAGTTGATAAATAATTAAACTTGATTACTCCTAGATAATTCATTTGAGGCTTATAAGTAACTTTAAATAATCTTGCATATACAATCTTTTTGCAACCTTGCATAATTTTTAAGTTAATTTCTTTTAAATTGTGTGCACCACCTATTAAGCTAAAATTTTTTTTTAAATACAAATACTTAAATTCTCTATTTTTTGCAGATAAATATATTCCATCAGAGCTCAATTTTTTTGCCAATTCCAAATTGTTAGCAACAAAAAATTTAATATTTCTAGATTTGCATTGCTTCCTAAAACTCCTTATTTCAAATATTTTATCTTGCTTTTCAATATATCTATAAATAATTACAAATTTATTACGTTTTTTAATTTTTCTTAAATCAATATCTTTGATACTTTCGATAATGAAAAAATATTTATTTTTAAAAGCAAACATATGACTAACATAGTAGAAAGTTTTAAAAAAATACAATTGAATATAAGCAACCTAAAACCAAAGAAAAAGGTAAATATTGTTGCGATAAGCAAAACTTTTCCCCTTGAGCACATCAAACCTTTAATTGATTTTGGTCATTCTCATTTTGGAGAAAATAAAGTTCAAGAAGCATCATCAAAATGGAGCACTATTAAAAAACATAATTCAAATTTGAAACTGCATATGGTTGGTAGGATGCAAAGCAATAAAGCAAAAGATGCTTTTGAAATATTTGATTTTATTCATTCTTTAGATAGTCAGAAACTGGCTGATATTTTTTCTAAATGTGAAAAAAATAGCAATAAAAAAATTAACTATTTTATTCAAGTAAACGTAGGTAATGAATTACAAAAATCTGGCATTCCCATAGATCAAGTTGACTCATTTTATAATTATTGCACTAAAGAGAATAATTTAAATATTCTTGGCCTTATGACGCTTCCTCCTAATGATCAAAACCCATCTAAATATTTTAAAGTATTAAATGAAATTAATTCTTCTTTAGAACTTAATGATTTGAGTATGGGCATGTCATCAGATTATGAAGAAGCTGTAAATTTTAATTCAACTTATGTTAGGATTGGAAGTTCGATATTTGGCTCTAGAGATTAGCTTATTTTAATTTTAGTTTTTGTATTTATTAATTTTAATATTTTTCTTAAATCAATTTTTTTTAATGCTACACATCCTTTAGTAGGACTAAATCCTTTTCTAGCTACGTGTAAAAAAATTGCACTTCCTTTATTTTTTTTTGCTGGGCTCATATTAAAATTTAAAACTAAAACAATGTCATATATATTGTCAGATCTATGGAGTTTCTCTGAGCTAAATTTAAAGGGATAACTAATTAGCTTGTTGTACATTGCAGAGCTAGGATCGTCGCACCATCCGATTTTTTTAGTTATTATTTTTTTAAGAATTATTGTTTTTAATTTTTTTACTCTATCTTTTCTGTAAAAAAGAGCCTTTATTTTAAAGGTTCCTCTAGGGGTTATTAGATCACCCTCTTTCTTTTTAAGCCCAATTCCTCTTTTACCTACTGCACATTTTACTTTATAATCTCCGTAACGTAGATAATTATTCTTTACAAATATATGCATAAATTAAATATTCTAATCTATGGTTCTGAAAGTTTTATATCAACAATAAACGAATTAAGACCATATTTAAAGTTTAACTTAACCTCTGCTAAAAATGACCTTTCAAAAATGTCATCTCTTAACTTCGATGGTATTATTTGCAGTGAAGATCAAATTGATAAAAAACATATTAATGATATTTTAGTTAAAGAGGGTTTATTTAAAATCTTAGCTTACTCAAATTTAAGCAGCTCTTCAAAACTTTTTGATTATTCTTTAAAGATTCCAACATCTATAAAAGAATTAAATAATATTATAGAAAGCGCCGCTGCAAAAAAAAAATTCATTAAAAACTCCTCAATTAAAATAAAATCTTATTCCTTAGATAAGAATCAAAAAAAATTAATTAAAGATAATAATTATATAGTTCTAACTGAAAAAGAGATTCAATTATTGGAGTTATTATTAAATAAAAATGATCCTATGACTAAAAATGATATTCTTGATCAAGTTTGGCATTATTCTTCAGATGCTGATACCCACACAGTTGAAACGCATATTTATAGATTAAGAAAGAAAATTAATGATAAATTTTCTGATGAAAAATTTATTCTAAATAATAAGAAAGGTTACTACCTTTGAAAAAAAGAAATAAAATTGCTTTTGATTTATTTTCCAAAAAATACCGAAAACGTGTCATAAAACCAAAAAAAGGTAAAGGAAGTTTTAAAAGAAAAAAAAGATAAATTAATTCATTCGTGCACCTATTATCTGAATAATGTTTGACGACATTTCAGTCCCTTTATCTAGGCTCTCTTTTATTGTTTTACCATTAATATATCCATGAAGAAATCCACTCGCAAATAAATCACCAGCGCCAGTTAAGTCTTTAATATTTAGATTTTTTTTTGCAGAGCATTCTACAATCTCATCTTTATAAATTGCGATTGCACCTTTTTCTCCACGAGTAATCACAATTAACTTCTTTACTTTTTTTGCGAAATTAATTACATCCGCAAAATTTTTAACATCTATAAGAGACATAATTTCCTGTTCATTTGAGAAAGTAATATCTAATTTGTTTTTGACTAGTTCAAGGAAATGGGGCTTATGCCTTTCCACACAAAACAAATCTGATAATGACATAGCAACCTTATTTGAGTTATTTATAGCTTTTTCAAATGCTTTTTTTGGCTCACCTTCATCCCAAAGGTAACCTTCTAAAAATAAAATTTTACTTTTTTTAACTGCGTAGGTATCAATATCTTTTTCATTAATTTTTCCTGCAGTACCCAAAAAAGTTACCATTGTTCTCTCAGAATCAGGTGTTATTAATATCAAACAGGTCCCTGTTGGAGTGCTTTCTTTTTTTTTTGAATAAAAAAAACGAACATTTTCCTTTTTTAAACCTTCCTCATATTTATTTCCTAAATCGTCATCACTAACTTTACCAATAAAACCAACTGTATTTCCAAGTTGTGATAAACCTACTATTGAATTTGCAACAGAGCCTCCAGAAACAGTTTCTTCAATTTTTAATGTAGAGAGTAGTTTTTTAAACTCAATTTCATCGACCAGTTTCATTGTGCTTTTAGTAAGTTTATTTTGGATAATAAATTTTTCGTCAACTTTACAAATTACATCAACTATCGCATTACCTATTCCAAGTATTTTCATTTAAGCTTTTTTTGTTTTAAAGGGTTTTTTTCTATTTGGATAACAGCTTTTACAAATTTTACAAGTTATTCCATAACAATCACGAGCTTTGCAATATTCTCTTCCATACCATATTATCTGCAGATGAAGCTTGTTCCAATATTTTTTTGGAAAAATTTTCTTTAAATCTTTTTCTGTTTGAACAACGCTTTTTCCATTCGTTAAACCCCATCTTTGAGCTAATCTATGTATGTGCGTGTCTACTGGAAACGCGGGAAAACCAAAACCTTGAGACATGACAACGCTTGCAGTTTTATGACCTACTCCAGGCAACTGTTCCAATTTATCATAAGTGTTTGGTACTTTGCCTTTATATTTTTCAACTAAAGTTTTAGATAAATAAAATATACTTTTAGCTTTTACTCTAAATATTCCAATTCTTTTTATCAGCCGTTCAATTTTCTTTCTTCCAAGTTTTACAAAGTGAATTGGTTTATTGTATTTTGGATAAATATCTTTTGTAACATTATTAACATTTACATCAGTACATTGTGCTGAAAGTAAAACAGAAATTAAAAGAGTAAAAGTATTTTTGTAATTAAGTGGTATGGGAACTTTAGGATAAGTTTTATTCAATATCCTTAAAATAATTTTAGCTTTATCTCTATTGTTCACTTAAAGTTTAGAAGGTCTCTCATAGAATAAAGTCCTGCTTTTTTTGACATTAGCCAAGCTGCAGCAGTCAGAGCACCTTCAGAGTATAAAGCTCTATCAAATGATTCATGATTAAGTTTTATAATTTCTTTTCCACTTGAAAAACTAACCTCATGTTCACCAATCACTTGGCCTTTACGAATTGAATTAAAATTTATTTTTTTTGAATAAGGGAAGGATTTTTTATTTAAATGCTTTTTACCTATCAAGTTATAAAAATTTTTGTTTTTTCCTTCTGCTATTCCCATCCCCAACATCAATGCCGTTCCAGATGGATAATCAATTTTATGCTTGTGATGAACTTCATAAACCTTACTTAAAAAATTATCGCCTAGTGATTTCGAGGCAATCTCTGTTAAGTACATAAGTAAGTTCACCCCTAGACTCATGTTACCTGCTTTAAGTATTGGAATTTTCTTTGAGTAATTTTTTATTAATTTTTCTTGTTTTTTTGTAAAACCTGTAGTGCCAATTACAACTCTTTTTTTGTTTATTGACGCAATTTTAAGTATATCTAAAGTACATTTAGGAACTGTGAAGTCTATAATTACATTAGCCTTTTTAAATACACTTAAAGAGTTAATTTCAGGTCTGATCCCTAAAATCCTTTTATTAATTTTTCTATTTTCTGTTAAAGATACAACTTTAAAAGCTTTATTTTTTTTTGCAGATTTTATGAGATTTTGACCCATCCTACCCATACACCCAGTAATAGCTAAATTAATTTTTTTCATTATCTAATTAAGTAAATAATTACAATAATAATTAGTATAATTATAGTCCAGATAGATAAATTATTTAAAAACAGTTTTAATTTGTTATTCGTGGATAAAAAACCAGGCAAGACTAAAGCCAGAACTGCAATTAAAAATATTGCAGACATTATTTGATGCGTTTCCATTTAAATTAAGATTTTTTCCAAAATTTCCTTGCCTTTTCAAAAAAACTTTTAATTACAGGGTCTGGCTTATTTAACTCGATTTCACTGAATTCCTCTAATATATCTTTTTGTCTTTTTGAGAGAGACGTTGGTACTTGTGTTACCACCCTTATATATAGATCTCCAAAGATGCTTCTTCTCAGTACAGGCATTCCTTTACCCTTTAATCTAAACTGTTTTCCGTGTTGAGTACCTGCTGGAATTTTAATTTTTGATTTACCCCCATCGATTGAAGGAACTTCTACTGAGGTCCCTAAAGCAGCATCTGAAAATGAAATTGGTAATTCGTAATATAAATTTTCTTCTGACCTTTTAAATATGTTATGATTATCTATTGATATAAATAAATATAAATCTCCGCTAGAGCCACCTTTATTACCTGCTTCACCTTTACCAGACAGTCTAATTCTAGTTCCATCATCAACTCCTTTAGGAATTTTAACTGTTACGTTTTCATTAGCTTGCATTTTTCCATTTCCATTGCAGCTATTACAGGGGGTTCCAATCATTTCTCCATATCCGCTGCATTGTGGGCAAGTTTGCTGCACAGTAAAAAAACCTTGATTTGTTCTAACTTTACCTCTTCCAGAACAGTAGTCACATCTTATAGGCTTAGATCCTTTTGCAGCTCCACTACCTGAACATGATTTACAAGATTTGTAGGTAGTGTACCTTACATTTTTTTCAATCCCTGAATAAGCATCTTCCAAGCTAATACTTACGTCATATCTTAAATCGTTTCCTCTATTGCTTGATCTTCTAGAAGAGCCACCACCAAAGTCGCTAAAAAAATCCTCAAAAATATCTGAAAAAGAGGAACTATCAAACCCCCCGAAACCTTGGAAACCTCCACCTCCACCTCCTTCAAAAGCAGCATGACCGAACTGATCATAATTAGCTTTTCTCTTATCATCAGAGAGGATGTGGTAAGCTTCACTAGCCTCTTTAAATTTTTCTTCAGAGGCTTTATCACCTTTATTTTTATCTGGATGGTATTTTAATGCTAATTTTCTGTAAGCTTTTTTAATGTCATCTTTTGAAGCTCCTCTTGGGATACCTAAGACATCATAACAATCTCTTTTAGCCACAGGACGTCTCCTTATTTAATTATCTTAGGCGCTTTTTTCTTTATCTTCTTTTACGTCTTCAAAATCTGCATCTACTACATTTTCTTTATCATTAGGTTTCGCGTCTTTTCCACCACCAGCGCCAGTCCCTTTGTCATTGTTGCCCGGTTTTTGTTGACTCTTATAGACAGCTTCTCCTAATTTCATAGAAACTTGAATTAAACTCTGAGTTTTTTTCTTAATATCTTCAATGTCTGTTCCTTCTAAAGATTTTTTCAGATCCGCAATTCCATCCTCAATAGCTTTCTTTTCCTCTGCAGAAATTTTATCTCCATGTTCTTTTAAACTTTTTTCTGTTGAAAAAACTAAACTATCGGCTTGGTTTCTTGCATCAACAGTCTCTCTTTTCTTTTTATCTGCCTCTTTGTTTGCTTCAGCATCTTTAACCATTTTTTGAATTTCTTCATCAGAGAGACCTCCTGAAGCTTGTATTTGAATTTTTTGCTCTTTACCTGTTCCTTTGTCTTTTGCCGATACACTCACTATACCGTTGGCATCGATATCAAAAGTTACTTCGATTTGCGGAGTTCCTCTTGGTGCTGGAGGTATTCCTACTAATTCAAAATTTCCTAAGATTTTGTTATCAGCGGCCATCTCCCTCTCACCTTGTAATACTCTAATAGAAACAGCAGGCTGATTGTCTTCAGCTGTTGAGAATACCTGACTTTTTTTTGTTGGAATTGTAGTATTTTTTTCAATTAATTTTGTTGACACGCCTCCTAGAGTTTCGATTCCTAAAGAAAGTGGTGTTACATCTAAAAGCAAAACATCTTTGACATCACCTTGTAATACTCCACCTTGTATGGCAGCGCCCATTGCAACTACCTCATCCGGATTTACGCTTTTATTTGGCTCTTTGCCGAAGAAATTTTTTACTGTCTCTATAATTTTAGGCATTCTAGTCATCCCACCAACTAGAACAACCTCATTTATCTCGGCTGCAGAAAAGCCTGAGTCTTTTAAAGCTGTTTTACACGGCTCTAAGGTTCTGTCGACTAAATTTTGAACCAAAGCCTCTAGTTTAGCTCTTGTGAATTTTAAGTTTAAATGCTTTGGACCAGATTTATCAGCAGTTATAAATGGTAAATTGATTTCAGTTTGAGCTGCAGATGAAAGTTCAATTTTTGCTTTTTCTGCTGCCTCTTTTAATCTTTGAAGAGCCAACTTATCTGTTTTCAAATCTATACCGTTGTCTTTTTTAAACTCTGAAGCGAGATATTCTACTATAGCATCATCAAAATCTTCTCCACCTAAGAAGGTATCTCCATTTGTAGATTTAACTTCAAAAACTCCATCTCCAATTTCTAAAATAGATATATCAAAAGTACCACCACCTAAATCGTATACAGCAATCTTCTTACCACCTTTTTTGTCAAGCCCATATGCCAGTGACGCTGCCGTTGGCTCATTTATAATTCTTAAAACTTCTAAGCCTGCGATTTTACCTGCATCCTTAGTAGCTTGTCTTTGAGAGTCATTGAAGTAAGCTGGAACAGTAATTACGGCTTTTGTAACAGCCTGACCTAAATATTTCTCAGCTGTTTCTTTCATTTTCTGTAAAACAAAAGCTGAAATTTGTGCTGGAGAGTATTTTTTTCCTTTACCCTCAACCCATGCATCTCCATTATCCGATTTTACTATTTTGTAAGGAACCTTAGAAATATCTTTTTGAACAGAAGGACCATCAAATTTTCTACCGATAAGTCTTTTAACTGCAAAAATGGTATCACCTGCATTTGTTACAGCTTGCCTTTTAGCTGGTTGACCTACGAGTTTTTCCTCATTTTCTAAAAAAGCTACAACAGAAGGAGTGGTTCTAGCTCCTTCTACATTCTCTAAAACTTTAGCTTGAGAACCATCCATGATGGCTACACAAGAATTTGTTGTTCCTAAATCAATTCCAATTACTTTACTCATTTAAATATTCCTTTTGTTAAATTTATATGGGTGTTTTTTTTGCATCTACAAGGTTATTTTTCCTCTTTTTTTTCATTTTTTTCATGGTTTTTAGGATTAATTTTTTTGGAAACCCCCACTAATGCAGGTCTTAGTAATCTCTCACCCAACATATAGCCTGCTTGTATCTCTTGCAAAATAGTACCAGGAGTAGCCTTAGAGTCCTCGATTTCCGTCATTGCCTGATGAAGATTTGGATCGAATTTTTTATTATTCGTGTCAATTTTTTTAATATTATTTTTTTCAAAAATAGAAGTTAAATCTTTTTCAATAATAGAAATATTATCCAAAAACTTTTCTAAATCTTTATTATCTTTTAAAACATCGTCATTTCTAATTGCATTTTTTGCTCTTTGAAGATTATCTAAAATTGCTAAACTCTCTTTTGCAAAATTAAACGAACCAAACTCAAAAGCATCCTTGATTTCTTTTTCAAACCTTCGTCTTTGATTTTCAATTTCAGCTAATGATCTAAGCAATTTATCCTCTGTCTCTTTAAGTTTTTCTTCGACAGAGACCTTATCATTCTGAGTTTTTTCAGAATTTTTAGAGGAGTCTTTATCTTGACTCTGATCCTTTTCGTTATTATCCGTCATCTGATTGCTATATAGTAAATATTTATAGAATTACTAGATGCCATATAAAAAAATTTTAATTGGAACTCATAATAAGGGAAAATTCAAAGAAATCGCTTATCTTGTTTCAAACAAATACAAAAAAATCTCTCCCTCATCTATGAAAATACCAAGCCCAAGAGAGACCGGAAAAACTTTTAAGTCAAATTCTAAATTAAAAGCAAATTTTTTTTCTAGATTTGTTAAATACCCAGTTATTTCAGATGACTCAGGACTATGCATTAAATCCTTAAACAATAGACCCGGGATTTATTCAGCAAGATTAGCGAAAAAACATGGAAGTTTTTTAAATGCTATGAAATTTATACTAAAAAAACTAAAATTAAAAAAAAATAGATCAGCAATGTTTGTGTGTAGCTTGACTTACAAATCTTCAAAAGGAAAAATAATAACAGTCGAAGGAAAAATTAAAGGAACTATTTCAAAAGTGATAATAGGTAAAAATGGTTTTGGTTATGATCCAATTTTTATACCTGTAAACAAAAAAATAACTTTTGGGCAAATGAAAAAACTAATAAAAATTAAAATGGATCATAGATTCTTAGCTTTTCAAAAATTGAAAAAAAAAATTAGAATTTAGTAAATTTATTTTTATCTGTTTTATAAATACTTAGCTCTTGTATTATTTTCTTGTCTTTTAAACTGAAAGTTCCAATTTTGCCTTTAATTTTATTTTTAAAAGAGAAGTCATTTACTGAACTTATTTTCCCATTTTTTTTCCATGCATAATAAATTAATCCTAAAGCATCGTAGGCTAAAATAGTAATTTCATTTGGATATATTTTAAATTTTTTAAAATAATTTTCGTTATATTTCTTGAACTCTTTATAATTTATGGACGGGTAATATAAATTTTTAATAGTATTTTCATAAAAGATACTTTCATCAAACCATTGATTTACAGTTGTAAACAAAACATCATTTTGATTTACATCTGTATAAACTAAGGAAGTAAGGACACTTTTCAGGTTGTTACCAAAATCTATAATAATAACAGAGTCGAAATTCACCTTTCCTAAAGTATAAAGTTGTTCTAATTTTTCCATTTCTCTAATGGATTGATCGTCATCCTTATCTTCAAGCAATTTCTTTCTCAATTCTAAATTTTTTTTTCTTTGCGAATAATTTGTTAAAGTCTCTATTTCACCAGTTAGTATTTGAGGATTAGGATCATACTTAAAAGTTTGAAAGTTCTCCAAATTAAAAGATTTAAGTTTTTTTTCTATTAATTCAGTGTATTGATTTTTAGGAAACATAATAATTGTTTTTTTTCTTTTTTGTTTTTTTAAAAAATTAAATAAAGACTTAAGTTGCGACTCTAAACTTACACCCATGCTAATTATATTATCAGTGAATTCTGGTGAAATATTAGACGGAGAAATAAATATTAAATCATTATATTTTTTAACATCCTTAAATTCTTCGTTATTGATTGGCCCAATCACAACCTTTACATCTTGAGATTTTAAATCTTGTATTGCATTTTGAAGTTTTTCACTGTTATTAAATCCAGAGTCTCTGGGTACAATAATTACTTTGTTATTACCTATTTCATCTAAAGCCAATTGAAGTGAGTATAAAAGGGAATTTCCTAATTCTTTATATTCGCCTGACAGTGGAGCCAATAATCCTACTTTTAAAATTGAATTATTCTCATTGCTATAAACATTATAATTAATAAATATAATTATATAAGATACTATAATTATAAATTTTTTTTTCATATTATGAAATTATCTAATAACACTTTATATGTTGTTTCAACACCAATTGGTAATCTTAATGATATAACTTTGAGAGCAATTGATGTATTAAAAAAATCAGACATAATTCTTTGTGAAGATACGCGACGTTCTATCAAATTACTAAATCATTTAAATATTAAAAAAAAATTGATCTCATACCATAAGTTCAACGAAAAAAAACAATTGATGAATATTATAGAACAAATTAATAAGGGCAAAATTTTGTCTTTAATATCAGATGCTGGAACTCCTTTATTATCAGATCCTGGAAAGATACTTCTTAATAATTGCCTAAAAAATAAAATTCAAATAGTTCCTATTCCGGGAGTTTCATCTATAACTGCAGCAATGAGTGTTTCCGGATTTGACGATAAATTTCTTTTTTATGGTTTTTTACCTAAAACTGAGAACGATTTAGATAAGACATTTCAAAATCTCTCTAAATATAGCTTTACCCAAGTCTTTTTTGTTCCATCAATCAAAATTAATTTTTATTTGAAAAAAATTCAAAGGTATTATGAAGGTCGAAAAATAATGATTGGAAGAGAATTAACAAAAATTCATGAGGATTTCTATAGACAAGATATAGATAGTCTTAAGGTTTTTAAAAGTCCATTGAAAGGTGAAATCACCCTAGTAATTTCAGAAAAAAACTTAAAAAATGAAAAAATTGATAAGCAAAAAATAGTCAACATGGCGAAAAAATATTTAAAAAAGTATAGCGTTAAAGACACTGTTCAATTGATTTTAGAAAAAGAGCGCGTTAATAAAAAGGAAGTTTATAAGTTATGTTTGAATATTAAAAATGAGAACAGCAATTAATATACTTCTTATAGTCATTCTAACTTCGTGCAGCAGCATGGGTAGATTTGGTGCTGGAGTAGATATAACTTTTGATCCAAGAACTATTGGAATGCAAATTGATGATACAATCATGCAAAAAAATTTATCTACTAGACTAACATTATTAGATAAAAAATATTTTTTAAGTATTCAATCTGAGGTACTAGATGGTAGAATTTTTCTTTCAGGTAAAGTAGATGAGCCAGAGGAAAAAATAAGAATTACAAAAATGGCTTGGGAAACAAAAGGTGTGCGTTCAGTAAAAAATGCTATTACTATTAAAGGACAAACGAATTTTAAAAGTACAGCAAAAGATATCTTAATTACTAGTCAATTAAGAACTGCTTTGATTATAAATAAAAAAACAAAATCGAGAAATTATACTTTAGAAACAATTAACAAAAAAATTTACATTTTTGGTATTGCCATGGATCATGAGGAAAAAAAAGAAGTAATTAATGAAGCTAATAAAATTTATGATGTGCTTGAAATTTATCCCTCAATTTATCTAGCAACTGAGTTAAGTAGAAATAAACTTTAATTTGAATAGTCAATTACGTCAGATGAATAGGCAGCAATCGATGCCAAATTTAATATTTCTGAAGTGCTAGCTCTTAACGGTGCTACCTCAATTGGAGAGCCCAATCCTATTAAAAGAGGACCAATAAGCTTACCACCACCAAAAACCTTCATCAATTTTGTGGATATGGCCGCACTGTGTAAAGCAGGCATTATTAAAATATTTGCATTTCCAACAATTTTAGAAAATGGATAAATTTCTTGATAAATTGGGTTAAGAGCTACATCTGGCTGCATTTCACCATCAAAATCAAAATCAACTTTTTCTTTTTTAAGTAAATCAATGGCATCTCTTACGTGCTTAGTATTTTTTGAAATAGGTTTTCCAAATGTTGAATGGGATAAAAAGGCAACTTTAGGATCAAATCCAAATAATCTAGCAACTCGTACACAAGATTTCGAAACTTTCACTAATCTTTCTGGGGAAGGAAAATCTTGTACGTTGGTATCGGCAACAAGAATTGTTTTTCCTTTCAAAGTTATCATTGTCATTCCAAATATTTCTTCACCTGGACGAGGATCAGTAACCCTTTTTAGTTTTTCTATAGAAGCAGCATAGTGTCTTATGTTACCAGTAACCATCGCATCAGCGTCATTACATGCAATCATAGAAGCGCCCCAGGCAATACGATCATTTCGGACTAAACGATCAACATCTCTTTCTAATTGACCTTCTCTTTGAAGTCTCTTGTAAAGGTGTTTTACATATTTCTCTCTCTTTTCTTTATTAGTTGAGTTTATAATTTCAATTTTATAATTTTCATCTAAGCCTATGTTGTTTAATTGTTCTTTAATTCTTTTCTCTGCTCCAATTAAAATAGGAGTTCCAAGTTTATTTCTTCCGAATTCAATGGCTGCCTTAAGCATATTTTCATCTTCACCTTCAGCAAAAATTACTCTTTTAGGATTTTTTCTAACCTTTGCGTTTATTCCTTGCATTAGCGACATCGTAGGGTCTAATCGGTTTGTTAATTGATCTTTATAAATTTCTAAATCGGAAATATTTTTTCTTGCTACTCCACTCTTCATAGCAGCAGCGGCAACCGCAGCTGGTATAACACTAATCAATCTTGGGTCGAAAGTTGATGGAATAATATAATCTTTCCCATATCTTGGTCTATCCCCTCCATAAGCAGACACCACCTCATCTGGAACATTTTCTCTAGCCAATAAAGCAATCGCTTTTGCAGCCGCTACCTTCATTGATTCATTAATTTCTTTTGCTCTTACATCTAGGGCCCCTCTAAAAATATAAGGAAATCCAATTAGATTGTTAACCTGATTAGGATAGTCGGATCTTCCTGTAGCGATGATCGCATCAGATCTAGCCTCTTTGATTAATTCCGGTTTTATTTCGGGGTCTGGATTTGCGCATGCAAATATGATGGGATTGTCTGCCATTGATTTTACCATCTCTTTTGAAACAACATCTTTTGCAGATAATCCTAAAAAAACATCAGCATCTACCATTGCCTCTTTTAAAGTTCTGAGTTTTGTTTCGACTGCATGAGCGGATTTAAACTGATCTATATTCGTTCTTCCCTTATGTATAACTCCTTTGCTATCACACATAACTATATTTTCACTTTTAACTCCAGAGCTTTTAAATAAATTAGCGCAGGCTTGAGCTGAGGCTCCTGCTCCGTTAACAACAATTTTAACATTTTCAATTTTTTTTTTAGAAATGTCTAAAGCGTTTATTAATGCTGCAGTTGTTATTATTGCGGTCCCGTGTTGATCATCATGAAAAATAGGAATATCTAAAAGATCTTTTAATTTCTGTTCAATTAAAAAACAATCTGGAGCTGCTATATCTTCAAGATTAATACCACCAAATGTTCCTCCAATATTTTTAATAGTTTCAATTATCGAATTGGCGTCATTACTATTTATTTCTATATCTATAGAATCTATATCTGCAAATCTCTTAAAAAGAACCGACTTACCTTCCATTACAGGTTTTGAAGCTAAAGATCCTAAATTACCCAATCCTAATATTGCTGATCCATTACTAATAACTGCAACTAAATTTCCTTTGCTTGTATAATCGTAAGCGAGATCTGGATTTTTTGCTATTTCTTTTACTGGAGCAGCAACCCCTGGAGAATATGCAAGAGAAAGATCTCTTTTTGTGGTTAGAGGTTTGCTAGAATTAATCTCAATTTTGCCTGACTTTCCCTTTATATGAAAATCCAGAGCTTCTTTGTCTGAATAATGATCAATTTCTGTTTTCTTTGGCATTTATTTTTATGAGTATGTAATATAAAGGAATTTAATTCACTATAAATTTATGGCTTAATTTAGATCAAATATGAACTTACTTTCTTCAGCTTCAATATTTAGTTTTTTTACACTAATCAGCAGAATTTTAGGCTACTTGAGAGATATTTTAATAGCTATTTTTCTTGGTGCCTCGATCTTTGCAGATGCTTTTTTTGTTGCTTTTAGACTACCCAATACATTTAGGCGTCTATTTGCTGAAGGCACTTTCAATGCAGCTTTTATACCTAGTTACACTTCAGCAAAACTTAAAGATAAAAAAAAAGGTAAAAAATTTGCTGATGAGGTTTTTAGTATACTATTATTTATTTTACTTTTAATTGTAACCTTAGCAGAAATATTTACTCCCTATTTAGTTTATTTGATTGCACCTGGGTTTATTACAGACGATATTAAATTCAATCTTGCTGTTGAATTTACGCGAATTACATTTCCTTTTTTGTTATTTGTTAGTTTGTCCTCTTTTTTTTCAGGTATCTTAAATTCTAATAACAAGTTCGCAGCTGCAGCTGCCGCACCAATAATATTAAATGTTATTTTAATAATTACTATTTTAGTTTCATACTTTCAGAATTTAAATATCTCTAAACAACTTTCTTATGGTGTTACTATAGCTGGTATTATTCAACTAATATTTTTAATTTATTTTACAATAAAATTTTATAGACCAAATTTAAATTTTAAGCTTAAGATCACTAACAATGTAAAATTTTTTTTTAAAAAGTTACTGCCCAGTGTTTTTTCCTCTGGTGTAACACAAATTAATATTCTAGTCGGAACAATTATTGCTTCTTTTCAGTCTGGGGCAGTTTCATATTTATATTACGCAGACAGAGTTTATCAGATTAATTTAGCTATTGCTGGAATAGCCGTAGGAACTGTCTCATTGCCCGTTCTATCTAAAGCTTTTAAATTAAAAAATTATTTGAAAGTTGAAAAAATTCAAAACGATTCTATACAATTATCTTTATTATTATCAATACCGGCTAGTTTAGGTTTAGTAATTGCTTCGGAGGAAATAATTAATGGACTTTTTGGATATGGTTCTTTCACTCAAAATGATGTTGAAATAACATCTGATGCTTTAATGTTTTTTGGTTTTGGTATTGTTGCATTTGCGTTGGTAAAAATCTTATCTAATTTTTTCTTTGCAAGAGATGATACTAAAACTCCGTTTTACATTTCATCATTAATAGTTTTTTTAAATGTAATAATTAGTTTAAGTTTTTTTAATCAAATTGGCTTCTTAATAATTCCTATCGCAACTTCTATATCAACATGGATAGGTGTTTTAACGTTTTTATATTTTCTTCAACAGAGAAATTATCTAATTTTACAAAAGAAATTATTAAATAATTTTTGTAAAATTTTAATTTCATCTATCATTATGGCATGTGCACTTGTACTTGCTTTGGAAAAGTATTCAAACTATCTCCAATATACATCTACTTTTAAGTCGATTTATTTATTAGTTATTGTAAGTTTCGTTGGGATTGTTTATTTGTTATCTTGTTATTTATTGGGATTATTAAAAATTAAAAATTATAAAACAAACTAAATGATTAAAAAAAAATTGGTATTTTCTGGAGTTCAACCTACTGGAAACTTACATCTAGGAAATTATCTTGGAGCTTTAAAAAACTTTGTTTCATTACAAAAAGAAATGAATTGTATTTATTGTGTTGTAGACCTTCATGCGATAACCACTTTTCAGAACCCTGTCGAGTTACGTAAAAATGTTTTAGAGACTGTTGCTAGTTTTATAGCAACAGGTCTTAATCCAAGTAAAAGTATAATATTCAATCAATCTTCAGTCTCAGGTCATACTGAATTAGCATGGATTTTAAATTGTGTTTCAAGAATAGGATGGTTAAATCGAATGACACAGTTTAAAGACAAAGCTGGATCAGATAGAGAAAAAGCAAGTGTAGGATTGTATATTTATCCTAACTTAATGGCTGCCGATATACTTCTGTATAAAGCTACACATGTGCCTGTTGGTGCTGACCAAAAGCAACACTTAGAATTATCAAGAGACATCGCACAAAAATTTAATAATGATTTTAATTGTAAAGATTTCTTTCCCTTACCAGAACCACTTATCCCAAAAAACATTTCACGAGTTATGAGTCTAAGGGACGGAACAAAAAAGATGAGTAAATCTGAAGAGTCAGATTACTCAAGAATAAATTTAAAAGATAGCGCCGATGAAATAAAAAAAAAGATAAAAAAAGCTAAATCAGACTCTGATCAGATCCCTGACAATCATAAAGAATTAGTACAAAAACCAGAGGCATCAAATTTACTTAATATTTATTCTGAAGTTTCAAAAATTTCTCTTGAAAAAGTTTTAAACGAAATGTGTGGTAAAGAATATTCTTTTTTGAAAACTAAATTAGCTGAACTTTTAATTGATGAAATTACACCTGTAGGTAAAGAAATTAAAAAGCTTATGGAAGATAAGTCGCATCTAGAGCAAATTTTAAAAAAAGGCACTGAAAAAGCCAATATTATAGCTGAGGAAAACCTTAAAAATATACGTGAAAAAGTAGGATTGATATAATATAAATTCTTCATGATACAAACAGAGTCTACTCCTAATCCTAACTCTTTAAAATTTCTATCCGAGAAAGTAATTTCAGCTATCGGAACTGAGGAATTTCAAAGGAGTAATTCTAAAGATTTAAAAAACTCTTTTATTAAAGAACTTTTAGCATTTAAGGGCGTCGAATTAGTTTTATTATCTAAAAATTTTTTATCGGTAAAAAAAACGGATGAAGTTTCTTGGAACGACTTAAAACCAATGGTGATTTCACATTTAAATCATTATTTTGAGAAAAACGATGGACCAATTTTAAAAGAAAATAACAGTTCTTCACTTTCGATTGAAGATGAGAACGATACAGTAAAAAGAATAATAGATGTTTTAGACACGAAGATTAGGCCAGCCGTTGCCAGAGATGGTGGAGATATAAAATTTAAATCATTTGAAAATGGTGTAGTTAAAGTTCAACTTCAAGGAAGTTGCTCTGGCTGTCCTAGCTCTCTAATGACTTTAAAACAGGGTGTTCAAAATCTTTTGAAACACTATGTCAAAGAAGTTAATTCGGTGGAGGCAAACTAATTATGAAAAAAAAATTAAGTTATAGAGATAAATTACTTGAACTAGCTTATATTTATAATGTTAAAGAGATACAAGACTACACAAAGAGTAGAAAAACTTTAACAACAGGTCAGATTGAACTAATTCTAAAAAAAAATAAGATTATCATTCCAAAAGATTTTAAATCTAGTTTTTTTAGAGATAATTTCACTAAACCAATATCAAAATTAAAATCAAGTATAATTGATTACAAAGAAAAAAAAATTAGAGATAAAAATAGGTTTATTAGACGGGTTGAAAATTATAAACACGATACTTCAAGAAAATTTAATCATGGTCTTTCTAATATATGGAAGGGTGCAGGTAACGCTGGGATAAATTTTCTAAATATCCTTCCAAAACTTGGAGTTACTGTAGGAAAATTTTTTGGAAATCTTTTTACAGACGTATTCAACTCAATATACAATCAACAAATAGATCAAAAAAGTGCACGAAATGTTATTCTTGGCTTTTTCGTTGTGGTTGGCGTTACTACAGTTTTAGTTGCGGGTTTTAACACATACAAAAATTATGATTTCTCAAAAGATAAAGATAAAGAGGCTAAAAAAATTGAGAAAAAGATTGAAAAAAAAGTAGAGCCAAAAATTAAAAAACCTGAGAAAAAAGTAGAATCTAAAATTGAAAAAAAAGAAAAAACTGAAAAAAAAGTAGCAAAACCTGAACTTAAGGTTAAAAGAAATAAAGTTGCAGAAGTAATTTTACCAGATCTTAATTTAAAAACTGAAACTGTAATACAACTCTTTAAAGATGTTGACTATGATTTAAGTAAAGTAAGAAATCAAAAACTGGTTAAGCCAATTTACTTTACCCAATTTCCGAGAGATCTTGACGATTTACAAAGCGTTCAACTCAAGAAAGAAACCTTTATCAAAATAGTTTTACCTTTAGTTGTTGCAGAAAATGAAAAAATTTTAGATGACAGAGAAAAACTAAAGGATTTGTCACAAAAAAAATATACGTCTGATTTAGAGAAACAATGGTTAAGACAAAAACTTTTGGAATATAAAGTTAAAAAGGGTGATCTAAACGAACTGATCGTCAGAATGGACGCGATTCCAGTTTCTATTGCTTTAGCGCAAGCTGCTAAAGAGAGTGGTTGGGGAACATCAAGATTTGCATTAGAGGGTAACGCGATATTTGGTCAATGGACTTGGGATGGTCAGGGTATTGCTCCTTTGAAAAGAGATGGTGACAAAAACCATAAAATACTTAAATTTCCCATTCTTAGAGCATCAGTAAAAGCATATAAGAATAATTTAAATACTCATAAAAGTTATAGTAAGTTTCGAGAAAAAAGAAAACAATTAAGAAATAAAAATAAAAAGATAACAGGTTTAGCTTTGACAGACACACTTAAAAATTATGCCCAGACAGGATCAGAGTATACAAAAATATTAAATCAGATCATCACACAAAATAGGTTGACTGATTTTGAACTAGTGAAATTAGTTAATTCGGTAAAACAAGTTGAATTAAATTCTTAGTTACTTTTCACTCACGACATATTGAATTCCTAACCATCTCCAGAATCCATGCTCTTCTCTAAGTGAACAATTTATTCTTCCACGTTCGCCAATAAATTTTTCGCTAATCTTCACTTTTAAAATATTCAGATCAGTAAATTTGAGTTCAGAGTTTCTCCATTTATTTCCTTCATTTGAAAAACAATTTATTTGGTTTAAATTTTTAATATTGTCGTAAAATTCAATCTTAACTTCTGGAGGGTTTTTGGATTGTAATAAGTATTTATCTTCTGGAGTGATTTTTTTGTATTTAAATGGCAAAGTCTTCATTAAAGTTTTAAATCTCTGTATCTCTCCATATTTCTCATTAATTGGAAATCTTGGAAGTTCCCATAAATCTTTAGTTTCGTCTATCACACCTGAATGTTGACCAAATGCATATTTGAACTTTAAATCTTTAATAATCTTTTTAAACTCAAGACTGTATTCACCAAAAGGGTATGAAAAAAATTCAGAATTATTTCCCAGTTTTTCTTTAAATATTTTTATAGATTTTTCTATATCTTTTTTAATGATTTCCGGATCTTCATCCACTAGATATTCATGAGAGTGGCTATGATTACCAATTTCTACATTATCTGATTTGTGTAACTCAAGAATTTGACTCCAATTCATATAATTAAATGCTCCTACTTCTCTAGTATTTACAAATAATATGAAAGGTATTTCCTTTTCCTTTAAAATCGGCCAAGCATTTTCATAAAATGATGATAAACCATCATCTATTGTAAGAAGAATTTTTCTTTGGCTTTTATTTTCAGAAAGACTTTTTTTAAAATTTTTGGGATGAATAAACTTTATACCCTCATCTTCTATTACTTGAAGTTGTTTTTTAAAAACGTTTAATTGTATGTTAGTAGAAGGATACTTGCTTTCATTAAATCTATGATACATTATCGAAACAAGGCCATAATCTTCAAAATGAGTATTATTTGCAGCAAATGTCATTGGGTGGTAAAACGCAATGATAAACAGAAAATTAATTATGATCAAAGATTTCTTAATAATTAAATGCATCGGTAACGATGATAAATTAGGTTTAAGAATAAATAAAGATTTTTTTTTTCACAAATTCGAAAATAAAAACAATAGTGAAAAGCTCGTTGCCGAAATTCTTAATTGCATCGAAAAATACAAAGTAGAACTAGATGAGAACTTTAGTATTATAGTAAATCAAGGCCCAGGTAGTTTTTCAGGAATTCGGACTTCATTGGCGATAGCCAAAGGTCTTGAAATATCAAAAAAAGTTAAACTTTTTGGTTATAAAAACTCGGATTTACATGAATTTAATCAGGAAAATATTGAAAAACTATTAAATAAAAAATTAATCGAAAAAAAATTGATTAAGCCCATCTATTTAAGTTAAATTAAGACATGAGTATAATTGAAGAAAAATGTAAACAAAAAGGTGTGAGACTTACTGATCAAAGGAAGGTTATAGCTAAAATTCTTTCTGAGTCTAAAGAAGTTTACGGATCAAAAGATCACCCAGATGTAGATGAATTACATAAAAGAGTGGCTGTGATAGATAATAAAATAAGTATCGCGACAGTTTACAGAACGGTAAAACTTTTTGAGGAGGCTGGAATATTAGTTAAACATGATTTTAAAGCGGGTAAAGCAAGATATGAAATTAATGATGATCATAATCATCTAATTGATATTAATAGCGGAGAAATTGTTGAGTTCGTGGATAAAGATATTGAAGAACTCCAGAAAAAAATCGCAAAAAAATTAGGTTATAACTTAGTAGATCATAAATTAGAACTTTATGGTTCAAAAATAAAAAAATAGTTTGGAAAAAAAAATATTCATAAAAACCTTTGGGTGTCAAATGAATGAGTACGATAGCGATCGTATTTATGATATAGCAAAGAATATAAATTATAAAAAAACAAATAATTTATCCGAGGCGGATTGTTATGTACTTAATACATGCCATATCAGAGAAAAAGCTACCGAGAAAGTGTATCACGATATTGGTAGAGTAAAAAAAGAGTTTAGAAATAAAAAAAAACCAATCATAGTAGTAACTGGTTGTGTGGCGCAAGCCG
This sequence comes from uncultured Pelagibacteraceae bacterium, assembly GCA_902556855.1. Lineage (GTDB taxonomy): Bacteria > Pseudomonadota > Alphaproteobacteria > Pelagibacterales > Pelagibacteraceae > Pelagilacustribacter. Next base: position 24,754 of record CACDXJ010000001.1, on the reverse strand, counting down.
AGGGAGACATTTTATTAAAGAAAGAAAAATATATTGATGCAGTGATTGGACCACAATCTTATCATTTGTTTAACAGTACATTACTTAAACTAGAGAAAGAATCTAACAAAATAAACTTTACAGAGTTTGATGTTATTGAAAAATTTGATAATTTAAATCGCTTTAAAAATTCTAGCAGTAGTGTTTCTTCTTACTTAACTATTCAAGAAGGTTGTGATAAATTTTGTAAATTTTGTGTTGTCCCTTATACAAGAGGTGCTGAATTTTCAAGATCAGTAAAAGAGCTTTTTAAAGAGTGTAAAGAGTTGGTTGAAAACGGGACAAGTGAAATTACTTTACTAGGTCAAAATGTGAATGCTTATAACTATGAGGGGAAAAGACTCTCAGATTTAATTTTCGAAATCTCAAAAATTGAAAATTTAAAAAGAATAAGATACACAACTTCACATCCTATTGATTTTTCAAAGGATTTAATTGATATTCATAGAACTTCAAAAAAACTGATGCCTTTAATCCACTTACCAGTACAAAGTGGTTCGGACAATATATTGAGAAATATGAACAGAAAGCACGACATTCATTATTACCTTGATTTAATAAGTGAGCTAAAAAAATCAAATCCATTAATTGAGTTCTCAAGTGATTTTATCATTGGTTACCCTGGTGAAACCGATAAAGACTTTGATGCTTCATATGAACTATTGAAAAAAGTCGGCTATATAAATACTTATTCTTTTATTTTTAGTCCCAGACTGGGCACACCAGCTGCTGAAATGAAGAAAATAGATAATAAAATTGCTAAGAAACGATTAGAAATTTTTCAAAGAGAAGCTGAGAGAATTAAAATGAAATATAGAAAAAAACTTTTCAATAAAAAATCTACAATTCTTTTCGAAAATAGATCTAGTAGGAAAAAAGATGAATTTTTTGGGAGAGACGAATATCTAAATTCAGTTATTGTTAAAAGTAATGAAAATTTAAAAGGAAAAATCAAAGACGTTACTATTACAAATGGAAACCAAAATACTTTATTTGGTGAAATTATTAGTAATTCAGAAAAAAAAGATTTTGCAGCCTAGCGTATGTCAGAAATAAGCAAAATAGATCAAAACTTAATTTTAAAAAGAATTGATAATAAAACACTCAACATACAAATTGCTGACAATGAAATGTTAATGTCTATAGTAGGTCAATTTGATCAAAACATTAAAAATTTAGCAAAATTGTCAAAAACTAATATTTTTTTTAGGGGAAACTCTATTACTTGCAAAGGTGAGGGAGAAAATATAAACATATTTAGTGAGGCTATTAAATTTTTAGCTAATAAATATTTATTAACTAAAATTATTGAAAAAGAAGATATAATTTTATCAGTGAAAAAAAATACTGAACTTGAAGAGTCAAACGTTAAGTCATTTAAACAATTAATTAAAACACCTAGAAAGTCAGTAATAGCTAGATCTGAAAAACAGTCAGATTATATTAAGGCATTAAAAGAAAATGATATAATTATGTCCCTTGGACCTGCTGGAACAGGAAAAAGTTTTTTAGCGGTCTCTGTCGGAGTAACTATGCTGATGGAGAAAAAAATCGATAGAGTTATTTTATCAAGACCAGCAGTTGAAGCTGGGGAAAAGTTAGGATTTTTACCAGGAGATATGAAAGAGAAAGTGGATCCATATTTAAGACCTTTATATGATGCTTTGTACGAGCTCTTTGGAGCGGATAAAATTGATAAAAAGATAGAGTCAGGAGAAATCGAAATTGCACCTTTAGCATTTATGAGAGGTAGAACTTTAAAAAATTGTTTTGCTATATTAGATGAGGCACAAAACGCGACTGAAACTCAAATTAAAATGTTTCTGACTAGAATAGGAGAAAACTCTAAACTGGTAGTAAATGGAGATCCGACACAAATAGATTTGATAAATAAATCTCAGTCTGGTCTTGTAAACTCAAAAAATATTTTGAAACATTTAAATGAAATTAAAATTATTGAATTTGATCACAAGGATGTGGTCAGACATCCGTTAGTCTCAAAAATTATTAGCGCTTATCAAAAAAAAAGCACTGATGATAAAAGTTAATATTATTTCTAATAATAAAGTTTGGTATAAATATATTAAAAACCCAAATAATTTCTTACAAAAAAAAATTATAAATTTTAATAAAAAATTTAAAAAATATAAAAAAAACGTTATTTTTTTAACACTATTGCTTTCTGGTGATTCTGAAATTAAAAAATTAAATAAAAAATTTAGAAATAAAAATAATTCGACAGATGTTATGTCATTTCCATTTTATAATAAAGTAGAATTTAAAAAAAAGATAAAACAAGATAAAGAAGTTTACCTTGGAGATATAATCATTAATATAAATAAAATCAAAAATAAAAATAATAAAGTGAAGTTTAGAATTGAGTTTATAAAACTTTGGATACACGGGCTCGCTCATCTGTTCGGTTATGATCATAAAAAGGATAAAGATTTCTATAATATGACTAATGTCGAAAAAAAATTTCTATCATTTTTAAATTAGATGATTGAAAGGTATTTAAATAAACGTTATTTAACTTTATACCTTTTTCCATTTATACTTGGATGTTTGACAGTATTCTCTTTTCAGCCATTTAATTACACATTTATAAATTTTTTAATTCTTCCCTTACTATTTTATTTAACCGTTTATATAAAAAAAAAATCAAAGAGCGTTTATAGAAAAAAGCCTTATAAAAAAAATTTTTTCCTTTTTGGTACATTTTTTGGATTTGGATTTTTCCTGTGCGGTATTTATTGGATAACAAATTCATTAACTTTTGATGACAGCTTTACATTTTTGATACCGATTGGTTTAATTGTAATTCCTTTATTTTTGAGTTTGTTTTTTTCTATTCCTATTTTATTAGTTGGCCCGTTCCTTAATTTAAATTTTGTTTCTATATTCCTTTTTTCAGGAAGTCTTGGATTATTCGACTATATTCGATCTAAAATCTTTACTGGCTTCCCTTGGAATTTATGGGCTTATAGTTTCTCTTGGTTTAATGAGTTAATTCAAATTCTTGATAAATCAGGGTTGTTCGCTTTCAATTTGATAATAATTTCAATATTTACACTTCCTGCATTTTGCTTGTTCAAAATTAAACTAGGTAAGAAAATTCTTTATTCTTTTTGTTTAATCCTATTTTTTATATTTTTTTATTTATATGGAAATTATTCTATCAATCAAAATCAAAAAGATATAATTTCACTCAATGATAAGTTTAATATAAAAGTTATCTCCCCAAATTTCGATTTAAAATACGGTCTTACAGAAACTGAAATAGAAACAAGATTAGAAAAGCTTATTAGATATAGTGACCCTAAAAAAAATCTTAAAACACTTTTTATTTGGCCAGAGGGTGTCTTTAGCGGATATAGTTACGGAGAGTTAATAAAACTAAAAAAATTATTTATAAGAAATTTTGGTAAAGATCATTATATCTTATTTGGCGTTAATAGATTAGATAAAGAGCAGGAAGGAATTTACAATAGTTTAATTATTGTTAATAACCAGTTTGATATTATTCAAGAATATAAAAAACAAAAGTTAGTTCCTTTTGGAGAATTCCTACCATTCGAAAAATTATTTAATAAATTTGGGTTAAAAAAAATTACTGAGGGTCACGGGTCATTTCTTGTAGGCAAAAAGCAAAAAAATCTAGAAATAGATCAATTAAATATTTTACCATTAATTTGCTATGAAATAATTTTTCCAAAACTAATTCAAAATTCTGGTGAAGGAACAAATTTGATTATTAATATCTCAGAAGATGGATGGTTTGGAGATTCAATTGGTCCCCATCAACACTTTGCAAAAAGTATATATAGAGCGATTGAGCGAAATACTTTTTTAGCTAGATCAGCTAATAAAGGTATAAGTGCTATAATAAGTAATAAAGGGCAAATAATTAAAAAACTAAACCCAAATGAATCAGGCAATATAGAGCTAGAAGTGCCACTTATAAAAAGAAAAAATAAAAATAAAAATGATTTGATATTTTTTGTTCTTTTATTTACATATATTTTCATCTTTAAGTTTAACAAAAAAAATAATGGCTAATAATTATTTATTTACAAGCGAGTCAGTTTCGGAAGGGCATCCTGATAAAGTCTGCGACAGAATATCTGACATGGTAGTTGACTCATATTTATCTAAAGATCCATTTTCAAGAGTTGCTTGTGAGACATTGACTACAACTAACAAGGTGGTTCTTGCTGGTGAAACTAGAGGCCCAAAAATTGAAAAAGAAGAACTTATAGAGAAAGTAAGAAACTGTATAAAAGATATTGGCTATGATCAATCAGGGTTTAGTTGGAAAACTGCTAACATAGAGACTTATCTTCACGAACAATCAGCAGACATAGCGATGGGTGTTGACTCGAAAGATAACAAAGATGAAGGTGCTGGAGATCAAGGAATAATGTTTGGTTATGCTTGTAAAGAAACCGAAGATCTTATGCCAGCTCCAATCTATTTTTCTCATAAAATATTAAGACTAATGGCGGAAGATAGAAAAAATGGAAAACTTAAAGAGATTGAACCTGATTCAAAGAGTCAAGTAACAATGAAATATGAGAATAATAAACCAGTCAAAGTCACTTCTATAGTTATATCTACTCAACACTCTAAGGATATTAATCAAGAAAAGGTTAAAGGTTTAATTATCCCATATATAAAAAAATCTATTCCTGAAAAATATCTAAGCGATTTAGATCCAAAAGAAATCTATATTAATCCAACTGGACAATTTATTATAGGAGGTCCAGATGGAGATACAGGCTTAACCGGAAGAAAGATTATTGTAGATACATACGGTGGGGCAGCGCCTCATGGAGGAGGAGCTTTTTCAGGAAAAGATCCGACGAAAGTAGATAGATCAGCGGCATACGTTTCAAGATACTTAGCAAAAAATATAGTTTCATCAGGTGCATCAGAAAAATGTTTGATACAATTAGCTTATGCGATTGGCGTATCAAAACCTTTATCAATTTTTATTAAATTAGCAGAGGGTGATGAAAACAAAGTTGAAAAAATAAAAAAGATAATTAACGATAATTTTGATTTGTCACCTAGGGGAATAAGAGAATTGTTAAGCCTTAACAACCCTATCTATGAGATCACTTCAGCATACGGACACTTTGGTAGAAAACCAACAAATAAAGGTGAATTTTCTTGGGAAAAAACTGATAAAGTAGACTTATTCAAATTGTAATCTTGAAAAAACCATAATTTTCTTCTAAAAGTACTTAAATAATAAATAATTCAAAATGGGCACTAGCCCATTTTTTTTTAGGAGCATTAAAATGTTAAATCGAGGTTTAGATAAACTAGAGTTATTAAGAATAGTAGAAGCAGTTGCCAACGAAAAATCTATAGATAAAGAATTAGTAATTGGATCAATGGAAAGTGCTATTCAAAAGGCTGCTTTAACTAAATTTGGGAATGATAATAATATTGAAGTTCTGATTGATAGGGAAAGTGGTGATATCAAAATACAAAAAGTACTAGAAATAGTTGAAAATATAGAAGATCCTGCTAGGGAAATTACTTTGAATGATGCAAAAAAAATTAAACCCGATAATAAGGAAATTAAAATAGGTGAAAAAATTTATGAAGAATTACCCCAAATAGATTTTGGAAGAATCGCCGCTCAAAGCGCTAAACAGGTAATAAGCAGTAAAGTCAGAGAGGCTGAAAAAAATAGACAGTATGAAGATTTTATTGATAAACAAGGTCAAATATTAAGTGGAATTATAAAAAGGTTGGAATACGGAAACGTAATAATAGATTTAGGAAGAGCAGAAGGAGTTATAAAAAAAGACGAATTAATACCCCGCGAAATACTTAAAACTGGCGATAGAGTTAAAGCATACTGTTATGAAGTCAAAAAAGAACTTAAGGGTCACCAAATTTTTTTATCGAGAGCACATCCTCAATTTTTAGCAAGATTATTCTTTCAAGAGGTTCCCGAGATATATGAGGGCACTATTGAAATTAAAGCGGTAGCAAGAGATCCTGGAAGTAGAGCTAAAATTTGTGTTTTTTCACAAGACTCTTCAATCGACCCAGTAGGTGCTTGTGTAGGTATGAGAGGAAGCAGAGTACAGACAATTGTAAATGAACTATGCGGAGAGAAGATAGATATTATTAAATGGACTGAAGATCTTCCAACTTTAATTTCGGAGTCCTTGTCGCCAGCTGAAATTCAAAAGGTATTAATCGATCAAGAAAATAAAAGAATTGATATAATTTTAACTGAGGAAAATTTAAGCAAAGCGATAGGAAGAAGAGGGCAGAACGTTAGACTTGCTTCAAAATTAACAAATTTTGAAATAGATATTTTAACAGACACCGAAGACTCTGAACGAAGACAGTTAGAATTTAAAGAGAGAACCGAAACATTAATTAAAAATCTTGAAGTTGACGAAACGTTGGGTCAACTACTAGTTTCAGAGGGTTTTACTTCGATAGATGAAATAGCTCAATCTCAACCTGAAGATATTTCAAAAATTGATGCTATAGATCAAGAGACCGCAAAGGAATTAATTGATAGATCTAAAGAAAATTTAATTAAAGAAAAAGAAGTAGTTGCCCAAAAACTTAAAGAATTAGGCGTTGAAGAAAAATTAATAAATTTAAAAGGAATGACTCAAGGTATGCTTGTAATATTAGGGCAAAAAAATATTAAGAAGTTAAGTGATTTTGCCGATCTTTCATCAGATGAATTAATCGGTGGTTTTGACGAAATTAAAGGCAAAAAAATTAGAATAAACGGATACTTAGAGGAGTTTTCACTATCTAGAAAAGAAGCTGACGAGTTGATTATGTCAGCTAGAGAGATAGTTTACAAATAATGTTATGGATAAAAACAAAAAAAAGACACTTACTATTTCATCCAGCTTAAAGAAAAAAATTGATACTACTTCAATATCATCATCAGGAAAAAAATCATTTTCAATCGAGAAAAAAAAACCATTTAAAGCAAATAAATCCTTTAATAGGACTAATCAATTAAATAATACTGATATAACTCAAGAAAATAGGAAAAAAAATTTTGCTAGAAAATTTATTGAGCAGCAAGCGACTAAAGATTTTATTAAAAAAGATAATAAGCCTGTCGGAAAAAGTAAATTAAAATTAAAAACTCCAGTAGATAAAAGAGATTTTAAATTAACAGTGTCTAGAGCCTTAAATGTTGAAGAAATTGAGATAAAACAAAGAAGCTTAGCATCAGTTAAAAGAGCAAGATTGAAACAGAAAAAAAATAAACCTGAAGGAGAAGATAAAAAAGAATTTAAAAAAGTTATTAGAGAAGTGAAAATTCCTGAACAGATAACAATACAAGAGCTATCAAATAGAATGGCAGAAAAATCTAGTGAGATTATTAAATTTTTATTCAATATGAAGGTTGTAGCTACAATTAATCACAATATTGATAAAGATACTGCGGAATATATTGTTAAAGAGTTTGGACATAATCCTATTTTAGAGGATCAGCCGTCAGTAGCATCAAGTAAAATTAAAGAAAAATTTAGCGGAGAAGTAAAAGTTAGACCTCCGGTAGTAACAATTATGGGACATGTGGATCATGGGAAAACTTCTTTACTTGATGCGCTTAGAGAGACAAACGTTGTTTCTGGAGAACATGGAGGTATAACTCAACATATTGGTGCTTACCAAGTTACTACGAGTAAAGAAAAATTAATAACATTCATCGATACGCCAGGTCATGCTGCTTTTACCGAAATGAGAGCTCGAGGCTCAAAAATAACTGATATTGTAGTCTTGGTAGTAGCAGCTGATGATGGAATAAAACCACAAACCATAGAAGCAATTAAACACGCGAAAGCAGCTAAAGTTCCAATTATTGTAGCAATAAATAAATGCGACCTTCCAGAAAAAAATATTACTAAAATTAAAAATGAAATGATGCAGTTTGAGCTAATCTCGGAAGATTTAAGTGGTGATACATTATTTGTAGAAGTATCTGCTTTAAAAAAAATGAATTTAGATAAACTCAAAGACAGTATATTGCTTCAAGCGGAGATGTTAGATTTGAAAGCTTCATACACTGATAAAGCCAAAGGTGTAGTGATAGAGTCAAAAATTGACAAAGGCAAAGGACCAGTTTCAACGATATTACTTAATAACGGCAATTTAAAGAGGGGTGATCATTTCATTTGTGGGGATACTTGGGGAAAAGTAAGAGCCATGATAAACCACGATGGAAAAGTGATAAACGAGGCCTTTCCTTCTATGCCAGTAGAAATTTTAGGAATGAATAGTTCTGCTTATGCAGGAGCAGAATTTATAGTAACTGAAAATGAGGAGGAGGCTAAACGTTTAGCTGAATTTAGAAAGAATAATACAATTAAAAATAAACAAGTTACTGTTAAAGATAAAACAACTCTATTTGAAAATACTAAAAATAAAGAGGAATTAAATATTGTAATAAAGTCTGATGTTCAGGGATCGAGTGAAGCTTTAAAAATGGCAATCAATAATATTAGCCATAAAGAAGTTGAGGCGAAAATTATATTATCTGATATAGGCATGATAAACGAGACAGACGTATCCTTGGCAAAAGCCTCAAATGCTATTTTAATAGGTTTTAATGTAAAACCAAACCGTGAAGCAAAAAAATTAGCAGAAGAGCAAAAAATTGATATAAAATTTTTTAATATTATCTACGAGGCACTAGATTATATTGAAAAATCTTTATCAGGCCTATTGGAACCGGATATAAAGGAAACTGTTTTAGGAAGCGCAGAAATCCAGAAAATTTTCAAAGTTTCTAACGCTGGAAAAATTGCAGGATCTAAAGTGATAAGTGGTGAAATAAAAAGTAAATCAAAAGCTAGAGTTATTAGAGATGGAGTAGTAGTTTATAGTGGTGAAATACTCTCGATATTTAGAGAAAAAAATCAGGTGAAGGAAGTGGGTACCGGTCTTGAATGTGGAATAAGCATTAAAGATTTTATTGATTTTAAAGAAAAAGATGTAATCGAGTCCTATCTAGCTGAAAAAATCCAAAGGTCAATATAATGGGTGATCAAATTTCACAAAGGCCTTTCAGTCAAAGACAGTTAAGAGTTGGAGAGTTAGTTAAACAAAATTTAGGTGAACTCTTCATTAGAAATGAGGCTAAAATACCGTCTATTAACTCAAAACTAATAACAGTCACAGAAGTCAGGATGACACCAGATTTAAAGACAGCGAGAGTTTATGTTATACCCCTTGGAGGTATAAATACTAAAGAAACAGTTAGGATCTTGACGGAATACTCACATCTTGTTAGAAGAGCTCTGTCTAAAAGGCTAGACATTAAGTTTCTTCCTAAACTCACATTTGTTGAAGATAACTCTTTTGAATATGCTGAAAAGATTGAGAGGATAATTAAGAAAAATAAAGATTATGATAAAGAAAAAAAAAGATATAATTAAATCACTAGCCACTCACGAAAATGATGTAGGTTCAACCGAAATACAAATTGGTTTGCTTACTGACAAAATTTCAAAATTGTCAGAACATTTTAAAAAATCAAAAAAAGACAAACATTCTACAGTAGGATTAAACAAATCTGTAAATAAGAGAAAAAAACTTTTGGCTTATTTAAAAAAGAAAAATACTGAGTCCTACCAAAAAGTTATTAAACAATTAAATTTAAGGAAATAATGTTCAAAATTCATAAGGAAGAAATAGAAGTTAATGGTAAAAAATTAACTTTAGAAACAGGAAAAGTTGCTCGTCAAGCTGATGGAGCAATAATCGCGAGTCTAGGGGAAACTGTTGTAATAGCTACAGCTGTTGGAGCTAAAAAAGTTGCAGAAGATCAAGACTATTTTCCATTATCAGTAAATTATCAAGAAAAATATTATGCAGCTGGTAAAATCCCAGGTGGATATTTTAAGAGAGAAGCAAGGCCAACTGAAGCAGAAACATTAATCTCTAGATTAATAGACAGACCTATTAGACCATTATTTCCATCTGGATTCATGAACGAAGTACAAGTCCTTCCAACAGTTTTATCTTACGACCCTGAAAATCAACCAGATGTTTTATCTATAATCGCTTCATCAGCTGCATTAGCAGTCTCTGGGCTGCCATTTCAAGGGCCTATAGCAGCGAGTAGAGTGGGATATAAAGATGGCAAATTTTTATTAAATCCCTCTGTTGAGGAATTAAAAGGTTCAGAATTAGATCTAGTCGTTGCAGGAACCAAAGAAGCCGTTTTAATGGTTGAGTCTGAAACATCAGGTTTGACTGAAAAAATAATGTTAGATGCTGTAAAATTTGGCCATGAAAAGTTTGTTCCAATAATTGAGGCGATTGAAAAATTGGCAAAAAAAGCTGGTAAACCCAAATGGGAAGTGGTGGAGGTCGACCATTCTGAAATCAAAAAGAGAATTGCTGAAAAATTTGAAAGTAACTTAAGAAGTGCTTTTAAAGAAATTGATAAGAAAAAAAGATCTTCCGCTATTTCTGAAGTAGAGACTCAATGTAAGGAAATGTTTGCTTCGGATGAAAGTATCACAGAAAATCAAGTTATGTCCCAACTTAAATCTTTAGAAAAAGATATCGTTAGAACTGCAATCTTGAAAGATAAGAAGAGAATAGATGGAAGAGGACTAGCTGATGTGAGACAGATTAAGTGTGAAGTAGGAGTTTTACCAAGAACGCATGGGTCCGCTATTTTTACTAGAGGTGAAACTCAAGCCCTCGTAGTAACTACACTTGGAATGACAGAGGATGAACAAAGGCTTGAAAGCTTAGATGGAATGCAAAGATCGAATTTTATGCTTCACTACAACTTTCCACCTTTTTCTGTTGGAGAATGTGGAAGAATTGGAACCGGAAGAAGAGAAATTGGACACGGTAAACTGGCATGGAGAGCTATAAATTCATCTTTACCTTTAAAAGAAAATTTCCCTTATACATTAAGAGTAGTTTCAGAGATTACAGAGTCAAACGGATCTTCTTCTATGGCAACGGTTTGTGGTACGTCATTATCATTGATGGATGCTGGAGTACCAATCAAAGAACCAGTAGCAGGAATAGCTATGGGTTTAATTAAGGAGGGAGATAAATTTTCAGTGCTCTCCGACATTTTAGGAGATGAGGATCATTTAGGAGATATGGATTTTAAAGTAGCTGGAACTAAAAACGGTATTACTTCACTTCAAATGGACATTAAAATAACGGGTATAACTTTTGAAATTATGGAAAAAGCTTTAGATCAAGCAAAAGGCGGAAGAGAGCATATCCTTAACGAGATGAATAAAGCTATAAAAACTTCAAGAAAAGAATTCTCAAAACATACGCCGAAAATGGAAACGATTAAAGTAGACAAAAAAGATATAGCAACAGTTATTGGAAAAGGTGGAGCAACAATAAGGGAAATTGTTGAGACATCTGGTGCAAAAGTCGATGTAAAAGATAATGGAGATGTAACTGTAGCAGCACCTGACGAAGCATCAAGAAATAAAGCCATTGAATATATAAAAAATTTAATTGCTAAACCTGAAATGGGAAAAATTTATAAAGGGAAAGTGGTAAAAATTATGGAGTTTGGAGCTTTCGTTAATTTTTTAGGCAAGCAAGATGGTCTTGTTCATATTTCAGAGTTAGCTGATAAGCGTGTCGCGAAAGTTGCTGATGTTGTAAAAGAAGGCGACGAAGTTTCTGTAAAAGTTGTTGGATTTGATAGAGGAAAAGTAAAATTATCAATGAAGCAAGCTTCTGCTTAATTTAAATAAAATCGATATCACTATCAATGTATTGTAAATCATCAAAGTCTCTATCGATTAAACTTTTGATCGAAGAATTTTCAGAGTAAAAAGCAAAATTTAATTTTCTACTCCAGGGTAAATTAATATTTAATAATTTTTTATTATTAGAAATATAACTTATAAAATTGATATTATTTTTTTTAATAAACTTCGAAAAGAGACCTAAAAAATTTATTTCAATTGGTTTTGAAATATAAATAATATTTAGGATTTTAAATTTATATTTCAATTTTACTTCTATAATAATATCTGTACCTTTATAATTGAAAATAAAAATATTCTTTTTATAAGGACAATCTAAAATTCTCCACTTGAACCAATTTTCATCTCTAACAATTGCAAATGATTTCTTTGACAAAAAATTTTCACTTTCTCTAGCTAATATGGAGATAGTATGGTTATCTATTTCTCTGAGCATTAAATCTTTTGAGTTTATTGTAGTAATATTTATTAAATCAGATTTTTTAAAAGTTGGTATTAGACTAAAATAATTAGAAATTTTTAAATTTCTTATGAATCTATTATTATATGACCAGCTTAGTTTTTTAAAAATTTTCAAAGAAGTTTCATTGCAAATTGTTACTTGTATTGGACAAATTTTCATCCAAGCTTGAGTAAGCAATTTACCGTATCCTAAAGATCTATAATTTTTATTTATATAAAAATCTGTGAACCATATTCCAGTCTTAATTTCATCTTTAATTTTGAAATCATTTGCTATTAGACCAGCATGACCACATATTTCGTCATCAATCTCCAATACAAGAGGTTCAAAATTTCTAAATCCTAATCTATATCTCCAATTAAAAATGTGTAGATCGGAATTTTTGTAATTAAAAGAATTCTGATAAAATTTATATAGTTTATTTTGATCTATTTCAGATATTTTTTTTATATGAAATTTATTCACTGTAAGATAAAATATAAATAATTATGTTTAATTCAATAAATAAAATTTTTTCTAAATATACCGGATTACTTATCCGAATGGATGATATTTGTGAAAATATGAACTGGGAGTTAATGGATAAGTGTGAATTATTATTTGATAAGTATAAAATTAAACCACTTTTAGGCGTTATTCCAATTAACAAAGATCCTGAGTTATTAATATATCCAAAGACAGAATTTTTTTGGGAAAAAGTTCAAGACTGGAAAAATAAAGGTTGGGAAATTACGATGCATGGATGTAACCATCTATATACTCAAAAGTCTGATAAAAAAGATATCTTTAACTATGGAGGAAATTCTGAATTTTATGGATTAGATTATTCAACACAATTAAATAAAATTGAAACAGGTTTGTCTGAGTTTGAAAAAAGAAATATTAAAATAAGAAGTTTTTTTGCACCTAATCATATCTATGATGAGAATACATTAGAGGTTTTAAAAAAAAAGAATATAAGAATAATTATTGATGGATATGGTTTATTTCCTTTTTACAAAAATAAATTGCTGTTTATACCTCAACTCTTTTACAGGGAAATATTTCTACCATTTGGTATTCAGTCTACTCAACTGCATATTAACTATTGGAATTATCAAGATTTTGAAAGATTCGAAAATTTTATCATTAAACATCACAAAAAAATAGTTGATTTAAATTATATAATAAATATTACAAATCCTAACCCTATCCAGAATGTTACAAATTATCTTGTTGAAAAAACACTTAAAACAGTAAGATTGTTTAAGTAATATTTTTAGGATCTGGCATTCCAACTTTATTATATCCAGCATCTACGTAATGAATTTCTCCTGTTACTCCTGCAGCAAGATCACTAAGTAAATAAAGAGCAGAGTTACCTACATCGTGAATATCTACATTTCTTTTTAAAAAAGAATGATCCTCGTTCCATTTATATAAAAATTTAGCATCGCCAATAGCTGAAGCAGCTAAGGTTTTAATTGGTCCAGCACTAATTGCATTAACACGTATCTTTTTTTTTCCTAAATCTCTAGCTAAATATTTAACACTAGCTTCAAGTGCTGATTTGCAAACTCCCATAACATTATAGTTAGGAATCGCTTTAGTAGACTCGTATGTTAAAGTTAGTAAACTTCCACCATCTTTCATAATTTTAGATGCCTCTTTTGAAATTTCTGTGAATGAGAAACATGAAATTAACATACTTCTCAGAAAGTTATCTCTTGTTGTATTTAAATACTCTCCTGATAGTTCTGATTTATCCGAAAAAGCGACAGCATGAACTATAAAATCAATTTGACCCCATTTTTCTTTTATGTCACTGAAAAGTTTGGTTACATCAGCTTTTTTTTCCACATCACAACTAAATGTAATATTCGAATTTAATTTTTCTGCTAAAGGGAGAACTCTTTTTTTTAAAGCTTCACCTAAATAAGTAAAAGCTAATTCCGCACCAGCTTCAGAAAGTTTTTGTGATATCCCCCAAGCTATTGAGCGTTCATTTGCAACACCCATTACTAAACCTTTTTTACCTTTCATCAAATTCATTATGACACTTTCTCAAAAACTAAAGTAGCATTAGTTCCACCGAAACCAAAACTGTTTGACATTACAGAGTTTAATTTTAACTCTTTTTCAACTTTTGTAACTATTGGATATTTCTTTGCCTCCTCGTCCATGTCGGTAATATTAGCAGACGCTGCAATAAAGTTATTTTTCATCATTATTAAGCTGTAAACAGCTTCATGAACAGAAGTAGCTCCTAAAGAATGTCCCGCTAGTGATTTTGTAGAACTAATTTTTGGTTTATATTCTTTAAATACTTCTCCTACAGCTTTCAGTTCAGTTATATCACCTACTGGTGTTGAAGTTCCATGAGTATTTATATAATCAATTTTATTTTTTGCTGTACTAAGAGCCATTTGCATACATCTGACTGCACCTTCGCCTGAAGGCGCAACCATATCATATCCATCAGATGTTGCTCCGTATCCAGTTAATTCTGCATATATCTTAGCACCTCTAGCTTTAGCATGCTCGTATTCCTCCAAAACTAAAACACCCCCACCCCCTGAAATAACAAATCCATCTCTAGTTTTATCATAAGGTCTAGATGCCTTCATCGGGGTATCATTATATTTAGATGAAAGTGCTGTCATTGCATCAAACATAGCAGTCATAGCAAAATGAACTTCGTCACTACCGCCTGCAAAAATAATTTTTTGCTTGCCCAGCTGTATTAATTCCATTGCATTCCCTATACAATGACCGCTAGTGGCACATGCTGAACTTATAGTATAGTTAACTCCCTTTATTTTAAAAGGTACAGCTAAAGTAGCCGAAGCAGTACTTGACATAGTCCTTGGCACTACAAATGGTCCCATCCTTTTAGGACTTTTTTCTCTTGTTTTGTCTGCGGCTAATATTACGTTTTCAATCGATGGACCTCCAGATCCCATAATCATTCCTGTAGAAATATTACTTATATCTTTTTCATCTAAACCAGAGTCTTTCACTGCCTCATTCATAGAAATATAATTGTAAGCAGATCCCGGACCCATAAATCTGATAAATTTTCTATCTACGTGGTCTTCGAGTTTTATATTAGGTTTACCATGAACGTGGCTTTTAAGGTTATACTCTTTATATTCCTCTGAAAATGTTATACCCGACTTAGAATTTAATAGTGATTGATAAACTTCCTCTTGATTATTACCTAAACAAGAAACAACTCCAATACCAGTTACGACTACTCTTTTCATGACTTAAATAAACCTACTTTTAAATTCTCTGCTCTATAAATTATTTTTCCATCAGCACTTAAAATTCCATTTGCTAATCCTACAACTGTCCCTTCTTTCTTTAAAATTCTTTTCATATTAATTTCATAGGTTGCTAATTTTATATTTTTTAACACCTCTCCAGTAAATTTAACTGAATTTACACCCAAAGCTCTTCCTTTTCCAGGCTCTCCTATCCATCCTAAATAAAAACCAACTAATTGCCACATAGCGTCTAACCCTAAACAACCTGGCATAACCGGATCTTTTCTAAAATGACAATCAAAGAACCACAAGTTATCTTTGATATCAAGTTCAGCTTTTATAAAACCCTTCTTAAATTCACCAGTATCTTTACTAATTTCAGTAATCCTATCAAACATTAACATTGGCGGTAACGGTAGTTTAGCATTACCCTCACCAAACAATTTTCCCTCTCCACACGAAATTAGATCATCATAATTGTAGCTATTTTTTTGCATGATTTAGAAACTGTTTTACTTGATTTAGCAAAAGTTTCATATATATTTGTGTTTTAGAATGATTATAAACTAGCTAAAAAACACAAAAAACATGAATAAAATTGATATTTTTAAAAAATTAAGATCGTCAGGTTTAAGACCAACTAAACAGAGAGTAGAAATAGCTAAATTTTTATTTGAACGAGATAAAACTTTCCATTTCACAGTTGAAAGTTTAGATAAACTTTTATCAAAAAAAACAACTTCTAAATTTGCTTTAGCCACGATTTATAACACTGTTCATGCTTTTAAAAATGCTGGTCATTTAAGTGAGGTTGAAGTTAGAGGAAAAAAAACATATTTTGATACAAATGTTACTAATCATCATCATTTTTACGACAGCGAAACATCAGAATTAATTGATATAGACGAAAATGAAATAATTATTCAAAAAATTCCTAAGGCACCAAATGGTAAAAAAATTAAAAATGTAGAGGTATTTATAAATTTGAAAAATTGACAGTTTGTCACTTGTTTTTTACTTTAGAACCATTATAAACTAAATATATTTAATATGAGTGTAGAATATAAAAAAGAAAGTAACGGAAAATGCCCGGTGATGCACGGAGGTGTGACTAAAGCAGGAGAATCAAACACTTCAAGACTTTGGCCAAACAGCATTAATTTAGATATTTTACATCAACATGATACTAAAACTAATCCTCTGCCAGGTTTTAATTATAAAAAAGAGGTAAAAAAATTAAATTTTAAGGCTTTAAAAAAAGATTTGTTAAAATTAATGACGGATAGCCAGGAATGGTGGCCAGCAGATTTAGGAAGTTATACTGGTCTAATGGTAAGACTTACATGGCACCAGGTAGGAACTTACAGGGAATTTGATGGTAGACCAAATGTTGGTTCTCATAGATTTTCTCCTCAAGACTCATGGCCAGATAATACAAATTTAGATAAAGCAAGACGACTTTTGTGGCCAATTAAAAAAAAATATGGAAATAAATTAAGCTGGTCAGATTTAATGGTTTTAGCTGGAACCATGGCTTATGAAAAAGCTGGTTTTAAAACTTTTGGTTTCTCATTTGGAAGAGAAGATATCTGGGGACCTGAAAAAGATGTTTACTGGGGAAAAGAAACAGTCCCATTAGCCGTAAATAGATATGGTGACCCGCAAGATCGTTCTTCATTAGAAGCACCACTAGCAGCATCTCACTTTCAATTAGTTTACGTTAATCCCGAAGGAGTTGAAGGAAAACCAGATCCGATTAGGACTGCAATGGATGTTAGAGAAACTTTTGGACGAATGGGCATGAACGATGTGGAAACAGCTGCACTAACTGTAGGTGGTCACTCAATAGGAAGAGCCCACGGAAATGGAAACCCTAAAAATTTAGGACCGGAACCAGCTGGAGCTGATATTCACGAACAAGGTTTTGGTTGGATACTAAAAAATGGTGGTACAGGTGTAAATCAAATTACTTCAGGTCTTGAAGGCGCTTGGACAACAAATCCAGATAAATGGGATCACCAGTATTTAGATCTTTTGCTCAACTATGAATGGGAAAGTAAAAAAAGTCCAGCAGGAGCTTGGCAATGGGAACCTATAAATCTAGAGGAAGAAAAGAAACCAGTTGATTTAGGTGACCCCACAAAGAAAGCAAGAATTATGTTCACTGATGCTGATATGGCTATGGCAATGGATCCTGAATATAGAAAAATCTCTGAAAGATTTTACAAAGATCCAAAGTTTTTTGAAGACTCATTTGCTAGAGCTTGGTTTAAGTTAACACATAGAACAATGGGTAATAAAGAAAACTACATTGGTCCTTGGGCACCAAAAGAAGATCTTGTTTGGCAGGGCAATGTAAAACCATCTAAAAAGAAATATAACGTAGACAAAGTTAAGAAAATGATTGCAGCAAGTAAGTTGAGCAATAGTGATCTAATAGCTACTGCTTGGGATAGTGCAAGAACATATAGAAGAACTGACAAAAGAGGTGGTGCAAACGGTGCAAGAATCCGTTTAGAGCCAATGAAAAACTGGGAAGCCAACGAACCTAAAAGACTATCTAAAGTACTTAAAGTTTTAGAAGGTATTGCAAAAAAAACAGGCGCGTCTATTGCAGATACAATTGTTCTAGCAGGTAACGTAGGTTTAGAAAATGCAATAAAAAAAGGTGGTTCAAAAGTGAAAGTTCCATTTAGTCCTGGAAGAGGAGATTCTACTCAAGAACAAACTGAATTTAGAAATTTTAAGTGGTTAGAACCTTTACATGATGGATTTAGAAACTTTGTAAAATCAGATTACTCGGTAATGCCAGAGGAACTTTTGTTAGAAAGAGCATCACTGATGGGACTAACAGCACAAGAAATGACTTGTTTAGTTGGAGGAATGAGAGTTTTGGGAACAAACCATGAGTCGTCTAAAAACAAAGGTGTATTCACTGATAAAGTAGGTGCTTTAACAAATGATTTCTTTCTAAACTTAGTTGATATGAAATTTATATGGAAACCAACAGGCAAGAACTCTTATGATATCATTGATCGTAAAACAAAAAAGATAAAGTATACAGCATCTAGAGCTGATTTAGTTTTTGGTTCTAACTCTATACTGCGATCTTATGCTGAGATATATGCTCAAGATGATAATAAAGAAAAGTTCGTAAAGGATTTTGTATCAATATGGACTAAAATAATGAACGCTGATAGGGTAGATTTAAAAAAGTTAAATTAATATGGAAATTGTTAAATCATCAAAAAATTTAGAAACCCTTAATCAAAATATTAAGGATGATTTTTTTATTGTTCCAAACCTTAAATTTGATATTGAAAAATTAAGAGCTGATTTTAATTTAATTCTCAAAAAAAAGAAATTTAACACACTTGGTATCACAAATTTTGGTGCGATTGCTTTAAATCAAATTCCAGGTGATAAATCCTCTACCGAAGGTCATAATGTAAGAGGTACTTATTGGACGATTCCTGATGAAGAGGGAAAAGAGATCGAGAGAGACAAACCTATAGATGAGTCAAAGTACACTGAGATTGTACCAGAATTTAAAGGAACCTATTTTGAAGAAGTTTACAATGTCATTAGAAAGCATTTTAAATTAGGAAGAGTTAGAATTTTATTAAAGGAACCTAGATCAACTTTAAGCTGGCACAGAGACCCAGAACCAAGATTGCACATACCAATTATAACAAATAAAGGTTGCAGAATGGTTATAGACGAGGTTTGCAGACACATGCCTGCAGATGGATCAGTAACTATCACTAATAATACAAAATATCACAATTTTTTTAATGGTGGAGAGCAAGATAGAATTCATTTAGTTGCTTGTGTATTGGAAAATCCTTTCAAAAAAGCAATTTATTAGTAAGAGGATTTTATGACGGAGTTTACTAGCGGCATATTCAAAGTTGTAGCGAGCACGAGTGTAGGAAGAGCACTTGTTTATACTGCTGGACACATCATAATAGCAATGACAGTTGTCTCAGTACTAACGGGCGCAAGCTTATGGGAAGCAGGATTAGTAGCTTTGGTAGAACCAACGATTAATGGATTTTGGTATTACATCTTAGATAAAATTTGGTCCGCTAATTTCAAAAAGTAAAATTATAACAATCCCCACAAGCTATCTTTTTTAATCCACCCTTTGAAGTTACTGAGTTTAATTTTACACCATTGATCTTTACATTTTTTTATTAACAAATGTTTTCCAACTTCTGCAATAGCCAAAGGTTTTGAATAAATAGTGTTTCCTGAGTAAATGTAAGTTTGTTGATCTATAACTATCGCTGCTTTTTTTTTAGATAACTGTGATATATGTATCCAACCAGAATTATTTTCATGATCTCTAATTTTTCTAAAATTTTCATACTTATCTTGTATTAAAACAGGTAAATATCTTTTTTTATAAAATAATTTTATAGGGTAATCGAATGACGGTCCTTGTCTTAAATTTACTTTTTCATTCCTTAAAGTGAGGAAATATTCTTCTGCATTAATACTTTGGAAAGAAAAAAAAAATAATATAATAAAAATCAATTTTTTGAGCATTTATTTTTACAATTAATATTATAACTTAATTTTACTTTTCTAAAATTGGTTTTAAAAGAGTCAAAAATAATCATTTTGTTATTAAAATCTTCATTGAAACCTAAAATTGTTTTTAATACCTCATTTGCCTGAAGAGATCCTAAAACTCCAGCTACAGGTGAAAAAATACCATCTGTTTGACAATTATTTTCTGATCTAGGCATTTCAGGCATAAAACATCTATAACAAGAAGTTTTTTTTCTAAAATTAAATTTATAAAGTTGCCCGTCGAATTTATTAATTGCAGCAGAAATTAAAATTTTTTTGCCTTTTTTACATTGATCATTAATTAAGTAACGCGTTTTAAAGTTATCAGTGCCATCACAAATAATATCATATCTTTTTATAATAGAACTAATATTCTTAATATTTATTTTTTTTCTGTACGAAAGTATTTTAATTTTATTATTTATTTTAGTAATTTTATTTTTTGCACTTGTAACTTTAAATTTACCTATGTCACTTGTTTCAAAGAGTGTTTGTCTATTTAGGTTACTAATTTCAACTTTATCGTGATCTACGATTCCAATAGTGCCAACTCCAGATGCAGCAAGGTATGTTAAAAGTGGACATCCCAAACCTCCAATACCAATTATTAATACTTTAGACTTAAAGATTTTTTTTTGACCATTTATACCAATATTTTTTAAGATTATTTGTTTTTCAAATCTTTTAAAACTTTCAATGTGAGTACTCATGAATTAATTAATTCCTGTAGAACCAAAACCTCCTGCACCTCTCTTAGTTCCGTCTAAACTTTCAACTTCTTTGAGTTTAGCCTTCACTATTGGACATAAAACCATTTGGGCGATTCTCAACCCCTTAGTAATTGTAAAAGTTTTACTGCCTAAATTTATCATTATAACTTTTATTTCACCCCTGTAATCAGAATCTATGGTCCCTGGAGTATTTAGCACAGAAATTTGATTTTTTGCGGCTAATCCAGACCTAGGCCTAATTTGTATCTCAAAATCTTTAGGTATAGATAACGAAATCCCCGTTGGAACAATTGACGTTTTTCCCGGTTCGATTTGAATAGAATTTTCAATATTTGCCGCAAGATCCATACCAGATGAACCATTAGTTTCATACTTAGGTAGATCAATATTTTTTGATAATCTTTTAATTAAAATTTCTGTCATCAACAAAAAATTTATTTAAAACAACTTCTACAATTTTGTGAGCTATATAGCTTTTTTTATTTTTTTTTATTTGTATAATTTTACCGTTATTACTAATTATATTTACTTTATTGAAATCTGAATTAAATCCTTTATCTGCTTCAGAAACATCATTAGCAATAATCAAATCGCAATTTTTTTCTTTCATTTTTGTAAAAGCATTTTTATTTAAATTTTCTGTTTCAGCAGCGAATCCTACCACAAGCTTAGGTCTAAATTTATTGTTCTTACCTAGATACTCAACAATATCTTTATTTTTTTTCAATTTTATGGAGTTTAGATTATCCTGATTTTTTTTTAATTTGCTTGTACTTTTGCTAATAGGTTTAAAGTCAGATACAGCAGCAGCACATATAGCTATATCCACAGGCAAAGATTTTTTTACTTCTTCTAACATCTCCTCAGCTGTAGTTATCTTCTTGGTTCTAATTCCCTTCTGAAAAATAATGTTAGTGGGACCTGAAATTAATGTTGTTTTTACTCCCATTTTACTGAGCGCTACTGCTATTTCATAACCCTGTTTGCCACTTGACTCGTTTGAAATATATCTTACTGGATCTATAAATTCTCTCGTTGGACCTGCTGTTACTATAGCCTTAAGCTTCCTTTCCTTAACTGAATTTCTTTTTTTAAAATAATTTTCCAAAAAAGAGAAGATTTGTTTTGGGCTTGACATTTTTCCCTCACCATATTCACCACACGCCATTTCACCTTTTTCTGGACCAATAAATAAATAACCAAAATCTTGTAAAGTTTTTAAATTTATTTGTGTTGCTTTATGTAACCACATTCTTACGTTCATGGCAGGAACTAATAATACATCTTTATTAGAAGCTAAAATTACTGTAGTAGCCAGATCCTCTGCTTTGCCAGCACTCAACTTAGTCATAAAGTTAGCAGTAGTTGGCATGACAATTATTATATCAGCCCATCTTGACAAAGATATATGATCAATTTCTGCTTCAGAATTTTTATCAAATATATCTTCAAAGGTTTTACTTTTTGTTAAAGTTGTAATTGATAAAGGAGTAACAAATTCTCTTCCACTTTTTGTTAAAATTGACTTTACTTCATTGTTATTTTTTTTTAACAGTCTTATTAGATCTAATGACTTATAGGCAGCTATTCCACCTCCAACAATAATAAGTATTTTTTTATTTTTTAAAGACATGATTAATTAAAATACTAATAAAAAGACAATTACAATACCAAAAAAACTAATAACTATATTATTTCTAAAATTTTTTAGCTTCATTTGTTCAATTTCTAAATTTTTACTTCCACTTATAGCTAAATTTAATTTTCCTTCTGACATTAATTTTAAAGCATATTCCGCCCTATCCATTAATTGTGGTAAATCCGGTATTCTTTTAATTATTTCTGACGACGTATTGATCGCCTTATCAAAAGTTGATTTAGGACTTTTCATATTCTTTAGCCAGTCTTCAAGAACTGGTCTTGACACCTCCCATATATTAGTTTCAGGATAAAGTTTTCTAGCTACACCCTCTACCACCACCATTGTTTTTTGTAACAAAAGTAAAGGTGGCTGTGTAGGCATATTGAATTTTTCAGTAATTTCAAATAATTGTGCTAATAGGTTCCCACCTGATATATCCTTTATTGATTGTCCGAAGATAGGCTCTCCAACTGATCTTAATGCCTGAGCAAATTCTTCTTTCGAGGCATTTTGAGGCACAAGACCAGCTTGAAAATGAACTTCAGCAACCTTGACATAATCACGTTGAATAAAACCATAAAGTATTTCTGCCAAAAATTTTCTATTATCTTTATCTAAACGTCCCATTATCCCAAAATCCACAGGGATTATATTTCCTTTTTCATCTACAAATAAATTCCCTTGATGCATATCCCCGTGGAAAAAACCATCTCTGACAGCTTGTTTTAAAAAAAACTGTATTAAATTTTCTGCAAGACCTTTTAAGTTAATACCTAATTTTTCAAGTTTTTCTTGTTCTCTAATTGAAAACCCATCAACTTTATCTAATGTTAAAATTTTTTTAGTTGTATAATTCCAATAAATTTTTGGAACATTAAACCCTAAGTCATCTTTTGTATTCTCATAGAGCTCATTAGCTGCTGCAGCCTCAAATCTCAGATCCATTTCTATGTTAGTAATTTCCCTTAAAAGATGAACTACCTCAACTAACCTTAGGCGTTTCGCTTTAGAAAAAGAACTTTCAATAATGTAAGCAAAAAGCATTAAAGCATCTAATTCCTCATTAAATAATTTTTCAATTTCTGGTCTTAATATCTTGATTGCAACTTCTTTTTCTTTATTAGCTAATCTTATTTTAGCTAAGTGTACTTGAGCGATAGAAGCTGCTGCAATAGGTTCACTTATTTCTACTATATCTTTAAAGTAATTATCTCCTATCTCCTTTTTAATTATTTTTTTTGCATCATGAAGCTCAAAAGCTGGGACTTTATCTTGTAATTTTTCCAAGTCTCTTGCTAATTCCTCTCCAATAATGTCAGGTCTTGTAGCTAAAAATTGTCCTAGTTTAATAAAAGTTGTGCCCATACCTTGCAACGCCATGCAAAGTTTTTCCCCTGGGGTTTTGTTTTCAGTTATTTTTTTTGAACTAGCTCCAAAAGCAATGCATTGAAAAAATATTGTAATTGATGTAGGCAATGAGTGAATTTCATTAATTGTATCAATTGCACCTGAGGTTGATAATTTTCTGGCAATTTTAAACAATTTAAAAATTCTATTTATCATTTAAATTTTCCATCCAGAGTGAATTGCTGAAATACCATTAGAAAGGTTTCTATATTCTACGTTTGAAAAGCCATTTTTAGATATTAGATCAGCTAATTCTTTTTGTGTAAAAAAACTTTCAATACTGTTTATTAAATATTTATAAGGTTCATCGGAGCCTATTACTAGTTTACCTATTATTGGTATTGTCTTAGAATATTGTTTGTAAATATAATTTAACATTTCATTATCAATTTTTGAAAACTCTAAACACATAAATCTTCCACCTGGTTTTAAAACCCTTTTAGCCTCTTTTAAAGCAAGATTTATATCAGTTACATTTCTAATGCCATAACTGATAGTGTAATAATCAAATGTATTATCTTCTAAAGGTATATGTTCCGCTGATGAATTAATCCAGCTTACGTTATTAAACTTTTTAAGCTTGATTTTGCCTAATTTTAACATTTCAATATTTGGTTCTATACAAGTAACCTGATTAGAAATATTCGATCGTTCTAAAAAAATTTTTACTATATCCCCAGTTCCAGATGCAACATCAATTAGTTTTGTATTTGGTTGAGGATTTATCCAGTCAATAAATTTTTCTTTCCAAATCCGATGAATTCCAAAAGACATAATATCATTCATCAAATCATATTTTTTAAAAACCTTAGAAAAAACAGAATTGACTAATTTTGTTTTTTCTTGAATAGTGTTTTTCATAAAATAATTATATG